>CAVYHI010000001.1:0-118732 GCA_963768285.1 uncultured Thermoleophilia bacterium
CGCCACGGCGGCCTAGCCCTAGACCCGGACCGCGGGCCCCGCCAGGGACAACGGCGTTGGCGCGAGTGGTAAGATCCCCGGCATGTTGACGGCCACTCGCAGCTCACACCTCCTGCGCGGCCTCCTCGTGCGCCTTTCCCTGCTCCCCCGCTAGGGGGAACGGCTCGACACTCCATGCCCGGGACGTCCGGGCCCCAATGCGAAGCCCGAGTCAAGGACCCGAGGGAGGTCGTGACGTGAGCACTGGCCCAGTGCAGCCCAACAACGACGCCAACCGCGTCAAGTTTTTCGACACCACGCTGCGCGACGGCGAGCAGTCGCCCGGCATCACGCTGAACACGCGCGAGAAGCTGGAGATCGCCCACCAGCTTGCGCGACTCGGCGTCGACGTCATCGAGGCGGGCTTCCCGATCACCTCGCCGGGCGACTTCGAGGCCGTGCGCGCGATCGCCGACGAGGTGCCGGACGTCATCATCGCCGCGCTGGCCCGTGCCAACGACGAAGGACATCGACGGTTGCCGGCGAGGCCGTCCGGGACGCCGAGCGCGGCCGCGCATCCACACCTTCATCGCCACCAGCGACATCCACCTCGAGCACAAGCTGCGATGACCCGCGACGGAGGTCCTGGCGGCCGCGATGCGAGCCGTGCGCCTGGCGCGGACGATCGTCGACGACGTCGAGTTCTCGCTGCGAGGACGCCACCCGCTCGGACCCGGAGTTCGTCGCCGAGGTGGTCGCCGCCGCGATCGCCGAGGGCGCGACCACGATCAACATGCCCGACACCGTCGGCTACACGATGCCGACCGAGTTCGCAGCGCTTCCTGCTGGACCTCTACGACCGCGTGCCCGAGCTGCACGACGTGACGCTCTCGGTGCACTGCCACAACGACCTGGGCCTGGCGGTGGCCAACTCGCTGGCGGGCGATCCAGGCCGGCGCCCGCCAGGTCGAGTGCGCGATCAACGGCATCGGCGAGCGCGCCGGGCAACGCCTCGCTCGAGGAGATGGTGATGATGCTGCGCACGCGCGCAGCGGACCTGGGCGGGCTGTGGTGCGGCATCGACACGACCGAGATCACGCGCACCAGCCGCCTGGTGAGCCGCCTGACCGGCTATGTCGTCCAGCCCAACAAGGCGATCGTGGGGCGCAACGCGTTCGCTCACGAGGCCGGCATCCACCAGCACGGCGTGCTGTCGAATCCGCTGACCTACGAGATCATGGACGCCACGAGCGTCGGCCTGGCCGCAGAACTCGATCGTGCTGGGCAAGCACTCAGGGCCGCCACGCGCTCGACCACGCCTTGCGCGAGCTCGGCTACGAGCTGGACCGCGACGAGCTGAACGCCGCGTTCGCGCGCTTCAAGGAGATCGCCGACCGAAGGGGCGCCTGTCGGGCGTGGACCTGGAGGCGCTGGTCTCCGACGAGATGCGCGTCGAGGGCGGCGACGGGTTCCGCCTGGACGAGCTGCGCGGTCAGCACGCATTCGTCCGAGGTGCCGACGGCGCACGTGGCGGTCACCGATGCCGACGGCGCCCACCGTCAGGGCTCGGGCACCGGCGACGGGCCGGTCAACGCGCTGATGCACGCCATCGACGCCGCGATCGGCAGCACCGGGGTGCTGTTGGAGTACCAGGTCTCGGCCGTGACGAGCGGGACCGACGCGCTCGGAGAGGCCCGGGTGGTCTGTGAGATCGATGGCCGCAACTACTCCGGCCAAGGCGTCTCAACCGATGTTCTGGAAGCAACTGCGGTCGCGTACCTGCGAGCGGTCGACGCCAGCCGCCGTGCCGGGCACGGCGAGCGCGTGATGGCCGGGGGGGTCTGACACCGATGGGCAAAACGCTCTTCAAGAAGGTGTGGGAAGCGCACGAGGTGCGCGCGGGCGGTCCCGAGGGGCCGCCGCTGCTGTTCATCGACCTGCACCTCGTCCACGAGGTGACCTCGCCGCAGGCCTTCGACGGGCTGCGCCTGGCCGGGCGTCGCGTGCGGCGCCCGGACCGGACAATCGCCACCGTCGACCACAACGTGCCGACGATCGGCCGTGAGAAGGGCATCACCGACGTGCTCTCGCGGACGCAGATCGAGGCGCTCGAGCGCAACTGCGCCGAGTTCGGCATCCCCCTGTTCTCGATTCGTTCGCCCCGGCAGGGCATCGTGCACGTGATCGGCCCGGAGCTCGGGCTGACCCAGCCGGGCATGACGATCGTGTGCGGCGACTCGCACACCTCGACCCACGGCGCCTTCGGCGCGCTGGCGTTCGGGATCGGCACGACCGAGGTCGAGCACGTGCTGGCGACCCAGACGCTGCCGCAGAGCCGCCCACGCACGATGCGGGTGCGCATCGAGGGCGAGCCCGGCCTCGGCGTCGCCGCCAAGGACCTCATCCTCGGGACCATCGGCCAGATCGGGGTCGCCGGGGCCCAGGGCTACGTGGTCGAGTACGCCGGCGCGGCGATCCGCGGCGCTGTCGATGGAGGGGCGCATGACCGTCTGCAACATGTCGATCGAGGGGGGCGCCCGCGCCGGGATGATCGCCCCCGACGAGACGACCTTCGCCTACGTCGAGGGCCGCCCGGCCGCACCGAAGGACTTCGCCGCGGCCGTCGAGCAATGGCGCATGCTGCCGACCGACGCCGACGCACGGTTCGATCGCGAGGAGGTCATCGACGCCGCGGCGCTGGCGCCGATGGTCACCTGGGGCACCAACCCGGGCAGGTCGCGCCGATCACCGGCCACATCCCGACCCCGGACGACTTCGAGGACGCCATGGAGCGCGAGGGCGCCCGACGTGCGCTGGAGTACATGGGGCTCAAGGGCGGCGAGGCCCTCGAGGACGTCGCCATCGACACCGTGTTTCTCGGCTCGTGCACCAACGGGCGCATCGAGGACCTGCGCAGCCGCCGCGAAGGTCATCGACGGCCAGCGAGGTCGCCGACGGCGTGCGGGCGATGGTCGTCCCCGGCTCGATGCAGGTCAAGGCGCAGGCCGAGGCCGAAGGGCTCGACGCGGTGTTCATCGCCGCCGGGTTCGAGTGGCGCGACGCGGGCTGCTCGATGTGCCTGGGCATGAACCCGGACATCCTGTCACCGGGTGAGCGCTGCGCCTCGACCACCAACCGCAATTTCGAGGGCCGACAGGGCGCGGGCGGGCGGACGCACCTGGTGTCGCCGGCGATGGCCGCCGCGGCGGCCATCACGGGCCACCTGGTGGATGTGCGCAGTCTCAACGTCGAACTGGCCAAGGCATAAGGGGGCGCGGATGCAGCCGTTTACCACAGTCACCGGCATCGCCGTGCCGCTCGACCGCGCCGACGTCGACACCGACCAGATCATCCCCAAGCAGTTCCTCAAGCGCATCGAGCGCACCGGCTTCGGGGAGTTCCTGTTCTACGACTGGCGCAAGGAGGACGACTTCCCGCTCAACCGGCCCGAGTACGCCGGCGCCCGGTCCTGATTGCCGAGCGCAACTTCGGCTGCGGGTCCTCGCGCGAGCACGCTCCGTGGGCGCTCGAGGACTACGGCTTCCGCGCGGTGATCGCGCCGAGCTTCGCCGACATCTTCCGCACCAACTGCACCAAGATCGGCCTGCTGCCGGTCGTGCTCCCCGAGGAGCAGGTGCGCGCCCTGATCGACCAGACGACCGCGGTGCCCGGCGCCACAGTGACGGTCGACCTGACGGCCAACGAGGTCGTCGCCCCCGACGGCCAGCGATTCGGATTCGCGATCGAGCCCGATGTCCGCGAGCGCTTGCTCAACGGCTGGGACGACATCGCGCTGACGCTCGCCAACGAACAGGCGATCACCGACTACGAGCAAACGCGCGAGCGGTCGGGGCCGTCGACCGCGATGTTCGCCTGACCGACGCCGCCCGGCTGCCGTCCGGGCGGCCAGTTGGCGGCACTGCGCGCGCGTGCGCCCGGCGAGCGCGACGCCTGCGGGATGGTAGCCTCGCGCGCGGTCCAACCGAGTCCAAGTTTCCTGCCGGAGGTGGGTGTGCGCGAGGTCAACGTAGTGGTGCTGCCCGGTGACGGCATCGGCCCAGAGGTGATTGCCGAGCGATCCGGGCCGTGGAGATCGTGGCCGCCGACGCGGGGCTGTCGATCACCTGGCGGGAGGAGCTGATCGGCGGCTGCTCGATCGACGCGCACGGCACCGCGCTGACCGACGAGACCCTGCGCGCCTGCCAGGCGGCCGACGCGGTGCTGCTCGGCGCGGTCGGCGGCCCGAAGTGGGACACGACCGACCCGGCCAAGCCGCGCCCGAGCAGGGGCTGCTCGGCCTGCGCAAGGGGCTCGGGCTGTTCGCGAACCTGCGCCCGGTCAAGCCGCTGCCGGCGCTGTACGACGCCAGCCCGCTGCGGCCGCGAGCGCATCGAGGGCACCGACCTGCTCGTCGTGCGCGAGCTGACCGGCGGGATCTACTTCGGCGAGAAGACCCGCACGGCGCGATCGCGCCTCCGACGATCTGCGCGTACACGCGCGGCCGAGATCGAGCGCATCGCGCGCGGCCGCCTTCGGCGCCGCCGGCCGACGCGGCAAGGTCACCCGCGTCGACAAGGCCAACGTGCTGGAGACCTCGCGCCTGTGGCGCGAGGTCGTCAGCGAGGTCGCACGCGCGCGAGTTCCCCGACATCGCGCTCGAGCACATGCTCGTCGACAACGCCGCGATGCAGCTGGTCGCCCGCCCGGCGCACTTCGACGTGATCGTCACCGAGAACATGTTCGGCGACATCCTCACCGACGAGGCGGCGATGATCACCGGCTCGATCGGCATGCTGCCGCAGCGAGCCTGGGCGACGGGCACGGCCGCGGCTCTATCGAGCCGGTGCACGGCTCCGCGCCGGACATCGCCGGCAAGGGATGGCCAACCCGCTGGCGATGTTGCTCTCGGCGGCGATGATGCTGCGCCACTGGCTGGGCTGCACCGGCGCGGCCGCGGCTGGAAGCGGCCGTCGAACAGGCGCTCGCCGGGGGCCTGCGCACGCCCGACCTGGGCGGCGACGGCGGGCACGCGGAGGCGACCCAGGACAGTGCTCGAACACGTGCTGAAGGAGCGCAGTGCACTGGAGCACCGACCTCATCTGGATGAACGGCGAGTCGTCGCCTGGGAGGACGCCAAGGTCCAGTCCTGACGCACGGCCTTCACTACGGCACCGGCGTATTCGAGGGCGATCCGCTGCTACGACACCGAGGGCCCGGCGGTGTTCCGCCACGCGCGAGCACCTCGAGCGCCTCGCGCGCTCGGCCGAGCTCTACTACATGCCGATCCCGTACGGCACGAGGAGCTGCGCGCAGGCGACGCACGAGCTGATCGCGCGCAACGGCCTGCGCTCCTGCTACATCCGCCCGATCGTCTTCCGCGGCTACGGCGCAGATGGGGCTGAACCCGCTCGACGCGCCGGTCGATGTCGACGATCGCCGCTGGGAGTGGGGCGCCTACCTCGGCGAGGACGGGCAAGCGCACGGCATGCGCGCCAAGGCCTCGACCTGGCGGCGCATCGGCACGACTCGCTGATCCCGCACGCCAAGGCCGGCGGCCAGTACCTCAACAGCGTGCTCGCGAAGGTCGAGTCCCTCAAGGCCGGCTACGAGGAGGCGATCCTGCTCGACGACGCACGGCCACGTCTGCGAGGGCTCGGGCGAGAACATCTTCATCGTGCGCGACGGCGAGCTGATCACGCCGCCGGTCAGCGCCTCGATCCTCGACGGCATCACCCGCGCGACTCGATCATCCAGATCGCCAGGGACCTCGGCTCCCAGTGATCGAGCGCAACATCGCCCGCGCCGAGCTCTACCTCGCCGACGAGGTGTTCTGTCACGGGCACCGCCGCCGAGGTCGTGCCCGATGCGCGAGGTCGACGACCACCGGATCGGCGAGCCCGGGCAGATCACGCGCCGCCTGCAGGAGCGCTCTTCGACGGCGCACCCTCGGGCGCGACCAGCGCTCCGCGAGTGGCTCGACGTACGTCGCCGTGCCCGAACAGGCCAAGCGGTAAGCCATGGAATCGATACTCTGTACGACACGACCCTGCGCGACGGCATGCAGCGTGAAGGAATGACGCCTCTCGGTCGACGAGAAGCTGCGCGTCGCGCACCGCCTGGAGGAGCTCGGCATGCACATGATCGAGGCCGGCTTCCCGATGCTCGAACCCAAGGACGCGGAGCTGTTCGACGCTGCTGGACGGGCATCGATCTGCGGCGAGACGCGAGATCGCCGCGTTCGGGATGACCCGGCGCAGCGGCGTGACGGCGGCCGACGACCCGGCGCTGATCGCGTGCTGGCGGAGTCCTTCGCGCCGGTCGTCACGCTCGTCGGCAAGACCTGGGACCTGCACGTCGAGAAGGTCGATCAAGGTCGACCGCGAGGAGAACCTGCGCGATGATCGCCGAGTCGGTGGCGTTCCTGGTCGGCGCAGGGCAAGCGAGGTCATCTTCGACGCCGAGCACTTCTTCGACGGCTTCGCGCCGACCCCGACTACGCGCTCGAGTGCCTGCGGGCGGCCGGCCGACGCCGGGGCGCGAGCTGGATCGCCTGTGCGACACCAACGGCGCGCACGCTGCCGCACCAGATCGCCGACGCCGTGCGCACCGTGGTCGGCGCGGCGCTACCGGACGCGCCGCTCGGCATCCACACCCACAACGACGCCGAGCTGCGCGGTGGCCAACTCGCTGGCCGCCGTGGTCGAGGGCGCGCGCAGGTGCAGGGCACGATCAACGGCTACGGCGAGCGCTGCGGCAACGCCAACCTGGTCTCGATCATCCCCGACCTGCAGCTGAAGATGGGCTACGCGGCTCTGCCCGACGACGGCTCGACCGAGCTGACCGCGATCGGCCACTTCGTCGACGAGACTGCCAACCTGCACGCCCGACACCTGGGCCGCCGTACGTCGGGCGCAACGCCTTCGCCCACAAGGGCGGCATGCACGTCGCCGGCGTGCACGCCGACGCGCGGACCTTCGAGCACATCGACCCGGCGGTGGTCGGCAACGAGCGCGACGTGCTGGTCTCCGAGCTGTCCGGCCGCGGCGACGATCGTCGCAAAGGCGCGCGAGACTGGGGATCGACCGTCGAGGGCGACGACGCGCCGCGGGTCATCGGCGCGCCTCAAGGAGCTCGAGCACGAGGGCTACCAGTTCGAGGCGGCCGACGGCGTCGTTCGAGCTGCTGATGCGAGCGCGAGACCGGCGTCGTACCGGCCGCTGTTCACGCCTCGAGCGCTGCCGGGTGATCACCGAGAAGCGCGCCGACGGACGGGTGTCGACCGAGGCGACGATCAAGATCGTGCATCGACGGCGAGCGCGTCGTGCGCGACCGGCCGAGGGCAACGGCCCGATCAACGCGCTCGACACCGCCCTGCGCGCCGCGATCGAGCCGAGCGTCCACCCGCAGCTGCGCGAGATCGAGCTGGTCAACTTCAAGGTCCGGATCCTCGACGAGGACAAGGGCACCGGCGCGGTCACGCGCGTGCTGCTGGACTCCTCCGACGGCGAGGAGACCTGGGGCGTCGATGGGGGTCGCCGAGAACGTGATCGAGGCGTCCTGGGACGCGCTGGTCGACTGGCTTGAGTACGGCGTGCGCCGCCGCTCACGCCAGGCTGCCAACACCGGATCCGCTCCGTGACGAGCGGGCAGCCGCGCATCCCGCTCGCGAGGCCGGTGATCGGCGGCGCGCGAGGAGGAGCTCGTGCTTGAGGTGCTGCGCTCGCGGCCAGCTCTCGCTGGGGCCGATGCTGGCGCGCTTCGAGCGCGACTGGGCCAAGCGCATCGGGGTGCGGCATGCGGTCGCGTGCTCGTCAGCGGCACGGCCGGCCTGCACATGTGCCTGCATGCCGCGGGAATCGGGCCCGGCGACGAGGTGGTCACCTCGTCGTTCTCGTTCGTCGCCTCGGCCAACGCCGTGCTGTTCACCGGCGCCGACGTGGTCTTCGCCGAAGTCGATCCCAAGACGTTCAACATCGATCCGGCAGCCGTTGAGGCGGCCATCACCCCGCGCACGAAGGCGCTGGTGATCGTGGACATCTTCGGCTACCCCGCCGAGATCCCCGCATTGATCGACATCGCCGAGCGGCACGGCCTGGCGATCGTCGAGGATGCCTGCCAGACGATCGACGGCGACTACGACGGCAAGAAGCTCGGCGGCTGGGGCCACCCGGCCGTGTACGGCTTCTATGCCAACAAGCAGCTGACCACGGCCGAGGGCGGGGTGGTCCTGACCGACGACGACGCGCTGGCGGGGCTGCTCAAGAGCCTGTCCAACCAGGGGCGCAGCGACGACGGGGCTTGGCTGGTGCATTCCCGGCTGGGGTTCAACTACCGCCTCTCGGACGTCCATGCGGCGATCGGCGTCGCTCAGCTCGAGCACCTGGACCAGATGCAGGCCGGGCGCGCGCAGGTCGCCGGCTGGTACCAGCAGCGCGTGCGGGACATTCCCAACGTCACGCCGATGTACGAGGGCCCGCAGCGCCGGTCGTGGTTCGTCTATGCGCCCCGCCTGGCGCCCGGCATCGACCGCGATGCGGTGATCTCCCAGCTCGACGAGCTCGGCATCTCCGCCAAGCCATACCTGCCGTGCATCCACCTGCAGCCGTTCTACCAGGACGCGTTCGGCTACCGGCCGGGCAGCTTGCCGGTGACCGAGGCGATCAGCGCCTCGACGATCGCGCTGCCGTTCTTCCCCGAGATGACCGAGGACCAGGTGGACCAGGTCTGCCGCGCGCTGACGAGCGTACTCACCCGTGATCCCGCCGCGGTGGCGCGGTGAGCGACGGCACGCGGCTGTGGGGCGGACGCTTCGCCGGCGGCCCGGCGGACGCGTTCGACCGCCTGAACGCCTCGTTTGCGGTCGACTCGCGCATGTGGGCACAGGACATCGCCGGCTCGCGGGCTCACGCGCAGATGCTGGTCGCGACGGGGGTGCTCAGCGCGGATGACGGGCGGGCCATCGCCGACGGGCTCCAACGCATCGAGGCCGAGTTCCGTGACGGGACCTTCGACGTCCAGCCGTCCGACGAGGACATCCACACCGCCGTCGAGCGCCGGCTCACCGAGCTGGTCGGCGACGCCGGCCGGCGGCTGCACACCGGCCGCAGCCGCAACGATCAGGTCGCCACCGACGTGCTGCTCTACCTCGCGGGACGCCGTCGACGCGCAGCGCGTGGCGCTCACCGCGCTGGCCGAGGTCCTGCTGGAGCAGGCCGAACGCCACCTCGACACGCTCCTGCCGGGGTACACACACCTGCAGCGCGCACAGCCCGTGCGGCTCGCGCATCACCTGCTCGCCTACGTGCAGATGCTGATCCGCGACCAGCGCCGGTTCGGCTGGGTCCGCGAGCACGCCCTGTCCGAGTCGCCGCTCGGGGTCCGGGGCGTTGTCCGGGGTCGGGTTCCCGATCGACCGCCAGCGCACCGCCGCCGCGCTCGGCTTCGCCCGGCCCACGCCCAACAGCCTCGACAGCGTCGCCACACGGGACGCCCTGGCCGACTACCTGCACGCCGCGGCGACGCTGTGCGTGCACCTGTCGCGGTTGGGCGAGGAGCTGGTGCTGTGGGCGAGCGAGGAGATCGGCTTCGTGGAGCTCTCGGACGCCTTTACGTCCGGGTCCTCGATGCTTCCCCAGAAGAAGAATCCTGACGCCGCCGAGCTGGCGCGTGCCAAGGCAAGCCGGCTCGTCGCCGACTATGCCGGTCTGCAGTCGCTGCTGGCCAAGCTGCCCCTGGCCTACAACAAGGACCTGCAGGATGACAAGCATTTCTTGTTCGACGCGGTGGACACGCGTCGACGCGCTGCTGCCGGCGCTGTCGGGCATGCTCGCCGAGGCGCGCTTTCGGACCGACCGCATGGCGGCCGCCTGCGCGGACGGGTATCTGGCCGCGACAGACCTTGCCGACCACTTGGTCCGTGCCGGCTGGCCGTTTCGGCGCGCCCACGAGTCGGTCGGGATCCTCGTGCGCGCCTGCCTGGCACGGGGTGTGGGGCTCGCCGACGCGGGGCCGGCGGAGATCGCACAGGCCGGCCTCGCCGATGTTGAGCTACCTGAGCTGACGGCCCAGGCGAGCGTCGAGGCCAAAATCTCCTTCGGCGGCACCGCACGCGCTCGCGTCGCCGAGCAGCTCGCCGCCGCGCGCGCCGAGGTTGCGCGATGGTGACCCCGCTGGGCGCGGAGTTCTTCGGGCGCCCCGCCCGAGAGGTGGCGCCCGAGCTCATCGGTTGCGTCATCGAGCACGACGGGACGGCCGGCATCATCGTGGAGGTCGAGCGGTACGAGCACTGGGACGCGGCATCGCACAGCTTTCGTGGCCCGACGCGGCGTTCGGACGTGATGTTCGGCCCGCCAGGCCACCTGTACGTGTACCGCAGCTATGGACTGCACTGGTGCGCGAACATCGTCTGCGGCCCGACCGGACAGGGATCGGCGGTGCTGTTGCGCGCGGTGGAGCCCACCGCCGGGATCGCGTTGATGCGGGTGCGCCGGGGGGTGGCGGCGGATCGGGACCTGTGCCGCGGCCCGGGGCGGCTGGCCGCCGCCTTCGGCATCACCGGTGAGCTCAACGGGGCCGCGCTGGCCACGGTCCGCGGCGGCGGCGTCTGCGTGTTGCCCGGCGATGGTGGCGACGTTGCCGTCGTGCGGGGTCCCCGGATCGGGATCACGCGCGACGCGCAGCGCCAGTGGCGGTACGCATGCGCCGGTTCGCCGTGGGTGTCGGGTCCGCGGGTCCGCGCCCGTACGAGCGACCATCGGGTCGCCGCGTGAGCGAGCCAGGACCTGGTCGGCAGGCCCGCGAGCGCGCCGCGGAACTGGCCGTGCGGGCGATCAACTGCGAGCCCAGTACCGATGCCCTGGCTGAGAAGCTCGAGCTCGGGCGGCCCTTGCGGGTCAAGCTCGGCGTCGATCCGACCGCGCCGGACATTCACCTCGGGCATTGCGTGGTACTGGGTAAGCTGCGCGAGTTCCAGGATGCCGGCCACACGGCGGTGCTGGTGATCGGCGACTGGACGGCGCGAGTGGGGGACCCCAGCGGCCGCAGCTCGACGCGCCCGATGCTCTCCGAGACGGAGATCGCGCGCAACGCCGAGACATTCCGCGAGCAGGCCTTTCACATCCTCGACCCCGAGCGCACCGAAGTGCGCGCCAACGGGGAGTGGTTCGCCGGCATGGGGCTGGCGCCGCTGTTCGAGCTTGCCTCCCGCGCCACGATCAACCAGCTGCTGCGCCGCAACGACTTCGCCACCCGTATGCAGGAGGACCGCCCCGTCTCGGTGCTCGAGCTGCTGTACCCGCTGCTGCAGGCCTACGACTCGGTCGCCCTGGAGGCCGACGTCGAGCTCGGTGGCACGGACCAGCTGTTCAACCTGATGCTCGCGCGTGACATCCAGGCCCGCTACGGGATGGCCCCGCAGGTCGTCATGACCATGCCGATCCTGCCCGGAACCGACGGCGTCCAGAAGATGAGCAAGTCGCTGGGCAACTACATCGCCGTCACCGACGGCCCCGAAGAGCAGTTCGGCAAGGTGATGAGCATCCCGGACGCACTCATGCAGGAGTACTACCGGCTCATGTTCCCGGCCGAACCGGCGCCGGCGGGCCACCCGGGCGAGGAGAAGCGCCGCCTCGGCCGCTTGGTGGTCACCCGCTTCCACGGCCCCGCGGCGGCCGCGGCGGCCGAGGAGCATTTCAACCGGGTGGTGCGCGACCGGGCGGCCCCGGACGACGTACCGGAGTTCGCCCTCGCCGACGGGGAGATCCATCTGCCCGCGCTGCTGGTTGACGCGCTTGGAATCGGGTCGCGCAGCGAGGCCCGCAGGCTGATCCAGCAGGGGGGGGTCGCCCTCGACGGAGAGGCGCTTGGGGTGCTCGATCTGCCTGCATCTGCCCTGCGTGGGCGCATTTTGCGGGCCGGTAAGCGCCGCTTTGTCCGGCTGGTGTGAATCCCCGGAAAAAGGGCACCGGACGCCCTTGACATGGATGTGTCAGAAGAGCATCATCTACAGGCCGATCGGGGAGGTACCCCGATTCGAGCAGGACAGTCGCTTGAGACTTCGCACGTCTGACCCGAGCAGTCTGGGGTTCCCCGCGTAAGAGACGCGCAATGCGTCCGCGCGGAAGGGCCTCTGCAAGCAGAGGTCGCGAAAGTCGCAGGTGGCACCGTGAAGTCCGGGCAATCCGGCGTGCTCCTTGAAAACTGATCAGCATGCACATGAATCCAGGGCAACCTGAGATTCAGTGACTAGGTCATACACGAACCCCGTCTACTCCGACCGTTCGGCGTGAGCCGAGACCGGTCGGAAGCTAGACACGCTAGGACGCCATCTGCCGCGAGGCCGGTGGCGCTCTTCTGAAGTTCGGTCAGCCTCCGGTCCGTTCGGACCCGGTTGGCCAAATACTTTCTTCATGGAGAGTTTGATCCTGGCTCAGGACGAACGCTGGCGGCGTGCTTAACACATGCAAGTCGAGCGAGAAAGCTCCTTCGGGAGTGGGTACAGCGGCGAACGGGTGAGTAACACGTGGGCAACCTGCCCTAGAGAGCGGGACAACTCGGGAAACTCGGGCTAATACCGCATGAATCGGCCTTGCATAAGTAAGGTCGGGAAAGGTAGCTTAGGCCTCCGCTCTTGGATGGGCCCGCGGCCTATTAGCTTGTTGGTGGGGTAACGGCTCACCAAGGCGACGATGGGTAGCCGGTCTGAGAGGACGATCGGCCACACTGGGACTGAGACACGGCCCAGACTCCTACGGGAGGCAGCAGTGGGGAATCTTGCGCAATGGGCGAAAGCCTGACGCAGCGACGCCGCGTGGGGGAAGAAGGCCTTCGGGTTGTAAACCTCTTTCAGGGGGGACGAAGCTTCCAGGGTGAATAGCCCAGGGTGACGGTACCTCCAGAAGAAGCCCCGGCTAACTACGTGCCAGCAGCCGCGGTAATACGTAGGGGGCGAGCGTTGTCCGGAATTATTGGGCGTAAAGAGCGCGTAGGCGGCTTGTTAAGTCGGATGTGAAACCCCGGGGCTTAACCCCGGGACTGCATTCGAAACTGGCACGCTAGAGTCCGGGAGGGGAGAGTGGAATTCCCAGTGTAGCGGTGAAATGCGCAGATATTGGGAAGAACACCAGTGGCGAAGGCGGCTTTCTGGGACGGTACTGACGCTGAGGCGCGAAAGCTTGGGGAGCGAACAGGATTAGATACCCTGGTAGTCCTAGCCGTAAACGATGGGCACTAGGTGTGGGCAGTGTCAACTCTTTCCGTGCCGAAGCTAACGCATTAAGTGCCCCGCCTGGGGAGTACGGTCGCAAGGCTAAAACTCAAAGGAATTGACGGGGGCCCGCACAAGCGGCGGAGCATGTGGTTTAATTCGACGCAACGCGAAGAACCTTACCAAGGCTTGACATGCATCTGAAAGGCCTGGAAACAGGCGTCCCTCTTCTGGAGCAGATGCACAG
Organism: uncultured Thermoleophilia bacterium; assembly: GCA_963768285.1. Lineage (GTDB taxonomy): Bacteria > Actinomycetota > Thermoleophilia > Miltoncostaeales > Miltoncostaeaceae > CAITWD01. Next base: position 13,431 of record CAVYHI010000001.1, read on the forward strand.
GTGGTGCATGGCTGTCGTCAGCTCGTGTCGTGAGATGTTGGGTTAAGTCCCGCAACGAGCGCAACCCTTGTCCTGTGTTGCCAGCGGTTCGGCCGGGGACTCATGGGAGACTGCCGGTGACAAACCGGAGGAAGGTGGGGACGACGTCAAGTCATCATGCCCCTTATGTCTTGGGCTACACACGTGCTACAATGGCCGGTACAGAGGGCTGCGAAACCGCGAGGTGGAGCGAATCCCAAAAAGCCGGTCTCAGTTCGGATTGGAGGCTGCAACTCGCCTCCATGAAGTCGGAGTCGCTAGTAATCGCGAATCAGCAACGTCGCGGTGAATACGTTCCCGGGCCTTGTACACACCGCCCGTCACACCACGAAAGCTGGCAACACCCGAAGCCGGTGGGCTAACCCGCAAGGGAGGGAGCCGTCGAAGGTGGGGTCAGCGATTGGGGTGAAGTCGTAACAAGGTAGCCGTAGCGGAAGCTGCGGCTGGATCACCTCCTTTCTAGGGAGTGGTGCTTGCACCACAAGGGCTCCGATCGCCAGGTCTTCGGGCTGACGCGATCGTCGAGCTCCCCGACCCCTCGTGGGCGCGGGAGATCTGAGCCCTAGAAGAACGTCGACAACCTAGTCCGTCCGATGCACCTCGCGCGGTTACTCATCGAGTTAAACGCGTCGTGGGTGCGTGTACCGCTCGAGATCTGTGCGGACGGCATGCTGTTCAGTTTTGAGGGACCTCGTCAGAGGCCGGCTCGCCGGCGTGACGCGGATGCCTCGGCTGCACGACCCATTGGGCTCCGGCCCGATTCGGGACGTACCTTGAAAACTGCATAGTGGCATGTAGGTGTGCTCTATCGTCAAGATACGAAGGGCACGCGGTGGATGCCTTGGCGCCAGAAGGCGAAGAAGGACGTGGACGGCTGCGAAAAGCCCCGGGGAGTTGCTGAACAAGCGTTGATCCGGGGATTTCCGAATGGGGGAACCCACGCGTGGTAATGCGCGCGTACTCCCGCCTGAACACATAGGGCGGGTAGAGCCAAGCGGGGGAACTGAAACATCTCAGTACCCTGAGGAAGAGAAAGAAAACTCGATTCCCTGAGTAGTGGCGAGCGAAAAGGGATTAGCCTAAACCGGTTGGGTGTTAGTTGCCTGCGGGCTTTGCACAATCGGGGTTGTAGGTCAACTTGGACGTTCCGCAGAGCGTCCGGGGAGTTACAAAGTCGAAGGGTAGCCGAGCGGCCTGGAACGGCCGGCTACAAAAGGTAATAGCCCCGTAAGCGAAACCCCTCGACCTCCCTGGTTGATACCTGAGTACGGCCGTGCACGTGAAACGCGGTCGGAATCTGCGGGGACCACCCCGCAAGGCTAAGTACTCGCTGGCGACCGATAGTGAACTAGTACCGTGAGGGAAAGGTGAAAAGCACCCCGGGAGGGGAGTGAAATAGAACCTGAAACCGCGTGCCTACAACCAGTGGGAGCTGGGCTTGTCCCAGTGACCGCGTACTTTTTGCATAACGGGCCGGCGAGTTACTCGTATCCGGCAAGGTTAAGATTACCGGAGCCGTAGCGAAAGCGAGTCTGAATAGGGCGATTTAGTCGGATGCGGTAGACCCGAAACCGAGTGATCTATCCATGGGCAGGCTGAAGCGAGGGTAAGACCTCGTGAAGGGCCGAACCCACGTCGGTTGAAAACGGCGGGGATGACCTGTGGATAGGAGTGAAAGGCTAATCAAACTCGGTTATATCTGGTTCTCTCCGAAATATATTTTGGTATAGCCTCATGCGTTCAGTAATGGGTGTAAAGCACTGTTTGGCCTAGGGGGCTCACCAGCTTACCAAAGTCAGATCAAACTCTGAATCCCACTACTCCAGAGCATGGGAGTCAGACTGCGGGGGATAAGCTTCGTAGTCGAGAGGGAAACAGCCCAGACCACCAGCTAAGGTCCCCAAGCGCTGGCTAAGTGGAAAACGATGTGCGGGTGCATAGACAACCAGGATGTTGGCTTAGAGGCAGCCATCCGTTTAAAGAGTGCGTAATAGCTCACTGGTCAAGTGTTCCGTGCGCGGATAATGTAACGGGGCTCAAGCCAGCCACCGAAGCTATGGACTTCCGCAAGGGAGTGGTAGGGGAGCGTTCTCTGTGCAGTGAAGCGGCCGCGGCAAGCGAGCCGTGGAGCGCAGAGAAGTGAGAATGCTGGCATAAGTAACGAAAGACGGGTGAGAAACCCGTCCACCGAATACCCAAGGTTTCCTGGGCAACGTTAATCGGCTCAGGGTTAGTCGGGACCTAAGCCGAGGCCGTCAGGCGTAGGCGATGGACAACAGGTTGATATTCCTGTACTCGTCTTCCGCGTTATTACCGATGGGGGGACGGGGAAGGATAAGCGAACCCTGGCGCTGGTCGACCAGGGACAACCCGGTAGGACGGTTCCTAGGAAAATCCGGGAACCACTCAGTCCGAGAGGGGATGTCGGTCGGAGAGATCCGGCAAGTCGCTGATTCCATGCCTCCGAGAAAAGCCTCTAGGGAGTGGGAACGCACCCGTACCAAAACCGACACAGGTGGGTAGGTAGAGCATACCGAGGTGATCGAGAGAACCTTCGTTAAGGAACTCGGCAAAATTGTCCCGTAACTTCGGGAGAAGGGACGCCCCGATAGGGTGACAGGCCTTGCGCCTCGAGCCCGAGGGGGTCGCAGAGAATTGGCCCAACCGACTGTTTACCAAAAACACAGGTCTCTGCGAAGTCGAAAGACGACGTATAGGGGCTGACGCCTGCCCGGTGCCGGAAGGTCAAGTGGAGGGGTTAGCGTTCGCGCGAAGCTTCGAAACCAAGCCCCGGTAAACGGCGGCCGTAACTATAACGGTCCTAAGGTAGCGAAATTCCTTGTCGGGTAAGTTCCGACCTGCACGAATGGCGTAACGAGTTGGGCGCTGTCTCAACGAAGGACTCGGTGAAATTGTAGTCCCGGTGAAGATGCCGGGTACCCGCTGCAAGACGGAAAGACCCCGTGGACCTTTACTGCAGCTTGATATTGGGATTTGGGACGCTTTGTCCAGGATAGGTGGGAGGCTGTGAAGCAGGGACGTCAGTTCCTGTGGAGCCGCCCTTGGGATACCACCCTGAGCGTTCTGGGTTTCTAACGGAAGACCGTGATCCGGCTTCCGGACAGTGTCAGGTGGGCAGTTTGACTGGGGCGGTCGCCTCCCAAAATGTAACGGAGGCGCGCAAAGGTTCCCTCAGCACGGTTGGAAATCGTGCGTAGAGTGTAAAGGCATAAGGGAGCTTGACTGCGAGACTGACAGGTCGAGCAGGCACGAAAGTGGGCCTTAGTGATCCGGCGGTAGAGAGTGGAATTGCCGTCGCTCAACGGATAAAAGGTACCCCGGGGATAACAGGCTTATCTTCCCCAAGAGTCCACATCGACGGGAAGGTTTGGCACCTCGATGTCGGCTCGTCGCATCCTGGGGCTGGAGTAGGTCCCAAGGGTTGGGCTGTTCGCCCATTAAAGCGGTACGCGAGCTGGGTTCAGAACGTCGTGAGACAGTTCGGTCCCTATCTGCAGTGGGCGCTGGAAGTTTGAGAGGAGCTGTCCCTAGTACGAGAGGACCGGGATGGACGAACCTCTGGTGTATCAGTTGTCGTGCCAACGGCACTGCTGGCTAGCTACGTTCGGACGGGATAACCGCTGAAAGCATCTAAGCGGGAAGCCCACCTCAAGATGAGACTTCCCACCTCCTAGAGAGGGTAAGGCCCCAGGTAGACCACCTGGTTGATAGGCCGGATGTGGAAGCGCGGCAACGCGTGGAGCAGACCGGTACTAATCCGCCGAGGGCTTGACATAAGAATTCGCACACCTACATGTCCTATGCAGTCTTGAGGGTATGCCCTCACGACTTCCCGGTGGCTATTGCGAGAGGGAAACACCTCTTCCCATTCCGAACAGAGCAGTTAAGCCTCTCCGCGCCGATGGTACTCCGAGTGTAGACTCGCGGGAGAGTAGGTCGCTGCCGGGTTATTTCTACGCCGCCGTTCTCGAACGTGAGAACGGCGGCGTTGTGTGTTTGGTTCCGGGCGTCGGGCTGATCGCGCCGTTTGTGGCGTCCATTGGTAGCATCGACGCATGAGCGAGCGGGATCACATCAGCGTCGATGTCGTTGTCGTCGGCGCGGGCCTTGCCGGGACTCGCCAGCGCCCTGCGGCTCGCGCGCGCCGGGTACTCGGTCCGCGTGGTCGAGGCCGAGCCGGTCCCGGCGGGCGCGCCCGCACCGATTGGCACGAGGGACGGCCAGTGGATCGCGGGTTCCAGGTTGCGTTCTCTGCCTATCCGGCGTTCAAGGCATTCGTGCGCGAGGTGGGGATTCCCGGTGAGGATCTGCGCCCGTTCGCCGGTGGCGGCGCGTTCTTCGACGGCACGCAGTGGTCCCAGTTGTCGGCCTCGCCGAAGTCTGCGCTCCGCTTCGGGGCGCTGTCGCCCGCGGATCGGGCTCGCTTCGCGCGGCTCGCCGCGGAGTTGCGGTTCGTGCCGCCGCGGACGCTGCTCGCGCGCGATGGCGTCGCGCCGACGACCGAGGCCTATCTGCTCGATAAGGGCTTCTCGCAGCAGGCCATCGAGGCGGTGTTCCGCCCGCTGTTCGGGGTGATCTTCCTGGACCGCACGCTCGCGGCCGATCCGGGCTACTTCCAGTTCCTGTTCTCGATGCTGGTGCGCGGTCCGGCGGTGCTCCCGTCCGACGGGCTGGGGATGGTGGCCGATTGGGCGGCCGGGGCGGTGCGCCAGGCCGGCGGCAACTTCGAGTTCGGCAGCGGCGTCGCAGCCCTCGTTCGCGAGGCCGATGGACCGGTGACCGGCGTGCGCCTGGAGGATCTGCGCCAGATCCACGCCCGGGCGGTGGTGCTCGCGGTCGACGCGCCGTCCGCGCGGACGCTGTTGAGCCCGCTGGATCCGGAAGCAGCCGGGCGCATCCCGACCGAGGGTGCGTCTGTGACGAGCGCCCGGTTCGCGCTGGACCACTCGCTCTACCAGGGCCGGGTGATCCTCCTGAACGCCGAGCCCGACCCCGGGATTGCCCCTCGCATCGATCTGCTGTGCCAGACGACCAACGTCAACCGGCACGGCGCGATCGGCGGTCCGCACATCGTCCTCGCCACGAGCGTCGGCGACTCCGAAGCCACGGCGGCGGGCATCGAGGATGCGGTCGAGCGGCAGGTCCACCGCTGGAACCCGGCGTTCCCGTGGGCCAAGGTCGCCCAGTCGCTCGGGGTCGTGCGCCATCCGTTTGCGCAGTTCCGCCCGCTTGCCGGCGTCCGGCGTAACCTGCCCGGTCCGCGGACGCGGGTGCCCAACGTGATCCTGGCCGGGGAGTTCACGACCCATCCGTCACTTGAGGGTGCGGTCACCAGTGGCGTGACCGCGGCCGACATTCTCGGTCGGCAACTGGGGTGAAGCTCGTCGGCGCCCGCCAGGTGTGGGCGGTGCAGGAGATCACCGCTGCGCTCGGTCGGCGGCTGGAGGGGAATTCCCAGCGTGTGGGTCGAGGCCGAACTGCAGAACCTTCGTCAGCGCGGGGGGCAGGTCTATTTCACCCTCCGCGACCGGCACCAGATCGACGCATCGATGCGTGCGGTGCTCTTCGAGCGGCTCGTGCCCCGTCCGCTGGACGGAAGCTTGGTCTACGCCTACGGCCGCGTTGAGTTCTGGGCCGAGCGCGCGCAGGTGTCGATGCGGATCGAGCGCATGGAGCCGGCCGGCGAGGGGGCGCTATTAGCGCAGATCGAGGCCATCAAGGCCCGTCTGGCTGCCGAGGGCTTGCTCGCCGATGCACGCAAGCGGCCGCTGCCGCTGGTCCCACGGCGGATCGGCCTGATCACCAGCGCCGTTGGCGCCGCCCGGCACGACGTGCTCAACAACCTGTGGGCCCGCTTTCCGGCCGATGTCGTCCTCGCTGACGTGCCGGTCCAGGGTGCCGCGGCACCGCGTGCGATCATGCGCGCGCTCGATGCGCTCAACGCGATCCCCGAGGTCGAGGTGATCGTAATCGCCAGGGGCGGAGGCCCACTCGAGGATCTGATGGCGTTCAACGACGAGCGGCTCTGCCGTGCCGTCGCCGCCTCCCGTGCGCCCGTGGTGAGCGCGGTAGGGCACGAGAAGGACGTCACCGTCTGCGATCTGGTCGCCGATCTGCGCGTCTCGACGCCGACGGCCGCCGCCGAGGCGGTCGTCGGCGATCGCGCGGCACTGGAGACCCGGCTCAACGACGCGGCCCGCGGGCTCGTCCGCGGGCTCGGGCGCACGCGCGACGCAAGCGCGGCGGCGGTCGGCCAGCGCACGCTCGGGCTGATCGCCGGACTCCGGTCGGTCGAGCACCGGTCCGCGTCGCAGGTCGGTGCCGCGGAGGCCCGGCTCGCCCCCGCGGTGCGACGCGTCGCCGACGCGTCGGCCCTGGTGGTCCCGGTCGCCGGCGATCGACTGGCACGGGCGGCGCAGGCCCAGATGCTCGTAGCCGCCCAGCGGGTCGCGGCGACTGCCGGCCTCCTCGAGGCGCTCTCGCCATCGCGCACGCTCCAACGCGGATATGCGATCGTTCGCGACCCTGCCAGCGGCAGGCCGGTGGTCTCGGCCGCCGAGCTGCATGCCGGCGCCGACCTCGAGCTTGAGCTGCGGGACGGACGGGCGGCGGTGACAGTCAAGGAGACCCACACATGACCGAGGTACCGGACCAGACCACCTTCGAGCAGGCGCTCGCCCGGCTCGACGAGGTCGTCGCCCGGCTCGAGGGCGGTGATGTCGGTCTGGAGGAGGCCGTGCGCCTGTTCGAGCAGGGCCAAGCCCTGCTGGCGGTCTGCCGCGAGCGGCTGGCGCGCGCGCAGCAGCGGATCGAGGAGCTGACCGTCAAGGCCGAGCCGTCCGAGTCCGACGAGGACGGGGCGCCCTTCTAGCCGCGGGCCGCGGCGGCGGCGGGTGAGCGGCCGGTACGGTACAGGGCATGGCATTCGATCTCACGGCCGTCCGGGCGGAGCTCCCGCTGCTCGACGCACAGGTCTATCTCAACACCGGGGGCACAGGGCCCCTGCCGGTCCCGGTCGCCCGGGCCATCAGCGATGCGGCTACGTCGCAGCCACACATCGCACGGATGGGTCCGGAGGGGGTGGAGGTCACCGAGCAGGTCCTGGCGCAGCTGCGCGTGTCCACCGGGGCGGTGGTGGGCGCGGACGGCGACGATATGGCGATCACCACCAACACGACGACCGGCCTCAACATCGTGATCTGGGGCATCGACTGGCGCCCCGGGGACCACATCATCACCACGGAGCTCGAGCATCCCGGCCTGAGCTTGCCGATCGCCGTGGTCGCCCGCCGGTACGGCCTCACGGTGACCAGACTGACAAGAGCTCAGGCTGAACTCGACCTTGAGGATCCGTCCGGAAGCACCTCACCGACCGGACGCGACTGGTCGCGCTCTCGCACGTGTCCTGGTGCACCGGGGCGGTGCTCGACATCGCCGGCGCCGGCCGTGCGGGGCACGCCGCGAATGCGCTGGTCGTCGTCGACGGCGCCCAGTCGGTCGGCGCCATCCCCGTCGACGCAGCGGTGTTGGGTGTGGACGCATATGCGTTCCCGGCCCAGAAGTGGCTGCTCGGGCCCGAGGGGCTCGGGGCACTGTGGATCCCCGCCGCGACCCGCGAGCGCGTCGATCTGACCTTCTGCGCCTATGAGGCGGGCATCGACCACCAGCCCGACGGGCGGCTGACCCTGTATCCCCAGGCGCGCCGCTACGAGATTTCGACCGCGCCGCTGCTGCTTGCGCACGGGTGGCTGGCCGGACTCACCTGGCTCGAGCGTCTGGGGTGGGCGGAGATCTATGCGCGCGTGCAACGCAACCAGCTGGCGGCCCGCGCTGCACTCGCCGACGTCGATGGGGTCGGTATCCTCACGCCGCCCGGCCCTCAGGCGGGCTTGGTGGTGTTCGTGCCCGGGGGACGGGATCCGGAGGCGGCCTTCTGGGGCGTGATGCGCGCGGGTGTGTGCTTGCGTTGGCTCGTCGCCCCGCCCGCCCTGAGGGCCTCGCTGGGGTTCTTCACGAGCGAATCCGATCTCGAATCCCTCGCGGCCGGGGTCCGTGGACTGATGTCCTGATACGGTCCAAATCCGTGAACCAGAAGTTCGTCATTGAAGGCGGCCGACCCCTCGCGGGGACCGTCATCCCCGCGGGCAACAAGAACGCCGCACTGCCCATCCTCGCGGCCTGTCTGCTGACCGACGAAGAGGTCGTCCTCGACAACGTCCCGCAGATCGTCGACGTGCACACGATGGTCGCGCTGCTCGACGACATCGGGGTCTCGGTGCGCGAGGACGGTCCGAACACGCTGGTGTTACGCGCGGACAACATCCGCCGCACCGCGATCGACCCCGAGCTCTCCGGGCGCCTGCGCGCATCGCTGCTGGTCGCAGGCCCGCTGCTGGCGCGGTGCGGGAAGGTCGAGACGGCCCTTCCGGGCGGCGATTTCATCGGGCGCCGGAGGGTCGACACCCACATGTTGGCGTTTCGTCGGCTGGGCGCGGACGTCGACTCGGGCCGCAGCTATGTCATCTCCGCCCCGACCGGGCTGCGCGGCGCCGACATCTTCCTCGACGAGGCGTCGGTGACCGCGACCGAGAACGTGCTGTGCGCGGCCGTGCTCGCGCCCGGCATGACCGTGATCGAGAACGCCGCAAGCGAGCCGCACGTGCAGGACTTGGCGCGCTTCCTGGTGACCCTCGGGGCCAGGATCGAGGGGATCGGCACCAACGTGATGCGCATCGAAGGCGTCGACCGCCTGCACGGCGGGCGGTTCCGCATCGGTCCCGACCACATCGAGATCGCGTCGTTTATCGGCCTGGGAGCCATCACCGGTTCGGATCTGGAGATCGTCGATACCCGCCCTGAAGACCTGCGAATGATCCTGCTGACCTTCCAGCGCCTCGGCATCCACGTCGAGGTCGACGGGTCGACCGTGCGCGTTCCGCCGAACCAGGATCTGCGGGTGATGGCCGACGAGGGCGGGGCGATCCCGAAGATCGACGACGGAATCTGGCCGGCCTTTCCCGCGGACCTCACCAGCATCGCGGTCGCCGTGGCGACGCAGACCCACGGCACCGTGATGATCTTCGAGAAGATGTTCGAGAACCGCCTGTTCTTCGTCGACAAACTCGTTGCGATGGGAGCACGGATCGTGCTCTGCGATCCGCACCGCGCGGTCATCAGCGGCCCCTCCCAACTCTACGGCGAGCGCGTCGAGAGCCCCGATATCCGCGCCGGCATGGCCATGCTGATCGCGGGGCTCGTGGCCGGCGGCGTGACGACGATCGGCAACGTCCGGCAGATCGACCGGGGCTACGAGCGGATCGATGAGCGGCTGCGCGCGCTCGGCGCGCAGATCGAGCGTGTCGCCGACTGACGCCGCACAGCCGGCCGCCGGGCAGCTGCCCAGCGGCGCGCGAGACGTGCTGCCGGTCGAGGCGGCGGAGCTGCGCGCGGTCGAGGACGATCTGCGTGCCACGTTCGCCCGCTACGGCTACCGGGAGGTGCGCACGCCCGTGGTCGAGTTTGCCCACCAGCTCGAGCGCGCCGACAGCGGGGGACTGGACCGTGCCTACCGGCTGTTCGACGAAGCCGGGCGCGTGCTGGTCCTGCGCCCCGACATGACCATTCCGGTGGCGCGGCTAATCGCCACCCGCCTGTCCGAGCACCCGGGTCCGATCCGGGTTTCATACACAGGTCCCAGCTTCCGCGTCCCCCAGCCGGGCAAGCCCGTGGCGTCGGAGCACCGGCAGGCCGGTGCAGAGCTCGTCGGGGCCGACGGACCCGAGGCTGACGCCGAAGCGGTCCTGCTGCTGTGGGACGCGCTGCGGTCCACCGGGCTCGAGCACGCGCGAATCGGCCTCGGCGATGTCTCGGTGACCGACGCCGTGCTCGACGCGCTCGGCGTGCCCCCCGAGGCGCGCGGCCGTCTGGCGCGCGCCGCCGAGGGCCGCGATCTGGTGGCTTGGCGCGCCGAGGCGGACGCCCTCGGGATCGACGGACCCGCGCGGGAGCTCGTCGCGGGCCTGCCGGCGATGCGGGGCCACGCGGAGATCGTCGAACAGATTGCCGCCACCGTCCCGGCGGCGGCGCCGGCGTGCGCGCGCATGGCCCGCTTGCTGGAGCTCCTCGATCAGGAAGGCCTGCACGACGCCGTCCTGGTCGATCTGGGCATTCTGCGGGACTGGCAGTACTACTCGGGGCTGGTGATCGAGGCCTACGCCGACGGCGCCGCGCTGCCGGTGGCCCAGGGCGGCCGCTACGACGGCCTGGCGGCGCACTTCGGCACGCCGCGTCCGGCGGTCGGATTCACGATCGAGCTCGAGTTCGTCCACCGGGCTCTGGCGGGCTCGCGGGGCCGGCGCCCGCTGGACTTCGGGCTCGTGCTCGTCGGCGGTCTCGACCTTCGCCAAGCCCAGGCGGCGGCGCTGCGCGCCGGCGGTATCCCGGTGATCGCGCTGGCCTCGGGCGACACGCGTGCGGAGGCGCTCGCGGTCGCCGAGGGCTGGCGGTTTGTCGGACACCCCGATGGGCCCGCTGTGCGCATTCTCGACCGGGCCGACGGCACCACGCGGCTGAGCTCGACACCGCTGGAGGACCTGTCATCGCTCCGCTGAGAATCTGCATGCCGCTCGGTGCGCTCTACCAGGACGCGATCGCGCTGCTCGAAGCGGCCGGGGTCGACGTTGCGCCGCTGCGTGAGGGCGGGCGCAAGCTGGTCTTCCAGGCCGACGACGGGACCGTGTTCATCACGACCCGCCCGAGTGACGTGCCCACCTACGTCGAAGCGGGCGCCGCCGACATCGGCATCGTCGGCCGCGACGTCATCAACGAGCGGCGCCCGGACGTCTACGAGCTGCTGGACCTGAAGTTCGGGGGCTGCCGGATGGTCTACGCGACGGCCGCCGGCGAGGACCCGACCCCGGAGATCATCGCCCGGCTCGGGGTGCTGCGCGTGGCCACCAAGTATCCCCAGGTCGCCGAGGCGCACTTCCTGGCGACCGGGCGCCAGGTGGAGCTGGTCAAGGTCAACGGCTCGGTCGAGCTCGGGCCGCTGGTCGGCCTGGCGGACGGCATCGTCGACCTGGTCGCCACCGGTCGCACGCTGCGCGAGAACGGGCTGGTCGAGCGCGAAGAGATCTTCCACTCGTCGGCGCGGCTGATCGCCAACCGCGTCAGCCACAAGCTCCGTGCCGAGGACATCGACTCGCTGACCGCGCGTCTTGGTCAGGCGGTCGCTGCGGAGGCCGCGTGAGCGCACCCGTGCGGATCGCGTGTACCGCCGAGGCCGTGATCGAATGCGCCCGCGCATTACGGCCCGCGCACACGGCGCCGGATCCGGCGCTTGCGTCGATCGTTGCGGCGAGCATCGACGGATGTGCGCGCCAATGGCGATGCCGCGCTCACCGAACATGCGCACCGGTTCGGCAGCCCGGCGTTCCGCGAAGACCAGCTGCGCGTCCCGTCCGAGGCGCTGAGCGCTGCCCGCGCCGGCCTGGACCCGGCGCTCGCGGAGGCGATCGGCGTGGCGGCCGCCCAGGTGCGCGCCTATGCGACCGCGGTGCGCCCGGGTGACCAGGACGTGACCCTCGAATTCGGCCAGCGGATCCGCCAGCGCGCGGTGCCGGTCGCGGCCGCCGGCTGTTACGTGCCGGGCGGCCGGGCGGCCTATCCATCGAGCCTGGTGATGGCGGTCGTGCCGGCGCAGGTCGCCGGTGTGGGGCGCATCGCCGTCGCCAGCCCGCCCGGGCCGGACGGCCTGCCGGCCCCGGTGATCCTTGCGACCGCCGCGATGCTGGGCGTGGAGGAGGTCTACGCCGTCGGCGGCGCGGCCGCGATCGCGGCGCTTGCCTACGGCACCGCCACGATCGCCCGGGTTGCGGTCATCACCGGGCCCGGCAGCTCGTGGGTCCAGGAGGCCAAGCGCCAGGTCGACGGGGTGGTCGGCGTCGACGGGTTTGCGGGGCCCAGCGAGGTGATGATCCTCGCCGACGGGTCGGCCGATCCCGCGGCGATCGCACTGGACCTGCTGGCCCAGGCCGAGCACGGGCCCGATTCGGTCGCGGCGCTGGCGAGCCACGACGGCGCGTTCCTGGACGCCGTTGCCACGCGGCTCGCCGCCGAGGCGGCGCCGATCGGCGCGGTGACGCTCGTCGATTGTCCTGATCTGGAGGTTGCGCTCGCGCTGGCGGAGCAGTTCGCGCCGGAGCACCTGGAGGTCTGCGTCCCCGATGCCGAGGCGGTCGCCGATCGGATTCGTCAGGCAGGGGCGGTCTTCATCGGGCCGAACTGTGCAACTGCATACGGGGACTATGTCGCCGGTTCAAACCACGTGTTGCCCACCGGGGGCGCGGCCCGCTTCGCGTCGGCCCTTGGCCCATCAACCTATCTGCGGCGGATGTCGATTGTCCAGATGACCGACGCCGCGGTGCACGCGCTGACGCCGCACCTGGAGCGATTGGCCGAGGCCGAGGGATTCGGTCTGCACGCGCGCTCGGCGGCGGCCCGCGATCCAGACAGCAAGGGGAGACGGTGAGTCGAACAGGGGAGTCGCAGCGCGTCACGGGTGAGACCGACGTGCGCGTCCGGGTCAACCTCGACGGCACCGGCCGCGCGGAGATCTCGACGGGCGTCGGGTTCTTCGACCACATGCTCACCCTGCTCGCGCATCACGCGCTGATCGATCTGGAGATCACCGCCCGCGGCGACCTGGAGACCGGCAGCCACCACACCGTGGAGGACGTGGGGATCACCCTCGGCCAGGCCCTGGCGGCGGCGCTCGGCGACCGCGCGGGCATCGAGCGCTACGGGTGGGCCCTAGTGCCGATGGACGAGTGCCTCGGCCAGGCGGCCATTGACGTCTCGGGGCGGCCGTTTCTGGCGTGCGACGTCGCGCTGCCGTACGCGAACATCGGCGGGTTCGAGACCGACCTGCTGGAGGAGTTCCTGCGCGGGGTGGTCAACAACGCCCGGCTGACGGTGCACCTGCGCATGCTCTCGGGCTCGAACCCCCACCACGTGATCGAATGCGGATTCAAGGCGGTAGCGCGCGCCCTGCGGGCGGCGATCACCCCCAACGACCGGGTGACGGGTATCCCGTCGACCAAGGGGTCGTTGTGAGCGCAGCCGGCCCGCGGATCGCGGTCCTGAACTACCAGATGAGCAACCTGCGCAGCGTGACCAAGGCACTTGAGCTGCTGGGCGCCCGCGTCGCGGTCGCCGAGTCGGCCGCCCAGGCCCACGGCGCCGACGCGGTCGTGCTGCCCGGGGTGGGGCACTTCGGCCCCGCGATGGAGCGTATTCGCGCCCAGGGTCTGGATGAGGTCGCCCTGGCAGCGGCCGCCGAGGGCGTGCCCCTGCTGGGCATCTGCCTGGGTCTGCAGCTGCTGTTCGACGAGAGCGAGGAGAGCCCGGGCGTCCCGGGAATCGGCCTGATCCCCGGGTCGGTCCGGCGCTTGGTGACCGACCGCAAGCTTCCCCAGATCGGATGGAACCGGGTGCGCTGGCGCGCGACGAGTGCGCTGGTGCCGCCGGAGACTGACGCGAGCGCCTCGACCTACTACTTTGTGCACAGCTATGCCGCGGTGCCGACCAACCCGGCACATGTGCTTGGCACGGTGGACTATGGCGGCGAGTTCGTGGCGGCGGCCCAGGCCGGGCACGTCGCCGGCGTCCAGTTCCATCCCGAGAAATCGAGCCGCGCAGGGCTCGCCCTGCTGCGTCGTTGGCTGGCGTCGGTGCCCCGGCGCGCGGAGGTCCCTGCATCATGATCCTGTTCCCCGCCATCGACCTGCGCGACGGGCGCGCGGTGCGCCTGGTGCAGGGCGACTTCGACCACGTGACGGTGTTCAACGACGACCCCGTCGCGCAGGCCAAGCTGTTCGCCGAGCAGGGGGCGACCCACCTGCACGTGGTCGATCTTGACGGGGCCCTCGAGGGCGTGCCGGTCCACGCGCCCGTGGTGGCGAGCATCGCCGTGGCGTTCGGCGGCACCGTCCACTATGGCGGTGGCATGCGCTCGCGGGCGGCGATCGAGACGGCCGTCGCGACCGGCATCGACCGCGTGGTCGTCGGGACCGCGGTGCTCCAGGACGCCGACCTGCTGCGCTGGGCCATCGACCGGCTCGGCGATGGCCTGGTGGTCGCCCTCGACGCGCGGGACGGCAAGGTCGCCACGCACGGCTGGACCGTGACCAGCGATCAGGACGCGCTGACGGTCGCCGCCGACCTGGTGACGACCGGGGTGCGCCACCTGCTGTACACCGACATCTCGCGTGACGGCATGCTCGAAGGCCCGAACCTGCAGGCGTTGCGGCGCCTGGCGGCGGCCGCGCCGCCGCTGGGCATCATTGCCTCCGGCGGGATCAGCTCACTGGATGATCTGCGCCAGCTGGCCCAGCTCGGCCTGGACAATCTGCACGGGGTCGTGGTCGGTCGCGCCCTGTACGAGCAGCGCTTCAGCGTGGCCGATGCGCTGGCGGTGCTGGGCAGCGGCCCGCCCCAGCCCGCGCCCGCGCGGGGCGGCGCATGATCCGCGTCATCCCCTGCCTGGACGTGAACGCCGGCCGGGTCGTCAAGGGCGTCAACTTCGTGAGCCTGCGCGACGCCGGCGACCCGGTGGAGCTGGCGGCGCGCTACGACGCCGAGGGCGCCGACGAGCTGGTGTTCCTGGACATCACCGCCAGCCCGAGGAGCGCGGCACGATCGTCGAGCTCGTCGCGCGCACGGCGGCCGAGGTGTTCATCCCGTTGACGGTGGGCGGCGGCATCCGCACCGTGGCGGACATGTCCGCGGTGCTGCTCAGGCCGGCGCCGACAAGGTCGCGATCAACACCGCCGCGGTCCGGAACCCGCAGGCTGATCACCGAGGGCGCCGCGCGCTTCGGCAGCCAGTGCATCGTGGTGGCCATCGACGCCAAGCGCCGGCGCGCCGACGGGTCGGGGCTGGGAGGTCTATCTCCACGGCGGCCGCGACGCCGGCCGGGATCGAGACCGTGGCCTGGGCGACCGAGGCCGCCGCCCGCGGGGCCGGCGAGATCCTGCTGACCAGCATGGACCGCGACGGCACCAAGGGCGGCTTCGACACCGAGCTGCTGGCGGCGGTCGCGGCGGCCGTGCCGATTCCGGTGATCGCTTCGGGCGGGGCGGGCCGACTGGAGCACTTTGCCGAGGCGGTCACGCGCGGGCACGCGGATGCGGTGTTGGCCGCATCGGTGTTCCACGACGGCATCTACACTGTTGCCCAGGTCAAGCAGGCGATGGCAGACGCCGGGGTGGAGGTCCGTCAATGAGCATGCCGTTGCGGGTGATTCGCACCGACGCCGCCCCCGCGCCGGTCGCGGGGGCCCCGTACAGCCAGGCGATCGCGGCGGATCCGGGAGCGTTCATCTTCGTGTCCGGCCAGGTGCCGGTGGACCCGGCCACCGGCCGGCTGGTCGCCGACGATATCTCCGTCCAGACCCGCCAGGCGCTCGCCAACGTCGCTGCGGTCCTCGCCGCGGCGGGGGCGACGCTTGCGAACGTGGTGAAGTCCACGGTGTACCTCGCCGATCTCACTGGCGACTTCGCGGCGATGAACGCCGTCTATGCCGAGGCCTTCGGCGAACACGCGCCGGCCCGTTCGACGGTCGGCGTCGCCGGGCTGCCGCTGGGAGCGCGAGTGGAGATCGAGGTGGTGGCGCGGGCCGGCGCCGCGCTCGGTGCGACCGCCCGCTAGGTCACTCCCACCAGGTGCGACGTTCGCGCAGGGAGTCGATCGCGATCCGGTCCCAGTACTGTGGAGCCTGCTGGATGGGGCGGCCGGCGTTCTCGGGGTGCTCCACCCAATCGCGAAACGCCTTGTTGACCGCGTCCCAGGCTGCGTCGAGTTCCGTGATGGTGAGCTGCTCATAACGGGAGAACGCGTCGACGAGCTGCGGGTTGCGCAGCGGCGAAATCTCAATCAGCTTCTCTGACAGCGGATCCCAGCTCACCACATGGATCGTACTCATCTCGCAGACCAGCTCCTGGCTCACCCGGTCCTGGTACGGCTCCGGCCGTACCTGGCGGGGAAGGTCAGCGTCGTCGGCGGCGTGGTCCGCGACGTCCTGCTCGGGCGCGAGCATCTGCACGATCTTGACTTGGTCGTCGAGGGCGATGCGATCGCGCTGGCGCAGGCCGTCGGACACCACCTCGGCGCGCCGGTGGTGGCCCATCCGCGCTTCGGGACGGCGGTGATCGAGCTGCCGCACGCCGACGGGCACGTCGATTTCATCTCCGCCCGCCGGGAGCGCTATCCCAGCCCGGGTGCGCTGCCGATCGTCGAGCCGGGCAGCCTGCTCGACGATCTGGCGCGGCGTGATTTCACCGTCAATGCGATGGCCGTCAGGATCACCGGACCCGGCGCCGGGGAGCTCGTCGACCCGCACGGCGGCCTGCGCGACCTCGACGCTGGCGTGGTGCGCGCACTGCGCGAGAACGCCTTCATCGAGGATCCCAGCCGGATCGTGCGGGCGGCGCGCTACACCGGCCGGCTGGGATTCGCCGTGGAGGCTGCAACGCGAGCTGCGATCCAGGCGGCGGCGCCGGGCCTGGCGTGGGACTCTGCGCGCGTGGCTGACGAGCTGCGGCGCCTGCTGGCCGAGGACGACCCCGGTCCGGCGCTGTCAGTGCTCTTCGGTCTTGGGGTGCGGGGGATCACGCCCGACGGGCCCGTCCTGATCACCCGGCTGGATGACGCCCGGTCCGAGCTGGCCGTCCGCGATCCGCACGCGCCGATGCCCGCCCTGTGGGCGTTGCGGGCGGGTGTCGCCGTGGATCGGCCGACCCGCGAGCTCGTGGCGCTCCCGGGCTGGGCGCGCGGGGTGGCCGCGGAGGTCGCCGACGGCCCGCCGCTCCGGGATGCACTGCAGGGCGCCCAGCGCCCCTCCCAGATCGACCGGCTGCTCGGCCAGGCGCCGGTGGCGACGATCGTCGCCGCGCGCGCCCTCGGTGCCCCGCACATCCTCGAGTGGTGGACGAGCTGGCGCGGCGTACAGGTCGCCGTGCGCGGCGCCGACCTCATCGCGGCGGGGGTCGCGCCGGGGCCCGCGATCGGGCGTGCGCTAGCCGCGCTGCGGGCGGCCCTCCTGGACGGCGTCGTCTCGGGCGCCGACGCCCAGCGCACGTTCGCGATCGCGGCGGCCCGCGGGGAGCGGTCGTGAGCGCTCCCCGGCTGGAGCTGGTGCGACCGCCCGTCGACGGGCCGTGTGGGGCCGCGTTCACGACCCGCGCCGGCGGGGTGAGCCGCGGCCCCTACACGGGCCTCAACCTCGCCGGCGCTGTCGCGGACGCGCCCGGCGACGTGCGTGCTAACCGCGAGCTCATCTGCGCCGAGCTCGGCATCGACGCACGGTTGGTGCGGATCGGCACCCAGGTGCACGGTACCGTGATGCGCACCGACCACGTCCCGTCCGAGGACGGAGCCTTCCTCGATCCCGCGTACCGCTGGCCCGAGGGCGACGGCCTGGTTTCGGAACGGATCGGCGGCGCGGTCGGCGTCTTCGGCGCTGACTGCCTGCCCGTGCTCATCTGGCATCGCGAGCAACCGCGCGTGGCGGCGGTGCACGCCGGCTGGCGCGGGCTGGTCGACGGCGTCCTTGAGGGGGCCGTCGATGCGCTCGGCGGCGGCGCGGCGCTCGGCGCGGCCATCGGGACCGGGGTCGGACCATGCTGCTACCCGGTCAGCGCCGAGGTCCGCGAGCGGTTCGCGATCCGGTTCGGTGATGGCGTCGTATGCGGGGCGGCCGTCGACCTGTCAGGCGCCGCGGTCGTGGCGCTTATGAGTCGCGGGGTGCCGCGCGCGGCGGTCTGGGTGCTCGGCGGCTGCACCGCATGTGAGCCGGCGCGGTGGTTCAGCTTCCGGCGTGACGGGGCGCCGACCGGGCGCCAGGCGGGGCTCATCTGGCCGGTGGCGTAGGTCCGCGTCGACCAGGGCGCGGTGCCGCGCCCGCGATGTGCCACGATTCACCGTATGGATGCGGTTTCACCTGCCATCGATCCGGTGCTGCTGCGGGTCGTCCTCGACGAGATCCAGGACGAACTGGACGCCGCGGCGCGGGTCTCGGGTCGTCCCCCGGGGACCGTCGAGCTGCTCGTCGCGGGCAAGTACGTCGCGACTGCCGAGACGCCGGCCCTGGTCGCCGCCGGCGTGCGGCTGATCGGTGAGAACCGACTCCAGCAGCTCCAGGAAAAACAGGAGCTGGTCGGCGACGCGGTCACGTTCGATTTCATCGGCCATCTGCAGCGCCGCAAGGTGCGCGAGGTGCTGCGCCGGGTGCGCCTGATCCATAGCGTCGATTCGGTCGAGCTTGCCCGTGAGATCGCACGTCGCGCGGAAGGTCCGACGCGGGTCCTTGTCGAAGTCAACGCCGATGAAGAACCCAGCAAGTCCGGCGTCGCGCCGTCGCAGCTGCGGCAGTTCATTGCCGACGTCTCACAACTGGAGCACCTCGTGGTCGGCGGGCTGATGGCGATGCCGTCGCCGGCGACCAACCCGGAGGACAGCCGTGGCGCATTCTCGCGCGTGCGTGACCTCCAGCTGGCGCTTGCTGTTGAATGGCGGGGACGTCACGATTTCCGCGACTTGTCGATGGGGACCAGCCAGGATTACGTGGTGGCCGTGCAGGAGGGAGCGACCATTGTGCGTCTGGGACGCGGACTAATCGAGCGGGGAAGGGCCTAACCGTGGCAATCGGCGATCTGTGGCACAAGACCCTCGTATACTTCGGCATGGCCGACGGGCATGAGGACGATTACGATGAGGACGACTTCGAGGACACCGGCGGCTACCGCACCTCGCAGGCGCCGCCGCGATCGCCTGCCGAGGACGACCTGGAGCGCAACTACCGCGACCGACCCAACGTCCGCCGGATCTCCCCGCGTCGCCGCGATGACTTCGATGACATCTACGCCGACGCGCCGCCCTCGCGCTCGGCGCAGCGCCAGACCGTGATGCGGGCGGTCGACTCGCGTCCCAGCCCGCCCCGCTCCGAGGTGCATCTGATCGTTCCCAAGAACTTCAACGATGCCCAGCAGATCGCCGACAAGTTCAAGGCCCAGGTGCCCGTGATCTTGAACCTGCAGTCCGCCGAGACCGACCTGTCCAAGCGCCTGATCGACTTCTCGAGTGGTCTGACCTATGCGCTGGATGGCGGCATGCAGCGCGTGGCCGACAAAGTGTTCATGTTGACCCCGCGCAACGTCGAGGTGTCTGCCGAGGAGCGTGCGCGCCTCCTCGAGAAGGGCTTCTTCAACCAGTATTGAGCCCGACCGCGGAGCCCAACTTGGCGTGGCCGCGCTCCGTCGGGCTGGTGGGATCCGGCGCGATGGGCCGCGCGATGCTGGCCGGACTCGTGCGCGAGGCGCCCGCGCGCGGCACGGCGAGCGTCGTCGCTGACGCGATTCCCGCGGCCGCTGCCCGCGGCGCCGCCGAGTCTGGGGGGCGCACCGGGTCGGTTGCCGAGGCCGCCGGATGCGAGCTGGTGGTGCTCGCGGTCAAGCCCAAGGATGCCGCCGAGGCGCTTGCCGAACTGGCCCCGCACGTCGGCGCCGCGAGCGTGGTGGTCTCCGTCGTGGCCGGTTGGGACATGGCCCGGCTCCAGGCGGCCGCCCCGGGCGTGGCCATGGCCCGGATCATGCCGAACCTGGCGGTGCGCTTCGGTGCAGGCCTGGTGGCGCTTGCCAGCGACTGCATCGATGGGCGGCGCCTGGCCGAGCTTGAGCAGGCGCTGGCGCCCCTCGGTCAAGTCGTCGTCCTGCCCGAGAGCCTGTTCCCTGCGGCGACGGCGCTGGCGGGCAGTGGACCGGGGCTCATGGCGCTGATCGTCGAGGCGTTCGAGGACGGCGGGGTCGCCAGCGGCCTGAGCCGTGACCAGGCGCGGGCGATGGCGCGCGCCGTGCTGACCGGGACGGCCGCGCTGCTGTCCGATGACGACGCGGATCCTGCCGTGCTGCGCCAGCAGGTCACCTCGCCCGCCGGGACCACCATCGCCGGGCTGATGGTGTTGGAGCGCGGCAGCGTGCGCGCACACGTGGCCGATGCCATCGTTGCCGCCGCTCGGCGCGCGGCGGAACTCTAGGCACGCCGCCGGTGAGTGCGGTCATCACCTACGTGAACGCGCTGTTCATCGTGTTCACGATCGTCATCCTGCTGAGGATCCTGCTGTCGTTCTTCACGTTCGTGCCGATGCGCCGCAGCACGCAGGCCGTCTACGACTTCATCATCGATTCGACCGAGTGGTACCTGCGCATCTTCCGGCGCTTCATCCCGCCGCTGGGCATGTTCGACCTGTCGCCGATCGTGGCCTTCATCGTGCTCGGGATCCTGCAGGTGCTCGTGACCAACATTCTCCGTGGATTCTGACCCGGCACCACTGCCCGTTTGGCTCAGAATGCGGGATGATGGCGTGGTGGTCAGCGTGAAAGCCGTGCCCCGTGCCCGACGGACCCAGGTGGTAGGGATCCAAGACGGTGCGGTGCGCATCCAGATAGCCGCCGCCCCCCACAAGGGGCAATCCAACGCCGCGCTGTGCGCGTACCTCGCCGAGGCCGCGGGCGTGCGCCCGCGTGCGGTCCGGGTCGGGCGCGGGTCGTCGGGTGCCCGCAAGTCGGTCGAGATCGATGGGTCGCCCCAGCAGCTGGTGCGCGCGTTGACGGCGCGGCTGGGCCCTCTGATCGAGGCCGCATGACCAGCACGCGCAGTGCGCTGAGTGCCGAGGACGTCCGCATGGCGACCGAGCGGCGCCTGCGCCGGGAGGCCCGCTCGCGTTGGATCCGGCTCGGGGTCGTCGCCGGTGTCGTGCTCGTGTGCGATCAGATCGTCAAGGCGGTCATCCGCGCACAGCTGGAGGTCGGGGAGGGGTGGACCGTCACCAGCTACCTGTCGATCTTGCGCGTGACCAACCACGGGATCGCGTTCGGCATGTTCCCGGGCCGCCAGGCCTATGTCGCGATCATCACCGTTGTGGCGCTGTGCGCGATCGCGATCTTCCTGGCGCGGCTGGTGCGCCGCAACCTGATCGCCGCCACCGGCGCCGGCCTGTTGGTGGGCGGGAGCCTCGGCAACCTCGCCGATCGCCTGGTTCACGGTGGCGTCACCGACTACATCGACTTCTCGTTCTGGCCCACGTTCAACCTCGCCGATGCATGCATCACCGTCGGCGCGGCGCTGATCGTCTGGGGCCTCATGCAGGGCGACGGGCTCGACGACGAGGCCGGCAGTCGCTAAGGCCGATGGCCACGCACGCCGTGACGCCGGCACGGCGGCGCACCTGAGCGTCGATCCGCCCGCGGTCACGCACGTCGTCGGTCCCGACCAGGCCGGGCAACGCATCGACGTCGTCGTCGGCCAGCTCCCGGTGGTCGGCAGCCGCGCCGAGGCGCAGCGCCTGATCGCCGACGGCCGGGTCGAGGTCGACGGCGCCGCGCCGCGCAAGCGTGACGTGCTCACGGCCGGCGCGCGCATCCGGGTGCGTCCGCGCGCCCCCGAGCCCAGTCGTCTGGAGCCCGACGCGAGCGTTGCGTTCGGGATCGCCTATGAAGATCCCTACCTGATCGTCGTCGACAAGCCGGCGGGGCTCGTGGTCCATCCGGCTCGTGGCCACGCGACCGGAACGCTGGTGCATGGACTGCTCGGCCTCGCGGCCGCCGGCGGCGATGATCCCACCCGGCCAGGCATCGTGCACCGGCTCGACCGGGACACCAGCGGGCTGATGGTCGTGGCGCGTTCCGAACAGGTGCACCGGCGGCTCCAGCGGATGCTGCGCGAGCGGCTGATTGAGCGGCGCTACCTGGTTGCGGTGCACGGCACGCCGCCGCCGGCGTTCAGCATCGACCGGCCGATTGCCCGCCACCCCCGCGACCGTCTGCGCATGGCGGTGGTCCCGGAAGGCGCTGGGCGCGAGGCCGTCACCCACGTCCGAGTACTCGAGCAATGGGACGGGACCGCTTTCTGCGAGGCGCGCCTGGAGACCGGGCGGACGCATCAGATCAGGGTCCACCTCGAGGCGGCCGGTTTCCCAGTGCTGGGCGATCCCGTCTATGGCCGGCGCGCGGACCGGCACGGCCTCGAACGCCAGTTCCTGCACGCCTACCGGCTTGCCTTCGACCATCCGATCGCTGGTCTGGCGCGTATCGATCTCGAGAGCCCGCTGCCGCAGGATCTGGCCGAGTGCGCCGCCCGGGAGCGTGCGCGGACCGACGCCTAGCCGTATTTCCGGCAGAATTGCGGCGGCGCGCTAAGATCCCGCGCTGAAGGTCGAATTGTCCCACCGACCCGTCGTGACTCTACCCGGTGGCGGTGCCCGCGCGCATGCAGTGCGTCGGGTCCACCGGGGACGCGGCGGCACCACATCCCAACCATCACGCGAGGAGCTTTCGTGTCTCAGGTCACGATGAAGCAGCTGCTGGAATCTGGCGTCCATTTCGGCCACCAGACCCGCCGTTGGAATCCCAAGATGAAGCGGTACATCTTCGGTGAGCGCGGCGGCATCTACATCATCGATCTGCAGCAGACGATCGTGCTGCTCGAGCGGGCCCAGGACGTGTGCCGCGCGATCGCCGAGCGCGGCGGGACGGTGATGTTCGTCGGCACCAAGAAGCAGACCCAGGACGCCGTGCGTTCGCAGGCGCTGCGCTGCGGCATGCCGTACGTGTCCCACCGTTGGCTCGGCGGGCTGCTGACCAACTGGGGCACGATGGCGTCGCGCGTCAAGCAGCTGCATGCTCTGCGGGTTCAGCAGCGCGAGGGCCAGCTGGCACTGCTGCCGACGCGCGAGCGGCTGGCGCTACCGCCGAGCTCGAGAAGCTCGAGACGCAACCTCGGCGGTGTCGCCGAGATGCAGCGTCTGCCTGACGCGATCGTCGTCGTCGACCTCAAGAAGGAGATGATCGCGGTGCGGGAGGCCAACCGCCTTGGCATCCCGATCATCGGGCTGGTCGACACCAACTGCGATCCGGACGAGGCGACCTACGTGATCCCGGGCAACGACGACGCGATCCGCTCGTGCACGCTGGTGCTCGGCGCGCTCGCCGATGCCATCCTGGAGGGCAAGGGGCTGACGCCGTCGGCCGTCGGTGAAGCCGAGGCTGCCCTCGCGGCCGTAGCTGCCCCTGTGGCACCAGCCGAAGCTGCCCCCGCGGCAGTGGCGGCGGCACCTGTGGCACCGGCCGAGGCGGCCCCTGTCGCCGTGGCTGATCCTGTGGCACCGGCCGAGGCTGCCCCTGTCGCCGTGGCTGATCCTGTGGCACCGGCCGAGGCTGCCCCTGTGGCCGAGGCTGCCCCTTTGGCCGAGGCTGCCCCTGTGGCACCGGCAGGGGCGGCAGCGGAGCCCGCACCCGAAGCGCCGGGGACCGAGGCGCCTGCGTCGGAGGCGGCCGCCGCAGCGGAGCCCGCCGCACCGGCAGAGGCCACCGCGGCAGAGTGAGCGTGTTCGTCTAGTCGGGTCCGATTCAAGGAGCACATCGAGTGAGCACCGCCATTTCGGCGAAGCAGGTGAAGGATCTGCGCGACAAGACCGGCGCAGGCATGATGGATTGCAAGAAGGCGCTCGAGGAGACCAGCGGCGACGTCGAGGCCGCCGTGACGCTGCTGCGCAAGAAGGGCATCGCGGCCGCCGAGAAGCGCGCCGGCCGCGCGGCCAACGAAGGGCTGTGCGACAGCTACATCCACCAGGGCGGCCGCGTTGGCGTGCTCGTCGAGGTCAACTGCGAGACCGACTTCGTCGCCCGCAGCGAGCCGTTCCGGAACTTCGTTCACGACGTCGCGATCCAGATCGCGGCGATGAACCCGCTGTTCGTCCAGGACGAGGACGTCCCGCCGGAGTGGCTGGCCAACGAGCGGGACATCGCCGCCGAGCAGTCCAAGGACATCCCCGAGCCGGCGCGCGAGCGCGCGATCGAGGGCCGCATCAACAAGCGGCTGAAGGAGATCTGCCTGCTTGACCAGGAGTTCGTGCGGGGCACCGGCGAGAAGAAGCCGCCGACCGTCGACGAGCTGCGCGCGCGCCTGTCCGCGGAGGTCGGCGAGAACATCACGATCCGCCGGTTCGTCAGATTCGAGCTCGGTGGGCAGTAGGCCACACCACGCCGACGCGGCGTCCGAGGCCGGACACCCGTCCTCGGTCTACCGCCGCGTCGTCCTGAAGCTCTCGGGCGAGGCCCTGATGGGGGACGGCGAGTACGGGATCGACCCCGAGCGCGTGACCGCCGTCGCCCGCCAGGTCCGCCGCGCGACGGACATGGGCGTCGAGGTGGCCATCGTGGTCGGTGCCGGCAACATCTTTCGCGGCGTGCTCGGGACCGCCGCCGGGATGGACCGGTCGACCGCGGACTACATGGGCATGATCGCCACGGTCCTCAATGCGCTGGCGATCCAGGATGCGCTCGAGAAGCTCGGGCTGACCACGCGGGTGCAGTCGGCGATCGCCATGCAGGAGGTTGCCGAGCCGTACATCCGGCGGCGGGCGATCCGGCACTTGGAAAAGCAGCGTGTGGTGATCTTTGCCGGCGGCACCGGCAACCCGTTCTTTACGACCGACACCACCGCCGCCTTGCGGGCCCTGGAGATCGGCGCCGAGTGCATCCTGATGGCCAAGAACAACGTTGACGGGGTGCTCGATGCCGACCCTCGCGAGGTGCCGGGCGCCAAGCTGATCCGGGACATCTCGCATATGGAGGCCATCGAACGGGGCCTGCGGGTGATGGATACGACGGCCCTGACGCTCTGTATGGACAACCGGTTGCCGATCCTCGTGTTCAACATGGCCGACGAGGCGAACATCGGGCGGATCCTGTCGGGCGAGCACATCGGCACGCGCGTGACCACGGAGTAAGGAGCACATCGTGAAGGACCGACTCGAGGACGCCAAACGTCGCATGGAGGGCGCGTCGCGCGCGCTTGCCCACGAGCTGAACTCGGTGCGGACCGGGCGTGCGAGCACGGCGCTGCTCGACCGCGTCCAGGTTGACGCCTACGGCGTGCGCACGCCGCTCAACCAGCTGGCGTCGATCTCCGCTCCCGAGGCGCGCCTGCTGACGATCCAGCCCTACGACCGCGGGCTGTTCCAGAACATCGAGAAGGCGATCCAGGAGTCCGATCTCGGGCTGACGCCCAACAACGACGGTCAGATCATCCGCATCGGGATCCCGCAGCTGTCCGAGGAACGGCGCAAGGAGTTCGTCAAGCTGGTCGGCAAGATGGCCGAAGAGGCGCGGGTCGCGGTCCGCAACGTCCGGCGCGATGTGCTCAATGAGGTCAAGCGCGCCGAGAAGGAAGGCGAGATCTCCAAGAACGAAGTGGGCCGGATCCAGGACGACATCCAGAAGCTCACCGACGCCGAGATCAAGCACATCGACGAGCAGCTGCATCGCAAGGAAGCCGAGATCCTCGAGGTCTGACGGCCCCCGACTCGGACCCGGAGGCTGTTCGGCGGCATGACCATCTCCTCTCGACTCTCGGCGGCGCGGACGGTCCTCGGCCTGGGCAAGTCCGCTCGCATGCAGCCGCGCGTGCCGCTGGCGCGCGTGCCGAGCTCGATTGCAATCATCATGGATGGCAACGGGCGCTGGGCGCGCTCGCACGGACTGCCGACCGGCGCCGGCCATCGCGCCGGGGCACGCGCCCTGAAGGAGGTCGTGCGGCGCGCGGGGGACATGGGGGTCCGCGACCTGACGGTGTTCAGCTTCTCGACCGAGAACTGGAACCGGCCGAGGGATGAGGTCGAGGACCTCATGGGGCTGTTTTCGGAGATGATCGATCGCGAGGTGCCGGAGCTGCACGCCGAGGGTGTCCAGATCCGGTTCATCGGACGCCGCGACGACCTTGATGCCGCGCTGCGGGCGCGCATCGATGATGCCGAAGCGCTGACGGCGGGCAACACTCGGCTGCGGCTGTTCATCGCCATGAACTACGGGGGGCGCCAGGAGATCCTGGACGCCGCGGCGGCGCTGACCGCTCGCGGGATCACCGCACCCACGGCCGACGACTTCCGCGAGGCGCTCTACGGTCCGGATCTGGTCGATCCGGAGTTGGTGATTCGGACCAGCGGCGAGCAGCGCCTGTCGAACTTCCTGTTATGGCAGTCGGCCTACTCGGAGCTCTATTTCGCCCCGCAGCTGTGGCCCGACTTCGGCGCAGACGACCTCGAGGCGGCGATTGCCGACTACGCGGGGCGTGAGCGCCGCTTCGGTGGGCGATGAGCTCCCGGTTTGGACGCTTCCGTCGCCGCCGAGCTGCCCACGACGCCGACGAGGACTCCGACCAGTACGAGACGCTGACTGGTGACACGCAGCTGACCCCGCCCGCTGTAGTGGACGATCCGGGCGGCGCAGCCCGGTCCGCCCCCGGGCAAGAGGGGTCCGCGCGCGCGCCCGGCCCCGAGCACGATGGGGTCGACGACGCGGCCTGGGACGATGTCGGCTGGGACGACGAGGACGAGGAGTGGCCCGAGCCGCCCCCGCCCGGACCGAGCCTGCGGGCCCGCCTTGCCAAGGGCGGCGGCCTCGGCTCGCGTCTCGCCATCGGCATCCCCGGGGTGCTCGTGGCGATCGCGGTGGTGGTGGTCGGCGGCGGCCTGTTCGCGGCCGTCGTCGGACTCGTGGCGATCCTGGCGCTGTACGAGTTCTACTCGCTGACGGCCGCCTGGCGCCCGTTGCGCTGGGCGGGTTACGTTGGGGTCATCGCTACCGTCGCGTTTGCATGGGGGCTAGCCTCGGCCGACCGCGGCGTGCTGGTGGGCATCGGCATCGGGATGGGCTGCGTCGCCTTGGCCGGGCTGATGGTGGCGCGTCGCGACGACATCACGGGCCGGATGGCGACGACGGCATTCGGACTGGTCTACGTCGCCCTGCCGTTCGGCCTGCTCGTCGCGACGCGCCAACTGCCGCACGGCGCCGGCGCGGTCGCCAACGTGCTGGTGGGCACATGGGTGTTCGATACCGCCTCGTTTGCCGGCGGCAAGCTCTGGGGCCGCCGGCACATCGCACCGTTCATCTCGCCTGGCAAGACCCTGGAGGGCCTGGTCACCGGGGTGATCTGCGGCACGGGGGCGGTATGGATCGCCGGCCTGTACATGTCGTGGATCTCGGGCTGGGATTCGCTGATCGTCGGCCTGGTGATCTGCGCGGCCGGCTTTGTCGGCGACCTGTTCGAATCGATGCTCAAGCGCGATATCGGCGTCAAGGATTCCGGCCGGCTGCTGTTCGCCCACGGCGGGGTCCTCGATCGGTTCGATGCGCTGATGTTCGCGACGGTCGCCGCCTATTTCGTGACCGTCGCGCTCGTCTGAGCCAGCGCCGGCTCAGACGATGATCGGCGCGAGCTCGCGCCAGATGATCTGGGAGATCCCGGAGATCGTCCGGATCCCATAGCCCTCGGTGGGATTGCCGTTGGTCATGATGGCGATCAGGTAGAGCTCGCCGCGCCCGCGGACCTCACCGATGCTGTTGATCTGCCAGGCGATACGCGGCTGGGGCAGCCAGCCGTTTTTCAGGGCCACCGGGACACCGTCGGGGATGCCGCCGGACACGCCCCAGTAGTCCATCGGGATCACATGGGACATGAGCCCCACCTCGTAGGATCGGGCGGAGGGCCCCAGCAGGCGATTGGGCAGGGCCAGGGTGCGCAGCAGCCTGATCTGATCGGTCGGGGTGGTGCGCGTGAGCCCCCAGAGCCCGGGCCCGGCGAAGGTCGTCTGGGTCAGGCCGGCCGCTCGCAGGAAGCCGCCAACGCCCTCGCTGCCGTCGTCCTCGTTCCAAAGGCGCGTGGCGTCGTCGTTGTCGCTGGCCTCGATCATGCCGCGGGCGGTGGCGCGTTCGCTGGCGGTCAGCCACCGGCCCTCGCGTTGGACTCGGTGGAGCAGCGTTGCCAGGATCGAGGCTTTGATGATGCTGGCGGTCTCTTCCCGCACTCCGGGCCGGTAGACGAACTCCTGTCCGGTCGTCAGGTCCTCGACGGCCGCCGTGATGTCGCCGTGCCGGGACGCCAGGAAGCGCCGCATGGCGGAGCTCGCAAACGGCCCGGTTCCGCCCCCGGTGGACGCGCCGGCCGTCCCCGCCGAAGCCGCGAGGATCGCCAGCCCCGCCACCGCGCACACCATGCGGCCCGGGCGGACGGGACCGATGTTCGTGCGCCAGTTGATCGGCAACGCCATCCCGCCGCCTCCGGGCAGCCCCAATGTGGCGCGATGTTACCCGAGACTGCGCACTTTGCGCACATCTGGATACAGCGACACCCCCCCGCGGCGAGCCGATCCTCGCAGCATTGGTGGCGGCAGGGCCGTGCCGGGGCCTAGGCCGTATCGGTCGCCACGGCCGACTCGAGCGTCGGCTCGGGGCGCGTCGTCGTCACGAGCCGCCAAGGCCCGCCGCCGGAGACCAGCAGTGCGGTCAGGACGCCCACCAGGGCCCCCACGGCGCTGATCCAGAACGCGATCACATAGCCGTCGACGGTCGGGATGGACGTCCCGGTATAGACGTTCGCTGCCAACAGTGCCGCCGCGATCTGGGCGCCGATGACACCGCCGATCGTGCGGATGACGTTGTTCATGCCGGTCGCAACCCCGGTCTCCGACGGCCCGACGGCTCCCACGATCAGGCGCGGCATCGCGGCGAACGCAAACCCGATGCCCACGCCGCAGACCATGAAGGCCATGGACACCGATAGGGCCGATGAGTGATCGATGGCGATGCCGGCCGCGCCGATGGCAAACAGCAGCATGCCGAGGGCGAGCGGGATGCGCGGACCCACGCGGCGGCCGAGTATGCCCCCGATGGGGCCGGCGACGACGATCGCGGCGCTGCAGGGCAGGATCCACAGGCCGGCGACAAGCACGCTGGTGCTGAATCCGTACGTGGCCAGGTGCTGGACCGCTGGCGGCAGGCTGCTCGGGAACTGGAAGAAGCTCGGCAGCATCACCCAGGTCGCGTAGAGCGAGAAGCCGGACAGCAATGCGGTCAGGTTGGTAAACAGCACCGGTCGTCGGGTGAGCATGCGCATGTCGACCATCGGCTGGGCAACCCTGGTCTCGGCGACGACCCAGGTGACCAGCAGGACCGCCGCGGCGGCGAACAGGCCGAGCACGAACATGGAGGTCCAACCCTCGGGCACGCCCTCGGTGAGGGCGACCAGCAGGGCAATCAGCCCGCCCGAGAGCAGCACCGCGCCGAGGATGTCGGGACGGGCCGGCAGCCGGATCGGCGATTCGGGGATGAAGCGCCACACCAGGATGAGGGCCACCAGCCCGATCACGGCCGAGACGACGAACAGCCAGCGCCAGTTGAGGTTGTCGATGACGAGGCCGGAGATGACGATGCCGAGCCCGCCCCCGACGCCGAGCGTCGAGGAGACGGTGCCCATGGCGACGCTCCACTTCTCCTCGGGGAACTCATCGCGGATGATCGCGTAGGCGAGCGGGAAAACGGCCGCCCCAACGCCCTGCACGCCGCGGAACGCGATCAGTGATGCGACGTTCCAGGATACGAGGCAGCCGACCGAGCCCACACAGAACGAGATCAGCGCGACCAGCATCATCTTGACCTTGCCGTACTGGTCGCCCATCCGGCCGATGATCGGCGTTGCGACCGATCCGGTCAGCAGGTAGATCGTGACCGTCCAGGTGATCCACTGCGGAGAGGTGTGCAGATCCCGCTGGAGGACCGGCAGGGCCGGGATCACCAGGGTCTGCATCAACGCGAACGCCAGCGAGCTGACGATCAGACCCGCCATAGTCAGCTTGAGACTGCCCCGGGCGGCTATGGTGTGCCTCCCGTCTCAGGCAGTCCGTCCAGCAGGCGGCCCAGCAGGTCGGCCAGGGTCTGCCGCTCCTCCGGGCTAAGCACGCCGAACGCACGGTCCTCCAGGTCAGCGACGGCCTCCCGGCCGGAATCTGCGACTGCGCGGCCCTCTGGGGTGATGCGGATCCGGATCACGCGACGGTCGGTGAGGTCACGTTCGCGGCTGACCAGACCCTCGCGCTCGAGCCGGTCGACCATGCGGCACATGCTCGGGGCCTCGACGCGCTGGCGGCGCGCGAGCTCAGCCTGGCTGATGCCGTCCTCGTCGGCGAGCCGCAGCAGCGCACCAAGTGCCGGTGCGCCGCCGGCCTGCGCGTCGAGGCTGGCGTCGGCCATGGTGCGCACGAGGCGTCCGGCCACGACCAAGCGCCAGCTCAGCAGGGCTTCGACGCTCAGGGCCTCGATGGCGGGCGGTGTGCCCATCAGCTGCGGGTACCGATCGTGCGCGGCATCGTCGTAAGCATACTAACGAGTTGGCATCGTGCACGACGTGTAGCGTGTGGCCGGTGAATTTCGCACTTCTCGCAGAGCTGTGCCGGACCCCGGGGGCGCCCGGGCACGAAGAGGCGATCCGGGATGTCGTGGCACGCGAGCTGGCGCCGCTGGTCGACGAGTGCTGGACCGACCCGCTGGGCAACTTCGTCGCGCGCAAGGGCGGCCCGGGGCCGCGGCTGATGTTGTGCGCGCACATGGACGAGATCGCCTTCATGGTCCAGCACATCGAGGACTCCGGGTTCCTGCGCGTGCTGCCGCTCGGGGGCTTCGACGCCAAGACGCTGACCGCTCAGCGCGTGGTCGTACACGGTCGCGAGGATCTGCTTGGGGTGATGGGGACGACCGCGGTGCATCTGATGAGTGAGGAGGACCGCAAGCGTCCGCCGAAGCTCGAGGATTTCTACGTTGATGTCGGGCTGCCGGCCGAGCGGGTCCGCGAGCTGGTGCGGCCCGGTGACGTGGTCACGCGCGAGCGCGAGCTTGCACGCCTGGGCGATCTGGTCACCAGCAAGAGCCTCGACAACCGGGCGGGCTTGTACGTACTCGTCGAGGCGATGCGGGCGCTCGGTGAGCACGAGTGCGAGATCTTCGCGGTGGCCGCGGTCCAGGAGGAGGTCGGCCTGCGTGGCGCCCGCGTGGCCGCCGCGCGCATCCGGCCGCAGGTCGCGCTGGCGATGGACATCACCCTCGCCAACGACGGCCCCGGGATCGCGGCCCACCAACACGTGTCGACGATCGGCGGTGGCGCCGCGATCAAGGTCTACGACACGAGCGTAATCGTCCCGGTCAGCGTCGTGGACCATCTGCTGGAGGTTGCCGCGGCCCGCGGCATCGCCCATCAGCTGGAGGTCATGCCGCGCGGGGGCACCGACACGCGCGAGCTGCAGTTGTCCGGGGACGGTGCGATCGCCGGGGTGCGTGTCGATTCCTACCCGTTACGTCCACCAGTCGGTGGAGACCCTTGACCCGGCTGACCTCGATGCGGCGGTCGCCCTGGTCGCCGCCTTCTGCGAGACCGCACAGCGGCTCGTCGCCTAGCCGGACCGGGCGCCCGAACCGCCGCGCAGGGGGCCAGGACCGGGCCCCGCTAGACTGATTCGTCGTGCGACGCGTACTCGTCCTCGGATCGACAGGCTCCATCGGCGTCCAGGCGCTCGAGGTGATCGACGCCTGCCCCGAGCTGGTCGCCTGCGGGCTCGCGTGCGGATCGCAGCGCGAGCTGATGACCGGCCAGGCCGAAGCCCGGGGCATCGCGCATACGGCGTGTGCTGCCGGTGGGGGGACGGTGGCGGCCTCGGCTGACCTCGGCGAGCTCATCGACGCCTCGGCGCCCGACCTGGTGCTCAACGGGCTGGTCGGCGCGGCCGGGCTGCAGCCGACGCTCGCGGCGCTTGAGCGCGGCATCCCGACCGCGCTCGCCAACAAGGAGACGCTCGTCGCCGGCGGCGAGATCGTCGCCGGCGTCCAGGCGCGCACCGGCGCCGCCCCTGATCCCGGTCGACTCCGAGCACTCGGCGGTGTTCCAACTGCTTGGCGCAGGTGCCGCGCGAACGCCTCGAGACGATCGTGCTGACGGCCTCCGGCGGTCCGTTTCGCGGGCGCACGAGCGCTGAGCTGGCCGACGTCGGGGCTGCGGATGCCCTCGCGCACCCGACCTGGTCGATGGGTGCCAAGATCACGATCGACTCGGCCACGCTGATGAACAAGGGCCTGGAGGTCATCGAGGCCCATCACCTGTTCGGCGTGGGCTACGAGCGCATCGAGGTCGTCGTGCACCCGCAGTCGGTCGTGCACGCGATGATCCGCCTGGACGACGGTTCGGTTCTGGCGCACCTCGGGCCACCGGACATGCGCGTGCCGATCGGCTTCGGCCTGCGCTGGCCGGACGCGCCGCCGGTTCGCGGCCAGATGCCGCTCGCGGGGCGTACCCTCGAGTTCATGGAACCCGACGAGCAGACGTTCCGCTGCCTCGGGCTGGCGCGCGAGGCCGGGCTGGCCGGCGGCACGGCCCCGGCGGTGCTCAATGCCGCCAACGAGGCGGCGGTCGCGGCCTTCCTCAACGGCCGGATCGGGTTCTTGGACATCCCCGCCTTGGTCGCCGATGCGCTCGAGCGCATCCCGCAGGGGCCGGGTGACGATCTTCAGGCCGTGCTGGCCGCCGACCGGGCGGCCCGCGCGGCGGTCGGGGACGCGCTGGCCGGAGCCGCCCGATGACGACGGGCTTCTACCTGCTGCAGTTCGTCGGGATCCTGATCTTCCTGGTGCTCGTGCACGAGGCCGGCCACATGGTCGTCGCCAAGTGGTGCGGCATGCGCGTCGAGCGCTTTTCGGTGTTCTTCGGCCGTCCGCTGGCGCGCTTCCAGCGTGGCGAGACCGAGTACCGGGTCGGGTGGCTCCCGCTTGGGGGCTACGTGAAGATCAGCGGGATGAGCCGGGACGAGGAGATTCCGGACGAACTCGTGCCCCGCGCGTACTACTCGGCCAGCATGTGGCGCAAGATCGCGACGATCGCCGCCGGGCCCGCGGTCAACGTCTTGGTGGCAGTCGTGTGCTTCACCGCGATGTACTGGATCGGCATCCCGAACGCCGGCGCGCCGACCACCCGCCTGGCCCAGGTCGAGGTCTCCTCGCCGGCCGACCATGCCGGCATGCGGCCCGGTGACACGCTGGTCGCCGTCAACGGCCAACCAAGCACGAACCCCGCGTCGTTCCGCAAGCTCCTCACGGCGCACCCGGACGGGCTCGTGACGATTACTTACCGGCACTCGGGCACGGACATCACCAAGACGGTGCGGCTGAAGTCGGTCACGGCCACCGGCGCCGCCTGCGATCCGGCCACCCAGCATGGGTGCACCGGGCGGCTCGGCATCGTCTTCGGCTTCGCGACGCAGCGCGCCGGCGTCCTCGGCGGGATTCGCGACGGCGCGCACTACACCTGGTGGGTGATCCACGAGACCGCCACACGCATCTTCCAGACGCCGACCCAGGTGCAGTCGGTCGTCGGGGTCGGGGCCGTCTACACCGAGGTCGCCTCGCAGGGGCTGGCGACGGTGCTGGCGTTCACGGGGGTGCTGAGCCTCGCACTGGCGCTGTTCAACTTGATCCCGATGCCACCGCTCGACGGCGGCCATATCCTGTTCGCGGTGATCGAGCGCGTCCGGGGTCGCTCGCTGTCGGCCGCGGCCTACGAGCGCGCCGCGGTGGTCGGCATCGCCCTGATGATCATGCTGTTCCTGGTGGTCGTGCAGAAGGACATTCTGAACATCTCCAACGGCACAGTCCTCGGCGGCAAGTAGGATGCGACAGGCCATGAGTGAGCCGATCCGACGCCCGAGCGTTGCCTGCCGCATCGGCGGGGTCACCATCGGTGGCGGCGCCCCGGTGGTGGTGCAGTCGATGACCAACACCGACACGGCCGACGCCGTCGGCACGGCGGCGCAGGTCGCCGACCTGGCGCGCGCGGGTTCGGAGATCGTCCGGATTACCGTCAACAATCGCGCCAGCGCCGCCAAGGTGGCCGAGATCCGCCAACGCCTGGACGAGGTCCACGGCGTTGAGGTCCCGCTGGTGGGCGACTTCCACTACAACGGTCACACGCTGCTGCGCGAGTTCCCCGACTGTGCGGACGCCCTGGCCAAGTACCGGATCAACCCAGGCAACGTCGGCCGCGGCGCCCGTCACGACGCCAACTTCGCCGAGATTGTGCGCGTGGCGATCGACTACGACCGGCCGGTGCGGATCGGGGTGAACTTCGGGTCGCTCGATCCCGAGCTGCTCGACGAACTGATGGACCTCAACGCCCGCCGACCCGATCCGCAGTCGGCCGACGTGGTCGTCCGCGAGGCGATGATCGCCAGCGCGTTGTCGTCGGCCGAGGCCGCCGAGGAGCTCGGGCTTGCCCACGACAAGATCGTGCTGTCATGCAAGGCCAGCCGCCTGCAGGAGATGGTCGGCGTCTACGAGGAGCTGGCCGCCCGCTGCGACTATCCGCTGCATCTGGGGCTCACCGAAGCCGGGATGTCGAGCAAGGGCATCGTCGCGACCTCGGCGGCGCTGGCGGTCCTGCTCCAACAGGGGATCGGCGACACCATACGGGCCAGCCTCACCCCCGAGCCCGGTGCCGACCGGACCCTCGAGGTCCGGGTCTGCTGTGAGCTGCTGCAGGCGATGGGCCTGCGCCAGTTCCGCCCCCAGGTCACCGCGTGCCCGGGTTGCGGGCGTACCACCAGCACGGTCTTCCAGGAGCTCGCGCAGCGCATCGAGGCGCACCTGTCCGCACGCATGGAGATCTGGGGGACCGAGCGCCCCGGGGTCGCCGACCTCAAGGTCGCGGTGATGGGATGCATCGTCAACGGTCCGGGCGAGAGCAGGGCGGCCGATATCGGCATCAGCCTGCCGGGCACCGGGGAATCGCCGCGCGCACCGGTGTACGTCGACGGCGAGAAGGTGCGCACCCTCGAAGGCGAGCACTTGGCCGAGGAGTTCATCGCGATGGTCGAGGGCTATGTCGAGGCGCACTATCCGCGTGCCGATCAGGCGGTTCCCACGGGCTAGTCCGGTGGGGGCGCGCCGGGCACGGTAGGGTGCGGCGTCATGAGCGACGACTCCTCACACACCTGGCGCATGCCCGCCGCCCCACGCGGCGCATCGGTGCGCCTGTCGGGCCGGTTCTGGCCCACCCTGCGCGATGCGCCCGCGGACGCCGAGGCGATCAGCCATAAGCTGATGATCCGGGCCGGGCTCATCCGCCAGCTGGCCGCGGGTCTCTACAGTTTCCTGCCCTTCGGGCTGCGGTCGCTGCAGCGGGTCACCGCGATCATCCGCGAGGAGATGGATCGGATCGGCGCGCAGGAGTTCCAGCTGCCGATCATGCATCCGGCCGAGATCTGGCAGGCGACCGGCCGGTATGGGCTGGACGAGCAGTTTCGCCTCGAGGACCGCGGCGGACGCGCGATGGTGCTCGGCATGACCCACGAGGAGATCATCACCTGGCATGCCGCCCGCGAGATCCGCTCGTACCGCGACCTGCCGCAGAGCTGGTACCAGTTCCAAACCAAGCTGCGCGACGAGCCACGGCCCAAGAGCGGCATCCTGCGGGTGCGCGAGTTCACCATGAAGGACGCTTATTCGCTGGATGCCGACGAGGATGGGCTGGCGCGCTCCTACGACGCCCATGCCGAGGCCTACGCCCACATCTTCGACCGCTGCGGGCTCGAGTGGTACATGGTCGAGTCGGAGGTCGGGATGATGGGTGGGATGGGCGCCCATGAGTTCATGGCGCCGAGCCCGGCAGGGGAGGACACGATCGCGCGGGCGCCCTCGGGGGCGTACGCGGCCAACGTCGAGCTCGCGACCTCGGTCGCGGTCGAGCCGGACTTCGGCCCTGCCCCCGCGGCGATCGAGGCCTTCAAGACGCCCGGCATCGGCTCAATCGAGGAGTTGGCGGCGTTCACCGGGCTGCCCGCCGCGCGCCTGGCCAAGAGCGTCGTGGTGGTGAGCGACGACGGACCGGTCCTGGCGCTGGTGCGCGGGGAGCACGCCCTGCACGAGAAGAAGCTCAGCCACGTCGTGGGGGCCCATCGTCCGGCGCAGCCCGACGAGATCCGCGCGTGGTTCGGTGCGGGCCCCGGCTCGATCGGCCCCGTCGGCGTCAGGGGGGTGCGCATCGTCGCCGATGCCACGATCGCCACCGGCCACTACGTCACCGGGGCGAACCGTGACGGCGAGCACCTGCGCGGCGTGGTGCTCGGCCGCGATTTCCAGGCTGAGGTCGCCGACATCCGTACCGTGCTGGCGGGCGAAGGCTGCCCGGTCTCCGGGGAGCCACTCGAGTTGGACCCGGTGATCGAGCTCGGCAACATCTTCAAGCTCGGTACCAAGTACTCAGAACCGCTCGGGGCCCGCTACCTGGCCGCCGACGGGCACGAGCGGCCGATCATCATGGGCTCGTACGGCATCGGGCCGGCGCGCGTGCTGGCGGCCGCGATCGAGCAGTCCCACGACGAGGCGGGGATCGTCTGGCCGAAGGCGCTGGCCCCGTTCGACGTGCACATGGTGCTGGTCGGCGATCACGCAAGCCCCCAGGCAGCGTTCGCCGCGGCGCTGTACGACCAGCTGTCCGACGCGGGCCTGGCGGTGCTGCTGGACGACCGTGAGGGCACCAAGCCGGGCGAGAAGTTCGTCGAGGCCGAGCTGCTGGGCTGCCCGATCCGCGTCACCATCGGCAAGCGCACGCTGCCCGACGGGCCGCTCGAGATCCAGATCCGGCGCGGCCGCGAGCGCCGCGAGGTGCCCCTGCATCACGCCGCCGGCGCGATCCGCGAGCTGCTGGCCGCGCTGCAATGACGGGTGGTCGGCGACGCCTGGCCGGGCTGCGCGCGGGCGATCGGTGGCACCGGTCGCCTGTGGTAGCCTGAGGCGGCACGACGGGGCGTGGCGCAGTCTGGTAGCGCACCCGGCTGGGGGCCGGGCGGTCGGAGGTTCAAATCCTCTCGCCCCGACTTGATCTCATGCGCGTGAGTCCACAAACCGCTCGTCGGTTCGGCTGGGTGCCCAACGCGCTCACCGTGGCGCGCCTGGTGGCGCTCCCGGTCATCGTCTGGATGCTGGCCTACGACGGCGGCCCGACCAGCGCGATGGCGGCCTGGACATTCGCCGCGGTTGCGGTCACCGATTTCATCGACGGCCGGCTGGCACGGGCCTTGCACGCCGAGTCGACCTTCGGGCGCATCGCCGACCCGTTTGCGGATCGCATGCTGGTGGCAGTCGGGCT
Organism: uncultured Thermoleophilia bacterium; assembly: GCA_963768285.1. Classification (GTDB taxonomy): domain Bacteria; phylum Actinomycetota; class Thermoleophilia; order Miltoncostaeales; family Miltoncostaeaceae; genus CAITWD01. The sequence continues at coordinate 50,559 of CAVYHI010000001.1, forward strand.
GATCGGCATCATCGCGATCGGGCGTATGGGCCCGGTCGGCCCGCTGATCATCCTGGTGCGGGATCTCCTACTGATGATCGGCGTGGTGGTCTTGCGCAACTCCGGGATCGACCTGCGGGTCGACACGTTCGGCAAGGTGTCGTCGTTTCTGGTGATGGCCGCGATCGGGCTCGCGCTGCTCAGCACCGCCCGCTGGATCGACGTCGTGTTCTGGATCGCGGTGGTCCTGTCGGTCGCCAGCTTCGTCCACTACGTCCGGACGGCGTTGGCCGGCCTGCGGGGGAGAGGTATCTCAACCCAAAGTTGAGGGTTGGCTCCCGCGGGCGCTATGCTGTCGCTTGGCCACCGTGAAGGAGTCACCCAGATGGAGTTGGAACCGCTTCCCGACCTCGCCGCGTTGCCCGACGCCGAGCTCAAACAGCTGATTGAGGATCTGACTCAAGCTGAGCGTGAGGTTTCCATGCAGCGGCGTGTGCTGCACGGGAGGATCGACATGCTGCGCCAAGAGCTGGTGCGGCGCCTGTCCGCCAAGGACGAGGGTGAGCTCTCGGTCGTCGACGTCGACGTGCTGGCACGGATCCTGGCCGGACGCCTCCCGGATGTGGAGCGCCTGCAAGAGGATCCCGACGGAACGGGCTGACCCAGGTGCGCTGTCCCGAATGCGATCAGCAGCAGAGCCCGAGCCACCGGTTCTGCAGCAACTGCGGCGCGCCGCTGCACCCTGACGGCATTACGCTCGAGAGCACCGGTCCATTCGCGGTCGGGGAGGGCGCGGCCGTCGGGTTCGATGAAGCCGGCGAATTCGACGGCCCGGTGCTGGCCGTGCGCGCCGGTGGCCCGCCCGGCATCGCGTTCCCGATCCCGAGGACCGGCATCGTCACCATTGGCCGCTCCCCGGACTCGGACATCTTCCTGGATGACATCACCGTCAGCCGACACCACTCGCAGATCGAGCACCGGGTCGAGGGGCTGGTGCTGCGGGACTTGGGCAGTCTCAACGGCACCTACGTCAATCGGCGTCGCATCCACGACGAAGAGCGCCTTCAGAACGGCGATGAGGTGCAGATCGGCAAGTTTCGACTGGTGCTCTTGAACCCATGACGACGGCTCCGGAGCGCGCTGAGCGAACCGCGCCTGACGCCGCGACCTTGTCAATTGGCGCGGTCTGCGAGGCCCTCAAGGCGGACTTCCCGACGATTTCGATCTCCAAGATCCGCTACCTGGAAGACCAGAAGCTGGTCACGCCGAAGCGCACGCCCGGCGGGTACCGGCTGTTCTCCCAGGACGACCTCGAGCGGCTGCGCACGATCCTGCGCTTGCAGCGCGACGAGTTCCTGCCGCTCCGGGTGATTCGCCAGGAGCTGGAATCTCACGCCTCGGTGAACTTCAGCGCGGCCTCCCAGGCCAAGCAGATCAAGCGCGTCCGGCTCTCCGAGCCCGCGCCGAGCCGCCGCTACAACCTGGACGAGCTGCTCGAGCGCACCGGCGCATCGCCGGTCCTGGTACGGGAGCTCGAGGAGTACGGGCTGGTCACCACGGACGCCGGCGGCTTCGACGAGGTCGCGCTGGAGGTGGTCCAGTCGGCGGCCGAGTTGTCCCACTACGGCGTACAGCCCCGGCACCTGCGGCTGTTCCGGACCGCCGCCGAGCGGGAGGCCGGCCTGCTCGAGCAGCTGCTGACGACCGGCTTGCGATCCCGGAACCCCGACCGTCGCGCCGAGGCCTTCGCCGCCCTCGAGGAGCTGGCCGGGCTCGTCTCGCACCTGCGCCATCTGATGCTCGTCGTCGAGTTGCGCGGTCTGGTGCAGCCCGTCGCTTGATGGATCTCGACGCGGTCATCGGGCGCGTCCCGAACTACCCCAAGCCGGGCATCCTGTTCTACGACCTGATGCCCCTGTTCGCGCATGCGGACGCGCTCAACTATGTCATCGACCGGATCGCCGAGTGGGCGCGCCCGCGTGAGGTCGACCTGGTGCTCGGCGCGGAATCGCGCGGGTTCATCCTCGGTGGGGGGATCGCACGCGCGCTGGGGGCCGGTTTCGTCGCCGCCCGCAAGCCGGGCAAGCTGCCCGGTGAGACGATCGGGCACGACTACGCGCTCGAGTACGGCACGGATCGCCTGGAGATCCAGCGCGGCGCCATCCGTCCCGGGCAGCGTGTGCTCGTGCACGACGACCTGCTGGCAACCGGCGGCACGGGCGCGGCGAAGATCGCGCTTGTCGAGTCGCAGGGCGGCATCGTCGTCGGCACCGCGTTCGTGATCGAGCTCGATTTCCTGGGTGGTCGACAGCGGCTCGCGCCCTACGAGGTGTTGTCGCTGGTCCACTACGACACCGAAGCGGCACCCGGGTGAAGGTGGTCGGTCTCGATATCGGCGGCACTGCGGTCAAGGCCGGGCTCGTGGACACCGAGACCGGTGAGCTCGTCGGTGGGCGGCTGCGCGTGCCCACGCCCGCCGATGGCGGGCCCGACGTGGTGGCGGTGGTCCTGGCCGAGCTGGCGCGTGAGCTCTCGCCCGACGCACCGGCGGGGATCGGCTTTCCGGGTCCGGTCGTGCACGGCCGCATCATGACCGCCACGCATCTGGCGGGGTCCTGGGTCGGCTGCCATGCCCCCGAATTCTTCGGCGAGGTGCTCGGCCGGCGCTGCGTCGTGCTCAATGATGCGGACGCCGCGGGGCTTGCGGAGATGCGGTTCGGGGCCGGGGTGGGTGAGACTGGCGTCGTGTTGATGCTGACCCTCGGCACCGGGATCGGCTCGGCGCTGTTCGTCGACGGTGCGCTTGTGCCCAACCTCGAGTTCGGGCACATCGAGATCGACGGGGTGGTCGCCGAGGACCGAGCGGCGGCCCGCCAGCGCGAAACCGAGCGCCTGAGCTGGTCGGAGTGGGGCGGTCGCCTCAACACCTACCTGCAGCGGATCGACAAGCTTGTTTGGCCCGACGTCATCCTGCTCGGCGGTGAGATCACCGTCGAGGCGCACCGCTTCATGCCGCTGCTGGAGGTGCGCCCACGCATCGAGATCGCCCAGCTGCGCAACGCCGCGGGTGTCGTCGGCGCGGCGCTCGCGGCGAGCGCAGTCACAGCCTCAACCTGAGGTTGAGCGCGCGCCGGGCGGTCAGGTGCCGGTGACCGCGTACGGCCGCCCCGTGCGAGGGTCGATCGGGACCGCACCGGGAAGCGCGTGCTGGGCCGCGATGGCGGCCGGCAATCCGGCGCCCGGTCGCGTCGTCGGGATCGCGGGGGTCGGCAGCGCGACGCGCACGGGTCCCGCCAGGTGCGCCGCGCGCCGAGCGGCCGTAAGGCGCCGCGCGGCCGTAAGGCGCAGGGTGTTCTCCGCCAGTTCGGCCTGTGCGGTCTGCAGGTTGGCCAGCGAGTACGTGAACCCGGTGAGCAGGGCCTCGTCCGAGCGGGTCATCGCCGCCTCGAGCTCACCGAGGGCCTGCGCCTCCTGGACGTTGCCTGCCAGCAGGGCGATCAGCGGGTCCTCGTTCGGCACCGCGTAGATCGCCCGCAGGCGCTGCTCGACCGCGGCAAGGGTCGCAGACTCGAGCGCCCGGGCCGCGACGATCCGCGCCTCGAGCGCCGCCAGCAGCTGTGCCTCGGCGTCCGGCGACGGCGCGGTGGCCGCCGCTGCCCCGTGCGCGGCCCGGTGCACCGCGGGCGTTCCCGTGGCGATCGCTGCCAAGCCGGCGGCGATCGCCACCATGCCGACGAGCGCGTATCGAAGACGTCGCATCATCGGTGATATCGGCAGAACGCCGCCGCTGCCGAACACCGGTAGCCGTGCGCTAGCGGAGGCCCGCCACGGCGCTCGGAGCCGTGACGCGCCGCTCCAGGTGTGCGATCAGGGGGTCGGCGCTCAGCGGCGTGCCGGTCGCGCGGCGCATCAGCTTCGTGGTCGTGTAGAGCGCGCCGTGACGATGGATCCGCTCGCGCATGAACCCGAGGATGTCCGCGAACGCGCCGTTGGCGATCGCGGTCGCTAGCCCGCCGATCTCGGCGTCGGCGGCGGCGGCCAGCTGGGCGGCGTAGAGATTGCCGAGCGTATAGGTCGGGAAGTAGCCGAACAGCCCCTCGGCCCAATGCACGTCCTGCATGACCCCATCGGCCGGTGAGTCCGGGACGACGCCGAGCAGCGCGCTCATCCGCGCGTTCCAGGCGTCGGGGAGCTCGTCGACCTCGAGGTCGCCGTTGATCAGCGCCCGTTCAAGCTCGAAGCGCACAACGATGTGCAGGTTGTAGGTCACCTCATCCGCCTCGACGCGGATCAGCGTCGGTCGGACGGTCGCGGTGGCGGCATGGAAGTCCGCGGCACCGAGTCCGCGCATCGCTTCGGGGAACAGCTCGCGCAGGCGCGGCTCGATGAGCTGCCAGAACTCGAGCGTGCCACCGACGTGGTTCTCCCAGAACCGGGCCTGGGCCTCGTGGGCGCCGAGTGAGGGCGCGTCGAGCAGCGCGGTCCGTGCAAGTACCGGGTCGAACCCCTGGTCGTACATGGAGTGCCCGGCTTCGTGAAGCACGCTGAGCACGCTAGAGATCGGATTCGCCTCGTCGATGCGCGTGGCCAGTCGCACGTCGCCGAACCCCGCAGAGGCGGCGAACGGATGCGCGGACTCGCTGATCCGGCCGCGGGTCAGCTCGAACCCGACGAGCTTCGCGATGTCGTGCGCGAGCTGGAGCTGCCCGGCATGGGGCCAGTGGTGTGGCGGCAGGGGCCGGGCCGGCTGCGACGCCCCAGCGGCCACCAGCGGGCGCAGACGCGCGGTCAGGTCGTCGAACACTGGGGCGAGCTCGCTGGCCCGTGCGCCCGGCTCGAAGTTGTCGAGGGCCGTGTCGTAGGGCTCGTCCGAGCCGTCGATGACCGCTGCCTCGCGGCGCTTGAGTTCCACGAGCCGCGCGAGCGGCCCGCGCAGGGCGGCCCAGTCGCCTCGCGGTCGGGCCCCGATCCAGACCGCCAACGACTCCGAGGCGGCCTCGCTGAGCTCCCGCACGAGCGCTTCCGGGACGCGCGCGGCGCGCTCGCGCTTATGCGCCAGCAGCTGGGCCTCCCGACGGGCACGGGGGTCGGCGTCGGGGTCGGCGGCGATCTCGGCCACGACCTCGGCGAGCTCCGGCCGGGTCAGCTCGCGGTGGTAGAGGGCGGCCAGCGTCCCGAGCTGTTGACCGCGGGTGTCGGCCCCCGACGCGGGCATCGCGGTGTCGCGGTCCCAGGTGAGCAATTCCAGCGCGCCATCGATGTCGGCAAGTGTCCCTGCCCAGGCGCGAAACATCTCCAGTTGCGAAGTCATCCCTGGACGTACCGGCTTCGCTGAAGAGCTGACGCTATTGTGCTGGTGTGGATCCTGCACCGCAAAAACGTCCTCGCATCGTGGTGTGGTGGGAGGAGCTCAGCGTCGTCGTGCAGATCGCGGTTGTCGCTCCGATATCCATCATCGGCATGTCGCTCATCCATATTTGGCTTTTTGTCCCAAACATTTCCACGGGACGCGCAATTGCCTACGGAATCTTCTGGGGCGGGATGATGACCTTCGCCCTTGTCGGTGCAACGCGGGCCGAGCGTGCCCGGCGTTTGCACCAACAGGCGGCCGCCCAGCGGGCGCGGGCGCAGGCCGAGGCGGCCACGCCGCCTCGCCAGCAGGCTGAAGCGGCCGCCGACACGGACAAGCCCGCGGCCTGACCAGGCGACGCGCACGGTCGCGTGCGTGCGACCCGGGCGGCCGGTTATCGTGTCGGGGACCTGGACCGCGCGCGTCACGGGAGGCGCATGTCTACGACCGGAGCGTCCGACGCGATCGGGCACGAACCCAATCCTGCCGATCTGCCGCCCTGGCCGACGGCGCGCCAGTTCGGCGTGTGGGCGCTGCTGCCGGGCGGCCCTGCCGGTTCGGCCGCGTTGGTCGACGCGCTTGGCCTGTCGGCCGGTGATCGCATCGTCGATCTCGCCCCGGGCACCGGCGAGACCGGACTGCGGGCCACCGAGCAGAACCTGTACGCGTGGACCGGCGTCTGCCGTGACCAGGCCGACGCCGGACAGCTGTGGGCGGCCGTGCCGAGCCCGGTCACGATCGCCCAGCGTGGGGCGCCTGCCGCGACGGGCCTGCCCGACGAGAGCGCGACCGCGGTGATCAGCGAGGGGTTGCTGTTCGCGCTGCCCGATGACGACAAGCGTGCGGTGATCCACGAGGCCGTGCGGCTGCTGCGGCCGAACGGGCGCCTGGGCCTGCACGAGCTGTGCGTCCGCGATGTCGGACTCTCCGGCGAATCGACCGCCGAGGTCCGCGCCCGGCTTGCCGCGCCGGAGAACGGCGGACTGCACCCGCTGACCGAGGCCGAATGGTGCACCCTGGTCACCGACGCCGGACTGCGCATCGAATACCTTGGCCAAGAGCCGCTCGTGATGCCGGGGGCGGCCGCGGTCATGCGCGAATACGGCCCGCGCAAGGGCATGGCGCTGCTGCGGAGGGCCCGCGGCGGCGGAGCACCGGCCAAGCGCGCCGAGAAGATCCTGGCTGCCCAGCAGGGTCGCTTCGCGGCCGCGGTCCTCGTCGCCCGGCGCCCGTACGTCGGCCGGCTGCGCGGCACCGCGGCGCCGGCGGCGCATCCGCGGTAGGTCGGGCGGGACCGACGCCCAAGTCGGTAGTACACTAACGATTATGACCCCCTCGTCGCAGTCGGCGGCGCCGACGCGCCGGCGCCGGCCGGGTGTTCACGCTGAGCATCCGCACTACCGATGGTGGGCGCTCTCCTGCACGAGCCTCGGCATGCTGCTCGCGGCGACCAATCGCGGCACGCTGATCATCGCGCTGCCGAGCCTCGAGCGCTCGCTGCACACGAGCCTGCTCGCGCTCGTGTGGGTGATCCTCGCCTACCTGATCGCCGCCACCGTGCTCGTGCTCACGGCCGGGCGGCTCAGCGACCTGTTCGGGCGCAAGCGCGCCTACGTCGGCGGCTTCGTCGTGTTCGCCCTCGCCTCGCTCGGCGCCGGCTTCCCGCACGGCGCGACCGAGCTGATCTGCTGGCGCGTGCTGCAGGGCGATCGGCTCGGCGCTTCCTGTTCGCCAACGCCGCCGCGCTCGTCACCGACGCCTTCCCGCGGGAGCAGCTCGGCCTGGCGATGGGCGCCAACACGATGGTCGCCGCCGTCGGGCTGGTGCTCGGGCCGGTGCTCGGCGGCGCGCTGGTGACGATCTCCTGGCACTGGGTGTTCTGGTTCAACGTGCCGCTCGCGCTCGCGGCGCGGTGTGGGGCTGCGCTGATCCTGCGCGAGCTGGCCAGGCCGGACGCGTGCGCGGCTCGACTGCGCGGCACCATCACGATTCGTGGTCGGGCTCACCGGCCTCGTGCTCGGCGTCTCGCGACGGGGGCCTGACGGGCTGGACGGCGCCGATGGTGGTCGTCGGCATCGCGGCTCGGCCGCGTGCTGCTGCCGCTCGTGGGTGGCGATCGAGCGCCGCTCGCGCGCGCCGATGCTCGACCTGGCGATCTTCTGCAACCGCCTGTTCGCGGCCGCCAGCGCCGCCGCGTTCATCAACGGGCTGGCGCGGTTCGCGCTGATGTTCCTGTTCGTCTTCTACTTCCAGGGCGCCGCAGGGCAGACACGCCGATCGACGCCGGCATCAAGCTGATGCCGCTGGCGCTCGGCATGCTGATCGCCTCGCCGCTCGCGGGCGGCTACGCCGACCGTCACGGCTCGCGCGGGCTGGCAGTGCTCGGCATGCTCGTGACGGCATGCGGCCTGGCCGCGATGACCACCCTGCAGGTCCACAGCCCGTACTGGTCAGGCGATCTGGCTGGCGCTCGTCGGCGTCGGCTCGGGCATGTTCAACAGCCCGAACACCGCCGCGATGATGGGCGCCGTGCCGCCCAGCGCCGCGGCGATCGCCGCGCCGCGCGCGTCATGCTCCAGAACACCGGCGCGGTGCTCTCGATCGCGCTGATGCTCGCGATCGTCACCGCGGCCGTGCCGACACTGCGCTGTTTTCGATCTTCTCGGGCCTGACCACCGGCCTGTCGACCGCGCGGATGGCGCCGTTCATGAGCGGCATGCACCTGGCGCTGTGGATCCTGTGCGGCTTCTCGCTGCTCGGCGCGGCGGTCTCGGCCATGCGCGGCCCGGCGCCGGCGCCGTCCGAGCAGGTCGTCGTGGTCGTCGAGTCGGGCTCCGGCGCGCCCGACGACACGCCCGTGCGCCCGGCCGCATAGGCGCCGGGTTGCGGGTACCCCGGGCGGCTCTGGGGCGCGCACGGGCTCTTGTACGATGCGCGCGTGATACGCCGCGTCTGGGTCCTGAGCGCAATCCTCGCGGCCGCCGTCTGCGCGCTGGCCGTGGTGATCGTGATCCTGGTGAACGGCACCGGCGGCGCCCCGCCCCTGAACGCGGTGCCGATCAGCCCGCCCGTCGCGGCCCCGGCGACCGCCGGACGTGATTCGGCCGGCAACCTGGTCAGCGTGCCCGAAGGCGGGCGACCGGCCCTGGTGACGTTCCTGTACGCCCACTGCACGACATCCTGCCCGCTGATCGCGGGGGAGATCGCCGCCGCGCTGGACGAGGTTGGCACGAGCACGGCATCCAAGATCGACACCGTCGCGATCTCGGTGGATCCGACCGGCGACACCGCTGCCGCGGTCAACAACTTCTTGGCCGTGCACCAGCTCACCGGCCGTATGAGCTACATCATCGGATCGCGCGCCGATCTCGAGCCGCTCTGGCAGGCGTGGGGTATCCGCGCCCAGCCGGCCAACGCGATCGCCTCGACCCACACCGCGCTGGTGGTCCTCGTCGACAAGCAGGGCCAAGAGGTGGGCACCTACGCCGGCGCGATCCCGATCAGCGTGCCGGCGCTCGCGGCCGACATCCGTACGCTGGTCGGTTAGCCGGCCCCGCGCTCGGCGGCCAGCCGCGAGCAGCGCTCCGGAACCTCGGGAGCCCCGAGGGCCTGGGCAACCGCGCCGATCCGGTCGGTCGCGGCGCGCCATCGCAGCCGGCCGACCCCGTCGGTGAGCACCGGCACGTCGCGGCGCAGCCGGGCCAGGGTGCGAAACAGCTCGGCCCGGTCACGCTCGGTGGCGAGTGCCGCGGCCAGCCGTGCGGCGCCGCGCACCGGCACGGCCCACTGGGTGGCGTCGGTGGGGATCAGATCGATCGCGCCGTAGTGCGACAAGACCGCCGCCGCCGATCGCGCCCCCCAGCCCGGGATTCCGGGAAAGCCGTCGGCGCTGTCGCCCACCAACGCCAGCCAGTCAGCGATCTCGCCCGGGCCGACGCCAAAGTGCTCGCGCACGCCCGCTTCGTCCCGGTACTGGTCGGTGCGCCGGTCCCACTGCACGACCCTGGCGCCCTCGACGCACTGGGCCAGGTCCTTGTCGGGCGAGCAGATGACGACCTGGGCGACCGACGGGTCGGCGGACGCCACGGCGGCTGCGCTCGCGAGGGCGTCGTCGGCCTCGAACTCGGTCATCGGCCAGACGAGGATCCCGCAGGCCGCCAACGCGTCTTCTAGCGGCCCGAACTGCCCCAGCAGGTGCGGATCGACCCCCGCGCTGGTCTTATAGCCGGGCCACAGCGCGTTGCGAAACGACTCCACGACGTGGTCGGTCGCGACCCCGACGTGTGTCGCGCCCGACTCAAGCAGGCCGAGCATCGAGCGCACGACCGACCGCACGGCGGCCAGCTCGCGGGCGCGCACGCCGCTCGGCATGCCGAAATGGTGGCGAAACAGCTCCCAGGTCCCGTCCACGAGGTGGACGCGCGTATGAGGTGTCATCGGGTGCGGGGGTCCGGGTCGGGGATCGGCAGGTGGCGGCAGCGGTCATCAGCCTACCCGCACGCGCACACCCGGCGGCCGGGCGGTAGTCGCTGGTGCGCGGCGTGCGGGGCGCTAGGCTCGCCCGGGAGCCGCACCCTGGCGCCCACGCGGCGGTCGGGTGGGGGAGGCGCCGTGCAGGCGGTCAGGAGGGATCCGATGGATGTCGGCGAGATCGACCCGGTGCTGCGGACGACCCGTTCGGTGCGCAAGCGGCTAGACCTGGAGCGCCCGGTCCCGCGAGCGCTCATCGAAGAGTGCCTCGCACTCGCCCAGCAGGCGCCGACCGGGGGCAACCGCCAGCTGTGGTCGTTTGTCGTGGTGACCGACCCGGCACGGCGCACCGCCCTGGCCGAGGTCTACCGGCGCGGCTGGCGGCGCTACCTGGCCGAGGGGCTGGTCGAGCCGCCGAGCCCGCCCGCGGCGGACCCGATCGCGCGGGCGCGCCAGCGGCGCATCGGTGCCTCGGCCCAGTACCTCGCCGACAACCTGGAGCGCGTCCCGGTGCTGGTGATCCCGGTCATCCGACACCGCATCGAGGGTCGCGACAACGTCGCCGTGGCGTCACAGTTCGGCTCGGTGCTGCCTGCCGTATGGCGCTTCATGCTGGCCGCGCGCGCCCGCGGCCTCGGTACGGCGTGGACCACGCTGCACCTGTTCTACGAACGTGATGCCGCCGAGGTACTTGGCATTCCATACGACGAGGTCACCCAGACCGCGCTCATCCCGCTCGCCTACACGATTGGCGACGAGTTCAAGCCCGGCGCGCGGCTGCCGCTCGAGACGTTCGTGCGCTGGGACGGTTGGGACGGCGCGGCGCCGGGCGCATGAGCGCGACCGCTGCCGCTACGGGCCGTCCGGCAGGGTCGCGTTGGCGGCGCGGCTGAGCCGGTCGCGCACCGCGACGGCGATGCCCCCGCCGGACGGGGGCACGACGAGGATCGTCGCCACGCCGGCGGCATCGGCCTCCCGCAGGAGGCGATACAGATCATGGGCGAAGTCCTCGGCGCGATCGCCGGCGGGTCGCAGCACGATCGCGTCCCCAGTGTCGGCGGGGAGCTCGGCGGTCCCGATGATGGCGGCGCGTTGGCCGACGCGCCGCAGGCGGGCAAGCTGTGCCGCCAGATCGCCGGCGGAGGTCACGACGACCTCGGCGTGCGGGGCATAGTGGGCGGCAAGCATCCCCGGCGCGCGCGCCGGGCCCGAGGGGGTCCGCACCACCGGCTGCCCCAAGACCCGCTCGATCGCCTCCGCCGTCACGCCCCCTGAGCGCAGGATCGTCGCCGGCCCGCCGGAGATGTCGAGGATCGTCGACTCGACCCCAATTGCGCACGGGCCGCCGTCGAGGATGAGATCGATCTTGTCGCCGAGATCGTCCTGCACATGACCGGCGGTCGTCGGGCTCGTGCGTCCGAACAGGTTGGCCGATGGCGCGGCCACGCCGGCGCCGAGTGCGGCGAGCATCGCGCGCGCCAGCGGCTGGTCGGGGACCCGCAGGCCGACCGTATCCCGGCCGCCGGTCACCACATCCGGGACCGCGGCCGCCCGCGGCACCACCAGTGTCAGCGGCCCGGGCCAGAACGCGTCGGCCAGCGCGCGCGCGGCGGGGGTGACCGTGCGGGCGTACCGCTCGAGGATCGCGGCATCGGCGCCGTGGACGATCAGCGGATGACCGGCGGGACGCCCCTTGATCGCGAACACGCGGCGGACGGCCGCGGGCTGCTCGGCGTGCGCGCCGAGCCCATAGACCGTCTCGGTGGGGAACGCGACGAGGCCGCCGGCGGCGAGTACGCGCGCGGCGTCGAGGGGGTCATGGGTGACGGATGCGGTCATCGGCGATCGGGGGGGCCGCGAACGGCGCGGGCTGACGGTGATCCTAGAAGGACCGCTGACCCGGCCGCCCGGCGCGTGCGCGGCCCCGGGGACGGGCTGCCGGGTATGTTCTGCCGCGATGAACGCAATCGTCGCGCTGGCCATCTTCCTGTTCCTGATGGTGTTGAGCCTCTGGGGCCTGGTCCTGGCGCTGACGCGGCGCCCTCCCGACCGGACCTATCTGGCCGCCGTCGCGATCGGTGAGGTGGAGGTGGTACTCCAGGCGGTCGTCGCGCTGGTCGCGATCGCCGCCGGGCATCGCCCGCCGTCGCTCGGTGAGTACCTCGGGTACCTGGTGGCGACCGTCATCCTGCTGCCGTACGGCATCGTGCGCGGCCGTTCGCCGCACGCCAACCACTGGGACTCGGCGGTCAACGCGGTGGTGACGTTCGCCGTGGCCGTTGCCGTACTGCGGCTGCTGGCGCTCTGGTAGACCACCGCTCATGAACTCCACCAGCAGGCGACGAGCCGTCCAGGGCCCGGGCCGTCTCATCGCGGCCGTGTACACGCTGTTTGCCATCTCAGCGGGCGCGCGGGCGCTGTTCCAGATCGCGACGAAGTTCTCCCACGCGCCGCTGGCGTACCTGCTGAGCGCGGCCGCGGCGTTGATCTATCTGCTGGCGGCGATCTGCTTTACGTTCCCGTCGGCGGGGTCCTGGCGCACGGCCGTCGTCGCGCTGTGCATCGAGTTCGCCGGCGTGGTCGTGGTCGGCCTTGTCAGCATCCTCGATCCCAGTCTGTTCAAGGACGCGAGCGTCTGGTCCCAGTTCGGGATCGGCTATGGGTTCGTGCCGCTCGTCCTGCCACTGATCGGTCTGTGGTGGCTCAGCCGGCCCGCCACGCGGGTGGCATTCGGCGAGACCGCCGCGCCGGACGACCGGCCGGTCTAAGACCCGCCGGAACTCGCGACCGGCGCGCCCTGGGAGCTTGAGGGCGAGTAGGTCGACCCGCCGGTGCCGGAGCTCGCGCCGCTGCTGGCGTTGGCCGCCGATTGACCGTTGGCGGCCTGCTGTGCCGCGGCGATCGCCGCGGCGCTGCTTGCGACTCCGCCGGCGGCGGAACTGTGGGACGCGTGGTGGCTCGGGACCGCGCTCGCGAGCGCGGTCGTGATCCCGGCGACGGCGACGGCCCCGGCAATGGTCAGGGTCGTGGCCTTGCGCAGCCGCCGCTGGCCACGCTCGCGCAGCGCGACACCGTCGGTCTCGCGCGCGTCAATGGGACGGATGTGCTTGGGGGCCTTGCGCATCGGGACAAGTATTGCCGGGCAGCCTGAGCGCAAGGTATGAGTGGCGTTAAGGCTCCGCGTCCCCGGGCTGTGACCACGCTGTGACCGGGCCGCTGTCCGGGTGCGCGGCACAGCGCGTGCGACGAGGAGGGCCGGTCAGACCCCGGCGCCAGCCGGGCGGTGACCGCGCGGGTGATTCCGGCCGGTGCGCCGCGGCGGCGGCGCACCGGCGCGGAGATCTATAGGCCGAATGAGGTTTTGATGGCGCGCATCTCGCCCATGGTCCGGCGGAGTCGGACCATGCTGGGACGAAACGGCGAGGGGATGGTGAACATGGGCGCAGCCTAGGTCTGGCCCCGAGGCGCCAACATTGGCCTTGTGGCCAAAGTTACTTACTCGGCCAGGGGCCAGTTGTCCGAGGCGGCAAGCGGTGGTCGCATCGCGGTGTTGCCGCGCGGGTCGCGGTGCGTGGGTGCCGGGTCCGGGGGGGAGCACGGGCGGCGCCCCGCCCGGAGAGCGCGTTGGGCCTGGTCCGTCGAGCGTCGCCGGGCCCTGGACCGGGTGTCGTCGGCGTGGATGGTGCGCGGGGGCCGTTGGCGCGGCTTGGGCTTCGCGCCCACGCGCGGCCCCTGGGGGGCGCAGTCGCTCCCTCACCATGGGGGACCGGTCTGGCCAGGAGCGGCTTCAGGGCTGGGAAATCAGCAAGTAACAGAACATTACTTCGCGTGCGTGGACCACGGGCGGGGCGGAAGACAATCTGCGGGCCGCGCCGGCCGGTGCCGGTGTCCGGGGACCGATCGGCGACCGCGCCCGCCGCACCCCGCGGCGTCGACGCCGGCAGTTCTGCGACGATGTCGGCGTCCCGTGACCGAGGAGTTCTTGGTGCCGACCTACACCGCGCAGCTGACCACGACCGCCTCCGCCGATCAGGCGTTCGCGTACCTGGCCCGGTTCGACAATACCCAGCACTGGGATCCCGGCGTCTCGTCGGCACACCCCCTGACCGACGGCCCACCTGCGCTGGGGTCGCGGTATGCGGTGACCGTCGAGCTCGGCGGCGGACCCGAGGAGCTCATCTATGAGATCACCGAATTCGACCCGCCGCGGCGCGTGGTCCTCGTGGCCAAGGGCAGCAAGTTCGTCTCACATGATGAGATTGCCGTGACAGCACGCGACAGCGGCTCGGAGGTCGCGTACGTGGCCGAGCTGAAGCTCAAAGGGCTCTGGAAGGTCGGCGGTCCGTTCGCCGGTAAGGCACTGCAGCAGGCCGGCGACGCGGCGGTCGAAGGCCTTGCCCGCGAACTCGCCCGGCTCGGCGCCTGAGCACCGGCGTGGCCGGCCCCGATGGTACGCTACCGGCGACGTACCGTCTGCTGGCTGACCTGCCCCTGGAGGTCTCTGGCTATACGCTCGAGGGCTTGGCGATGGTCGTCTCCAGCGGCTGGGAGCGCCTGACGACGGTCATTCGGCTCGCCGGCGGCGGGTGCGTCGGCCTCGGCGAAGACGTCTGGACCGACAACGACGAGCAGCGTCGCTTCGTGGCGACGGGGCCGGTCCTCGACCTGGCGGGCGCGTGGACCCTCGACGGCTTCTCGCGGCACCTTGAGACCATCGGGATCTTCCCCGATGCGCCCGGTCGCCTCGGGAGCGACTTCCGGCGCTGGGGGTTCGAGGCCGCCGCACTCGATCTTGCCCTCAGGCAGTCAGGCCGCTCGCTGGCGGATGTGCTCGGCCGCGTGCCAGCCCCGGTCCGATGGGTCCTGTCGCTGCGCCTTGCCGTCCCAGGCGCCCGATCGACCGTGGCGCCGGTCGCCGAGCGCCTCGCCGCATACCCGCGGCTCGAATTCAAGCTCGATGCCGTCGAGGACTGGGACGACGCGCTGATCGCCGAGCTGCTGCGCGTCGCGCCGGGACGCGTGGCATCCCTGGATTTCAAGGCCCATTACCACGGCACCAGCGTCGATACGCATCCCGATCCGGGCCTCTATCGGCGCTGCCTGGCGGCGTGGCCCGAGGCGGTCATCGAGGACCCCTCGACCGACCCCGAGATCCTGCCCCTGTTGGAGGGTCACTGGGACCGCGTGAGCTGGGATGCGCCGATCCATCGCGTCGATGACATCCTCGCGCTGGCGCGGCCGCCGCGGATCATCAACATCAAGCCGGTGCGTTTCGGCAGCCTCCGGGCGCTGTGCGCCGCGTACGACTACTGCGAGACCCACGGGATCGCCATGTATGGCGGCGGCTTCTTCGAGCTGGGCCCCGGCCGCGGCCAGATCCAGTATCTGGCGTCGTTGTTTCACCCGGACGCACCGAACGACGTCTCACCCCGGGGCTTCCATGGCGCCGTTGCGCCGCGCGGTCTTCCCGACGGGCCACTGCCGGTGGCCGCCGCGCCCACCGGGTTCACCTGGGCGGATCCGACCGGGCCGGAGTGAGCCCCTTCCCCGTCCCCGCGGCCTGCTTGAGTTATCCACAAGCGAAACGCACATTTCCACAGGTCGGGCAGGCTGGGGCCGCGCATCGCCCGGGATGATTTTTGGCCCAGAAACTTGGACAGATGTCACTACCCCCGAGTTCGCGTCGTGATCCCGCAAAAGGCCCTGCTGAGCGGGTGATTTCACGAGTGACGGTCGGAACGCGGATACCCGCGACCGGGTGAACCCCCCGATCGGCGGGGGTCGTCGCAACCGAGCCTGGACGCCCACGGCGTGGTAGCGTCCTCGCGTTGCGTCCCCATCTGTGGGACGCGCACTTCGCTATGGCACGTCTTCACGTTCCATTTGCGCGAGCCGGGAGGCGGTACGTCCTGGCCGCCGCACTCACCGCTTCGTGCGTGGCTGGCGCCGCGTCGGTCGCGCTGCCCGGCTTGGCAACCAGCGCCGGCTCACCGGCGACCCCGGGGCCGACCAACAGCGTCGCCGTCGCGCGCCAGCGCGTGCGCGAGGTCGAGCAGCAGCTGATCAACGTGCAGACCCAGGCCAGCCAGAGCGCGAACGACTACGCCACGGCCAGCTCCCAGGTCGCCGTCCTCAACGACTCGATCCGGGTCAGCGACGCGCAACTAGCGCTGACCAAGGCCCAACTCGCCTCGGCCCAGGTGGCGCTGGCGCAGCGGATCGTGGACCTGTACACCAATCCGCCGCCGTCGCTCATGCAGGTATTGGTGTCGTCGGGAAGCATCGCCTCGGCGCTCGACAGCTTCGATCTGATGCGGCACATCGCCGACGAGGACGACGCGCTGGTCAAGGGCTTCCTCGGTGACCACGCGCGGCTTGAGGCCCTCAACGCGACCCTGCACAAGGACGAGGCCTCTGCGATCGCCAACCGCGACGAGGTCGCGCAGCGGCTCAGCCAGCTGCGGACCCTCGCCGGCGAGCGCAGCGTCCTGCTCGCGTCCGCGACCATGTCGCTGTCGAAGGCCGAGGCATCGGCCGCCCAGCTGGCGGCGCTGCACGCCGAGCAGGCGCGTGCCGCAGCCGCCGCACGCGCGCAGGCCTCCGCGAGCCAGGTCGTCAGCGCCACGCCGCATAACGGCGGCGGGCAGTCGTCGGGGTCCGGGACCACCGTCGGCGCCACGGGTTCGACCACCGGCTCGTCCACGGGTTCCAGCAGCGGGTCGGGCTCGGGGTCGGTATCGGGCGGCCTGACGGCGATTCTGATGAAGATCGCCCAGTGCGAATCGGGCGGCAACCCGCACGCCATCTCACCCAGCGGCCAGTACCGCGGCATGTTCCAGTTCACGTTCGCGACCTGGGCGTCGGTGGGCGGCCACGGTGACCCGGCGCAGGCCTCGGAGGCGGAGCAGATCCAGCGCGCCGCGATCCTGTACGAGCGCTCGGGTCCCGGCCAGTGGCCGGTCTGTGGGGCCTAACGTCAGTATCTGGCCCCCGTCGGCCCCAAAGTCTTGACGGCAGAACGGAAAACGCTAATAGTGGGACTCGCTGCGGTGCGCAGTGGACGCGAGCCTTCGGGTGACGCGCCGCTCGTGCGCGGGCTTGGGAGTGCGGATCGACTGACCCCGCACAGTTCGAACCGCAATCGGCAGTACCGAGCGTTGTCACGGAATTGACACAGGGTTTTCCCAGCGCGGTGCCGGAGTCGGCGCGCGAGTGTCTGAGCAGGAAACGGGAGGCGGATGTCTACGCAGCAGCTGGGCGTACTCAAGAACGACGGAGAGCTCCGGGCCCTCATTGTGCGCGGGCAGGAGCTCGGGTTCCTCGGCCTCGAGGAGGTCGCTGAGGTACTCGATGGACTCGGGCTCGACGCCGATGCGGCGGAGCTCGTCTACCAGCAACTCGAGGAAGCGGGCATCGAGCTGCTCGAGCAGTCCGAGGCGCTCACCCGCGCCGCCGAGATCGTTGACGAGTCCGAGCGGCCCCGTCGTCCCGCTGCCGCCGTCGAGCAGACAACCGACGCCCTGCAGCTGTTCCTCAAGGACATCGGCCGCGTGCCGCTGCTGACCGCCGCCGACGAGGTTCGGCTCGCCAAGCGCATCGAGGCCGGCGACCAGGAGGCCAAGCGCCAGATGGTCGAGGCCAACCTGCGGCTGGTGGTCTCGATCGCCAAGGGGTACCGGGGCCGCGGGCTGCCGTTCCTCGACCTGATCCAGGAGGGCACGCTCGGGCTCGTGCGCGCCGTCGAGAAGTTCGACTGGCGCCGCGGCTTCAAGTTCTCGACCTACGCGACATGGTGGATCCGCCAGGCCGTCACGCGTGCGCTGGCCGACAAGGGCCGCACGATCCGCATCCCGGTGCACGTCGTGGAGAAGCTCAACCAGATCAGCCGCGCCGAGCGCGTGCTCATCGGCCAGCTCGGTCGCGAGCCCACCGTCGAGGAGATCGGCGAGGCCGCCGGCCTACCACCGGACGAGGTTGAGGAGATCCTGCGGTCGGCCCAACCGACCGTCTCGCTCGAGAAGCCGGTCGGCGAAGAGGAAGAGTCCGAGCTCGGGCGCTTCCTCGCCGACGAGACCTCCGTCGCACCGGAGCTGTCGGCCGAGGTCTCGCTGCGCGAGCAGGCGCTGCGCGAGCTGCTGGACCAGCTGAGCTACCGCGAGCGCCGCGTGCTGGAGCTGCGGTACGGCCTGCGTGGGGAAAAGCCCCGCACGCTCGATGAGCTCGGCCGGATGTTCAACGTCACACGCGAGCGGATCCGGCAGGTCGAGAGCCAGTCGCTGCAGAAGCTGGCCTCCCTCCCCGACTCCGCCCGACTGTCCTAAGCCCACGCGGGCGCGCGGCGGGCGGCTCGGCCGTCGCGCGCCCGTCAGTTCAGTGACGGATCCTTGGGCATCCGCGCAACCAGCCGGAACACCCCGCCCTTGCGCTCGAGCGCCGAGCTCCACAGCCGCTCGGGCGTCGCGGTGAAGATGTCGTCGGCCTGGGCCGGGACGTCGATCCACGCGCCCTCGGCGATCTCGACCTCGAGCTGTCCCGGCGCCCAGCCGGCGTAACCACCGAAGATGCGTAGCCGGCCGACGTGCCGGGTCAGGTCGCCGACGGCGTCCTCGGGGTCGACGATGCCGATGTGGTCCACGACGATGCCGGCGGCGCGATCTGGGGAATCAAATTCAGCCAGGATGATCACCGCGGCCGGCTGCACCGGGCCGCCGCAGTGGATCACGTGCTCTTGCGGGATGAGATCGCGCAGCGGCTCGGGAAGCGCATCGACGGCGTGGATCTCGGTGGGCTGATTGAGCACGAGCCCCAGTGCGCCGTCCTCGCTGTGCTCGAGCATCACCACGACCGCACGCTGGAAGTGCGGGTCCATCAGCGTGGGCGCCGCGACGAGCAGGCGCCCCTGGCGGGAGCGCGGGCCGACACGTGCCGGATCGCCCATCAGGCGGCCTTCGTGATCTCGCCGGCGTCGGCGCCGAACAGCGTGCGGATCAAGTCGGCGTGTTCGTCGAGGTCGTCGCGGTCATGGCCGCGCGCGGCCAGTGCGAGGCCCTCGAAGGCGACGCCGGCCACGCCGTGCAGTTGCTTGCGCCTGCGCGTGAAGAAGTCGGCGAGAAATGCCGCCTGATGGCGAGCATCCTCCCAGCGGCCGGCGGCCGCGAGCTGCTCCACGACGTCCAAGCCGGTCATCGCGACCGCACCCCAGGTAGGTGGCGCGGTGACCGGGTGCGGGACGACACCGCCCGTCCGCAGCTCCGCGCACCAGTCGGACTCGCCGAGGGCGTCCGCGATTCCCGCAAGACGGGCCGCCGCATCGGTCAGATCGGCGCCGGCCTCAGGGCTCATCCCCTACTGGTGCTCCAGCAGGCGCCGGCGCTTCCGCTCACGGTAGAAGTTGAATACGCCGCCCAACACGACCAGGGCGATCGTCACGTAGATGGAGATCCAGAAGACGGTCATGTGACCCGCGAGCGAGTGGCCGTTCTCCTGCCCCTTGATGGCCCACCCCATGCAGAACCAGACCGTCGCGAAGATCATCACCGTTCCGGCTGCGCGGAACGGCCACGTGACCGGCAGCAGTTCGTTCTCTTGGTCGTGGTTCCCTGACGCCATTCCTGTCCCTTTCGCGCGTTCGGTGCCCCTCGGACGCTACCACGCCACGGCGCGCGGTCCGAGCATCGCCACTAGGATCGCGATCGCTCCGGACATCATATGGACGGTCCTCCCCGGGATTCTGGGGCGGTACGTCACTCCCCGGCGGTGCCGGGCCCCCCGGTGCGGCCGATGCGCCCCGCGATGCGGCGCTCCCGGGCGCTCACGGCAAACTCGGTGCCCCGGGACCGGTACAGGCGCGCGGGCCGGCCCGGGCCGTGCCGGCGCGCGGTGCCGGCCTCCGCGACGATTCCCGCGCCGAGGACGTCGCGCCGGAAGTTGCGCGTATCGAGCCGCTCGCCAAGGACAACCTCGTAGACCGCCTGCAGTTCGCCGAGGGTGAAGGTCTCGGGCAGCAGCTGGACCGCGATCGGCGCGTAGGCCGTCTTGGCCCGCAGTCGCGCGTGTCCGTAGGCGATCGCATCCGCGTGACCGGTGACCAGGGCCGGGAGATCATCGAGGGCGAACCAGCGCACCTCGACGATGTCGGGGCCCGGAGCCAGCGGATGTCGGTCGGCGGCGATCAGGGCGAGGTAACTCACGGCCACCTGCGTGTCGCCGGCACGGTCGAAGCTGAACAGCTGCTCAAGCCGGATGCCCGAGATGCCCGTCTGCGCAAAGAGGGTCTCGGCCGCCTCGGTCGCAAGCGGTGATCCGCGCGTCGGGCCGGCCGGCAGCGACCACACGTTGCCCGGCCGCCGCACCAGCAGCACCTCGAGCGCGCCGTGCTGGACGGTCATCACGACGAGCTCGACGCTGACCTGTGTCATGCGGGAGTCCTGTTGGCTTCCTGGCGCTCCGCCCAGATCTCCATGCCCAGGATGTTGTTCTCGTCCCAGGACAGCCAGCGCCACAGCGCCAGGACGTCGGCGTCGCCGATGGTCTCGTCGATGGGCAGGTACCGCTCCACGGCGGCGGCGATGCCGGCCCGACCGCCGTCCCGGTAGCCCTCCAGGGCGGCATGGCCGATCCGCTCGAGCATGTCGTCGGCGTCGGCGAGCGTGGCCTCGGGATCGTCGGTCGGCCCGAAGTGCGAGAGCGTGATCAGCGTCGGCTGCCGCTCCCCGAGCCGGCCGATGCTCTTGCGCCCAGCGGCGATGTCGACGTCGGACGGGGGCACGTTCGGGTAGAGGTTGCCGCCCTTGAGCTGGGTGCCCGCGGCGTCGCCGATGATCAGGGTCCCGGTGGTCTCGTGCAGCACCGACATGTGGTGGCGCGCGTGCCCCGGCGTGGCGATCATCTCGAGGGACTCGTCGTCGCTGACCGCGACGCGAAAGCCGTCCGGCGCGACCACGATGCGGTCGGCGGGCGTCGCCGTGAGGCCCCCGTGCAGGGGCGCCCGCGGTCCGTAGACCTCGTGGGAGGCGGCCACCAGCCGCGCCGGCTCGGCCAGGTGCCTGGCGCCGCGCTCGTGGACCACGACCTGGGCGCGCGGGAACGCGGCCGCGAGCGCGCCGGTTCCACCGCAATGGTCGAGATGGATGTGCGTGAGCACGACCCAGGCCAGATCGTCCGGCCCGATCCCGAGCTCGTGCAGTTGCCCGATCAGCAGCGACGCCGAGGTCTCCGGCCCCGGGTCGACGACGGCCGGCTGCGTGCCGTGGATCAGATATGCGCTGGTGATGCCGCGACGCCCCCCGAGCATGGTGTCGATCAGCTGAACTCCGGGGGCGATCTCGGTCATCGTCGTCTCGCTCGCATAGCCTTAGGGGTATGGGTGCACATGATGACGGACGTGTACGGGCCTGGGAAGCAGCCGGCCGCGCTGCCGCCGCGCTGGTCAACGACGGTGACCGCGTCGGTCTGGGGACCGGGCGGGCGGCCGCGGCCGGGATCCGCGCCCTCGGCGCGCGCGTCGCCGGCGGGCTGCGTTGTGTCGGCGTACCGACGTCGCGGGCCAGCGAAGCGCTCGGCCGCGAGGTCGGGATCCGGATCGCCCGGATGCGGGGCCCAGTGGATATCGCCCTGGATGGCGCGGATGTGGTGACGCCCGAGGGCCTGGCGATCAAAGGCGGCGGCGGCGCGCTCGTGCGCGAGCGCATCGTCGACGGCTCGGCCGGGCGCTTCGTGGTGCTGGTCGACGGCCCCAAGGTCTCCCCGAGCCTCGACGCGTGGGGTGCGCTGCCGGTGGCCGCGGTGCCGTTTGCGGCGGATTACGTTGCGCTCGCGCTGGCGGACCTGTCGCCGACGCGCCGGCCCGGCCGCTCCGACGACGGCCTGGCGATCATCGATCTGAGGATCCCCGCCGGGGCGGACTGGGAGCGCGTCGATGCCCGTGCGCGCGCACTCAACGGTGTTGTCGATACCGGTCTGGTCCGGGTCGTGCCTGCGGACGTCCTGGTCGGTGCCCCCGACGGGACGGTGAGGACCCTGCCCGAGTTCGTCGGCTCGGGGTGAGGGGCGCGTGAGCATCGTCCCCCGCGGCCCCTCGCAGACCATTGCGCGTGGTGTCGGAGCACTCTCGCGTCGGCTCGGCCGCGGCGGCGGCACGAGCGCGCCGGGCCGTGTCCTGCTGCGCCTGCGCCCGGAGGCCATCCAGGAGCTCGGCGGCGCGCTCCCGCGCGGCGCGCTGGTGCTCTCGGCGACCAACGGCAAGACCACCACGGCGCGCCTGATCGGCAGCTGTGTCGCCGCCGAAGGCTGGCGGATGGTCGCGAATCGGGCGGGTGCGAATCTCGTGTTTGGCGTCGCGACGGCGCTCCTGGACGGTGCCGCGTCACGCCCACGGCCCGAGTTCGGGCTGTTCGAGGTGGACGAGTTCGCGCTGCCCGATGTCGTGGCGCGCCTGTCGCCGCGGGTCCTGGTGCTCATGAACCTGTTTCGTGACCAACTCGACCGCTACGGCGAGCTGGAGGCGATCGCCGATTCGTGGGCACGGATGATCATGCGCCTGCCGGCGACGACGACGCTGGTGCTGAACGCCGACGACCCGGCGGTGGCCGCGCTGGCGGACGGCGTCCACCGGACGCTGTTTTTCGGCATCGAGGATCCGTCCGCGGCGCTCGGGGCCCTCCCCCACGCGGCCGACTCGACCCGCTGCCGCGCCTGCGCGCACCCGCTGACCTACGAGCGTGTCACGCTCGGTCACATGGGCGCGTGGCACTGTGCCAACTGCGGCGCACGACGGCCCGTCCCCGAGGTCGCCGCGCGCCGGGTGAGGCTCGTCGGAACCACCGGGCTCGATATCGAGATCGCCACCCCGGACGGCGAGATCGCCGCGCATGTCGCCCTGCCGGGCATGCACAACGCCTACAACGCGACGGCCGCGGCCGCGGCGGCGCTCGCCCTCAAGATCCCGTATCAGGCCATCGGACCGGCGCTGGCGGCGGCGGAGGCGGCCTTTGGGCGCGCCGAGCGGGTCCAGCTCGACGGGCGCGAGATCGTGCTGCTGCTGGCCAAGAACCCGGCCGGGGCGAACGTGACCGTCCAGACGGTGGAGCTCGATCCCGAACCCTTGCACCTGCTGATCGCCCTCAACGACCGGACGGCCGACGGCAAGGACGTCAGCTGGATCTGGGACGTCGACTACGAGCCGCTGTTGGACCGGCTGGGCGACCTGGTCGTCACGGGGGATCGCGCCTACGACATGGCCCTGCGGTTCGTCTACGCCGGGCTCGCGCGCGATCGGATCCGCATCGAGCCCGATCCCGAGCGCGCGCTCGACGCCGCGCTGTCCCGGCTCCCGGCGGGCCGGCCGCTGTATGTCCTGCCGACCTACACCGCGATGCTGGGGTTGCGCAGCATCCTCGTCGCGCGCGGTGCCGCCAACGCGTACTGGGAAGATGACTGAGTACCCCGAAGCGACCCGCTACCTGCTCGAGCATGCGCACTACGTCGAGGACTTGGTGCTGTGGCGGGCGATCGCCGCGCAGGTCGAGGGTCCGGTGCTCGATATCGGCGCGGCGGCCGGCCGGCTTGCCCTCGCCCTCGCACGCGAGGGGTGCGAGGTGATCGCGCTGGACGCGGACCCGGTGATGCTGCGTGCGCTGGCCGACAATGCCGCCCGGCTGACACCGGAGGTCGCCGGGCGCATCACGCCGCTGTGTGCCGACATGCGCACGTTCGTGCTGGACGCGCCGGTGGCGTTGGCAATCGCCGCCATGAACACGCTGCAGGTCCTCGTCGACCCGGGTGATCAGCTGGCCTGCCTGGAGCACATCCGCGCGGCGCTGGGCCCGGTGGGGAGCTGTGGTTCGACGTCGCGATGCCCGATGTCGTGGACGTCCAGGGCCAGATCGGCGTCGTCCGCGCCGGGGACGTGTACACGGATCCGGCGACCGGGGTCCGACTGGCCCACGCGTTCTGGTTCGACTGGGTCGACCCGGTGACCCAGACGGCGCGCTTCACCCACCGGGTCGACGAGATCGAGCCGGATGGCGCGGTCCGAAGCTTCCTGCGGCATCACGAGGTGCACATCTTTACGCCGGTCGAGCTGCGCCACCTGCTCGCCCGCGGCGGCTTCGAGGTCGTGCAGGCCTGGGGCGACTTCACCGGCGCCCCGCTCGAGCCCGGCGCCGAGCGTCAGGTCTACCGCTGCCGGGTCGCCGCATGAGCACGGTCCGCGTGTGCCACCTGTATCCGGGTGAGCTCAACATCTACGCCGACCGCGGCAACATCGCCGTGCTGCGGCGCCGGCTGGAATGGCGCGGGCACGAGCTTGCGGTGATCGAGGCCGGAATCGGGGACCGGATCCCCGACGACGCCGACATGTACTACCTCGGCGGCGGTCAGGACCGGGACCAGATCGTCGTCGCCGACGATCTGGCCGCGACCAAGGCCGACCCGCTGCACCGCGCCGTCGCCGACGGCTCGGTGTTGCTGGCCGTCTGCGGCGGCTACCAGCTGGCCGGGCACGGCTACACCGGGGTCGACGGCACGCGGATGCCGGGGATCGGGGTGCTGGATGCCGACACGGTCGCCGGTCCGACCCGGCTGATCGGCGATGTCGTGATCACCGTCGCGCTGCCCGGGGGCCCGCTGACCGTGGTGGGTTTCGAGAATCATGCCGGCAGGACGACCCTCGGCCCCGGCAGCGTGCCGTTCGGGACCGTCCGCCACGGCCACGGCAACAACGACATGGACGGCACCGAGGGCGCGATGACCCGTCGCGCCATCGGGACCTACCTGCACGGCCCGCTGCTGCCGAAGAATCCGCAGCTGGCGGACCTGCTGCTCGGATGGGCGCTCGAGCACGCGACCGGGGCGACGGTCCCGCTGGCGCCGCTCGATGACACCCTCGAGCTGCTGGCGCACCGCGCCGCGATCGCCCGGGTCAGCGAGCGGGGTACGGCGTAGATGCCCGGCTGCGGGCCGCTAGCGGCCGCTGGACCCGAAGCCACCCGGGCCGCGGCCATCGGAATCGGGCAGGTCGTCGACCTCCAGCGCGTCGGCCACGAGCGCCGGCACGACCACCAGCTGGGCGACCCGCTCGCCGACGGCGATGGTATGGGCATCCGCGCCGTGGTTGATCACCAGCACCTGGACCTCGCCGCGGTAGCCGGCGTCGATCAGCCCCGGGCTGTTGGTCAGGGTGATCCCGTGCCGGCGCGCCAGGCCCGAGCGCGGCACCACCAGCCCGGCCCAGCCCGGCGGGATCGCGACCGCGATGCCGGTGGGCACGACCCCGCGCCCGCCCGGCTCCACATGCACGGCCTCCACGGCGACCAGGTCGAGCCCGGCGTCCCACGGGTGCGCCCGCACCGGCAGCGTGGCGTCCTCGCGCAGACGCTGGACGGGCAGGGATTGCGGCTGTCGGATCGCGTCGGGCATGCGCGGACGGATCATGACATCTACCATGTCGCGCCGTGAGCACTGACCGCCCTCTGCCCCGGCGCCTCGCCGAGCGGACCCTCGAGCTGATCAACATCCCGTCGGTCTCGCGGGAGGAGGCGGCGATCATGCGCCATGTCCGCGCCGCGATCCCTGCCGGGTTTGTGGAGTGGTTCGCCGACGGCGAGGCACTCGTGGCGGCGACCCCGCGGCGCCCGGGCGTCCCGCTGGTGCTGCTGGCGGGCCATGTCGATACCGTGCCGGCGCAGGACAACCTGCCCGGCCGGATCACCGGGTCCGAGGTCCTCGGCCTCGGTGCGAGCGACATGAAAGGCGGGATCGCCGTCATGCTCGAGCTCGCCGACTGGGTCGCCGGCACGCGCCCGCGGCTGGGTGTCGATATCGCGCTGGTGATCTTCACACGCGAGGAACTGGCGGTCGCCGAGAGCCCGCTGCCGGCGGCGTTCGCCGCCTGTCCGCAGCTGCGCGAGGCGGCGCTCGCCGTGGTCCTCGAACCCACCGACAACACCATCCAGGCCGGCTGCGTCGGCAATCTCAACGCGACGCTGCGGTTCCGGGGCCGCAGCGCGCATTCGGCCCGCCCGTGGACGGGCGACAACGCCATCAGCCGCGCGGTCGTCGGCCTGGCCGACCTGGTGGCGATCGCGCCGCGTACCGTGAGCATCGAGGGGCTCGAGTTCACCGAGGTGGTCAGCGTGACCCGCATCCACGGCGGGATCGCCGACAATGTCATCCCGGATTTGGTCGAATGCCTCGTCAATTACCGGTTCACGCCGGATCGCAGTCCCGCCGAGGCCGAGGCCGCGCTGCGCACGCTGGTGGGCGACGCCGGCGAGCTCGAGGTCACGAGCATCGCGCCCGCCGGGCGCGTGGCGCCGCGCACCGCGCTGCTCGAGCGCCTGATCGGTGCGGGCGGGTTCGCCGTCGGGCCCAAGCAGGCCTGGACGCCCGTTGCGCAATTCACCGAGCAGGGCATCGATGCGATCAATCTCGGTCCGGGGGCGACGGCGCTGGCCCACACGCGCGATGAGCGGATCGGGGTGGACGCGTTAGTGCGCACCTATGACGCCCTCGCGGCGTTCATCGCCGCGGACGGCCCGACATGAGCGGGCGCAGCGAGGGGCCGATCTCGCCCATCCTGCGCGAGGTCGGGACGTATCCGTTTGCGCAGCTGGATGACGCCCGGCGCCGCGTCCAGGCCCGCGGCCTGCCGCTGATCGATTTCGGCGTCGGCGATCCGCGGGAGCCGACCGCGCCCGTGATCCGGCGGGCTCTGGTCGACGGCATCCGCGAGACCATGGAGTATCCGAAGGCCGTCGGGCTGCCCGAGCTGCGCGGCGCCATCGCCGCCTGGGTCGGGCGCCGGTTCGGCGTCGTGCTCGATCCCGACACGGAGGTGATCCCCACCCTGGGATCCAAGGAGGCGGTCTTCAGCCTGCCCCAGGTGGTCGTCGATGCGAGCGCCGGCAAGGATCTGGTGGTGGTCACCGAGCCGGGCTACCCCGTCCCCGGGCGTGGCGCGCGCTTTGCCGGGGCCCAGGTGCTCACCCTGCCCCTGACCGCGGCGAACCGGTTCCTGCCGGACCTGGACGCCATCCCGTCGGCGGCCTGGTCGCGGATCGCCCTGTTCTGGGTGAACTATCCCAACAACCCCACCGGTGCCATCGCGCCGCGGGACTTCTACGAGCGCCTGGCGGAGCTCGCGGCGCGTCACGGATTCTGGATCGCCTCGGACGAGGCGTACTCGGAGCTGACCTATGGCGCCGAGCTGCCGGTCTCGGCGCTCGAGCTCGCCGATCGCAGTCACGTGGTGGCGATCAACACACTGAGCAAGCGTTCGTCGATGACCGGCTATCGCTCCGGCTTTGTCGCCGGCCCGCCCTCGCTCGTCGCCGCGCTCAAGCTGTTCAGGCCGACGGTCGGCACGGCCCCGCAGGAGTTCGTGCAGCGCGCGGCGATCGCCGCCTGGGGCGATGAGGCCCATGTCGCCGAGGCACGCGAACGCTACCGGACCAAGCGCGTGATCCTGGCCGAGGCGATCGCCGCGGCGGGCCTGGAGATCCACGGCAGCGTGGCGGGCATGTACCTGTGGGTCAGGATCCCCGCCGGCGAGACCTCGGCCTCCTACGCCGAGCGGCTGCTCGCGCACGGGATCGTGGTGGCCCCGGGGGCGTTCCTCGGTGCTGCCGGCGAAGGCTATGTTCGCTTCGCGCTGGTTCCGACGATCGACGACTGTCGCCGCGCGGCGGCGATCCTCAAGGAGGTGCTGTGACCCAGACCGATACGCTGGCCGCCGACATCGAGCGGCTCTACGAGCTGCCCGCCGAGCAGGCAGCCGCACAGGCCGACATCGTCGCGCGGGCGATCGCGTTGCTCGACGCGGGCGCGATCCGGGTCGCCGAGCCTCACGGAGACGGTTGGCGGGTCAACGAGTGGGTCAAGAAGGCGATTCTTGTGTACTTCCGGATCACCGTGTCGGCACCGATCGCGATCGGGCCGTTCACCTACTTCGACAAGGTTCCGCTGAAGGCGGTCCGCCCCGAGGACGGGGTCCGGGTGGTGCCGCCCGCCGTGGCGCGGTACGGCAGCTATCTGGCTCCCGGCGCGGTCATGATGCCCAGCTATGTGAACATCGGCGCCTGGGTGGGTGCGGGTACGATGGTCGACACGTGGGCGACGGTCGGCTCCTGCGCCCAGGTCGGTGCCGACGTGCACCTGTCGGGCGGCGTGGGCATCGGTGGCGTGCTTGAGCCCCCCAGGCCAGCCCGGTGATCATCGAGGACGGTGCCTTCCTCGGCTCGCGGGCGATCGTCGTCGAGGGCGTGCGGATCGGCGCCGAAGCCGTGCTCGGGGCCAACGTGGTCATTACCGCCTCGACCCCGATCATCGACGTCACCGGTGGTGCACCGGTGGAATCGCGCGGCTACGTGCCGCCCCGCTCGGTCGTCGTGCCCGGCACACGTGAGAAGGCGTTTCCCGCTGGCACATTCCACCTGCCCTGCGCGCTGATCATCGGCCAGCGCACCGCCTCGACCGACCGCAAGACGACCCTCAACGACGCCCTGCGCAGCTACGGGGTCGCGGTCTAGTAGACGCCGGCCAGCGAGGCCGCGAATCCCGGGCTGAGCTCGGCCGTATAGACGTGCTCGACCGGGCCGGTCATCGTGACGCCCAGGTCCTCGTCGACGTCGATGACCAGCGACCCGCCGGCAACATGGACCGTGACCGGGCTGACCGCCCCGTGGGCCGCGACGGCGGCGACGGCGGACGCGCACGCGCCGGTCCCGCAGCTCAAGGTCTCGCCCACCCCCCGCTCCCAGACCCGCATGGTGAGCTCCGAGGCGCCGTCGATGCGGACGAACTCGACGTTGGTCCGGTGCGGGAAGTGTCGATGGGTCTCCAGTTCCGCACCGAGCCGTGCAACGCGCGTTCCGGGATCGGGATCCTGAATGACCGCGTGCGGATTGCCCATCGACACCTCGAGGAGGTCGACCGGCCCGAAGGTCGTGCGCAGGGTGGTCGGCTCGGTGCCCTTGGGCAGCACCGCTTGGCCCATCTGCACCCGGACCAGGCCGTCGCCGAGCATCTCGACGTGCGTCCGCTCGCGGCCGGTGAGCACGAGCCCGTCGGCCGGCAGCCGCCCGTCGCGCGCAAGGTACGCCGCCACGATCCGGATGCCATTGCCGCAAGTCTCGGCCTGGCTGCCGTCGGCGTTCCACACGGTCATGCGGGGGCCTTCGGCGTCGAAGCTGATCTCGAGCACGCCATCGGCGCCGACGCCGAACTGCGCATTGCAGAGCTCGATCGCCCGCTCGGGGATCATCGGGGCGTCCAGCGCGTCGCGCTCGACCACGATGTGGTGGTTGCCGGTGCCCTGCCACTTCTCGAAGCGCATGGGCACAGGCTACTTCACCCGCCAGGCAGCGCCGACATCCGCCACGCCTCGAGGAGCTCCGGCAGCGCGTCGGATGTCGGTGCGTCGCCGAGGTCGATCACATGCGCATGCGGCCAGCGGCGGATCCAGGCCAACTGGCGACGGGCGAGCCGGCGCGTCCGCGCCGCCAGCAGACCGGGAAGCTCCTCTTGGGAGACCGTGCCCGCGCGCATCGCGGCGACCTCGCGGGCACCGATGATCTGCAGCGCCTCGCGGCTGACCCCGGGGGTCGCGAGCGCGCGCTCAAGCTCGGCGACCAGGCCGTCCTCAAGCTCGCGGTGCACGCGCGCGGCGATACGCCGGTCGATGACCTCCCGCGGGCGCATCACGATCCCCAGCCAGGTCGGTACCCGCATCGACCCGTCCCAGAGCCGGTCGGTCGGGCCGCCACCGGCCTCCGGGGTCCGCGCGATCTCGAGCGCCCGTGCCAAGCGTCGCGGATTCGCCAGGTCGATGCGGGCCGCGGCCCGCGGGTCGCGCCGGGCCAGCTCGGCGGCGGCGACGCCGGCGTCGGCGGCGACCAGGGCCTCGGCCCAGGCGCGGGTGGCGGGCGCCACCTCGGGCGGGAAGCCCATCTCGGTCAGGGCCGCTCGCAGGTAGAGGGCGGTGCCGCCCGTCACGATCGCAACCCTGCCCCGGCGTCGGATCTCGTCGATGGTGCGGTGGGCCTGCGCGGCGAACGCGCCGGCGGTCGACGACTCGGTGAGTGCCAGGTCGCCGACGAAGTGGTAGCGCACCTCGGCGCGCTGGCGCGCCGAGGGGGCATCGGCGGCGATCTCGAGGCCGCGGTAGCGCTGGAAGGGTCGGCGACGACGATCTCGCCGCCGAGGGCCCGCGCGGCGGCGTGTGCCAGCGCGCTCTTGCCCGCCGCGGTCGGACCGAACAGGGCCAGTACGTCGGGGGGTCCGTGCACGTGGCGACGCCGAGGTCCGCCCGCTAGGCGGCGGCGTGGACCCCGACCTGCTCGCCGGCGAGGGTGGTCGAGCTGGCGCCGGTGATCCGGACCGTCGCCAGCGTGCCGGGTACGGCGTCACCGGCGAAGTTGACGGTGATGTTCTGACGCAGCCGGCCCCGCAGGCGGTCCGGATCGTTGCGCGATGGCCCTTCGACGAGGACCTCGTGCTCGTGGCCACGAAGCGCCCGGCCCGCTCCCGGGCGACCTCGTGCACGGTGTCCACCAACGCCTGGATCCGCTCCCGCTTGACCGCGGCCGGCACGTCGTCGGGCATCTGGGCGGCGGCCTCGGTGCCCGGGCGCTCGGAGTAGACGAAGGTAAACGCGCCGTCATAGCGGACCTCGCGCACGAGACTGAGCGTCTCGGCGAAGTCCTCGTCGGTCTCTCCCGGGAATCCGACGATCAGATCGGTGGTCAGCGAGACGTCGGGGATGCCCTCCCGGATGCGTCCCACAAGATCCAGATAGCGCTCGCGCGAGTACGTGCGGCGCATGCGCTTGAGCACGCGTGTCGAGCCGCTCTGGGCCGGCAGGTGGACGTGCTCGCAGAGCGCAGGCGTCTCGGCCATCGCCGCGATCACGTCCCCGCGCATGTCCTTGGGATGGGGGCTGGTGTAGCGCACGCGCCAGATGCCGGGGACGCTGCCGACCATGCGCAGGAGCTCGGCGAACGTCGCGCGTGCCGCCCGTGGCAGGTCCCGCCCGTACGAGTTGACGTTCTGCCCCAGCAGGGTGACCTCACGCACCCCGTCGGCGGCCAGGCGCTCGACCTCGGCCACGACGTCTGCCGCGGGGCGGGACCGCTCGCGGCCGCGCACGGAGGGCACGATGCAGTACGAGCACACGCAGTTGCACCCGACCGAGATCTGCACCCAGGCGTGGTGCGGCCGGTCGCGCTTGGCGGGCAGCGTGCCCGAGAAGGCCCCGTCGAAGCTGAACGCGCCGACGGCCTCGATCCGCTCTCGGGCGATCAGTTCGCCCAGTCGCGTCACCTCACCCGGGCCGAAGGCGATGTCGACGAACGGGAACTGGGTGAAGACCTGCTCCTTCTGGGATTGGGCCCAGCAGCCCCCGACCGCCACGACCACATCCGGGCTTCTCCCGCTTGATGCGCCGTGCGTCGCCCAGATTGCCCATGAAGCGCTCGTCCGCGCTGCCTCGGATCGTGCACGTGTTGAACAGGATCAGATCGGCCTCATCGCGGACCGCGGCCTCGCGGTAGCCGAGCGATTCGAGCAGCCCGCGCATGCGCTCGGCGTCGTGGTCGTTCATCTGACAGCCGAACGAGGTCAAGTGGTAATGCACGGCCCGGATGATAGCCGCGTGGCGTTGGGCGATGTGGCGGCGCGGACCGCGGCGGACGCCCCGCGGTGGGGCTGCCCGCCGCAGCCGGGGCGGCTATGAGCCGGCGGCGACCTCGATCGCGGCCGCGGTCGTGGAGATCTCGACGACCTCCCCGGTGACCGGGTCGACGCGGGTCCCGTCGGGTGCGATCAGCCCGGCCTCCTCGCGGATGCGCAGCTCGATCGCCTCGGCAATGTCGGTGTGCTCGCGCAGGAACGCGCGCGCGGCGTTCTTGCCCTGGCCCAGACGCTCGTCGCCGTAGGAGAAATAGGCGCCGCTCTTGGTGACGATGCCGCGGTCGACGCCCAGGTCGAGCAGGTTCCCCTCGTGCGAGATGCCCTCTCCGTACATGATGTCGAACTCGGCCTGCTGAAACGGTGGGGCGACCTTGTTCTTGACGACCTTGACGCGCGTGCGGTTGCCGACGCTCTCGGTGCCCTCCTTGAGCGTCTCGATGCGGCGGATGTCCATGCGCACCGATGCGTAGAACTTCAGGGCGCGGCCACCCGGCGTGGTCTCGGGCGAGCCGAACATCACCCCGATCTTCTCGCGCAGCTGGTTGGTGAACACGCAGATGGTGCCGGCCCGGTTCAGCGTTCCGGCGAGCTTGCGCAGCGCCTGGGACATCAGCCGCGCCTGCAGGCCGACATGAGAGTCGCCCATTTCCCCTTCGATCTCGGCCTTCGGCACGAGGGCCGCGACCGAGTCGATGGCAACGACGTCGAGTGCGCCGGAGCGCACCAGCATGTCGGCGATCTCCAGGGCCTGCTCGCCGTGGTCGGGCTGCGCGACCAGCAGCTCGTCGACGTTGACGCCGATCCGCTTGGCGTAGGTCGGATCCATGCGCGTGCTCGGCGTCGATGAAGGCCGCCATCCCGCCCTGCTTTTGGACCTCGGCGATGATGTGGTACAGCAGGGTCGTCTTCCCGGAACTCTCCGGGCCGTAGATCTCGACGATGCGCCCGCGCGGCAGACCGCCGATGCCAAGGGCCAAGTCCAGCGCCAGCGCGCCGGTCGGCACCACCGAGGTGTCGATCTGCATGGCGGGATCACCCATTCTCATGACTGCGCCCTTGCCGAATTGGCGCTCGATCTGGGCGAGGGCGGCACCCAGGGCCTGGGCCTTCTCCACGATGGATCTCCTCAGTGTGGTCGGTCGTTCGCGGTCAGCGCGATGCGGGCCAGCGGGACGTAGTGCGCGGGACCGCTCGGGGCACTTCGGGAAGCATAGAGCGTGATGCGGTCGAAAGCGAACGTTTGTTCGCTTCGCGCAGAGATCGTCTCAACGGGTTGCGGCCTGCGCAGGCGCGCGAGGGTCACATGCGGCCAGAACGGCAGCGCGACGGGCGTGATCGACCATCGCCAGGCCAGGGTTGCGGCGATCGCGACGGCTGCCCCTTGGAAGCGATGCTCCGCGTCGTCGAAGACCGCCGCGACGATCCGCGATCGGCGATGGCCCGGGCTCCCTGAGGTTGCCAGCTGCCGGGCTTCGAGCGCCGGCAGGTGTCGGCAGACACGGCGCAGGGACTGGTGGATCGCGTCGGCGTCGGCCGCGGGCGTGGCGCCGAGGAACACCAGGGTCATGTGCAGGTCCGCCGCCGGCACCGGCCGGCCGCCGAGGGATTCGGCCAGGGCGACGGCCTGCGCGGCCAGATGGGTGCGCGCGGCGGGGTCGAGCTCGTAGGCGACGAACAGGCGCTCGGTTGCGTCGGGATTCGGGTCGACATCGCGCAAACCCTGTCATATGCGGCGAGATCCCGTTCAGCGAGCGGGGTTTCGTCCGTATTCGATCGAGTCCTGATCTCCGGTCGAGACGGCTTGGGACCGCTGTTGTCGCATCGCACTGCGACAACGCCGCGACAAGAGGAGTCCGAAGCGTGGCTATTGGCCACCACCACCCCTGGGGCGTCGGGCCTTGCCCTTGTGAGCGCCTCCTCCGCTCCGCGCCGATCAACCGCCCAGGCATCGGAGCATAGGACGCCCGTGTGAATCTGCGGTGTCGGGCGCACCTCTTGGTTCTGGTGGTCGAGACGGCATGGGAGACGACGCAGGAGGTCACCGGGCGGCCCGGCCCGCGTCCGATCAGGGGGCAGCGTTCACGCGGGCGTTCGAGCCCTCGTTGGCCGGACCAGGAGTTATCTCCGCGCCGTGGGCAATTGCGAACGCCTGGAAATCCTCGAAGCGATCTAGCCTGCGGAGCATCGTAGATGACGTTCGCCAGCCCGGCCTCCTTGCGGGCGATGTCCGCCTCCATCTCGGCGATCGCCTCCATGAAGACGTCGTGGGTGATGATCCACTGCCCGCCGCGTCGGTGCGTCGAGGCCCATCAGCCGCGCCTTACGCTCCTGGACCCGCAGCAGTTGGGTAATCGCCTGGAGTCCAGGACCATCATCCATGATTTCCTGGACCTTGTGCATGATGAGACGTCCGCGTTCCACGCGAACCCGCTGGCGCTCGACGACGCCCCGGAGGTGGCGCCATGCGGTCCATGTCCTCCAGCATGGCGCGGCCCCACACCCAACGATGTTCACCGGGGCTGGCAGGCGTCGCGAGCGCGCGTAGACTCGACGCAAGCTAGGAGGTCTGGATCATGCGATTCGGCAAGGCATGGGTCGTGGGCGGCGCCGCCTCGGTGCTCGGTGCGGCCGCGATGCCAATGTTGTCGGCGGCGACGCCGAATGCGCACATCGTGCGGATCGGCCTTGAGGCGCCCATGACCGGCAGCCAGTCCAGCATCGGCATCGGCATGCTGCGCGGCGCGGTACTCGCGGCCGATCAGATCAATGCACGCGGTGGGGTCATCGGCCCGAACGGCAAGCCCGGCTACCTCATCAAGGTCGTCAAGATCGACGACGCGGCCGAACCCGGCTACGGGCGTGGCGGCGGCCAAACGGGCGATCAGCGCAGGCCTAAACGGGGTCGTCGGCCCATACAACTCGGGTGTTGGCGAACAGACGTTGCCGCTGTATCTCAAGGCGGGCCTCGTGCCATTTCGCCTCACCTCGGCGAATGCCACCAGCCGTCTCGGCATCACACTGCAGCCGATGACGTACCAAATCGCCCAGTGGCATCACAGGCACTGACCAAATGGCTCAAGGCGAAGTCCGTGGCCGTGATCTACGACTCCACCACGTCATACACGACGGCCGAGGCCGAGGCGGTCATGGTGAGGCTCAGGGAGTCTCGGTGTCCGGATCACCGGTTACCGGATCGTGCCGGGTCTCGACAACTACACCGCTGCGGTCACGCAGGCCGCTGCGGCGAAACCGAGCGCGATCTACTCGGTCGTGTACTACCCCGAAGCGGGGGTGATCGTGAAGGAAGTCGTTGCGGAGCACGTTGCGGCCGCGTGCCTGGAGGACTACTCCGCCTACGACCAAGGCTACGTCGGTGCCGCCGGAACCACGGCCGCTCGGCACTGCCCGGTGGTCGGCGTCCCCGGGCCGACGGTCTTCCCCGGTTCCGGCGGTGGTCGGTCAGTATGAGCGCGCCTACCACGCAGCGCCCGGGACGTGGGCGCCGTACACCTACGATTCGGTCAAGCTCTTTGCGTGGGGGGTCCAGCACACGGGCACCTACAAGCAGGCCGCGCTCCTGAAGACGCTGTCGCACGTGGTCGGCTACCGGGCTGGACCGGATCCATCACGATCAGCCCGAAGACCTATGACCGGACCCCGGCGACGGTCGTTGTCGACGCCGTGACTGCACGCGGGCAGTTCGTGATCGACGTACCGTGGGCGCGCGCGGTCGGATACACGGGCTGGATCGGTCGGTCTCGCTCGTACCGCCGCGCTCGCGAAGTCTGCGATCGTTTGCGGAGGTCTCCTCCTTCGGATGCCAGGACGGCGTTCGCCCATGTCGCTGACGCAGTAGCCATTCTCCCCCTGTTGCAGCACGCCAGGACACCGCGGGTCGACACCGACCGGCAGACGTTTGACTTGCCGGGCCAAGTTGCTCAGTGGGGCGTTGACTTGATCAACCTGACCGCCGCGTCTGATCGAGGTGGGAAACTGGCCGACGGCCGACGAGCGCATCCCGGACGACGGCGAGGAGCTCGCGGCAATCGACGAGCCGGGAATCGTGCGCTCGGTCGTGGACGGCGCGCTGGCCTCCGTTACCACTGTGCGACCATCGTGTCGGGGACCGGTCGCCGCAGCACAGCGCGGCCCCGATTCGGGGTTCCTAGAGTGATGCTTCAGTGTTGCGCGGATCTCGTCCGAGCGCCCGGAGCGCGTCCTCGATCGAGGAGATCACGATCTCAAACACCGTCACGCGCGCGTACTGCTTGGACTCGGCCGCGACGACATGCCACGGCGCCGCGGGGTGGTCGGTCGCGGCGAGCATGTCCTCCACCGCCTCCTCGAAGTCGGCGCGGTGCGAGAGGTTGCGCCAGTCCAGCCGTCAGCTTCCAGCGCTTGAGCGGGTCGCGCTCCCGGCTCGGGGTAGCGGCGCAATTGCTCGTCCTCGGAGATGTGCAGCCAGAACTTGACGATCACCGTCCCCTCGGTCGCCATCCCTTGCTCCCATTGGACGATCTGCGGATAGGCGCGCCGCCACTCCCGTTCGGTGGCGAGCCCCTCGACGCGTTCGACCATCACCCGCCCGTACCAGGACCGGTCAAGCACCGCCATCCCGCCCCAACCGGGCAACGCCGATAGGAAGCGATGCAGGAAGTGATGGCGGCGCTCATCAGGGCTCGGCGGCCCGAACTGCGTGACGCGCACGTGCCTGGGATCCAACGGGCTGACCAGCCGCCGAATG
Source organism: uncultured Thermoleophilia bacterium (assembly GCA_963768285.1). Taxonomy (GTDB): domain Bacteria; phylum Actinomycetota; class Thermoleophilia; order Miltoncostaeales; family Miltoncostaeaceae; genus CAITWD01. The sequence continues at coordinate 86,789 of CAVYHI010000001.1, forward strand.
CAGCCGCCCTTGCCGGAAGCGTCCCAGCCCTCAAAGACCACGCACAGCGGCGGTCCGAGTTGGCCGCCGGCGATCAACCCCCCGAGCTACCAGCCGCAGTGCGAGCAGCCTGCCCTGGGCTTCAAGGATGCGCCGCTCGCTGTCACTCTCAGACATCTTCCAGCCGCAGGCCTGCATCATCTAACGAGGCCACCGCCCACATCCTCCCAGTTGTCTGCGAACCACACTGCCATCGTTCCCAGGGCGCCCGCGCCAGGCCCGGGGCTGGCGAGTCCGGGTGCGCTCCATCCTCATCGATTGGACTCCCGGGCGACAGAACCGTCAAGACGCAGGCGGCCACTGAAGCGGAGGCGTTAACGGACGCTAGGCGTTGCGCCGACCTTGGCCCGCTCGATGCGGATCAGCCCCGGCGCACGCGCGGTGCCACCGCGGCGCAGGTGCCCGGCGCGGTAGTTGTGACCCGTCCGATTCGACGTGTACGGCGACCGCCGACTCAGGTCCCTCAGCATTTCCGCAGGGGCGTGCGAGGAGTGTCCCGGGGCGCGGGATGCCTTGGAGGACCTTCTGCGCCCACGCGACCGAGGCACCCGCTCGAACGAGCTCTGTGAGGGGTCAGGGACGCCCCGATTGCATGACCCACACACAGTTCCAATACTTGAGCCCATGGGCGAGCGACCGTCCTCAGGCGAGGTCGAAGGCCGACATGGTGACCGTTCGGCGCCTACCGGTCCGGTCATCCGCGTGCGCGGGCTGCGCAAGGTCCTACGGCGAGCCACGAGGCGGTTCGCGGGATCGACCTCGAGGTCCACGCGGGTGAGATATTCGCGTTTCTCGGGCCCAACGGCGCCGGAAAGACGACGACGGTCGAGATCCTGGAGGGCTATCGGTCGCGCGTACGCGGGTGAGGTCAGCGTCCTGGGTGCGGACCCGGCCCGCGCTGAGCGGCCGCTGGCGCTCGCGTATCGGCGTCGTGCTGCAGTAGTCACGATGCCCGAGCCGGAGCTGACCGTGCGAGGAATGCTCGTCGAGCTTTACGCGGGCTACTACCCGCGCCACGGCCATGCGGTCGAGACCCTCGAGCTGGTGGGCCTCGCAGATCAGGTCGCGGCCAGGCGCGCACCAGCCAGCTCTCGGGCGGGCAGCTGCGCCGCCTCGACGTCGCCCTGGCGCTGATCGGCGACCCCGAGCTGGTGTTCCTCGACGAGCCGACAACCGGCTTCGATCCCTCGGCTCGCCACCACCATGGGAGGTGATCGCCGACCTGCGCGACCTCGGCAAGACGATCTTCCTGACCACCCACTATATGGACGAGGCGCAGAGCACCTGGCCGACCGTATCGCGGTGATCGCCGCGGGGCGAGATCGTCGCCAAGGGGACCCCCGAGAGCCTCGGCGATCGTGCGAGCCAGCCCTCCACCATCCGGTTCACGCTGCCCCCGTCGGTGACGGTATTGGACCTGCCACCGATCGTCCGTGCTGCGATTGTCGAGACCTCCGGCGACAACGTCGAGGCGAAGGCACAGAGCCCCTTGCGATTGGTCGGCGCGTTGGACAGTTGGGCAGAAGCGCGCGGCATTGACCTCCCGGACCTGCAGGTGTCCAGACCAACCCTCGAGGACATCTACCTTCAACTGACCGAGGAGGCCGGTTGACCGTCCCCAGTCCGACCGTCGAGAGACCCGTCGCCCAGCTCCCCCGTCGTGTCCTGACTCAGTTTCACTACGACTTGCGCTGCTTCTGGCGCAACACCCAGAGCCGGTTCTTCACGCTCGCCCTGCCGGTCCTGTTTCTCGTGATCTTCTCTTCGGTGTTCCACAACACAAAGGCGACGGTGCCGGGCGGAACCATGGCTGAGTCCGCGTACTACGTACCCGGCATCATTGCATTCGGCCTGATCGCGGCCACGTTCTCGAACCTGAGTGTCAACGTCGTGAATTACCGCGAGGCGGGCATCTACAAGCGTCGACGCGCCACACCGGTGCCCGCCATTGCTGTCATTGGCGGACGTGCTCTCGTGGCCGTCCTGACCGCACTCGCGATCACGGCGGTGCTGCTTATCATCGGATGGGCAGCTTATGGCGCGCATATCCCGAGCCGCACGGCGCCTGCGTTTCTCCTCGACGTGATCATTGGCGCGCTGGTGTTCTGCTGCCTGGGTTTCGCGCTGACGACGTTCATCCGCAACGCGGACGCAGCCCAGCCAGTGGTTCAGGCCATCGTGCTTCCGTTGTGCTTTATCTCGGGGGTCTTTATCCCCGTCGCGGTCCTCCCCAGCTGGCTCGCAGACATCGGGGATGTGTTTCCCGTCCACCCCCTCGTCGCCGCCCTCCTTGCGGCGTACAACCCGCACACCTCGGGGAGCGGAGTCTCGTGGAGTGACCTCGCAGTATTGGCGGCATGGGGCATCGTCGGAGCCGCCGTGGCGATACGCCAGTTCAGCTGGGTCCCAAGCGGCGGGTGAATTGCCAGCATCGCGGACGAAAGGAGCTCACACGTGCCAAGCGTCACGATCGACCGGACGGTGAGCCTTGAGAATGCAGCGGCGGCGCTTCAAGAGCAGTTCGGCGGCGACTACACGGTGACGCCGAGTCGGAGTGGCTCCACGGAAAAAATCGTGGTCAGGCGCTCACTCGCAATTGCGAACGTCCACCTCTCCCGAACGGGAGAGACCACGACGTTTCGCGTGCACGGGGGCGGCGTGATCATCAACCGGATCATCAATCAGTTCGGTATCGCCCGGAGAGTGGCGAAGGCCATCGAGGATGCGTTCGGGTCGGCGACCCACGCCTGAGGATCAATCGCAGGACGTCGATACGCGAGCGTGAGTGGGACGCTCCGGCGCACAAGTCGCTCCTGCAGCTCGCGTTTGGTCACTTCTGGGTCGTCGAAGGTGAACTTCACGACGGCTGCGTGCCCGCTGTTCGCTCTCGGTGGCGTCACACAACGTCGCGCGGCGGCGCCGAAGCAACGACCTCGGTAGCGCGGACCGAGCCGTCAGCCCAAATCTGCGGCCTCAAGACGGGTGTCCCGGGACTCATGGCTGGCGAGCTCGGCCTCCTTGCGGGCGATGTCAGCCTCCAAGTCGGCCACCGCCTGCATAAGGGCGTCGTGGGTGATGACATCGACGGCCCGCCGCGTCGGCGCGTCCAGGCCCATCAGCCGCGCCTTGCGCTCCTGGGTCCGGAGCAGCTGGGCGATCGCCTGGAGCCCTGGGCCGTCATCGGACCGCGGGCGCTCGACGACGCCCCAAAGGTGGCACGACGTGCGGTCCATCTCGTCCAGCATGGCCGGCTTCATCTCGGCCGCGCAATCGGTGGGGATCATCTGCGCCGCGCGCGACACGGCGTCGTAGGCAGTGGACGGGTCGATGCCGAGCTCTGCGCCGATCTCCCGATACGTGAGGTGTTGGCAGCGCAGATCCCAGGCCCGCCAATCCTGCGCCAGCGTGTCAGCGGCGCGGACAGCGCGCCCGTTGCTGCCGCGTTGTTTGATGGACATGTCGGGATGGTAGGGCTTGGGATCGACCGGCGGGTCGGCTGTAACTCGGCGACCTCAGATGTCACCTGGGGGGCGCGAGGCCGAGGCGCGGCAGCGCCGATCGGCTGAGATGGCCGGTGGTGGTTAGGGCGCGGTCGTCGCCGGTTGTCACGCTGACGGGTGCCGCGTGCATGGAACTCACGCCGCCAACGCGCCGTGAGGACGCCGCCTTTGCCATGCCGTCGTCGACGGGCGTGACCGGGTTTGTCGGCGGCGGGGTCCTGACGCCCAGCCCGGCAACCGACGCGCTCGCCCCATGGTGCCCGCCCCCGCCAGGGGGCCCGGCAGGACCGCCCCCAGGACCATCGCCCGGTGCCCCCGGCGGATGGCCACCCGCCAACGGGCCGATGCGGCGTCTAGGGGGGAACTGGAACGCAGCCGCCTGCGCCGACCACCGCTGGTCGCGGACAGGTCCAAATGGCTAGCGGCGCTCCGAAAGGGTCCTGTCCAACGTGCGTCGGACGCGATCCGGTCACGCGTCTGCCGTATCAGCACCGGCTGCGCAATTATGCGTAGCGGAGCGCCTCGCCGGGCTTGCAGTGGACCGCGTGTCTGACCGGCACGAGCGTGATGACGAGGGCGAGCAGGATCGTGCCGGCGAGGGCGATTGGGAGGTTCACGGGCGGGAAGGTGACCGGGACGTCCGCGTTGACGACTGTCTTGACGAGCCAGACGAGGAGGCGGTCGAGGAGATAGCCGAGCGGGATCGCGATCAGCCAGCCTGCGGTGGCGAGGGCGATTGTTTCGGTGGCGAAGATGCGGCGGATGTCGCGGGCGCGGGCGCCGATCGAGCGGAGGATGCCGATCTCTCGCGTTCGTTCGAGGACGCTCATCGTGAGCGCGTTCGCGAGACCGACCATGCTGATCGCGACGACCAGCAGTCCGACGACGGTGATCGACGTGGTGAGGGTGCTGAAGCTAGCGATCTCGTTGGCGAGCTTGACGTACTTGATCTCCGAGGTGACGTCGTAGCCGTGCCTGGTCAGCGTGTTCTCGATTCGAGTCGTCGTGAGGTCGATGAACGCGTGGTTGTGCGAGGTGGTGCGGACCCAGTAGTCGTCGGCCGGGATGCCGCCGAGGATGGTGTGCATCGTCGGCAGGGGCGCGTAGATCGCGGTGCCGCCCTCCTGCTGGTTGGAGGAGATGCCGATCACGCGGAAGCTCGCCGGCCCGGAGGCGGTCTGGACCCGGATCAGATCGCCGAGCCGGGTTCCGGTGACGCGGGCGAGGTCGCGTTCGACCACCGCGACATGCGCCTGCGCCTCGGCCGGGGTGTACCAGCGCCCGGCGGCGATCCGGTAGTGGAACATCGTCGCCGGGCGGACCGCCCAGATCTTCGCGCTCTTGCCGTCGAGGTTCACGTCGGTGACGAACTCCGGCTCAACGGTCGCGACGCCCGGGGTGGCCCGGACCAGGTTTGCCGCCCGGCTGTCGAGCGGCCGCCCGCCGACCTGGTCGATCTTCACGTCCTCGCCGTGGTCGCCCCAAGCGGCTTTGCTCGCGTCGCTGACGCCGGCGGCGAGGCCCTGCACGCCGAGCAGGGTGGCGACGGCGAAGCCGATCACAAGCGCGGTCGAGATGCTCCGCCGCCGCCGCCCGAGGCTGCGCAGGCCGATCTGGGCGGTGCGCGGCAGGAAGCGGATGCGGCGCAGGAGCCGGTCGCCCGCGTCCTGGCCGCCGACGGCGGAACCCGTCGCCTGAAGCGCCTCGCGCACCGGCACCCGCGTCGCGCGCCGGATCGCCGGCAGCGCCGCGAGCGGCGGTGCGAGCAGGCCAACAACCAAGCTCACAAGCACGATGCGCCAGTCGACGCCAAAACCGGTGCTGACCGCGTACAGGGTCGAGCCGAAGTAGCTCGTCAACAGGTTGGCCACCACGATCCCGACCACGATCCCGACGACCGTGCCGAGCGCGCCGAACAGGAGAGTGGTCCTCAGGTAGATGGCCGCGATCTGCCGGCGGCGCCCACCGAACGCCTTCATGATCCCGATCTCAGCGGTCTGCTCGGAGACGAGTCGTGGTGATCGTGTTCGAGATCAGCACGAGCGCGGCCAGCAGCGCCAGGATCGTGATCACGTAGAGGAACTCGGTGAACTGCTGGTAGCCGGATTTGCCGGGCCAGTCGCCCGCGGCGCGCACCTGCGGCAGGTCGGTGAAGCCGCTGAAGCCGGGGGCCGTGGCGAGGGTGCGCCGGACGGCTGCGATCGTCGTGGTGACCGCCGTGGGGCGCGTGTCGGCGAGCCTGAAGTAGAGCTCGTCGTCGCCTCGGATCCCGCTCAGCGCCGTCACGGTCGCCGCCGTGCCGTACAGCACGATCACGCCGTTCGAGGTGCCGGTCTGGTCGCCGGCGAGGTTTCTTCCCTCGCCGCTCACCGCCAGCCGGTGCACCACCCCGTCGGCGCCGATGATCCGCAGCGTCTCGCCTGCGTGCACGCTGACGAGCCCCTGTCGTGCGTTCTGCGCGTCGGTCAGCACCGCGCCGTCTTGCGGCGCCGTCCCCGAGGTGACGTGGACGACGTTGACCTGCTGCCGCGCGAAGTCGGAAACCCCGATGACGTTTGCGAAGGCGAGCCGGTTGCCGACGAACACCCTGCCGCCGAAGAACGAACGCGCTTCGACGGCGCGCACGTTCGGGAGTGCAGCGAGGCCCGCCAGCTGAGCCCGATCGAGCGCGAGCGGGCGCGTGTCGACCGTCAGGTCGGGCAGCCGGTCGGAGGCGACCACCGAGTCCATCGCGCGGTTCATCAGGGTTGGCAGCGCGAAGATCCCGATGCTCGTGACCGCGAGCGCGAGGGTCGCGACGATGAACAAGGTACGCGATCTGCGCCGGCTCAGGTCGGTGACCGACTTGCGCAGGACCGCCGAGACCATTTCTGCGACCCCCCGATCAGGCGACGACCATACCGTCGCGGATCGAGACGGTCCGGTGCGCCCGCCCGGCCAGCTCGCGATCGTGCGTGACGTAGAGCACGGTCTTGCCCTCGTCGTTCAGTGCCTTGAAGAGGTCAAACATCTCCCCTGCCGTCTGCGTGTCGAGATTCCCCGTCGGCTCGTCGCCGATGATCAGCTGCGGATCCGCAGCCAGCGCACGCGCGATCGCCACCCGCTGCTGCTCACCACCCGACAGCTCCGCCGGCAGATGGTCGAGCTTGTCGCCCAACCCGACCAATTCAAGATTGTGTCGAGCCCGTTCGAATCGCTCGTGCTTCGATCCGCGGCGCGCGAAGTCGAGCGGCAGCACCGCGTTCTCCAGCGCCGAGAGCGTCGGCAGGAGCTGGAAGAACTGAAACACCACGCCCACGTGCGCACCCCGCCAGACCGCCAGCGCCTCCTCACTCATCGCATCGATTCGCTGACCATCAACCGTCACCGTCCCGGCAGTTGGCCGGTCAATCCCAGCGACCAGATTCAGAATGGTCGTCTTGCCACTCCCGAGCGGGCCGACGATCGCGACCAACTCACCCGACCCGATCATCAGATCGATCCCACGCAACGCGTGGAAATCGAGTCGACCCATCCGGTACGTCTTCTCGACCGCCGCCAGTTCGATCAGCGGCCTCGGCAGGCCTGCCGGAAGCGGCGCCTACTCAGTTACGACCTCGGCAACCATCACGCTCGCCTCGGAGGCCGGGTGTTCGCGGCACCGCGGCCCCGCTCGAATATGCGGGCCCACGGTACTCCCGGCCACTGACCGCGTCTACGGCCGAGATCACGAGTCCGCCTCCGGCTGCCGCCACCAGTCGGCGCTGGAAGGGCTCTCGCGGACCTGCCGTTCGCGCGCTGGCAACGCTCGCTCGAGAACGGCTGGGCGGCCCGACTTGACGCTTCCGCACGTCCGGCGCTCGTACGCGTCGAGGTCAGGCTCGGATCACGAGGCGTCCGGCGTTTAGGAATCCCGCGCGGGCGTGCGTGAGCTTCCTGGCCGCCTGGCGATCCCTCGGTCCGTATCGGCGGCGCACGGCATCGACAGCGACATCGAAGAGCCTCGGAAGTGTCGTCACGACGCCTTTCTGCGCTGTGAATTCCGAATCGGAAAGGTCCCCTGATTCGCTGAGTCGTTCACGTTTCAGCAGCTCGTCAGCGACGGACCAGTGAGCGTCCAGCGGGGAGCCCGAAACCTCCGCAAGCGAGGTGCGCGCATCCACCGACAGCGACGTCCGCAGGGCCACAGCCGCCAGCACGACGAGAGCTCGCGAGCTGAGCCTGGCGGGCCGCTGGCACGCGAACATCGGCGTGACGATGGACCGCTACGGCCACTTGATGCCCGGCGCCGGGCCGAGGCCGCGGCCCTGGCCGATGCGTACCTGGAGCGCGCCAACGCGCTCGCGCGCGCCGCGACTGATGACGGCGACTGCGACGAGGCTCAGCCGACGTTGTCGAGATCCCGCACCGTTAGCGGGATTCTGCGGCGACAGGTGACGAACAGGCGCTCGCTCGCCCCCGCCCCTTCTGTCACCGCGGCGCGTCCGTCAGCCGCCGGCGCAGCAGGTGCAGCGCGTACACGCACGAGCGCTGGCGCACCAGGCCGCGGTCGCCGCGGAAACGATGGGCCTCGACCACGGTCCCGTGCGGTCCGGCGCACCCGAGCAGCACCGTGCCGACCGGCTTGTCGGGGGTGCCGCCGTCAGGACCTGCGATGCCGGTGACCGACAGGCCCCAATCGGCGCCCAGGCGCAGGCGGGCCCCCTCGGCCATGGCGCGGGCCGCGGGTTCCGAGACGGCGCCTTCGGTCGCCAGCACCTGTTCTGGGACGCCGAGCGCACCCTGCTTGACGGCGTTGTCGTACGCGATGACGCCGCCCAGGAACCAGCGGGAGGCCCCTGCGAGTGCGGTCAGGCGGCTCCCGAGCAGTCCGCCGGTGCAGGACTCGGCGACCACCAGGTGCTCGCCGCGCGCCAGCAGCAGCTTGGCGACGACGTCCTCGACGTGTTCGCCCGTGCGGGTGAAGGTGGCGTGCGGGAACGCGGCGTCGATGGCGGCCGCCAGCCGGTCGGATCCGCCGTCGGCCACGTCAGCGAGCGTCAGTTCGAGTTCACCGGGCGTGGCGCAGATCCCCAGCCGCGCGCCCCCCCGGACCGGCGCCGGGATCCGGTCGAGCGCGGCCACCAGTTGGCTCTCGACGATCCCATGCAAGCGCAGGACCAGGCGCGGGGGCCTGCCGGCACGGGCGATGATCTGCGCGAGGGCCGGGTGGGCCGCGGCGACCGGCCACATCCGCTCGGTCTCGTACGGCGGCCCGGGCAGCACGACGACCCGCTGGTCGCCGACCGGCACGATGCACCCGGGTGCCGTGCCGATCGGGGCCAGCATGTGGGCGCCGCGCGGCAGCATCGCCTGTTTGCGCTCGGTGGCGTCGCGGATGTGGGCCGGCACGCTCGACAAGTACGTCGCCGATGCCGTCGCCTTGCGGACCAGCGCGAGCGCGGCGTCGTCGAGCGTGAGCGGCCGGCCGGTCGCGCTGGCCACCGCGGCCATGGTCAGGTCGTCGTGGGTGACCCCGAGCCCGCCGGTGGTGACCACCAGGTCGATGCCGGCCGCCAGCTCGGCGCGCACCGCAGCGTCGATGGCCGCGGTGTCATCGCCGAGGAGCGTGAGTCGGACCGCCTCGATGCCGCGCGCGTCGCACCAGCCCGCCAGGTAGCCCCCGTTGCGGTCGGCGACGCGGCCTCGCAGGATCTCATCGCCGGTGACGATGATCGCGGCTCGCGGAGCGCTGGCCATGCGGTCAGGTCTTGGGTGCGGGCTGGACCCCGGACTTGGTGATCACGAACGTCGTGTTGGCGGACGGCAGGCTCTCTAGCTTGCCGTCGACGTTGACCTGCAGCCCGGTCGGATTCGCCGCCATGAGCCAGATGGTCGACATCGTCGTGTACCGCTGCGTCGCGCCGGGCTGCACGGCCCCGGTGTACAGCTGGCTGCCCGACATGCTCTGTTCACGCACGTCGACATACGATCCGTAGGGACCGACGCCAATCAGCTCGACCTTGATGGGCTGCGACTGCTCGGGGGTCGCAAGGGTCGGGTTCTGCGTGGTGGGCGTCACCGGGCCCGAGGGCAGGCCGTTGCCGATCGGTTGCGAGGTGGACGGGCCGCCGCCTGCGCCCAGCCACACCAGCAGGGCGACGCCCATGACGCCGCCGATCGCCAGCCACAGCAGCTGCGCTTCGGTGCGGCGCTTGCGGCGTCCCCGCCCCGTGGCATCCCGCGCGCGGCCGACCACGCTGGCCATGCGGGCGCACCCGGTGATCGCCGACGCGCTCCTCCGGCGGCGCGAAGCGCGACTCGTACTCGTCGACCAGCAGGCTGCCGTCGAGCCCGAGGAACTCGCCGTACGTGCGCAGGAAGCCCCGGACGTAGGTCGGCGACGGGAGGACGTCGAACTGCTCCTCCTCCATCGCCCGCAGGTACTTGGCCCGGATCTTGGTCCCCGACTCGCAAGTCGGGATGTCCAAATTGCGGCGCGAGCGCGCCTCGAGCAGCGTGTTTCCGATTTCGAACATAGGCAGCCCCGGCTGGTGTAGCCATCGGGAGGCCGCATGCTAACGGATTTCCACAGGCGGGCGTCAAGCGCGCAGCCGTGGGGAATCGCGCGGCGGCCCGGAATCCGCACCGGGCCGCAGAACCTATTCGTCGACGACCAACGGCTCCTCGTGATCGTCAGCGTCGTCACTGGCGGCCTTCGTCTCGACGGCCCCCGAGCGCGTCAGGATCCGCGGCAGGTCGGCCTCGCCGATGAGCACGGTGCGCGGCTTGGAGCCCTCATGCCCCGAGACCACCCCGAGGCGTTCCATCTGGTCGACCAGCCGTCCGGCGCGCGCATAGCCGACACCCAGGCGGCGCTGCAGCAGCGACACCGATGCGGTGCCCTGCTGGACGACCATCTCGATGGCGCGGGTCAGCATCTCGTCGCCCTCGGGATCGGGCTCGTTCTGGGCGACCTCCGGCGGCCGCTCCATCAGCTCGGTCCGCAGTTGCGGCTTGCCCTGCGCGCGCCAGTGGTTGGTGATTGCCAGGATCTCGTCTTCGCTGACGTACGCCCCCTGGACACGCTGCAGGCGGGACGTGCCGACCGGCCGGAACAGCATGTCGCCACTGCCCAGCAGGCTCTCGGCCCCACCGGCGTCGAGGATCACCCGAGAATCGACCTGCGACGAGACGGCGAAGGCGATCCGCGACGGGACGTTGGCCTTGATCATCCCCGTGATGACATCGGCCGACGGGCGCTGGGTGGCAAGGAGCAGGTGGATGCCGACGGCCCGGCTCTTCTGCGCGAGGCGGATGATCGCGTCTTCGACCTCGGCCGGTGCGACCATCATCAGGTCCGCCAGCTCGTCGATGACCACCAGCATGTACGGCATCGGCGGCTCCCCGGCGAGTGCCCGGGCGGCGTTCCAGTCGCGCAGGTTACGGGCGCGGGCCAGGCCCATGAGCTCGTAGCGGTTCTCCATTTCGCGCACGACGTTGGACAGCACCGCCGACGCGTCGCGCATGTTGGTCACCACGGGCGTCAACAGCTGTGGGATCGACTCGTAATGGTTGAGCTCGACCTTCTTGGGGTCGATCAGGATCATCCGCAGCTCGTTGGGGCTCGCCCGCAACAGCAGCGATGCCAGCAACACGTTCAGGCAGACGCTCTTACCGGTGCCGGTGGAGCCCGCGATCAGCAGGTGGGGCATCTTGGACAGGTCGATGTAGACCGATTTCCCGGAGATGTCCAGGCCGAGCCAGGCCATGAGCGGCCCGGCGTCGGGCGGGAACTCGCGGTAGATGTCGCCGAGGGTGATCAGCGATGCCTCGGGGTTGGGCACCTCAACGCCGACGGCCTGCTTGCCGGGGATCGGGGCGAGGATGCGCAGCTCCTCCCGCGCGGCGAGCGCGTAGGCCAGATCGTCGCGGAGCGCGGTGATCCGACCGACCTTGGTGCCGGGCGCCAGCTGCAGCTCGTAGCGGGTCACCCGCGGTCCGCTGACCGCGGCCGTGACCGTCGCGCTGACGCCGAAGTGCGACAGCGCTTCCTCGAGCTTGCGCGAGGTCTCCTGGATCAGGGAGTTCGGGACCTTGCCGGGACCGCCGGTGCGGGTCAGCAGGCGCCGACTGGGGACGCGGTAGCTCGGACGCGGGTTGCGCGCGGCGGCTGCCCGGTTGGCGGCCTGCACGCGGGCGGCTGCGGGGGCGGCGGACATGTCCTCGCTGTCGTCGTCGACCGCGTGGCCGACGTCGACCGCAGCGGGGCGCGGCATCGGTGCCGGTGCCGGCGGCCGGTCGGAGACGCGGGCGTGCGGGGCGGGCGCGGGCTCATCCTCGCGCTCGTGGCTGACCAGCGCCGGCGAGGGCGGCAGCTCGGAGGGCAGGTCGAACACGTCCGGGTAGTAGTCGGCGCCGTCGATCAGCGGATGCTCGGCGACGGCGACCGCGGGGGCCTGCTCACGCTCGAGCGAGGGGCCCGGATCGAGATAGGAGTACTCGAATGCGCTGCGCACGTGGCGGGAGATGTGCTGGCTGCCGCGGTACGCGCTGGCGGTGGCGGTGGCCATCCCCTTGCCGACCTGGCGGCTGGCCGTCGCGGCGCCGCTACCCGACCGGCGCAGCGTGCGCCCGAGCGACGCACCGGTGATCAGCACGATCCCGGCGACGATGCCTAGCACGACCAGGATCGTCGTCCCGACCGAACCCACGGTGTGTGCGGTGCCGTACCAGACCGTCTCGCCAGCGATGCCGCCGCGCATCTGCATGATCCGCGTGTGGAACCACCCCGTGTGGGCGGCGCCGCCGACCCCAAACAGGCCCGCGGCGAGCGCCGTGCAGAGGCTGATCGCCAGCACGGCCGAGCCGATCCGCAGTGCCGAGACGCGCAGCATGTCTTCGCCGAAGATGAGCATGGCCGCCAGCACCGCCAACAGCGGGGGCAAGACCAGCACGAGGCGGCCCATGAACAGGCGCAGCAGCTGCTCGAGCATGTTGCCGAACGGCCCGACGCCGAACCCGAAGTACACCTGGGCGGCAAGCAGCGCGGCGAATGCCAGAATCGCGAGTCCGACCAGCTCCCGGCGCTGATAGGCCGGGGCAGACGACGACGCGCCGCGCGGGGCGGAGCGTGGAGCGGTGGATCGCGAGCGCTTGGTCGTCTTGGCCGGGGGCACGAGCCCTCCTCCGTGGGTCGGTTGGCGGCGCCGTCATGGTGGCGTCCCGAGTTCAACTTGGCCGAATGGGGGCGATCTCCTGCCCGGGAGGCCCACGCAGGGGCCCCCCGGAACGGTGCCCGACAGTGTCGGGAACGCATGATTTGCAGGTTCTCAACGCCTGGGCCGCTGTGGCGCGCTAGCGTTGGCGGTACCGCGCACGTTCATGCATACCCATCAAGGAGACTCCAGGCATGCCGTTTGAGCTTCCCCCGCTGCCGTACAGCTTTGACGCTCTCGAGCCGCACATCGATGCACGCACGATGGAAATTCATCACGGCAAGCATCACCAGGCGTACGTCACCAACGCCAACGCCGCGCTCGAGGGCACCGCGCTTGCCGACGCCCCCGTCGAGGAGGTGCTGCGCAAGCTGGACACCCTGCCGGCCGACAAGCAGACGCCGGTGCGCAACAACGCCGGCGGCCACTACAACCACACCCTGTTCTGGGAGATCATGGGTCCCGACGGGGGCGGCGACCCGGCCGGCGAGCTGCTGAGCGCGATCGAACGCGATTTCGGCACCGTCGATGAGCTCAGGAAGCAGATCAACGCCACCGGCGTGGCGCGCTTCGGATCGGGCTGGAGCTGGCTGATCGTCGACGGCGGCAAGCTAGCGGTCGTCTCGACGCCGAACCAGGACTCCCCCATCTCCGAGGGCAAGACGCCGATCCTCGGCATCGATGTCTGGGAGCACGCGTACTACCTGAAGTACCAGAACCGCCGCCCGGACTACCTGGCGGCCTGGTGGAACGTGGTCAACTGGGACGCGGTCGCCGCCAAGTACAACGCGGCCAGGTAACCGGCACACACCGCGGGCGCGGCTGATCCGGCGGGCCGCCGCGCCCGCGCCCGCGGTGTGGCCCGCGGCCCCTTAGGCCTCGACGATGACGGGCAGCACCATCGGCCGGTGGCCGGTCTGCCGGCGCACGACCGAGGCGACCGCGTCGTGCAGCTGGTGCTGGAGCACGGACGTCTCGGTGACGCGGTTGGAGGAGGATGCGCTCACGCTGCGCTCGATCTCGAGCCGCGCCAGCTCGACGAGCTCGTCGTCGGCGAACGCCAGGCCGCGCGTGATGATCTCGGGCTCGCCGATCAGGCGTCCGGTGTCCGACTCGATGCTGGCGACGATCACGATGACCCCATCGTCGGCGAGATGGCGCCGGTCGCGCAGCACCTCATCGCCGACCTCGCCGACGCCGGTCCCGTCGACGTAGGCCACGCCGGCCGCCACGTGATCGACCACGCCGGCGCGGTCGGCCGTGACCTCCAGCACGTCGCCGTTGTCGAGCAGGAAGATGTTCTCGGCCGGCGTGCCGAGCGAGCGCGCGAGGTCCCCGTGCGCCCGCTGGTGGCGACGCTCCCCGTGGATCGGGGCGAAGTACTCGGGCTGCAGCAGCTGCAGCATCCACAGCAGGTCGCCCGAGGTGCCGTGGCCGGAGACATGGATGCGCGGGTCGGACTTGCTGGTGATCACGTTCGCGCCGATGCGCACGATCCGGTTGATGGTGTCGTTGACCGCGAGTTCGTTCCCCGGAACGGTGCGGGAGCTGTAGATGATCGTGTCCGTCGGATGGATCGTGACCTGGTGATGCTCGCCGCGGGCCATGCGCGAGAGCGCCGCCAGCGGCTCGCCCTGCGAGCCGGTGCAGATGATCACCTGTTCATCCGGCCGGTACTCCTCGAGATCGCTTAGCCGCACCAGCGTCTCTGGCGGCGTGCGCAGGCACTGCAGGTTGGTGGCGATGCCGACGTTACGGGCCATCGAGCGGCCGACCAGTGCGACCACGCGCCCGTCGTCGTAGGCCGCCTCCATGACTTGCTGGATCCGGTGGATGTGCGAGCTGAACGTCGTGACGATGACCCGGCCGGGGCACGTCGCCATCACGCGGCGCATCTGCAGGCCGACCGTCTGCTCGGTCTGCGGTTCCGGCGGCTCCTCGGCGTTGGTCGAGTCCGCCAACAGCAGCGTGACCCCCTGGGCGCCCAGGCGGGCGAGCGTCGGGATGTCGGACGCCGGCGCCCCGGCGACCGGGGTGTGGTCGAACTTGAAGTCGCCGGTATGCACGATCGTGCCCACCGAGGTGTGCAGTGCGACCGCCAGGCAGTCCGGGATGCTGTGGGTCAGCGGGATGAACTCGGTGCCGAACGGCCCGAGCTGGGGCCCGGGACCGGTCCCGACCTCGACGAGCTCGGCATGGTCGAGCACGCGGTGCTCATCGAGCTTGGCCCGGACCAGGCCGAGCGCAAACCGTGGTCCGAGCACACGCGTGGTCCCGAGCGCGCGCAACAGGTACGGCAGGCCGCCGATGTGGTCCTCATGCCCATGGGTCAGGATCACGGCCTCGACCCGGTCGGCGCGCTCCTGGACGTAGCTGAAGTCCGGCAGGACGAGGTCCACCCCGAGCTGGTCGGGCTTCGGGAACGCGACACCGCAGTCGATGACCACGAGGCGCCCCTCGTGCTCGAGGACATACATGTTGCGGCCGATCTCGCCGGTCCCACCGAGTGCGATGACGCGGACGGGCTTAGTCACGGGCGAGGATGCCGTGTTGCTCCAGCACGCTCTGCAGGATATGCCGCTGCACGGGGCTCGCCTGGACCATCGGCAGCCGCATGCGGTCGGACGGGATCAGGCCGAGCATCTCGAGTGCGGCCTTGACCAAGATGGGGTTGGCGGTCACGAAGAGGGCAGCATAGAGGTCCTGCAGGTCGGCATCAATGGCACGTGCGCGTTCGAGATCGCCGGAGGTGCCCGCGGTGTAGATCTCCCCCATCTCCTGGCCGACCAGGTGCGATGCCACCGAGATGACCCCGGCGCCGCCGAGCTCGGTCACCGCCAGCAGGAGATCGTCATTGCCCGCGTAGACCGTCAACTCGCCGGCCGCGCAGATCGTCCGCAGCTCGCCGAGGTCGTCGTGGGCCTGCTTGACGGCGACCACGCCCGGGATGCCGGCCAGCTCCGCGAGCACCGTCGGGTCGAGGTTGAGCACCGAGCGGCCCGGGATGTTGTAGACGACCACCGGCAGGCCGACCGCCGCGATCGCTGCGAAATGGGCGACGATGCCCTCGCGCGGCGGCTTGTTGTAGTACGGCGTGACGGCCAGCACCGCGTCACAGCCGAGCTCGGCGGCTCGCTCGCGTCAGGTGGACCGAGTGGGCGGTGTCGTTGCTGCCGGTATTTGCGATCACCGGTGCCCGGTCGCCGACCTCGTCGATGGCCAGGGCGAACAGCCGCAGCTTCTCGTCATCGGTGAGCGTCGAGGCCTCGCCGGTCGTCCCGGCGATCACGAGCCCGTCGGAGCCGTGGCTCAGCAGGTGGTGCATCAGCGCGGCGGCGGCGGCTTCGTCGATGCGCAGATCCGCATCGAACGGCGTCACCATCGCGGTCAAGATTGGGCCGAACACAGGGTCATCTTACAGGCGCCTCGGGGTTGCGGTCCGTGGCCAGACGGGCAGGATGACCGGATGACGACCGGGCCGATCTTGAGCGCGAACGACCCGCGGCTGGATCCGTTCCGCGGGCTGCGCGGCAGCGAGCGCCGCTTCCTGCGCCCCCCGCCGGCCGGAGCCCGCGAGGTCGACTGCTTCGTCGCCGAGGGCGGTCTGGTGGTCGCCCGCGCGCTCGGGTCGGGCTGCGCGCCGCTGGCGATCCTGGTCGACGTCGCGGCGCGCGCGCGCCTCGCCTGGGCCGACGACCCGGGCCTGCCGGTCCTCGCGGCCGAGCGGGCCCTCATCGCGCAGGTCACCGGGCTCGGGGTCATCCGCGAGGCCATCGGGATCTTCGCCCGCCCGCCCGAGCGGTCGTCGGGGATGGTGCTGGACGGCGCTGCCCGGGTGCTCGTGCTCGAAGGGGTCGCCAACCCGGCCAACCTCGGCGCGATCATCCGGAGTGCCGCGGCGCTCGGCGTCGACGCGACGCTCTGTGATCGGACGTGTGCCGATCCGCTCTACCGGCGGGCGGTTCGCGGCTCGATGGGGGCGGTGCTCTCGCACCCTTGGTCGCGGGTCGACGCGCTGCCCGAGGGCCTTGCTCCACTGCGGGCTGCGGGGCTCGCGGTGGTCGCGCTCGTGACCGACCGCGCCGCCGAGCCGCTCGACGCGGCGATCCGCGCCGCCGGGCCGCGCGTGGCACTGGTGCTGGGCGCCGAGGGCCACGGGATCTCCCCCGCCGGCCGCGACGCCTGCGACCGGGTGGCGACGATCCCGATGCGCGCCGGTGTGGACTCGCTGAATGTCGGCGCGGCCGCCGCCGTGGCCTGCTACGTGCTCGGCGAGGTCAGGTGATGCACTCCACGAAGATCTCGTAATCGACGGTGCCGTCGATCGAGGGCAGGACGTGGATCGTCCAGCCCGTCGGGGTCGCGCCGTCGGTCGACGGGTAGGGCTCGGACCCGATCACGGACCCTTGCGACTCGTCGAGGACGCGCCCGCCGCCGCCGGTGGCCGACCCCGCCGGGCAGGTCACCGACTGGCTGGCCTCGAGCCCCGCCTTGGCGCCGGTGATGGAGCCGCTGAACAGGTGTGTGGTCACGCTCGCCGAGCCGGACCCGGCCGGCCCGGTCGGTCCGGCCGGGCCGGTCGGTCCGGAGCTTCCGGTGGGGCCCGCCGGCCCGGTGTCGCCGTGCGCTCCGGGCAGACCCGCGCTGCCCGGCAGCCCGGGGGCGCCCTGGGGGCCGGCCGGACCGGTGGGCCCACCGGCCCCCGGTTCCCCCGCCCCCGCCCGCGCCGGCCGATCCGCCGGAGCTGCCCATGGGTCAGCATCTGCGTCTGCAGGCCGGTCAGCAGGCCGGTGTCGGCGCCCAATTGCTGGTTCACCGTCCCCAACTGCGCATCGAGCGAGTGGATCAGGGCCGTCGCGCTCGCGAGCTGGCGCGTGAGCGTCTTGACCTGGGACTGCAGCGAGGTGACCGTCGTCAGGGGCGCGTACTTGGCCGGCTTGGGCTTGGCTTTGGCGAGCGCCGTTGCGCCCGACCCCACGATAGCCAGCGGCAGGCCCGCGATCGCGAGCGAGCTGGCGACGACAAGCATGCGCCGCCGGGAGTAGCGGCGGCGTGCAGGCTGATGGTCGGGCATCGGACGGGGCTCCTCGAGGTCGCTCTCGAGTCATGCATCGGCAGCCCGCCGAAAAACCCTTACGGGGCTCCGACGTCGTCCGCGCTCGTTGCGGACATCGGAGTCCCGAGCGCAGCGGCGACGGCGGCGTGCGCTCGGGCGTTGGCGGCCAGGGCGGCCTGGCGCTCGCCCGGTCCCAGCGCCTCGGTGGCGAGCATCCGCGCCTCCATCTCGAGGGCCACAAGGACCTCGCGTTGGGCGCGCATCGGGTCCTTTGCGCCCGCCATGGTGCCCGGTGCCGCGTCGGTCAGACCGAGGTAGGCCTCCAGGGCGGCCGCCCGCTCCGGCCCCGACGGGAGCTGGAGGATCGCATAGCGGGCGCCCATCAGCTCGCGCTCCCACGAGCCGACGCTGCGCCGGTAGCGCTGGACGCCCGCGGCCGCGGTCGTGGCGAGCGCCGCGGTCACCCCGCCGGCCTTGCGCGAGATGTCGGCCAGCGTCGTCACGAGCCGCTGGCGGTTGGCGGCATTGCCCGGATCGGTCAGCCAGGCTCGTGCGGACGCGGACGAGCGCGTCGGCGACCTCGGGGCCAAGCTGTGCGGCGACGCGCCGGAACAGACGCAGCAGGGCCTCGGTCACGGTCGTACGGAGCCGGGCCCGGTGGCGGGCACGGCCCTAGCGCGCGCCCTGCGGCGTCGAGGGCCGCGATGTCGTCGCGCGAGAGGCGTACCGCCGTCGCGTCGGCGAGCTCGGCGACCTGCGCCGGCGAGGTCGCGCTGACGATCGGCGCGGTGATGCCGGGGCGCTCGAGCAGCCAGGCGATCGAAACCTGGGTCTGCGAGACGCCGTGTCCCGCGGCGATTCGGTCGACGGTCTCGAGCACCCTCCACCCGCGCGGGTTCATATAGTCGCGGGCCACGCCGGCGGCGCGGCCGCTTGTCGGCAGCGGCTGGTCGGGTCGGTACTTGCCGGACAAGAAGCCCCGCGCCAGCGCGAAGTACGGGGCGACCCCGAGCCCGCGCTCGCAGGCACAGCTGCTCGAGCGGACCCTCGTAGCTGTCCCGGTCGAGCAGGTTGAAATGCGGCTGATGGGCGGTGAACGCGGCCGTGCCGTGCCTGGCGCTGGTATCGAGCGCCTCGCGCAGCCGGTCGGCGGAGTAGTTCGAGGATCCCACCGCCCGCACGAGTCCCTCGCTGACCAGCTCGTCGAAGGCGGCCATGGTCTCATCCAGCGGCGTGGCCGGATCGTCCTCGTGGGCGTAGTAGAGGTCGATCGTGTCGACCTGCAGGCGCGACAGGGATTCCTCGGCACCCCGGCGGATTTGTTCGCGGGAGAGGCCCTTGTCGAACATGCCCGACCCCATGCCCACCTTGGTCGCGATCACGACGCGGTCGCGTACGCCGCGCTCGGTGAGCCAGCGCCCGATGATGGTCTCCGACTCGCCGCCATGGTGGCCGGGGACCCAGCCCGAGTAGACGTTGGCGGTGTCGATGAAGTTCCCGCCCAGCTCGATGAACTGGTCGAGCACGGCAAACGAGGCATCGAGGTCGGCGGTCCAGCCGAAGACGTTGCCGCCGAGGCAGATCGGTGAGACGTCGAGCCCGCTGCTGCCGAGCGGGCGGCGTGGTGACAACGGCGTGCTCATTGATCCTCCAGTGCGAACAGGAGCGGTTCCAGGCCGAGGGTCAGTCCGGGCCGCTTGGCCACCTGGCGGACGGCGAGGACGACCCCGGGCATAAAGCTCTCGCGTGAGAGCGAATCGTGGCGGATCGTCAGGGTCTCCCCCACCCCGCCCAGGATGACCTCTTGGTGGGCGACCAGGCCGGGCAGCCGCACCGAGTGGATCACCGGATCGCCCCGCATCAGCGACGCGGTGCGCAGGGCGGTGCCCGACGGCGCGTCGAGCTTCTTGTCGTGGTGCAGCTCGATGATTTCGGCCGCCGGCATGTGACGGGACGCCTCCGCGGCGAAGCGCATCATCAGGACCGCGCCAACGGCGAAATTGGGCGCGATGACGGCGTTGGCCGGACCGCTGTCGGCCCGGGCACGGATGTCTTCGAGCTGGGCGTCGGTCAGGCCGGTGGTCCCGATCACCGCGTGCACGCCGGCGTCCAGGTAGGCGCAGGTGTTGTCGAACACGAACCCCGGCTGGGTGAAATCGACGGCGACGTCGACACCTCCGGCCGCGAGCGCGGCGGCAACGTCGGCGAACGCGCCCGGGCCCGGGTCGAGGGCGGGGTCGACGCGCGCGACCACCTCCATGCCCTCCGCGGCGCTGACCGCATCCACGACCGCGCTGCCCATGCGACCGGCGGCCCCGGTCACCATCACGCGGATCATCGTGCGAGGGCCTCCTGGGCGAGGTCGAACGGCGCGACGTCTGCCAGGTGCGGGGTTACGTTGGCGATGCCCGCACGGATGAGGTCGGGATTCGGGCCCACCGCGGCGACGCTCATGGCGTCAGGCTGCCAGAACTCTTCCGCCAGCGCCTGGATATCTGACACTTCGACGGCCTCCACCAGCTCGATGATCTCGTCGATGGTCAGCAGCTCGGTGTCGGTCACGACCGCCCGGCCAAGGCGGTTCATGCGCGTGCCGGGCGATTCGGTACCGAGCACCAGCCGTCCCTTCAGGTGATCCTTGGCGCGCCGCAGTTCGGCGGCCGGGACTGGCTCGTCGCGCAGCCGGCGCAGCTCGGTCCGGATGACCGAGCAGCAGGTGGCCAGGTTGTCCTCGCGGGTGCCCAGGTGGATGACGACCTGACCGGCGTCCGCGTAGCCGGCGGTGTAGCTGCCGACCGAATAGGCCAGGCCCCGCTTCTCGCGCACCTCCTGGAACAGGCGGCTGCTCATCAAGCCGCCGAGCATCGTGTCGAGCACGGCCTGCCCGTGCCGGCGCGGGTCCGAACGGGTCAGCCCCGGCCCGCCGATGCACAGATGCACCTGCTCGGTCGGCTTGGCCAACAGCGCGAGCCGCGAGGCGGCCGGCTGCGCGGGTACCGGCGATTCCGGCGGCCCCCCGCCGGGCAGATCGGCCAGCAGCTGATCCGACAGCGCCAGCAGATGGTCGTGGTCGAGGTTGCCGGCGGCCGCGACGACCATGTTGGGCGCCCGGTAGTGGGCGGCGTGGTACGCGAAGATGTCCTCTTTGGGGATGTGGGCCACGACCTCGGCGGCGCCGATGACCGGCCGGCCGAGGGGCTGGTCGGGGAAGATCGCCCGCGCCAGCAGGTCGTGGACCTGGTCTTCGGGATCGTCGGCGTACATGGCGATCTCCTCGCAGACCACCTCCCGCTCCTGATCGAGCTCGGCGAAGGCCGGCCGCACCAGCATGTCGGCGATCACCGGGATGCCGCGCTCGAGGATCTCGTCGAGCACACGGATGTAGACGACCGTGTAATCACGGCCGGTGGCGGCGTTCACCTCGCCGCCGAAGCCATCGAAGATCTGCGCGATCTGTTCGGCCGTGTACTCCGGGGTGCCCTTGAACAACAGGTGCTCAAGGAAATGCGAGACGCCCGCCTGGGCGGGCGTCTCGAAGCGTGAACCCACGCCGATCCAGATGCCGAATGCCACGGAACGGACACCCGACATCCGCTCGCTGACGACGCGCAGACCGCGGGATGTCGTATCCAGACGGGGGCGGTCGCCAGCCACGGCTACTCCTCGTCGCTTAGGCGGCGCCGGCGGCGGCGCGGCGGTCGCGAGGATGCGCCCGCCTCGATGACCGCATCCTCCTCGCCGGCGTCGAGCCCGTCCCCGGGCTCCGGCTCGCCGACGTCCTCGAGCCCGACGATGCGCAGGCCGACGCGACCGCGGGCCCGGTCGACCTCGACGACCCGCACGTCGACGACGTCGCCCCGGTTGATGACATCCTCGACCTTGTCGACCCGGCCGGTCGACAGGTTCGAGATGTGCAGCAGGCCGTCGACGCCCTTGGTGAGCTCCACGAACGCACCGAAGGTGGTGGTCTTGACCACCTTCGCGCTGTTGAACACGTCACCGACCTCGACATCCTTGGTCATGGCGCGGATCTGCTCGACGCAGGCCTTGGCCTTGGCGCCCTCGACGCCGTAGACGCTGACGGTGCCGTCGTCTTCGATCGAGATCTCGACGTTGTACTCGGCCTCCAGGCCGCGGATCGTCTCGCCGCCCTTGCCGATCACGGTGCCGATCCGCTCGGGATCGATCTTGATCGCGGTGATGCGCGGCGCGAAGTCCGACAGCTCCTCGCGCGGGGCGGAGATCGCCGTGCTCATGATCCCCAGGATGTGCAGCCGGCCGCGGCGGGCCTGCTCGAGCGCATCGCGCAGGATCTGGAAGGTCACGCCGCTGATCTTGATGTCCATCTGCAGGGCGGTGATGCCGGACTCGGTGCCGGCGACCTTGAAGTCCATGTCGCCGAGGTGGTCCTCGTCACCCTGGATGTCGGTGAGGATGACGTAGTCGTCGCCCTCACGGATCAGCCCCATCGCGATGCCGGCCACCGGGCGCGTGATGTGCACGCCGGCGTCCAGGAGTGCGAGGGTCGACCCGCAGACCGACGCCATCGACGACGAGCCGTTGGACTCGAGCGTCTCGGAGACCAGCCGCAGCGTGTACGGGAACGCGGTCTCGTCCGGGATCATCGGCACCAGCGCGCGCTCGGCGAGCGCGCCATGGCCGATGTCCCGGCGCTTGGGGCCGCGCATCGGGCCGGACTCGCCCACCGAGAACGGCGGGAAGTTGTAGTGGTGGATGTAGCGCTTGGTCGTCTCGATACCCAGGCCGTCGATGCGCTGGGCGTCCTTGAGGGTGCCGAGCGCCACGATGGTCAGCACCTGGGTCTCGCCGCGGGTGAACAGTCCGGACCCATGCGTGCGGGGGGTCACGCCCACCTCGACCGAGATCGGACGGATCTCGTCGCTGGAGCGCCCGTCGGGACGGGTTTTCTCGACGGCGATACGCCGGCGGATGATCGTCTTTTGCAGGCTGTCGAAGGCGCGGTTGAGCGAGGCGCGCTCCTCGGGGGTCGCGTCCTCGGCCAGCACCGTCTCGGCCGCGGCTTGGCGCAGATCGGCGACCTTGTCGCGACGCTCGAGCTTGCCCTGCTCCATGGTTGCCTCCTCGAGCTGGGCGAGCACGGCGGCCTGAACGCGGCTCGAGCATGTCCGGATCGACGTCCACGGCGGTGACGTCCCACTTGTCCTTGCCGGCGATGCGGGCGAGCTCCAGCTGTGCGGCGCACAGCTTCTTGATCTCGTCGTGGGCGATCGCGAGGGCCTCCAGGAGCGCCTCCTCGTCGACCTCGTTGGCGCCCGCCTCGACCATCGAGATCGCCTCGGCAGTGCCGGCGACGATCAGGTCGAGGTCGGACTCCTCGAGTCTCCTGCAGCGGTCGGGTTAATGATGAAGTCATCCCCGATCAGCCCGATGCGCACGGCGCCGACCGGGCCGAGGAACGGCAGGTCGGAGATCGTCAGTGCCGCCGACGCGCCGTTGATGCACAGGATGTCGTAGGCGTTGACCTGGTCCACGCTCATGACGGTCGCGATGACCTGGATCTCGTTGCGGAAGCCCTTCGGCCACAGCGGCCGGACCGGTCGGTCGGTCATGCGGGCGGTCAGGATCGCGCGCTCGCTTGGGCGGCTCTCGCGCTTGATGAACCCGCCGGGGATCTTTCCTGCGGCGTACATGCGCTCTTCGACATCGACGGTCAGCGGGAAGAAGTCGACGCCTTCCCGTGGCGTCCGGGCGCCAACAGCGGTCACCAGGACCAGGTTGTCGCCGGACCGGACAACGACGGCGCCATTCGCCTGCTTGGCGAGCTTGCCTGTCTCGAACGTGATCGGGGTGCCCCCGACATCTGCCTTTACGACAGCTAGTGCCATCTCATTCCTCATCTCTGCTGGGACCCCCTGGCCCCAGCGCTCCAGTGGGGTCCCAGCATCGACCGATGCCGGCGACCAGCGTGAATGTCTCGGTGCCGTTCAACTGCCTGACGGACCGCAGGCGCGGGCAGCGTGCCTCGCGGGTCCCGATGCTCGCCGGCGTGTTAACGGCGCAGCCCCAGCTGCGCGACCAGCGCCCGGTACCCTTCGAGGTCCGTGCGCTGCAGGTAGTTCAGCAACCGGCGGCGGCGGCCCACCATCTTGAGCAGGCCGCGGCGCGAGTGGTGGTCCTTCTTGTGCACGCGCAGATGCTCGGTGAGCTCGTTGATGCGCGTGGTGAGCATCGCGATCTGCACCTGGGCCGACCCTGTGTCGCCCTCGTGACGTGCATGCGTGCCCATGATCTCGAGCTTCTGCTCTCGTGTCAGCAACCTGGTGTGTCTCCTGATTCGGCCACGGCGCCGCCTTGCGGCCACACCGGGTCAGATGGGAACCGGCTCCGTAGGCCCGACGGCTCGTCGGACATGTGCCCCCGTGGCAATCGCTTGCTGCACGGACGGCCCGAAGCGGTCAGTTCGGCCTGCAAGATAGCAAACCCGGCGACCTGACGGCCGCCGTCGGGGCGGCGGGCGACCCCGGTCAGGCCGACGAGGCGGCCGCGACGCGCGCGCGCGTCGCGGCGACGTCGCTGCGGATCTGGGCGATCAGTTCGGACGGGTCGCTGAAGCGGCGCTCGTCACGCAACCGGCTGACGAACTCGATGCGAATGCCTTCGCCGTATAAGTCGGGGCCCTCCCAGTCGAGCAGGAACGCCTCGATCCGGATTGGGGGCCGCTCATGGGCATCGTGGAAGGTCGGCGCGACCCCGACGTTGATCGCGGCCATGGCGCGGCCGTAGCGGGTGATCGCGCGTCCGGCGTAGACCCCCTTGCTGGGGATCGCGGCGCTCGGAATCGTCTCGACGTTAGCCGTCGGAAAGCCGAGGGCGCGTCCGCGCTCGTCGCCGGGGACGACGACCCCCTCGACGAGGTGGGGGCGGCCCAACAGCTCGCCGGCCTCGTCGATGCGGCCCTCGGTGATGAGCCTGCGGATACGCGTCGAGGAGATCGGCTTGCCGTCGTGGCTGACGACGATGTCCGGGGAGACGACCTGCAGCCCGCGGGTGCGACCGTAGGCGCGCATGCCGGATGCCGTGCCGGTACCCCCGTTGCCGAAGCGGAAGTTTTCGCCCACGACGACGATCTCGGCGCCTAGCGGCGGCGAGGCGATCATGTCGACGAAGCGGTCCGCGCGGATCCGGGAGAACGCCCGGGTGAACGGCAGGATCAGCAGCTCATCGACCTCGAGCGAGGCGATCAGCTCGGCCTTGAGATCGACCGGGGTGAGCACCGTCGTCTTGAACTCGGGGCGCAGCACGGCGATCGGGTGGGGCTCGAAGGTGATCACCATGACCGGGATCCCGCGCTGGCGGCCGAGCGCGCGTGCCTCGGCGATGATCTGGCGATGCCCGAGGTGGACCCCGTCGAAGGTCCCGATTGCGACGGCACGGCGCCGGTCACCGACGGGCAGCTCCCCGAGCGAGGCGTAGGTCTTCACGGGTAGTCCGGGTCGATGAACACGCTCACCGGCCGCAGGCATTCACCGTCGGCCTCGGCGATGGCGACCAGCTCGCCCCGGTCGTCGAGCACCGCGAGCTCACCGGGCGCGTGTGGACTTCGACCCGCTGGCCGTGGGCAAGCGCACGCGCCGTGGCGGGTGCCGCATGGATGATCGGCATATCGGCGAGCAGCAGGGTCAACGGCACCGACGCGACGTCTGGGACCTGGTCCGGCGCGACCGCATCGTCGACCCGGAGCCGGCCGACCGCGGTGCGACGCAATGCCTGGCAGTATGCACCGCAGCCGAGCGCCTCGCCGAGATCGACCGCGACTTGGCGGACATACGTGCCCTTGGAGACCTCCAGGTCAACGGTCAGCTCGCCGGTCTCGAGGCGGTAGTCGACCAGATGCAGGCGCAGGATCTGCATCGGGCGCGTCGGGGTATCGACCAGCTCGCCGCGGCGCGCGTGCTCGTAGAGCCGCCGCCCCCGGACGTGCACGGCCGAATACAGCGGCACGTGCTGGGATGTCCAGGTGGCGGCCTCGGCGACCGCGGCCGCCACCGCCGCGGGCCCGGGCACCGGGCCGCCGGGGGCGATCGGGCCCTCCGGGTCGCCGGTCACCGACCGCGCGCCGAGCCGGATCGTCGCCCGGTAGGACTTCGTGCGTGCGCTGATGCGGTCGGCTAGCCGCGTCGCCCGGCCGGTGAGGATGACCAGCAGTCCTGTCGCGAACGGGTCCAAGGTGCCCGCGTGGCCGACCTTGGTCCCGCGCGGGAGCCGTCGACGGATCATGTGCACGATGTCATGCGAGGTCGGGCCCGCGGGCTTGTCGACCAGCCAGGCCCGCGCCGACAGGCGGTCAGCGCTCACCGGCGTAGTGCCCCGCGACGCGCGCCTCGAGCCACGCAAACAGCTCGTCGATCGGCATCGCCGTCGAGAATCCGGCCGCGGACCGGTGCCCCCCGCCGCCCTGCTCGCGCGCGATCGCCGATACGTCCGGGTCGCCGTCACCCGAACGCAGCGACACCCGCCAGCCCTTGTGGCCGGCCTGGCGTGCAAGACCGGCGACCTCGACGCCCTTGACGCTGCGCATCGCCTCGACAATGCCGTCGGTGTCGTCGCCGCCGGCCGCGTGGAAGTCGTCGGGTCCGAGGGCGGCCAGCATCAGGCGCCCCCCACACAGCAGTTTGGCGTTCTCGGCCGCCCGGCCAAGGAGTCGCAGCCGTGATTCGGGTTGCTGCTCGTACAGGTGCTGGGCGATCGCGTGTGGGTCGGCGCCGGCCGCCAGCAGCACGCCGGCGATGCGATGGGCCTCCACCCCGGTGTTGGAGTAGCAGAAGCGCCCGGTATCGGTGACGAGGCCGACGTACAGTGGCACGGCGACCTCGGGGGTGATCGGCAGACCCGCCGCCTCGAGCACGTGCACGACGACCTCGGCACTGCTTGAGGCCTGGGGCTCGACCAGGTTGAGGTCGCCGAAGCGCGTGTTGTCGTGATGATGGTCGAGGTTGATGACCTCGCTTACGCCCGCATGGGGGTTCTCGTCGGCCCACAGACGGCCCTCGCTGGCGCAGTCGACGGCGATCAGGATCCGATGCTCATCGGGGTCGGGCGGCCCTGAGACCACGACCTCCCCCTCGGCGAGCAGGAACGCGAACTCGTCCGGAACCGGCTGTGCATCCGGGTGGTGCATGACCACGTCGTGGCCGGCCGCCCGCAGCGCCCGGGTGAGCCCGAGCATCGTGCCGATCGCGTCGCCGTCGGGGTTCCGGTGCGTGGCGACCGCGATCCGCAACGGTCCGCCGCTCAGGCGCGCGGCGATCTCCGCGGGCCCAACCGCGCGGCCGGCCGGCCGTGCGTCGACGTCGCTCGGTGGCGGGTTCACGTGCCGGGCTCCTCGGTCGGCGCACCGGGTTGGTCCGTCGTCGGTGCGACCTGGTCGATCAGCCGCGCGATCCGCCGGGCCTGGTCCTGCTGGGTGTCGTAGACGAATTCCAGCTGCGGGGTGTTGCGGGTGCGCATGGCTCGCCCAACCCGGGACTGGAGCAAGCCCCGGGCCGACTCGAGCGCGCGCCGGCTCGGCTCGCGCTGGGCCTTGGTCAGGGTCGTGAAGTAGACGGTCGCCGCGGCGAAGTCGGGCGAGGGCACAACATCGGTGATGGTCACGAACCCCAGCCGGGGGTCGGACAGGTCCCGGTTGAGGCTCTCGGCGAGCACGTCCTTGATCAGCTCGCCGCCCCGCCGCTGGCGGTGCCCGGGTGGCGTCATCGTGGCGGCTCCAGGTAGCCCGGCGTGCCCTCCACCGGACGCAGGTCGCGCAGCTCGTCGACGACGACGAAGGCCTCATCGGTGTGGAACGACCTGCTGACCGCCTCGAGTTGGCTGCCGAGCTCCCCCGGATCCGCCCCCACGACGGCGACGGTCACCTGCGCCCGCTGCCACAGGTCGTGGAATCCGACCTCGGCGACCGCACAGCGATGGCGGTCGCGCAGGCGCGCCACCAGCCGGCGCAGCTCACGGCGCTTGTCCTTGAGCGAGCCGCTGACCGGCAGGTGCAGATCCGCGCTGACGGTGCCGACGTAGCCCGCACCCATGGTCGCCGTCCGGCCTACTCGGCCGGCTCCGCCGCAACCTGGGCGGTCCGGGCGACCTCGCGCAGCTCGAAGGCCTCGATGACGTCGCCTTCTTTGACGTCGTTGAAGTCTCGAGCAGGATGCCGCACTCGAAGCCCTGCGCGACCTCGCGGGCGTCCTCGTTGAAGCGCCGCAGCGAGCCGATGCGTCCTTCGTAGACGACGGTCCCGTCGCGCAGCAGCCGTGCCTGCGCCCCCCGGCGCACGATCCCGTCGAGGATGTAACAGCCGGCGATCGTGCCGAGGCGGCTCGCGCGGAAGGTCGTGCGCACCTCCGCCTGGCCGATGACGTCCTCGACGATGTCGGGCTCCAGAAGGCCGACCAGCGCGTCGCGCACGTCCTCGATGGCGCGGTAGATCACCCGGTAGGTACGGATGTCGACGCCATCGCGCTCGGCGAGCGCCTTCGCCTCCGGGCGCGGGCGGACGTTGAACCCGATGATGATCGCCTGCGATGCCGCAGCGAGGTTGACGTCGGATTCGGTGATCGCGCCGACGCCCGTGTGGATGATCCGCAGGCGGACCTCGGTCTGCTCGACCTTCTCGAGTGCGTCGACCAGCGCCTCGACCGAGCCCTGCACGTCGGCCTTGACGATGATGTTGAGCTCCTTGAGCCCGCCTTCCTTGATGCGGGAAAACAGGTCGTCCAGGGACACGGGCGCGCGGCGGTTGGCCAACTCCTCCGCCCGCAGCCGCTGGCTGCGCTCGCTGGCCATCTGGCGGGCCGTGCGCTCGTTGTCGACGATCCGGAACTTGTCGCCGGCGTCCGGCACGCCCGACAACCCGAGCACCTCCACCGGCATCGAGGGGGTGGCCTCAGCCATGGAGTCGCCGTTGAAGCTGTTCATGGCCCGCACGCGCCCGTGCTGTTCGCCGGCCAGGATCACGTCGCCCACATGCAGGGTGCCGCGCTGGACCAGCACCGTGCACGACCGGTCCGCGCCCGGGATCCAGGCGCGATTCGATCACCGTGCCCGAGGCCGGCGCGTTCGGATTGGCCTTCGGCTCGGCATCTGCGTCGGCCACCAGCAGGACCGTCTCCAACAGGTCGTCGAGCCCCTCCCCGGTGTGGGCAGAGACGTTGACGAATTCATGGTCGCCGCCCCAGTCCGACGGGATGACATCGTGGGTGGTCAGCTCCTGGCGCACGCGGTCCGGGTTGGCGTTCTCCTTGTCGATCTTGTTGATCGCCACGACGATCGGCACCTCGGCCGCCTGGGCGTGGTCGATGGCCTCGATGGTCTGCGGCATGACGCCGTCGTCGGCCGCGACCACGATGATCGCCATGTCGGTGATCTTGGCGCCGCGGGCGCGCATGGCGGTGAACGCCTCGTGGCCCGGCGTGTCGAGGAACGTGACGATCCGCTCGCCGTGGTGGACCTGGTAGGCGCCGATGTGCTGGGTGATGCCGCCGGCCTCGCCCGCGGCGACCTCGGTCTTGCGGATCGCGTCCAGCAGCGAGGTCTTGCCGTGGTCGACGTGGCCCATGACGGTGACCACCGGCGCGCGGGTGACCAGGTCCTCCGGCGCGTCGTCGTACGTCTCGGGCCGCTCGGCTTCGTCCTCGGCATGGATGATGTTGACCACGCGCTCGAGCTCCTCGGCCACGAGTTCGATCGCCTCGTCCGAGAGCGACTGGGTGAGGGTCACCAGCTCGCCGGCGACCATCATCAGCTTGATGATCTGCGCCGAGGAGACCGACAGCGCCTCCGCCGAGGTCCTTGACCGTCGCGCCCGACGGGACGTCGACGGGGGTCAGATCCGGTGGCGCCGGCGCCACCGGCGCACCCTCGCGCTCCGGGGCACGTGCACCGCCGCGGCCGCCACCGCGGCCGGGCTGGCCCTGCGCCCCACCCCGGCGGTTGGCCTGGGCGTCGATGACCACGCGCCGCGGCCGGCCGCGGCGGTTTCCCCCGCCGCCAGTCCCGCGCGGCACCGCCCGCGCCGGGGGCCGCGCCCGGCCCGCGGCCGGGGGCGCCGGCGGTGCGTGGACCCCGGGAGTCCTGGCCGCGGCCGTTCGTCGGGGCCACACGGCCCGGTGCGGAGCGTCCGTTGGCGGCACCGCTGGTCGCCACCGCCGCGGGTTCTGCCGGCGGCGCAGCCGGCCGGGTCGTGCCGTCGTCCTCGGGACGCGTGCCGTCGGCGCGCATGATCTTGCGCGGGCCGATGCGCTTGGGCTTCTCCTCCTCGACCGGGGCGGGAGCGGGCTCGGCCGCGGCGGACGGGGCCTCGGGTGCGGGCGCCGGCTCGGCGACAGGCGCCTCGGCGGCGCGGGCACGTGCTCGGCGACCGGCGCCTCGGGCGCGGCCACGGGTTCGGTGCGCAGGGCCTCGGCGGGCGCCGCCGGGGCCTGGGCGACAGGCGCGGGCTCCGGGGCCGGGGGTGCCGGGACCTCGGCCGCCGCGGGCGCGGGCGCCGCCTCGGCGGGCGTCTGGGCCCGCGGCGCGGTCGCGGCCGGGGGCGGGTCGGCTTCGGGCGTTCCGGCTCTTCGGCCTCCGGCTCCGGCTCCGGCGGCCGGCGCAGGCTTCGACGGCCGCTCCGGTTCGACCTCCATGGGCGCTGGCGGGCTGCGGGTGGCGGTTCGGATTGAGCAGGTGCAGGGCCCAGTCGACGTCAACCGTCGAGGAGGCCGTCTTGACGGTCATCCCGGCACGCTGAAGGCGCTGCAGCACGAAGCCGCTGGGCAGCCCCTCATCCTTCGCAATCTCATAGACCCGCTTCTTCGCCATCGCTCTCCTTGGACAGACTACGCCGCGAGGCTCGCGGCGAGCCCCTGGTCGATCAACAACTCCGCACCACGCGCGCGCGTGGCCCGGTGAAAGGCGCGCCGCGCCCGCGCCAGCTCGAAGCATGTCGTGCCGGCGCACACGTAGGCCCCACGTCCCGGCGCACGGTACGCGGGGTCGAGCACCAGCCTGCGTGGACCGTACTCGCCGACCGCGACGAAGCGCAGCAGCTCACGCTGCGGCGCCCGGCGTCCGCAGGCGATGCAGCGCCGCACGGGCACATGCGCGGATGTCCGCAGGCGCGTCAGCTGCCCTCCCCGTCCGTGGCCGCCGGATCGCCGGTCTCGTCGGCGAGCTCGGAAATGCGCGCGAACCCCTTGGGCGTCACGGCCTCATGGACCTCATCGCCGGTCAGCTCACGGCCGAGGGCCTCCTCGAGCGCCGACCAGCTGGGAGTGCGCCGGGATCGCGCAGTAGCGGGTTCCCTCCACCGCGGCGTTCGGGCAGCGCCGGCCGTTGGCAGGATCGCAGCGCAGCGGCCCTCGCCCACCTCCTCCTCCTCGTAGCCGTGCTCGGGCTCCTCGGCGGCGAAGTCGACTCTCCGAGCGGATGTCGATCGCGCCAGCCGGTCAGCCGCGCCGCCAGCCTGCGCGTTCTGGCCCTCGCGTCCGATGGCCAGCGACAGCTGGTCGTCGGGCACGATGACGGTGGCCTGCTTGGCCTCGTCATCGACGAGCACCTCGCGCACGCGCGCCGGCGAGAGCGCCTTGGCGACGAAGCGGGCGGGCTCGTCGTTGAAGGGGATGATGTCGATCTTCTCGCCGCGCAGCTCGCTGACGACCATGCGCACGCGCGAGCCGCGCGGGCCGACGCAGGCGCCGACCGGGTCGACGCCGTCGCGTGTGGAGATCGACCGCGATCTTCGAGCGATAGCCGGGCTCGCGGGCGACGTTGGCGATCTCGACCAGGCCGTCGGCGATCTCGGGGACCTCGAGCTCGAACAGCTTCTTGACCAGCTCGGGGTCGCGCCGGGAGACGATGATCGCGGGCCCTTGGTCGAGCTGCGAGACTTCCTTGATGACCGCCTTGATGCGCTGGCCGTGGTCGTAGCGCTCGCCCTCGACCTGCTCGGACTTGGGCAGCAGCGCCTCGACGCGTTCGCGCAGTTGCACGAGCGTGTAGCGCGGGTCCGACTGCTGCACGATGCCGGTGACCAGCTCGCCGACGCGGTCGCGGTACTCCTCGTACATCATGTCCCGCTCGGCCTCGCGGATGCGCTGCAGGATCACCTGCTTGGCGGTCTGCGCGGCGATCCGGCCGAAGTCGTCGGGCGTGACGTCGATCGCGT
>CAVYHI010000002.1:0-17973 GCA_963768285.1 uncultured Thermoleophilia bacterium
GGCTGGTTGAACTTGAGTGCGCCCCAAAACATGCCGCTCATGTCCGTCACACGCGCGGTGTTCCACTTGCCGAGCGGCTGGTTGAAGCTGGCCGCGCCAGAGAGCATGTCCCTCATGCTTGTGACACGAGCGGTGTTCCAAGTGCCAATCGCTCGGTTAAAGACCCGGTCATAGGCGAACATGTTGCACATGGTGATGACGCGAGCGGTATTCCAGGCGCCGAGCGGCTGGTTGGATCGGACTGCCCTGTCGAACATGTAGCTCATGTTGGTCACCGCACCGGTGTTCCAGCTGCCCATCGGCTCATTGAACCGGGAAGCGCCCAAGAACATTTCGCTCATACCGGTCACGGCTCCCGTCTGCCAGGCGCCGATCGGCTCATTGAACCTGGCCGCGTCCTCGAACATGTCGGTCATGTCGGTGACATGCGCCGTGTTCCAGGCCCCGATCGGTTGGTCGAACGCGGCGGCGCCGACGACGGAAGGCGCGAACATGTAGCTCATGTCCGTAACGGCACCCGTGTTCCAGGTGCCGATCGGCTGATCGAACGCGGTGGCGCCCTCGAACATCGCGTCCATGTATCTCACCGCACCGGTGTTCCAACGGCCAATCGGTTGATTGAACCGCAAGGTCTGGCTGAACATGAAGCCCATGTCCGTCACCGAGCTTGTGTTCCACCCGCCGATCGGCTGGTTGAACGCAAAGGCGCCGACGAACATGCCGTCCATGTTCGTGACCGCAGCCGTATCCCAACCGCCGATGGGCTGGTTGAACCGGGAGGCGCTCCCGAACATGTCGTCCATGTTCGTGACAGCAGCCGTATTCCAACCGCCGATGGGCTGGTTGAACACGCTGGCACCCCCGAACGCTCCTTCCATGTTCCTGACCGCAGCCGTATTCCAACCGCCGATCGGCTGGCTGAACGCGTTATCGCGCCAGAACATGAAGCTCATGTCGGTGACGGCCGATGTGTTCCAGCCGCCGATCGGCTGGTTGAACCTGGAGGCGCCGAACATGAAGCTCATGTGCGTGACCGCCGATGTGTTCCAACCGCCGATCGGCTGGTTGAACCTGGAGGCGCCGCAGAACATGTAGCTCGTGTTCGTCACGCCCGACGGCAACGTCGCAGGCACCGAGGTCAAGTGGATCGCACCGTCGAAGGCACCGCTCAAGTTCGTGATTCCGAGGTCACCGAACGACGCGACGGCCGTGATTCCAGCGCTACCGGTGTACGCGCCGCTGCAGTACAGACCCCCCTGCCCGAAACGAGTCGCCGTGCCCGAGATCGAGACCGTCTGGGCTCCTGCGCTTGTGTACGTGTGGGTCAGCGCGGTGTTCGTGGTGCCGTCGCCCCAGTTGACCGTCACCGATCCGCCACTTATCGGCAACTGGAGGACCTTGCCACCGAGTGTGGTGTTGTAGGTCAGCAGCATCGGGGCGGGTGCGGCACTGGCGCCGGCGGTGGGGCTGATCCCGAAAGGCAGCGTGGCGGGACCGATGGCGAGCGCCAGACCAACAGCGATCGCACGGATCCCCCCGCCCGCTGAGCCTAACGACGTAGCATGGCGCACGCATGATCGGACCGCCTGAGCGGACCGGCGATGCGCACGGGACATCGCCACGCACAGTGCATCCCACACCCGCCGGACCACGTCGCCCATGGCACACCGCCCTTTCGGCATGGGGGCGCCTTGCAGGTTCGCCGGGGATGCGACGAAGTGCCCCTTGGATCCGTTCTACATCGTGGGCGCGATATGGACGCGGATTGGCGAGCCCGTGAGGCCGGGGCGCTGACGCCACTGGGCGGCACGCGTGGTTGCCCCCAACGGGGTCAACAGATGGTCAACAGACTCCACTGCACTCGGCGGTAGCCAACCCTCGTCACTCCTCGTGGAACATCCTCTGTTATTACAGGGCTATCTGGACCGTGAAGTACTCAGCGGCACTCGGCGCACAGACCTGTTAGTTCCATGGTCGTAGGATCGAGTCCTACAACGCCACGCTCGGTGGCAAGGTCCACCAAGTTGTCAGATTCGCAACGTTTGCCCTGGTGGCGACGTACTTCTCGCATCCGGTCGCCCAGCACGACAGATGGTGATGCTCGAACCGTTGGAACAGCCGACTCGTCTGAAGCGACATCGACCCGGCCATTGTTGAGCGAATCGACACCAGCCCCAAGGAGGGTGCCCTCACGGGTGCGCAAGATGCGCACAGAGCCGGTTACTCGCAGCTCGAGGTAGAATTTGGCACGGTGGAGATGCCCCCCAATTATCACGGCATCGGAACCGAGGAAGAGCAACGGGCATGGAGAAGAGCGGGCCGCAGACGAGCCAGTCTCCGTCTCGGCTGATAGACGCGCGAATCGAGGAGCTAGGCGACTGGCGGGGCGAGATGCTCAGCCGGCTCCGTGCCTTGGTCAAGGAAGCCGATCCCGAAGTCGTCGAGGAGTGGAAGTGGAGAGGCGTTCCAGTGTGGTCGCACGACGGACTGATCTGCACGGGCGAGACTTACAAGAACGTCGTGAAGATGACCTTCGCCAAAGGGGCTGCTCTGAAGGATCCTTCGGGCCTCTTCAACTCCAGTCTTGACGGGAACACACGGCGTGCCATCGACTTCCACGAGGGCGAGAAGATCGACGAGGACGGCGTTGAAGACGCTCGTTCGCGCCGCCGTGACCCTGAACAAGTCCAAAGCCAAGAGCTAATCCACGAAATTAGACAACTTCCGTGGGATCGACGGCGCGAACGTGAAGCCTGAGTGGCGCTGCTGTATCGCGTTCCCGAACAGGTCAGTCGCGCCGAGCCTCGAGCGCGTCGAGGCTAATTAGCAAGCTCACGAACTGGCTGACTGCAGATCTCTTCGGGCGTCGTCCGGCGCTCAGAGGCCGTCAACAACCCGTCAGGCCGTCAGCAACCCGTCCCGTCACGCCAAGATCGCTCGCGCCGCTACCCCATTGCGGAGCGCGCTGCCATGCACCGAGGACGCCTTTGCGACATTCGCTACTAGCCACGCCGCAACCGAGGACCTATATTCGATGCAGGGTTTCAGTTCGGCTCGGAGCAACCTGCGAAGCCCGCCGGGAGCAGACTCCGACAACCTGCCGACAATGAGGCGAGACGATGACGACAGCCAGTCGTAGCCCGCAAGAAGTGTTCGCGCACCACGGCCAGTCCTTGGGTGCGGAGGATCTCGAGGCAATCATCTCCGACTACAGCGACGACGCGATCCTGATCGTGCAGGGGAAGGTTTACCGTGGCCACGACGGGGCGCGACAGGTCTTTACCCAGCTGCTGTCCGAGGTGCCGCAGGCCCAGTGGGACCTGAACACGGTGTTTGCAGAGGACATCCTTTACCTGGACTGGAAGGCGCAAGGCAAGGGCGGACACGTCGATGACGGCGTCGATACGTTCGTCTTCAGCGATGGCAAGATCCGAGTGCAGACCGTCAGCTACACGGTGCAGCCCGGCTAACCCGATCGAGCGGCGTCAGCCTGCGCGTCGATGCGTGTGTCGGGCGGCGGCGCACACTCGAGGTTCGATCCGGTACCCACGTCCCTTGGAGGTGCGCGATGAGAGCGGTCCGGCTCCACCGTTACGGAGAGCGCCCGGTGGTCGAGGAGGTGCCCGAGCCGGTCCTGCGCGGGCCTCACGATGTGCTGGTCGACGTTGGCGGGTCAGGACTGTGCCGAACTGACCTGCACATCGTCCAAGGCCAGTGGGCGGACCGCTCCGGCGTGAGCCTGCCCTACACGCTTGGGCACGAGACCGCGGGCTGGGTCCGAGAGGTGGGCTCCGGGGTGGAGCACCTGCAAGCCGGGGACGCGGTAATCCTGCACCCGCTCATGACCTGCGGCTTCTGCCGCTACTGCCGAGCGGGCGACGACGTGCATTGCATGGCCAGCGCGTTCCCCGGCATCGATACCGATGGCGGAATGGCCGAGATCGTGCGCACCACGGCTCGATCAGTCGTCAAGCTCGACCAGGGCACGCAGCCGGGCGACGTGGCGGCGCTTGCCGATGCCGGGCTCACCGCCTACCACGCTGTGAAGAAGGCTCTGCCCCTGCTGTACCCGGGCACCACCTGCGTGGTGGTCGGGGCCGGTGGATTGGGCCACATCGGCATCCAGTGTCTTCGCGTCCTGTCCGCAACGCGGATCATTACGATCGACGCCAACCCAGCCGCGCTGCAGCTGGCAACCGACTGGGGCGCCGACGAGGCCATCCTCGCGGATGGGCACCACGTCCAGCGGGTCCTCGATCTCACTGATGGATTCGGGGCCGAGGTGGTGCTCGACTTCGTGGCCGAGAACGGGGCTGAACGTGACAGCTGGCAGATGACCAGACGAGCCGGCAGTCACTTCATCATCGGCTACGGCGGGACGTTGCACGTCTCAGCGATCGACGTGATCTCTACCGAGCGCAATATCGTGGGCAACCTTGTCGGCAGCTATAACGATCTCGCCGAGCTGATGGCGCTTGCCGCGGCGGAACGCGTCGCGCTGCGCACGCGGACCTACCCGCTCGACGCGGTCAACGACGCCATGGACGACCTCGAGGCCGGGAGACTGCAGGGTCGAGGCATCCTCGTGCCCTAGATGGAGCGGCGCTGAGCGCGTCACGCGGATCGCCTGGCGATGGCGGCCACGAGGACGCGTCCTCGTGGCGCAAGCTCGTCCCGGCCGCACTTGCCGGCACACGCCCTGCGAGCAATCGAGTGACGCGCTTCGGCACTCGGCACGGGGCGCGGCCGCGGACCCCCATCGGGACCTGCGCCGAGTGCGCGGCAGGCGACATCGGGTGCATGACGTACGTCGTTGCCCAAGGCCGTGGCGTTCAGCCCATCGCCGATGGCGCCGTCTGAGCTCCACGGCATTATTCTGTCCACCTCCGAACGGACGCTCGTCGGGCTCGTGGCCCACCCCAACGCTCGGCGACGAGGAGCTCGGCAAGGGGTCGACACGTGACTGATCAGACGGTAGGCGGCGACGAGCAGCCGAATCCGGCCCCCGATTACGCGTCGGCTTGGATCGCGTGCGTCGGTGAACGCAACGTCACTCTGCTCAGATGACGTCCAATCCATCATCCGCCCCGCTCGAAGAGCCCCTCGGACCGGCACCATTGAGCAGGCCCCGTCGGACCGCCGTGGGGGCACTGATCCTGCTCGCGTCGCTCGCGGGGCTGCTGGCGATCCTTGCGATCTGGATCAACGACGAGTTGCTCAGCAACTCGTCGTCCACGCAAACGAGTACGGCGCTCGTCCAAGACGCAGCGGTGCGACGGGCCCTATCGGTATATCTGGTCGATCAGCTCTACGCCAATGTGGACGTCTCGTCGGAGATCAAACAGCGACTGCCCTCCGAGCTGAAACCGCTCGCGGCCCCGGCTGCGGCCGCGCTTCAGGGTCCGGCAGCGCAGGGGGTCGACCTGCTCTTGGCCAGGCCGCGCGTGCAGGCGCTATTCGTGACGGCGGCCACCACGGCGCACGAGCAGCTGATCGCCGTGCTCGAGAACAAGGTCGGCCATGGCGTCACGACCGGCAGCGGCACTGTGCAGGTCAACCTCGGTCAGATGCTCAAAGAGGTCGGCACGGATCTTGGGCTCCCGGCCAGCGCGGTTAACAAGCTGCCCGCGAATACCGGCGTCATCACGGTGATGCGCTCGAACCAGCTCAGCCTCGCGCAGACGGGCGTCCGCGCAATCCGGATCCTAAGCGTCTGGCTTATCGTGCTCGTCTTGGCCCTGTTTGCCCTCGCGCTGTACCTCGCCGACGGGATCCGCCGCAAGACGCTGTGGAGCATCGGCTGGGCGTTTGTGGTCGTTGGCCTGATCGTCTTTGTGGCTCGTCGCTTGGTCGGCGATTACGTGATCGGAGGTTTGACGACCTCGGAATATGCGGTGCCCGCCCAGCACGTTTGGGTCATCGGCACCTCGACACTCGGCGAGCTCGGCTGGGCGACCGTGTTCTATGGCGCGCTGATCGTCATCGCGTCTGTCCTCGCGGGACCCACACGGCCTGCGACCGCGCTGCGCCGTTGGAGTGCTCCGGTCCTCAACAACCGGCCCGGGATCGCGTGGACGGTCGTCGGGGTCGCCTACATCCTCGTCGTCCTGTGGGGTGGCACCTACGCGCTGCGCACACCGATCGGGATCCTCATCCTCGGCGCATTGCTCGCCGCAGGGGTCTACGTCTTGCGACGCCAAACCCGGCGCGAGTTCCCCGACACGACTGCGGGACCCGAGCTGCGTGCCGCGCTGTCAACAGCGGCCGGCGGCGTTCGCTTGTGGGTGTCGTCGCGCAAGCCCCCCACCGGTTGGCGGATTCGGCGGCATCGCTCAACAGCCGAGGAACTCGCCCACCTCGCGGCACTGCACGAAAGTGGCGCGCTCAGTGACGAGGAATTTGCCCGCGCGAAGGCGCGGATTCTTTCGTGAGCATCGGGTAGGGAACCTCCGCGCCGGAGTGCGCCGCAACACCGGTTTGCGAGGAGTGCACCCCGCGGGGTGCACTCCTCGCGCGTCTAGAATCCGGGCAGATCGGAGGTTTTCTGGTGAGTGCCCTAGCGTGGCTCGTTCTCGTCTTGGTGGTCATCGTCCTCATCGTCCTGATCGGCGCCATTGTCCGGCACCGTCGGCGCTCTGGTGGCGTGATCGCCACGCGGAGGAAGCGATGAGGCTGCTGGTGACCGGGTCGACCATCCGAGGCCTGCCCGTGGTGACAATCGATCGTGGCGAGGACGTGGCTGAGGTCCGCGACGTGATCTACAGCCCAGAAGCCGGACGCGTCGTCGGCCTCACGCTCAACAAACGCGGCTTCCTGGCCGGTCGACGTCGCGAGGTGCTCCCTGCCGAGAGGATCCGCGCGATCGGCCGCGACGCGGTCATGGTCGACGATGAGAGCAGCCTCATCCAGCCAGAAGACGCGCCGCCGGACGTCGGTGCGCCGCCATCAGGCCGGGACGTGACCGGCGACGAGGTCCTGACCGAAGGAGGAACGAGCCTCGGCCAAGTGCGGGACGTCGTCGTCCTGGTGGGAAGCAATGGACAGGTGGTCGGCTACGAGATCGACACGGCATCGGGTGCAACCGGCTACATCCCGCTGTCCACCCAGTTGGCAGTGTCGGGCAGCGCGCTGGTCGTCCCAGAGGCGACGAAGGAGTTCGTCGAGGACGACTTGGTTGGGCTGGGGGCGGCGGTGGACGAGTTCCGTTCTAGACTGGGCCTCCGATGAGCGATGGGTTCGCTGCTGCCGATGGACGGAGAGTCGTCAGCCGGACGAGCGCGGAGGAGCTCGGCAAGCTCCGCCACCTTGTGGTTGACACCAAGCGATCGCGCATCACATCACTGGTCGTGGGCAAGGGTCGCAAGGCCCTCGTGGTCGACTGGGAGCACGTCAGTGGGTTCGGGCCGGACGCTGTGATGGTCGCGGACGAGGATGTCCTACATCCGCCTCGCGACGATCGTGAACGCGCTGCTGCCGACGGAATGCTCGAGCTTGTCGGCATGCGCGTACTCAGCGACCTCGGGAACGACCTGGGCACGATCAGCGACGTCGTGTTCGACCCGGTGACCGGCGTCATCGAAACCCTCGTGGTCGGTGACCGGGAGGTGCCCGCGGCGTCGCTGCTGGGCGTCGGCTCGTTTGCCGCGATCGTTCAAGCTCCCGCCGAGTAGGCCCCTGGCCCGGAAGCTGTCGGTCGGCGGCACGTAAGCGATGCCACCATCCGCGGCAGCCAAGCGCAGCCCGCGGTCTCGCACGAGCGCATCACCGAGCGCGCTGCCGTATTCGACCGGTCCCCGGGGTCATACGGCCCGACTTGGGGCGCCGAGGAATCGGCGGACTGCTCGTTGGCAGCGACGTCCACGCGGTCGGACTAAACGAGGCTTCTGCTTCCCGTCACCCACGACGAAACCCGCGACTTCGAATGTGGAGCGCGGGCTGTCAAAGAGCAGCGCGCAGACGTCGCGCTCCGCGATTGCCGATCGCACCTGCGACTGGTGCACGCCGTCGGAGGCCGAATGGTGCCAGCCTCAACTGGTTCGGATTCTGCCAACCACGGTCCACTGTGATCGCCCTCGGGCTCCGCGCAGCCCCGATTCTGAAGGCCCGGACGATGACGCTACCATGGCCCAATGGCCGCGAGGAGCACCGGTGACCCAACTGTCGACGCGCTGTACAAGGTGCGCCGGGGCAAGGTCGAATTCGTCGACGTGCCAGAGCTTGGTTTCGTCATGATCGACGGTTGTGGCGCGCCAGACGACGCGGCGTTTGCGAACGCAGTTCAGGCCCTTTCCTCCGTGAGCTACGGGTTGCACTTCGCCTTGAAGAAGGCGAACGGTGAGGCGCCCCCGGTGATGGCACTTGAAGCGCTGTGGTGGGTCGAGGGAGCCGGAGCACAGACGACGATGGAGTCCATCGCAACGGGCGCAACGAGCGTGGACGCATCCGACCGCAGCCAGTGGCGTTGGCGGGCGATGATGATGCAGCCCCCGCCGATCGACGATATGACGATCGAGCGAGCGATCGCCGAGTCGAGGCAGCGAGAGGGCCTCACGCGCCTCGACGCGTTGAGATATGAGCGCTGGACCGAGGGACCCAGCGCCCAGATTATGCACATGGGGCCCTACGCCACTGAGCAGATCAGCATCATCGCACTCCACAAGGCGATCGCCGCCAACGGATTCCGCCCTCGTGGCCGACACCACGAGATCTACCTCGGCGATCCCCGCCGGGCAGCACCGGAGAAACTCCGCACAATTCTTCGTCAGCCCGTAGAGTCGGCCGCGTGAGACGGGTGGCGCCCGGAAGTGTCATGGCAAGCGCGAGTCCAGTTGAGGCAGTGGACACCGACGGGGCCCGGACGGGGCCCTGAAGCTTTCTACGCTCGCGGGCTTGACTCCAGCGTGGGTTCCGCGGCGCGTGGTTTGGCACGCCCCACGTTCTGTGGAATCCGACCAGAGCCCAAACGGTCTGAGCCCAAAATGGTTCGGATTGTGCCAACCAGGGTCCATTCAGATCCGCGCAGCTGCGCGAGTCCCCCGCGAGACGTCATGCCGGGCATGCCGAATGCGCCAGGCGTGCGGAGGCGTATTCAGCGACATGCGCCGAGAGAGGAATACTGCCCGGGGATGGGGTACTTCCCCGACCGGGGCGCCCATGTGGCCGATGCGCAGGTGACGCCTAGGTAGTTGCTCTGTGCGCGAGTTCGCATCGACGTGGCGCAGCTTGTGGGTTCTCCCGATGACACCGTCGAATGCCGCGGATACGGTCGGCGTACGCCCCGATTTCCGGGCGGCACGACAGAGGAGGGTGGCCATGCAGGGGATGATCATCGTTCGGTGGAGCACCGCGCGGTCGGGCCACGAGGTGGAGGCGATGAAGCTCGCCGACGACGCCACGGCCTACTGGGCGAAGCTCGCCGAGGCTGGCCAGATTGCCAGCTACGAATGGGTCAGCAACTTCACCGGGACCGACGGCGGGATGTTGCTCATCCGCGGCGACCAGCAGGCGCTTGGAGGGATCGCGATGTCGCCGGAGTTCACCTCGTTCCATCTGCGCGGCGTCCTCCATCTCGAGGACTGGCGTGCGGACATGGCGCTGTCCGGATCCAGCGTCGACGAGGTCTACCCGGGCTGGCGGGAGCTGGTCGGGGCATAGGCAGCGTCGCTCCGTCGCCTTGGAACACGGCCGGGCCGGGATGCCTGGTCCGGCCGTGGCCGGCAGCGTCAGGCGTCCCCGATCGCGCCTTCCGTGGCGGGGTGCATGGCCCGTTCGTTCCGGTACACGACGGGCCAGCGGAACGTGCCGGGGCTTATCGAGGCCCTATCCCGGGCCGCCCCACTACCGTTCTGCACCATGGCGTCGAACCGGCGCGGCGCGGCGCGGCTGCTCAGAGCCCCAAGGGTTCGAGGTCCAAGCGGCTCGGATTGTGCCAACCACGGTCCGTGACCGCAGGCTATTAAGGACGAAGCCACCCTTCGCGCTCGACAACCGCCAGCGCGGCGTCCAACGCAAGCGACACTGGCGCAGCGGGCTCCGTGCGCGGCGAGATGATGCTAAGCGGCATGCGTGCGTCCGTGTCACTGATCAGCACATGCCCCACCCCTGGCCACGGCATCGTTGAGATCGACACGGGTCCCACGAAGACCTGGTGCGGATGGCGGGCCAGGTGCGAGAGCAGCGGCTCCCGATGGCCTGGTGCGGTGACATCCAGAATCATTGGCTCGAACCCCGCGCGTCGGCAGAGCCCGACAACGAGGTCGTGAAACCCCGACGCCAGAGCCTGCGGCACGGCCAGGATCACCTGATCCTGCAGATCGCGCACCGCCACTTCCTGCCGCGCGACAAGTGGGTTCTCGCGGCTGGCAAACACTGCCAGGGGCTCCCGCCGGAGTACGTGCTCCACCAGGTCTTCGTGGGGGCTCGGGAGGCGCACCAGGCCGAGGTCGGCGTCTCGGGACAGGACGGCACCGACGACCTCGGTGGCCCACAACTGGTCGGCGATGACCAGAAGTTCCGGTGCACGGGATTCCAGCTCTTCAAGAATGAGCGGGAGGGCCTGATATGCCGTACTCGCCGTGTAGACGATGCGCAACTTCCCGGAACTGCCCTCGGCCGCCCGGCGTGCGCGCGCGCACGCCTCATCGAGCCCCTCCAATAGCCGCTTGGCGTCGGCGGCGAGCGACTGGCCAGCCTCGGTGAGCTCAACCCGCCGGGTCGTGCGCCGCAGCAGCACGACCCCCACGTCGCGTTCCAGCTCGCGGATCTGGGCGCTGACCGCGGGTTGCGCGACATGGAGCCGCTCCGCCGCGCGGGTGAAGCTCAGCTCATCGGCGACGGCCAAGAAATAGCGCAGATGCCGAAGCGTGACATTCATAACCATAAGAGTATCAATCATGCGAAAACCGGTATTTCCCTGGGGGCAACGGCAGATCTACGCTGGTGTTGACCACATCGACGTCCGAGGAGCGACTCCGATGACTACCGTCAGCCCACTACCAATCGTTCGCCCGCTCCGACTTTCGAGCCGCACCTCGCACTTCGTGCTGCCCAAGCAGTGGGCGTCAATGCGCAAGGCAGAGGCCCTCGAGAAGGAGACCGGCAAGCGGGTCATTCACTTCGAGAAGGGCGACTTCCAGGGTGACGAGTTCTACCCGGCGCCTCACATCTACGAGGCTGTTACGCGCGCGGTGTATGAAGGCCACGTGCGCTACGTCCCTGGTCCAGGGATACCCGAGCTGCGTGACGCGATCGCCGAGGAAGCCACCAGGCGAGGTCGCCCCACGAGCCGCGACGAAGTGCTCGTCACGATGGGCGCCAAGCACGCCCTGACGCAGTCGCTGCTGACGATGGTCGACGTGGGCGACGAGGTCATTTTCCCGAACCCCGGTTACCCGCCGGACGAGTTCTGGATCACCTACGCCGGCGGCAAGGTCGTCTACGCGCCGCTGATCGAGCCGGACTTCCACTTCGATCTCGACAGTCTGCGCAGCCTGATCACGCCCAAGACCAAGATGCTGATCATCAACTCGCCGCAACGCCCGAACGGCATGATTGTCGGCCAACTCGAGGAGATCGCCGAGCTGTGCCTGGAGCACAACGTGGTCGTCCTGACCGACGAGATCTTCAGCCACATGGTGTATCCACCGTCGGTCCACAAGACGATCGCCGCGGTCCCGGGCATGGCCGACCAGTCGATCCTGGTCGACACCTTCAGCAAGACCTACATCATGACCGGCTTCCGCATCGGCTGGTGTGTGGCCAACAAAGAGCTCATCACCGCGATGGACATCTTCCAGCAGAACTCGGTCACCAACGTGCCGGCCTTCGTCCAGATCGCCGCCCTGGCCGCGATCACGGGTCCCCAGGACCACGTGCTCGCGCAGACCGCGCGCCTGCAGGCCAAGCGCGACAAGACCGTCGCGGCCCTCAACGCGATCGACGGCATCGAGTGCCCGACGCCGGACGGCTCGTTCTACGTGTTCCCGGACATCCGGGGCACCGGCATGACCGCCCAGCAGTTCGCGGACTACCTCATCGAGCAGTACCAGGTCGGCGTCGTCGCGGGTACCTCCTTCGGTGACCGCGGTGAGGGACACATCCGACTCACGTACGCTTGCCCCGACGAGATGCTCGAGGAGGGTCTGGATCGGATCCGTCGCGGGGTCGAGAACCTGTAGGCACGCTCCTTGCGTTACGGCCGTGCTGACGACGTCGGCTCGGCCGTAACGCGCGCGTTCAGACCCTGCATGCACCGCACATGGGCCGTCCCGCAAGGTCACGAAGAACTCGCCGACCCCCCGAGGCGCAGCCGTCGGTCGTCCCGTCTCGGTGTTGCCGGCGAAGGCACGTGAAGCCGTGCGCGTCGGCGTCGGGCGCCCGTGGTGCGCGGCCGCTCGGCCTCTCGGGCATCACCGTCAGTCACCGTCGCAACGTCAAACGCGACGCATGCACGCGGCGTTGATCTCCTGGCGCACAGCCCGAATCTCCCGCGGCGTCTGTCCCGTGGACTGATTCGGGGTCTGCTCGCTGGGCGTGTCCGTGTCCAGTGTCGGGATCGAGCGCGACGTCATTCACCCGCGTAGGACGCTCGTCCGACGCGGGTGTGGTAGTCCGGGTCAGATGCTGGTCCGGTCGAGCAACCAAAGAAGCGATGAGCACCATCACCACCGAGCACCCAAACGCCGCACTTGTCAGGCGCGGCTATGCGGCCTTCACACGCCGACATGGAGACGCTCACCGAGCTTTTCGACCCGAGCG
Source organism: uncultured Thermoleophilia bacterium (assembly GCA_963768285.1). GTDB lineage: Bacteria > Actinomycetota > Thermoleophilia > Miltoncostaeales > Miltoncostaeaceae > CAITWD01. The sequence continues at coordinate 12,757 of CAVYHI010000002.1, forward strand.
CGTCATGGCACACGCCGGGACACAGCACCCTTGCCGGCGACCACAAGGGCCGCGAGGCGACCTTTGGCCACTTCGGCCGCTAGGCGAGCGAGACAGGAGGGATCTTCAGAGCCAGCTTGGAGCGCGTGCTGACCGACGATGACGGCCGGGTAATCGGCATTCATCACAACACCGCGGAGCGCAACGGCAAGCACTTGGATGTCTCCTGCTGCTGCGTCTTTGAACTCAAGACGGCCGGGTGGGTGACCGTCGGGAGTACTTCTCTGCCCTCTACGCGTGGGACGAGTTCTGGTCGTAGCCCCGCCGGACTGGGCACGGTAGCTCAGGTTGAGCGCCGACGCCGTTGGCGCCAGCCCCGAACTCGCCCGTGGCACCTCAACTGCCGGCATCCCCCGCCCGGGAGGCGGCACGTGGTCAGTACACCGACCGGATGGGGGGGGTAGGGTCGGCGACACTAGGCGCCGCGTGACGGCGGAGCGGCTCCCGGCGCCCCTTGCCGGACGCCCGCCACGGACAGGACGGGGTCAGCCGGTCGCGCGCAAGCTCCGCGGCCAGATCCGCTCCCGCAGGACGACGTTCAGCTGCGCCCCGAGGACGGTGAGCACCCCCGTCAGATAGAACCACCACAGCAGCGTGATGACGGTGGCGAAGTTGCCGTAGGTCTTCTGGGCGTGTTGCAGGTAGCGCGAGATGATCAGCGACGAGAGCGCCTGCAGGACCCAGAAGCCGACGCCCGCGACGAGGGCGCCCGGCACCACATCGCGCGTCGAGACATCGCGCGATGTCAGCACGCGGAAGGCGATCAGGAACACGACAATGTCGATGACGACCGCGATCGCGTACCCCCCGGCGACGGCGAGCGCGCTGATATCGAGCTGCTTGCTGGTGCCAGACACGAAACCCGTCGTGAGCACGCTGACAACGAGCGCCACCCCGACCAGCGCGAGCGCTTTCAGTCCGCCGAGGGTCTGCGCGACCACGCCTCCGCGCTCTGTCGCGGGCACGCGCCAGACCGAGTCGAAGACCACACGGGCGGTGCGGGTCACGCCGGTCGCGGCCCAGATCGTGGAAACCAGACCCAAGATCAGGGCCCACCAACTGCCGCTGATGGTCCGGTGCGAGAAGTCGACGAGCGGGACGTAGTCGTCGATCGTGCGGAGGACGTCGTCGCTGACGTCGCTCGGGAGAAACCAGCCAAGAAGGGTCGCGGCGGCGAGCATCAAGGGGAACATCGAGAAGAACGCCCAGAAGGCCAGCTGGGCGGCCAGGTTGCCGCTTTGGTCAGCCTCAAACTTCTTGATCGTCGCGACGGCGATCGCGGTTGCGCGGTGCCGCTGCTGCCAGCGATCGACGCGGGCCAGCAACTTGCCGCCACGATTACTGGTGCTCATCCCCTCCACCTCACCGTCGCGCCGGTGAGGCCCTCGCCGACGCATCGCCCCCGACCCGACCCCGCGAGGTTGGCGTCGTGGGCGCTGAGACCGGCCCTGGGGTCACGGCACCGTTCGGGCGGCAGCGCCCTCGGAGACCACCAGTTCAGCAATACCGGCACGCAACCGACGCACAAGCTCGTTCAGGACCGCGCGTTCGCTCTCGGTGAACGCGATCTCGAGGATACGCGCCTCCAGTGCCACCACGTGGGGCGACAAGGCGCGGAGGCGTCGCCGGCCGGCGTCGGTGAGGGCGACCTGCCGACGGCGGCGATCGGCGGGATCCACATGGCGCTCGACGAACCCCAAGCGCATGAGCTGGTCGAGGACGGAGGTCATGTGCGGAGAGCTCACCTGCACCGCGCGGGCAAGCTCCCAGGGCTCCCGCATTCTGGCTCCGCGAAGCGCCGCAAGGGTGCGGTACTGCGCCAGAGTAAGCCCGCCGCGCCGGCGCACCACGTCAGACAGGAGCTCACTCAGCTCGACTCCGGCGGTCAAGAACTCGATGGCGGTCTCACCCGGGGCAGCGCCCCGCGCACCCGCCGCGTCTGACCGGCTCATCCGACTCCTGCGGAACGCACATCACCGCTGGCCCAGTGCGCGCCGGGAGCGACTCGGCGTCGCGGCAGACCCTGGTATGCGTCTCGCATGGCGCGGGCCACGAGCCGGCGGCTAGGACCGCTTGCCCTTGAACACCCCGGCGACCATCACCCCGAGGGCGACAACAAGGAGCCCAAGCCAGAAGCCCGAGACCAGCATCAGGATGACACCGATCAGGATGACGCCGGCACCGATCTTGAGGCGGTGTTGCGGACCGCCGCGGCCGGACAGTGCGCGAAGGGTCCGAACCTTGATGCCGTCCGGGTTGCTGCTGCTCATAACTATTCCTTAGCTTGCGAGTAATCTCAAAGAGAGTTCCGCTCACGCTAGCACGATCACGGCGCGGCCAAGGTCACGTCGACCGCCGCGTCTCGGCCGGCGTGAGGGCGACCGCCGCGCGTCAGCGCCACCGCCTTCGGTGAGCAGCCAGTCCACCTTCGCATCTCCGGGTGACGCCGGGCAAAGGCGGGGCCGTATTCGCCGCCGCGGCTGCGCGGCGGCGACGTCACCCCGAGGCCTCGCTCGTGAGAACTCTCGCTACTCCCTCGAAGGGTCGCCTGCGGCTCCTCGAGACCGCCCAGACGCAGGGTTCGCCAGGACCCCGGAGGCGGTCATCCCTGCGGCAATACCGCCTTCAACTACGGGAATCGCCGCGTGAGCGCGGACGTCCCTGCGCAAGTCACGGAATCAGGCCGGCCGCGATTCGCTGCTTGAGCCGGACAATGCGACCGTAGGCCGCCAACAACGTCTGCGACGACAGACGCCCGCGGCGCGCGGCCGACAGTTCCGCGGCGAACACCGCACTCGACGTCGCATCGGCGCCGCGGCTCGTGGTGCCTGCCGCAAGGACCATGTCGACGCCGCTGCCCACGGCAAGTACGGCCGCATTCGCAACACTCCAGTGTCGGGTGATCGCCGGCGTCACCAGCGCGTCGGTGATCACCACCCCGCGGTACCCAAGCGACGTGCGCAGCAGCCCGGTCACGATCGTCCGCGAGACAGCGGCCGGAATCGCAGGACCAAGGGCCGGGTACTCCGCGGCTCCGACCATGACCAGTGGCACGCCGGCGGCAATCGCAGACCGAAATGGGACGAGGTCAGCCAACAGGGCGGTGCGCGGTGCGCGGATGACCACCACCGAGGTATCTGTCGTCGTCACGGCGTAGCCGAGGCCGGGGAAGTGTTTGGCCGTCGCCGCGACGAGCCCTGCAGAGAGTCCGTTGGCAAACGCGACCCCATGCGAGGCGACCGCTGCCGGAGTTGACCCGAATGTCCGGGGCGTGATGAACCCACCCCTGCCCACGTCCAGCACCGGCGCGAGATCGACGTTGACCCCGAAGCGACGCAGGTTGCGAGCCGTCGCGCGGCCCTGCGCTGCGGCGATCGCGGCGGTCCGCATCTGCGGAGGGGCGAGTGTCGGCGCACCCGGCAGGCGCTTCACGATGCCGCCCTCTTGGTCGATCGCGACCAGGAGGGGTGGATTCCCGCCTTGAGCTGCTGCTGCCTGCAACTGGGCGACCAGCGCACGTGGCCCCGATGCTCCGAAGTTCTCCGCAAACAACACGATGCCGCCGACCTGCCCGGCCCGGATCCGCGCGAGGAAGGCCCTGGTCGGATTGCGACCTGGCATTCGCACCACGATCGTCTGTCCCACGAGTTTGGCCAGCGGAACCTGGGGCACGGCGCCCGCCGCGAGGCGTCCGGCTGTCGCCGAGCCGATCTGGCTGCATGCGGCCGCCGCGACCAGCGACGCCGCCACGATCATCGCGACAGACGCTCGAGACGCACGCACGACGACTCAGCAGGCCCGGTGGCTGAGATCTACCCGATCAATCAGCCGCTGCACAGCGAGATACGTCATATCAAAGCTCCCCCGACCACGTTCGGCACCCATCACGGCGCCCTGAGCCCGACGCACAGCGACGTTGACGGTTGGCGACGATTCGCCGACCGATTCCCGCGCAAAGGTATCCGTTGGAAACACACCCAGCGCGGACGCCGCCAGCGGGCGGGCCATCCACGCGCTCTGGGATAGCCCCCTGCGTGCTCCGTCCTGAAGGAGTCCTGCGGACGCCCGGATAGGGCGGCGGGTGGTCGCAGCCGGCCGACGGCGGGCCCCGGAACCCGCCGGCAAGCCCCGACGGCGCACCGCCGGAGCTTGCTGGTCGCTCACTAGCGTTCGACAGCCGCGAGCCCTTTTTGCAGGTCTTCGAGGTTCATCACCGGGCTCATCTCGATATCAGCGCCCAACCCGATGAAGAACGGCTCCGCGATCGCGGGGATCTGGGAGCTGTCCTGCATGTCGAACACGAACATCGCACTGCGCCGTCCGCTGTTCGGGCCAAAGTACGCCGCCTCGGGTTTGGTCATCTCGACGAACCGACCAATGGTCGTTGCGAGGCTGCCGTCCAGGATCGCGCGGTTGCCCGCCTCAGTGTCCAGCGTGATGCGAAGGAGAGTTCTCATGTCGCCCCTCCCGGGGGTAGTTGTGGCGAAGACCAGCAAGGCCGGGTGGCCTTCTCAGGCCGACCCTAGAGCGCCGGCGGCATGCGCGATAGGCGCCGAGCTTAGGGGGACGAACGCGGGGGGCCTGCCGACGATGGGAAGCTTGGCGTCACCGACGACGGCAGCGGTTCGGTTACGACGGCGATCCGCACCGCGGCCGCTCACGCGGAACGCGCCGCGAACTCACAGACCGAAGATCACCTCGGCACCGTTGCCTGCACAACCGGCGTGGGGTCGCGATCCCTGGACGTCGCCTGCTTTGGGGGCCTCGCGCGTCCCGATATCCACGTGCGCTCGGTGCGGCCGGATTGCACGCACGTACTGACCCAGAAGGCAAGCAGGCGCGTGTAAGATTCCCGGGTGTACGAGACCTGCACTTCGCGCGGGCGCCCGCATCGACGCGGCACCCACGATCGATAAGGAGAGGCTATGGCGGTGGGCCCGGTTGACGTGGTGATCATCGGCTTTCCCGGCAACAAGTTCACCGGCCGGATCGTGCCGGCGCTCAGGGAGTTGGTCGACAGCGGCACGGTCCGCATCCTCGATCTGCTGTTCGTCATGAAGGACGCCGACGGCGTCACCACGACCATCGACATGTCCGACCTCGACCCGGAGAGCGGGCCGGCCTTCCTGCAGGTCAGCGTGAACACGCCGGGCGCGCTCGGCCCGGAAGACGCCGACC
>CAVYHI010000003.1:0-4261 GCA_963768285.1 uncultured Thermoleophilia bacterium
CGTCGACCGGGACGCGCTTCCCATCTTCGTAACGACCCTCACCCACGGCGACGACAGTCCCGCGGGACGGCTTCTCCTGCGCGGTGTCCGGCAATACCAGACCACTCGCAGTGGTCTGTTCGGCTTCAATCGCCTTGACGACAAGGCGATCTCCGAGCGGCTGTAGCTTCATCCAGGCCTCCCTCGGCGTTGTGTTGGCACTCTCTGAATGCGAGTGCCAAAAGGCTATCCGAGTGCGGCGAGGCCTACAAGGCGAACGGGGGTCTAGTCGAGCGGCGGGAACTCGATCACTTCGGTGAAGTGCACGACCGAGACGGTGTCGTCGAGACTGACTTCCCGGGAGTAGATCTGGGAGAGGAAGTTCAGTGTGTCCTCGACGCGCCGAAACTCCGGGGTGTCGCGCTCGATGTCGCGTTGGCTGAGCTCCCGCAATGGCTTGACGTCGACCTGCTCGATCATCGCCGTAAAGATGCGCTGCTTGGGCCCCTGGCGATGACCGACCGTAATCCAGACGATCTGACCGCTCCGGTACTTGTGGCTCTTGTCCCCGAGCCGAATCGTCGCCGTCTTACGCCCCTTGCGGAGCTGGTCGATGAACAGCGGGGAGTAGAAGTTCAGCGCAAACACGGAGTGCTCCCTCGGCAGCGACGATGCAGGCAGGACTCGACCATGGCGGGTCCAGGATGCTGGACGCCGAGCGCAATCGTACGCCGCAGGTGATCGGTCGGCCAGACGCTCCGACCGATCACTCTGGCGTGAACCCGTTACTTGCCGGCGAGGAAGCGCTTCAGAGAGTCCCAGAAGCCGCCACTGGGGGCTGCCTTCTCGGCGGTGGCGGTGGCGGTGGCTGCGGCAGCCGGCGCTGCTTGCGCGGCGGGCACTGCCGCAGGCGCCGCTCCGGTGGTGGGCGCCTCCGGCGTGGCGGCGGCTCCGCTGCCGACCCACTTGTCGAGCGCCTCCCAGCCGGTCTTGCCCGAGGGGCCCGCGGCGGCGGGTGCGGCGGCTCCGCTGCCGACCCACTTGTCGAGCGCCTCCCAGCCGGTCTTGCCCGAGGGGCCCGCGGCGGCGGGTGCGGCGGCTCCGCTGCCGACCCACTTGTCGAGCGCCTCCCAGCCGGTCTTGCCCGAGGGGCCCGCGGCGGCGGGTGCGGCGGCTCCGCTGCCGACCCACTTGTCGAGCGCCTCCCAGCCGGTCTTGCCCGAGGGGCCCGCGGCGGCGGGTGCGGCGGCTCCGCTGCCGACCCACTTGTCGAGCGCCTCCCAGCCGGTCTTGCCCGAGGGGCCCGCGGCGGCGGGTGCGGCGGCTCCGCTGCCGACCCACTTGTCGAGCGCCTCCCAGCCGGTCTTGCCCGAGGGGCCCGCGGCGGCGGGTGCGGCGGCTCCGCTGCCGACCCACTTGTCGAGCGCCTCCCAGCCGGTCTTGCCCGAGGGGCCCGCGGCGGCGGGTGCGGCGGCTCCGCTGCCGACCCACTTGTCGAGCGCCTCCCAGCCGGTCTTGCCCGAGGGGCCCGCGGCGGCGGGTGCGGCGGCTCCGCTGCCGACCCACTTGTCGAGCGCCTCCCAGCCGGTCTTGCCCGAGGGGCCCGCGGCGGCGGGTGCGGCGGCTCCGCTGCCGACCCACTTGTCGAGCGCCTCCCAGCCGGTCTTGCCCGAGGGGCCCGCGGCGGCGGGTGGCGGCGGCTCCGCTGCCGACCCACTTGTCGAGCGCCTCCCAGCCGGTCTTGCCCGAGGGGCCCGCGGCGGCGGGTGCGGCGGCTCCGCTGCCGACCCACTTGTCGAGCGCCTCCCAGCCGGTCTTGCCCGAGGGGCCCGCGGCGGCGGGTGCGGCGGCTCCGCTGCCGACCCACTTGTCGAGCGCCTCCCAGCCGGTCTTCGGTGCTCCGCCGGCGGCCGGCGGCGGGAACCTGAAGTGAAGCGTGGTCGGTGGGGTTCCCTCCGAGAAGTCCTGCGGCATCTCCGACTCCGTGACTGGTTAGGTGGATTTTGAGTGTGCAGACACGGACGCGCACTCTTCGTGCGTGTCCGCACAAACTTACGCCGCGTGATACGGCCTGGTCAAGGCAAGGTCCCCCGGAAAATCAGACGATTTCCAGGAGCCTGCGGTAGCTGTCCAGCCGCTCGGGGCTCACCGCGCCTTCGACGGCGCAACCCGCCTCGCCGAGGTGCCGGCACCCGCGGAATCGACAGTTCTGGGCCGCGGCGTCGATCTCCGGAAACGCATGGGCCAACTCGGTTGCAGACGTCGGCGGCAGATAGAAAGCCCTCACCCCGGCGGTGTCGACGACCGCACCGCCACCTGGCAGGGAGATCAGCCGCGGATCACTGGTCGTGTGGCGCCCCGAGCCCACCCGTGAGACTTCGCCAATGGTCCGCGGCATGCCACTGAGCGCAGCGGTCAGGGACGACTTCCCGACGCCTGAGTGGCCCGCAAGCGCGGCAACGCGGCCTCCGATGAGCCGCCGCACCGCTTCCACGAAGCCGGGATCGAATGTCGATCCCGCCAGGACCGGGTACCCGACCTCCCGGTAGATCTCGACCGCGCGGGCAATCTGCGCGATGTCGTGCGGCAGGTCCGCTTTGGTCAGAAGCACCGCACAGTCGAGGCCGCCGAGCTCGCCCGCCGCCAGATACCGATCGACAAACCGCATCCTGAACGGCGGATCGACCATTGCGGCAACGACGAGCAGCAGGTCGGCATTGGCGACCAAGGGGCGCGATCGGTTGCGCGTTCCGAAGTCACCGCGCGCCAGCAAGGTCCTGCGTGGATGGAGCGCCCGGACCCGCGGTGAGTCGTGGTCGCCGCTGAGCTCGACGAGGTCGCCCGCGACGATCGGACCCCCCGCGATCCGCGGCGGGATCCCGACTTCGAGCTCGCCGCCACCCGCGACAACCGTCGCCGTCGGCCCGGACACGCGGACGACTTGGGCAGCCCCGCTAGGAATCGCCGGCGAGAAGCTCGTTTGCGGTGAACAAGGCAATTAGTGGTGCGCCGTCCAATAGCTGTTCAATCGCCGCGCGGCCACCTTCTTCGCGATCGATCACGACGACCGCGGCGACCACGACGCCGCCCGCCTGACGCGCCTTCTCGATGGCAGTCGCAAGCGACCCCCCCGAGGTCAGGACATCGTCGACGACGGCAACCGGGGTTCCCTCTTCGATGAACGGTCCCTCCACCCACTGCTGCAGGCCGTGCTTCTTGGCCTCCTTGCGGATGAAGAACCCGGTGACGCGCCTGCCTGTCGCCCACGCCGCCGCCGAGATGGCACACACCAGGGGATCCGCCCCGAGCGTCAGGCCGCCGACCGCAGCGACGTCGGTCGAGGCGATCGCATCCCAGCAGAGCGTTCCCGCCAGCTCAGCGCCCTCGGGGTCGAGCAGTACCTGCCGGCAGTCGACGTAGTACGGCGAGCGACGTCCCGAGGCCAGGACGACGGACTCATGGATCACGGCATTGTCCGCGAGCAAACGGGCCAAGCGGGATCGGGTCGTGGCGAGGTCGGTCACGGCTAGATGCTACCCGGCTCGGTGTGCTCGGGGCGCTAAGGTCTGGAAGGTTGTGCAGACCCCCCGTCGATGGCCGGACCAGACAAGGAGCGCCGTGGTCGCGATTACGCCTGAAGGGACACCCAATCCCAACGCCGTCAAGTTCACCCTCGATCGCCCCGCCACCGAGAAGCGCAGCGAGACCTTCCGCGCCGGTTCGGACACCGCGGACTCGCCACTCGGCGCGAAGATCTTCGCGCTCGACGGGGTGACCAACGTCTTTCTCACCGCCAACTTCGTGAGCGTCACCAAGGAGTCCGATGTGGACTGGGACGAGCTCCTGCCGGCGGTCATCGAGCAGATCGAGGCCTTCTACGGGTGAGCGGCACCACCGGCTTTATCTTCTCCTACGCGCTCGGCCTGATCTTCCTGGTCGGGGGAATCCTGTTCTTGGTGGTGCTCAGTCAGAATCAGCTGCTGTTCGGCCTTCCGTACATCGCGCTCGGACTCGTGATCCTCGTGGGCCTGCACATGGGGCGCCGGCGACGCAAGCGCCAAGAGGAGGAAGATGCGCTGCTGGACGCCGAGGAGCACCGTCAGCAGCAGAACTAGGGCGCGGTCCGAGTACGGTCGTTCGGGTGACGCGCTCGTCGGCGTCGAGGGGTTGAATCGGGCGGCCGCTAGCCCTAGCGTTTTGCACCTGCCACGGCGGGATAGCTCAGTTGGTAGAGCACACGACTGAAAATCGTGGTGTCCCCAGTTCGAGTCTGGGTCTCGCC
>CAVYHI010000004.1:0-11464 GCA_963768285.1 uncultured Thermoleophilia bacterium
GCTCACGCCAGCCGTCGGTGCCCCGCTCGGCCCGGCGGCTGCGCCACGGATCATCTACCGTCCCGGGGCGATGCCGCACTCCGCGATCACCCAGCCGCGCGCGTTCGAGGTCCCGCGCAGCGACACCCTCCTGGCGGCCGAGCGAACTGGTGCCGGCGCCCCGCTCCTGCTGCTGCACGGGCTGACGGCGACGCGCAGGTACGTCCTGCACGGCTCGACCGCGCTCGCCCGCGACGGCTTCGAGCTGATCGGTTACGACGCGCGGGGCCACGGGACCTCGCTCCCAGCGGCCGACCCGACCGCCTACAACTACGACCTGCTCGGTGACGACGCCGCGGCCGTCCTGGCGGCTGCCGGCGTCACATCGGCGGCCCTGGTCGGGCAGTCGATGGGCGCGGCGACCGCGGTCAACCTCACGCTGCGCCATCCGCAACAGGCCCGAGCGCTCGTGATCATCACGCCGGCCCACCGTGGCGCTCCGAGTCCGAACCTCGCCCACTGGGACGCCCTGGCTGAAGGACTCGAGCAGGGCGGCGTCGACGGCTTCCTTGCCGCCTACGGGCCGCCCCGGGTGCCCGCTGCCATGGTCGAGACCGTCCGAGTGGTCATGCGCCAGCGCCTCGAGCGCCACGCCCATCCGGAAGGGGTCGCCGCGGCCCTGCGGCAGATCCCGCGCTCGGCCGCATTTGCCGGGCTCGCCGCCCTCGAGCTGATCGACGTGCCAACCCTGATCGTGGCGAGCAGCGACGATACGGACCCGGAGCACCCGCTGGCGGTGGCCGAGGAGTATGCCCGGCGCATCCCGGCGGCGGAATTCGTCATCGAGGAGCCGGGCCAGAGCCCACTGGCCTGGCGCGGCGGCAGCTTGTCCCGCGTCGTCGGCGAGTTCCTGGGGCGCCACGGGTTGGGCGCCATGGCGCACGGCGGCTAGGCCGCGGCCGCCTCGGCTGGGAACCCAAGCGCTCCGATCAGTGCGACCGCCTCGGCGGCGACCTCGGCGCCGGCCACGCGCACGACGAACTCCCCGATCCCGCCCGGAGGGCCCGGCCGGAGTGCGAGATCGGCGATGTTGATGTGTCCATGGCCGAGGGCCGTCGTGATCTCCGATACGGCGCCCGGCCGGTCCGGAATGCCGACGATGATTTCCCAAGGCTCCGCGGCGGCGCCGACCAGATCGCGCCCGGCACGGAGCCGGCGCCGACCGTCGGCGGCGTCGCCGACGAACCGGACCACGCGGTCTCGGTCGCCGGCGCGCAGGGCGTCCTCGACGTCCGTCAAGCGGCTGCGGTAGTCGCCGAGCGCCTCGAGCACCGCGTCGCGGTTGGCCAGCAGGATGTCCGCCCACAACGGCGGGTTGGCCCCCGCCACCCGGGTCAGGTCATCGAACGACGGACCGGCCGAGCGCAACGCCTCGCGGCCGCCCGGGGCCGTCGCCGCGGCCTCGTTGATCAGCGCCGCCGCCAGGATATGCGGTACATGGCTGACCAGTGCCATGAGCCGGTCGTGGACGTCGGCGTCGATCGCGGCGGGCGAGGCGCCAGTCGCGGCGATCAGCGCGTGCACGCGCTGATACAGCTCAGGCGGCGCCTCGGCGGTCGGCGTCAGGAACCAGGTGGCCCCCTGGAATAGGTCCGCGCGCGCCGCCTGGATGCCCGCTCGCTCGCCGCCGCAGACCGGATGCCCGCCGATGAACCGAGCCCGCTCGGCGCCGCCCAGCGCGGCGATCACGACCCGCTTGGTGGAGCCGAGATCCGAAACCACGCAGGCGGCCGGTGCCGCCGCCAGGGCCTGGCGCACGACGCTGGCCACCCGCCCGAGCGGCACGGCGACGAACACGCAGGCCGCCTCCGCGACGGCCTCGTCGACTGAGCTCGCCACACGGGTGACCGCGCCAAGATCGAGGGCGGCCCCCTGCGCGCCCGGATCGCTGTCGAAGCCGACCACGTCCGCCACGCCGGCGCGGCGCAGCGCGAGCCCCAGGGACCCGCCCATCAGCCCGATCCCGAGAATCGCGACCGGGCCCGGGAGCGGAGGCACCGGCGCGATCAGCTCGTGGCGCCCACGACCGCGGGCTCGGGTCCCGCCATGATCTTGCCCATGAGATCGACGCAGCGCTTGACATCGGCGACCCAGGCCGCAAACCCGTCGGCGTACAGGGCCTGCGGGCCGTCGCACAGCGCGGTCTCGGGTGACGGGTGGACCTCGACGATCAGCCCATCGGCGCCGGCCACGACCGCCGCCCGCGCCATCGGCAGGATCCAGTCGCGCCGGCCGGCGGCGTGCGAGGGATCGACGATCACCGGCAGCCCAGACAGCGACTTTACGACCGGCACCGCCGACACGTCGAGCGTGTGCGCGGTAGGCGGTCTCGAAGGTCCGGATGCCGCGCTCGCACAGGATCACGCGCTCGTTGCCCTCCCGGGCGATGTACTCGGCCGACAGCAGCCACTCCTCGATCGTGGCCGACAGGCCACGCTTGAGCAGCACGGCTTGCGCCGGTCTTGCCGACTTCTTTGAGCAGATCGAAGTTCTGCATGTTGCGGGCGCCGAGCTGGATCACATCGGCCACCTCGACGACGTCCTCGATCTGGCGGACGTCCATGACCTCGGTGACCACGGGGAGCCCGGTGCGCTCGCGCGCCTCGGCCAGGATCTCCAGGGCCTCGCGGCCGAGCCCCTGGAAGCTGTACGGCGAGGTCCGCGGCTTGTAGGCGCCGCCGCGCAGCAGGGCCGCGCCGGCGTCGCGGACGACCTGGGCCGTGGTCAGGGTCTGATCACGGGACTCCACGGTGCAGGGGCCGGCGATCAGGCAGAAGTTCTCCCCGCCGATCTTGCGTCCGGAGATGTCCAGGGTGGCGTCGGGACCGCGGAAATCGCGCGAGACCAGCTTGTATGGCTTGAGAATCGGCACGACCCGCTCGACGCCGGGTTCGCCCTCGAGCTGCATGCTCGCGACCAGCTCACGGTCGTCCCCGATCGCGCCAATGACCGTGACAAATTCGCCGCGAGACGGGTGCGCCATCGCCCCCGCGCGCTCGATCCGCTCGATGACGTGGGCGATCTGCTCCTCGGTCGCCCCCTGTTTCATCACGATCATCATGGCTGCTGGATGTCCTTTGTCGGCATGACCGGCACGGCGGGCACCGAGACGGGTGCGAGGCGTCCCAAGACCTGGGCAAGCACCGCGAGAAACGCATCGTTGTCGCTTGGCGTGCCCATCGAGACGCGCAGCGCTCCCGGGCACCCCAGAGCAGCGCCGTCCCGGACGATAATCCCCGCAGCGAGCAATCGCTCGTGGATCGGGCCGTCCGCGTCCGGCGCCACCAGTATGAAGTTCGCCTGGCTCGGCGTAAAGCGTACTCCCATCGCCTCAAGGGCCGCGGCGACGCGCGTGCGCTCGGCGATGGTCTCCTGGATGCGGCGGTCGAGGGCCGCCGGATGGCGCAGGCTCTCGAGCGCCGCGGCCTGGCCGAGGCTGGAGACGTTGAACGGCTGGCGTACGCGATCGAGCGCCGCGATCCAGGGCGTGCTGCCCATGCCGTAGCCCACGCGCAGCCCGCAGAGTCCGTGCGCCTTGGAGAACGTGCGCAGCAACAGCAGGTTCGGCCGCTGACGCGCCTGGCTGAGTGGGCGCCCGCGATCGGCCTCGGTCACAAAGTCGTAGTACGCCTCATCGAGGAGCACCGGCAGATCCTCGGGCAGGCCGTCCAGGAACGCCTCGATCTGCGACGCCGGCAGGTAGCCACCGGTGGGGTTGTTCGGGCTGCACAGGATCACCAGGCGCGTCCGCTCGTCGATCGCTGCCGCCATCGCCGCGAGGTCGTTGCGCCCGGCGGCGTCGAGTGGGACGCCGATGCCGTCGGCGCCGGCGGCGGCGGCCAGGTGCGCGTACAGCCCGAAGGAGGGCTCCGGATAGACCAGCGTCGTCCCAGGATCCAGGAGTGCCTGGCCGGCCAGCAGCAGCAGCTCGCAGGATCCGTTGCCGATCACCACCTGCGCGGGATCCAGCCCGTGGCGGTCGGCGATCTCGGCCCGCAGGGCGCGCGCGGCACCGTCGGGGTATCGGTTGAGCCCGGCGATGCCGGCGTGCAGCACCGCCTGCACCTCGTCAAGCGGCGGGTACGGGCTCTCGTTCGACGCCAGTTTGATGGCGGCATTCAGGCCGTAGCGGGCCATGACGGCGGCGGTCGTCAGGCCCGGCTCATAGTGCGGGATGGCCGCCAAGCGCGAGGAGATCATCAGGCTCATGGGGTCCCGAGTCTACGAGACCGCGCCCGATTGCGGTCCCGCGGGGCGCCCCCAGCCCCGCCCCGCGGGAAAACCGATGGCCTTGCGGCGGGACCGGGCGCCAATTATTGTCAAATTGACATGAGAAGCTTCACCAAATTGCGTCAACTTGACGCAATTACCTCCTCGCCGCGTGCCCCGCGGGATCCTGTGGTCGTGGTCGGCAGCGGCTTGGCCGGCCTGATGATAGCCGTGCGGGCGGCGGCGGCCGGCCCGGTGATTCTCGTGACCAAGACCGCCCTCGGCGACGGCAACACCGCCTACGCGCAGGGTGGCATCGCCGCCGCGGTCGGGCCGGCAGACAGCATCGACGCGCACGTCGCCGACACCCTGATGGCCGGCGCGGGGCTCTGCGATCCGGGGGTCGTCGCCGACGCGATCGCCGCGGGTCCGTCCAGCATCGCGATCCTGCAGCGGCTCGGAGTCTCGTTCGACCGTGAGCGCGACCGGCTGGCGCTCGGCCGCGAGGGAGCACATTCGGCCGACCGCGTGGTCCATGCCGGCGGTGACGCCACCGGTGCCCGGATCGTCGCGGCCCTGCGCCGGGCGGTCCGCTCGGATCCGCGCATCGAGGTGCGCGAGCACACGCGGGTCCGCGAGATCCTCGTCGCTGAGGGTCGCGTCCGGGGGGTGCTGACCGAACGCCCGGCGGGCGGCGTTGGCTCGATCGCCGCCCACGCGGTCGTACTCGCCACGGGCGGGGCCGGTCAGCTGTTCTCGCGGACCACCAACCCGCTGACGGCGACCGGCGACGGCGTCGCGCTCGCGGCGCAGGCCGGGGCGGCCGTGGCTGACCTCGAGATGGTCCAGTTCCACCCGACCGCGTTGGCTGTCGGTGCCTCGCCGCTGCCGCTCATCAGCGAGGCCGTGCGCGGCGCCGGCGCATACCTGCGCGCACCCGACGGAGCGCGCTTCATGCCCGCCGAGCACCCGCTCGCCGAGCTCGGACCGCGCGACGTCGTTGCGCGCGCGGTCGCCCGGACCGCCCTTGCCCAGGGCGGTGAGGTGACCCTCGACCTGCGCCATCTGGATCCCGCGTGGGTGCACGCGCGCTTCCCGACGGTTTCGGCGGCCTGCGCCGAGGCGGGACTCGACCTCGCACGCGACCCGGTACCGGTCACCCCTGCCGCCCACTACGCCATCGGTGGCGTGCTCGCGAACCTTGCCGGCCGCACCACCCTGCTGGGGCTCTACGCGATCGGCGAGTGTGCGGCCACCGGCCTGCACGGAGCCAACCGCCTGGCCTCCAACAGCCTGCTCGAGGCAGCGGTCATGGCGGTGCGGTGCGCCGACGACCTCGCGCGTCCCGGGCGGCCATGGGCCGCGTGCGACCCGGCGGCCCCGGCCCGGCCGATCACCGCGAGCCGGCCGAGCGGGGACGCCCGCAGCGTGCCGGAGCTGATGTGGCAGGCGATGGGCCTCGAGCGCGAGGGAGCGGCCCTTGCCGGCGCCCTCGCTGCGCTCGAGCGCGCGCCGTGCCGCCGACGATCCTGACGCACGGGATCAGCTGACGCTGGCGCGGCTGTCGCTGATGGCCGCGCGCCACCGCGCCGAGAGCCGCGGCGCCCACTTCCGCAGCGACCGACCCGCGCCGCAGCACGAGTGGGCCCATCGCATCGCCTGGCTCGGCGGCCAGCCCTTCGCAGTTCCGACCGCACTCGACCACGTCCGCGACCCGCAGCTTGCCAAGGAGGCAGCGTGAGCACGTCCATTTCGCCAGTATCGGTACCCGAGGCGCTCGCATCTCGTTCCGGAGGACGAGCTGCGCGAGCGCGCCTGGGCCGCGCGACGTGCGCTCGGTGAGCGGGCGGTGATCCTCGGGCATCACTACCAGAAGGACGAGGTCATGGAATTCGCCGACATCACCGGCGACTCGTTCCTGCTGGCCCAACGCGGTGCCGCGGCGACCGAGGCCGAGC
Source organism: uncultured Thermoleophilia bacterium (assembly GCA_963768285.1). Lineage (GTDB taxonomy): Bacteria > Actinomycetota > Thermoleophilia > Miltoncostaeales > Miltoncostaeaceae > CAITWD01. Next base: position 6,207 of record CAVYHI010000004.1, read on the forward strand.
TATCGTGTTCCTGGGCGTGTACTTCATGGCCGAATCGGCCGCGATCCTCGCCGCTGCCGGACAGCAGGTCGTGCTCCCGGATCTCGGCGCCGGCTGTCACCTGGCCGAGTGCGCCGACATCTTCACCGTCCGCGACGCCTGGGATCAGCTGGTCCGGGCCATGCCGGACAAACGGATCATCCCGCTGACCTACATGAACAGCGGCGCTGACCTGAAGGCGTTCGTCGGCGAGCACGGCGGGGCGGTCTGCACCTCGGGCAACGCGGAGCGGGCCTTCCGCTGGGCCCTGGCCGAGGGCGACGCGGTCCTGTTTTTTCCCGACGAGCACCTGGGCCGCAACACCGGCGCGCGCATCGGCCTGCCGGACGACGCCGGGGTGGTGTGGGACCCACGGATCGCCGCGCTCGGCGGCATCGTGCCCGAGGCGCTGGCGGCGCGTCCGCTCGTGCTCTGGAAGGGCTTCTGCAACGTGCACACGACCTTCACGCCCGCACAGATCGCGCGCGTACGCGACGAGGCGCCCGACGCAGTGGTGATCGTGCACCCGGAGTGCCCGCGGCCGGTCGTCGAGGCCGCCGACGAGGACGGCTCGACCGAGTACATCATCCGCCGCTGCGTGGAGCTGCCCGCCGGAACGCACATCGTGATCGGCACCGACTGGAACCTGGTCAACCGCCTCGCCCAGCAGCACCCGGACAAACACATCCGCTGCCTGAACGAGCTCATCTGCCCCTGCGTCACCATGAACCGCATCACGCTGGCCAAGCTGACCTGGTGCCTGGAGTCGCTGGCCGGCGGCGAGATCGTCAACACCGTGACCGTCGATGAGGACATGGCGCGTTGGGCGCGGGTCGCGCTCGACCGCATGCTGGCCCTGGCGTGACGAGCGAGCGGATGACCAGCGCGGGCGTCGCCGGTCCCTCGCTGGCCGAGCTCGTGCGGATCGCCCTCGCCGAGGATCTGGGCGACCGCGGCGACGTGACCTCCAACGCCCTGATCCCGGCCGACCTCGCTGCCGAGGGCAAACTCGTCAGCCGTGGGCAGGGCGTCTTTGCGGGCCGTGCCGCCGCCGAGGAGGTCGCCCGGCAGTGCGGAATCAGCGCGACCTGGTACGCGGTCGACGGTGCGGCGCTCGAGCCCGGCTCCGTGATCGCCGCGCTGCGCGGCCCGGCCAGGTCGCTGCTGGCCTGTGAGCGGACGCTGCTCAACCTGATCTGCCATCTGTCGGGCGTGGCGACGCTCACCCGTGCCTACGCCGACGTCGTGCGGTCAGTGCACCGTCCTCGACACCCGCAAGACCACCGCGGGCCTGAGGGCGCTCGAAAAGGCGGCCGTCGTGGCCGGCGGCGGTGCCAACCACCGCTTCGGCCTCTACGACCGCGTGCTCGTCAAGGACAATCACCTCGCCCTGGCTGGGGCGGGCCTGGTGGAGGCGGTGCACACGGTCCGCCGCCAATGGCCCGAGCTCATCGTCGAGGTCGAGGCCGACGACCTGGCGGGCGTGCGCCGGGCCCTTCAGGCCGGAGCCGATTGGATCCTGCTCGACAACATGAGCCCTGCGCAGATGCGGGCTGGCGTGCGCGAGATCGCCGGCCGGGCCCGGATCGAGGCCTCGGGTCGGATGGACCTGGACCGCGCCGCGGCGGCGGCGGCCTGCGGTGTCGACGCGATCAGCGTCGGGGCGCTCACCCACTCGGCGCCGACCCTCGACATCGGGCTGGACATCGACCTCTAGCCGCCGCCCCGCGGCCGCGGCCTACTCGCCCAGGTCGGTGCGTAGCTGGCGGGCCTCGCGCAGATAGGTGTGGCGCACGCGCACTCCGTGCGGCAGCTCGGCGTGGACCAGCACGCGGATGCACCGCCCGAGCGCGCCTGGCACGTCGATCTCGGACGCGCACAGCAGGGGGACCTGGCTCAGCCCGATCTCGCGCGCGGCGACCGCCGGGAACTCGGCCCGCAGGTCCGGCGTCGTCGTGAAGATCATCGAGATCAGGTCGCCCGGGACCAGCTCGTTGCGCTCGAGCAGCGCACCCAATAACTCCGCGGTCGCCGCCCGGATCGCATCTGGGGTGTCCTCTTCGACGGTGATTGCACCGCGCACGGCTCGAACGCTCACGTCGGCCATCATATTGCCCGCCGAGTGCGCCCGGGCTGCGGTGTCGCGCCCGAGGGCGGGGTCACGGACGCCCGGGCATCCGGCGGCGCCTGGCCGATCGACTCCAGCTGCCGCAGCTCGTCGGCGGTCAGGGATCGCCAGCGGCCGGGCCTGAGCCCGCCCGCCTCGATCCCCGCGAACCGGACGCGGTGCAGCCGCCGCACGCGGTGCCCCACCGCCTGGCACATGCGCTTCACGATCCGGTTGCGTCCCTCGGTGATCTCGATGCGCAGCCAGGTGCCGCCCGGGTGGAGCCGGTCCATGACCTCGACGCGCGCCGGCAGGGTCATCCCGTCCTCGAGCTCCACGCCGCGGCGCAGCCGACGCACCGTCTCGGCCGAGACGCGCCCCTCGACCAGCGCCTCGTAGACCTTCGGGACCTTGCCGCGCGGGTGCATCAGCCGGTTGGCCAATTCGCCATCGTTGGTGATCAGCAGCACGCCGGTGGTATCGAGGTCAAGCCGGCCGATCGGGTATAGCCGCACGTCCTTCGGCAGCGCATCGAGGACCGTCGGGCGCCCCTGCGGGTCGCGCGCCGTCGAGACGACCCCGGCGGGCTTGTTGAGCACTAGGACGCGCACCGGCTCCGGCGCCACGACCTGGCCGTCCACCCGGATGACGTCCCCGGGCCCGACCGCCTGCCCGGTCACCGCCACGACCCCGTTGACCGTCACCCGCCCCTCGCTGACCAGGACCTCGGCGGCCCGTCGGCTGCCCACCCCGGCCTGGGCGAGGGCGCGATGGATCCGCGTCCCGGGCTCGGGCCAGCGGGAGTCGGTCATGCCAACCCGTCGGACAGGTGCCCGGCCTCCCGCAATCGGCGACGCACCGCCTCGGCCTCCTGGCCGCTGAGCTCGAACTGCGTGATCGGCGGCAGATCGCCGGCGCCCTTGAGCCCGAAACGCTCCTGAAAGGCCGGCGTGGTGCGGTAGCGCATCGCGCCACCGTCGTGGGGCCGCCCGGCCTCCTCGATCATGCCGCGCTCGAGCAGCGAGGCGACCGTGGCCTCCGCGGATACGCCGCGCAGCCGCGTGATCTCCGGCCGGGAAATCGGCTCCAGGTACGCGATCACCGCCAGGGTCTCCAGCGCCGCGGGTGACAGGCGCTCCTCCGGGGGCCGCGCCCGCAAGCGATCGCACACCGCGCCGAGGTCGGCCTGGGTCCGCAGGACCCAGCCGCCGGCGATCTCGGCGACCTCCAGCCCGCTAGAGGCATCGTGGCGCGCGCCGAGCTCGCCGAGCGCGCGCTGAACCGGCCCCGGCGCGGCCGCGGTCAGCTCGCACAGGCGCACCAGGCTCAACGGTTCGGGGCTGACAAACAGCAGCGCCTCCAGGGCGCGGGTCAGCGCGGGCTCGCTCATGTGCCGGCCCCGGTCGGATGCCGCTGAACCGTGATGTCGCCGAAGGGCACGGGTTGGTCGAGGCGCGCCTCGCCACGGCGCGCCAGCTCGAGGCAGGCGATCAGGGTCATGCCCTGGGCGAGCCGGTCCGCGCCGCTGGTTACCTCGTCGAAGCTCACGCGGCCGGAGCGCCTGAGCGCCCCGCGCAGCTCGGCGACGATCTCGCCGACATTGACCCGCTGGCGATTCATGTGACTGAGCGACGGCGTCGGCGCGGCACGCATCAGCCGCGCCACCGCATCCGCAAGCTCCTCGGCCCGGTGCGGGGCGAGCGTGCGCGCCGGCAGGCCCAGCGGCACCCGCCGGTAGCGCACGGCGCCGTCAATGCCGTCCTGGGTCCGCAGCCAGACGCCCGCCCGCTGGAACGGCGCGAATGCGATCAATTGGGCGGCCAGGAGCTCGCGGACCAGCTCGGCGTCCGGGTCGGGCCCGTACTCGTCCTCATCGTCGTCGCCGACCAGGCGCCGGGCCTTGAGCTCGGCGAGGCTGCACAACAGCAGCACCAGCTCCCCCGTCGTGGGCGGATCCCACTCGGCCGCGCCGGCGAGGGTCACGGTGACGAGCTGCTGGAGGGGCAGCTCGGCGAGCTCGATCTCCTCGCGGAGCACGAGCGTCAGCAGGAGATCGAGCGGGCCCTCGAAGAGCTCCAGCTCAAGTGGGAGGCGCAAGGGGTCGGCGGCCCGCACCGGGGCGCTCACAGCCCCATCGCCGCCTTCGCCTCAGCCAAGACGGGCCCGGCGATCGCCTTGGCCCGGCGCGCGCCGTCGGCGAGGATCTGCTCGATGCGGCCCTCGTCGGCGAGTATCCGGGCGCGGCGTTCCCGGATCGGTCGGATCACGTCCTTGACGGTCTCGGCCAAGGCGCGCTTGTCCTGGACGCAGCCGAGCTCGGCGCTCGTGCAGCCGGCATAGATGGCGTCCAGCTCGGGCTGCGGCGTATTGAACAGCTTGTGGTACGTCCACACATTGCACACCTCGGGCCGGCCGGGGTCGCTCTTGCGCACCCGCTGCGGGTCGGTGATCATCGATCCGACCAGGCGGTCGATTTCCTCATCGCTGGCGCCGAGCGTGATCGCGTTCCCGTAGCTCTTGCTCATCTTGCGGTTGTCGACGCCCATGATGAGCGGCACCTCGGCAAGGCGCGCCTGCGGCTCCGGGAAGACCTCCCCGTAGAAGAAGTTGAACCGGCGCACGATCTCGCGGGCGAGTTCCAGGTGCGGCAGCTGATCCTGGCCGACCGGGACCTCGGTGGCCTTGTAGAGGGCGATGTCCGCAGTCTGAAGCAGCGGGTAGCCGAGGAACCCGAAGGTATCGATCGAGTCGCCCAACTCCTGCAGTTGCCCCTTGTAGGTCGGCACCCTCTCGAGCCACGACAGCGGGGTGATCATGCCGAGCAGGGCGGCGAGTTCGGCGTGCTCGGAGATGTCGGACTGACGGAAGATGATGCTGCGCTCGGGGTCGATCCCGACCGCCAGCCAGTCGGCCACCATTAGCTGACCGCTGCGACGGATGCCGCGGACATCCTCCCAGCCAGTGGTGAGCGCGTGCAGGTCCACCACCGAGTAGATGCACTCGGCCTCGTCCTGGAGCCGGACCCAGTTGCCGAGCGCGCCGAGCAAGTGGCCGATGTGCAGTTCGCCGGTGGGGCGCATGCCGGAGAACACCCGGGGGCGGGCAGCAATACGTAACGGGAGCCAGCAGCAGG
>CAVYHI010000005.1:0-16617 GCA_963768285.1 uncultured Thermoleophilia bacterium
AACGCCGGTGGCACCAGCCGGGCCCATCGGGCCCATCAGGCCCTGGGCGCCCGTGGCACCCGCCGCTCCAGCGGCGCCGGTAGCACCAGTCGCCCCAGTGGCCCCGGTGGCACCGGTGGCGCCGGTGGCGCCCACCGTACCGAGACCCTGCACCCCGGCAGGCCCCTGCGCACCAGTTGCGCCAGTGGCACCCGCTCGCGCCGGTCGCGCCCGTGGCGCCCTTGGCCCCACTCGCGCTCGCGCCGGTGCAGTCGCACCCGTTGGGCCGGCCCAGCACCTGCAGGGCCCGTGGCGCCGGTGGCGCCCTTGGCACCCTTGGCGCCGGTGGCACCGGTCGCGCCGGTGTTGCCCGTGGGTGTCCATGTGAATTTCGTGTACCCGGAAGGACAGGTCCCGGTGCCATTCGAGGACGCCAGGTGCACCATCGGGTTTGACCCGGAGGGCAGGCAGAACGTCATTGACGATGACGAGGACGTCGCCCCGAGCGCCATCGCGCTACCGGCGACAACCGCGCCGGAGACCGCTGCGGCAACGGTCCAGCGTTGTTTGCGGCTAAAGGGCTTCATGTCTCGCTCCGTTCGATGCACAGACGCGTTGGCGGGAACCACTCTCCGCCAGTATCAGACGTCGGTGTGCGCCTGGAACCTCCCCGTTTCAACGTCCTGGGCCTAGACGTCTGGATGGTGAGTCACACGACCGCACACCATCCGCAGGGGCCGCGATGCCCCAGGGCCAGCGGCGTCCGCGAGCGCCGTCGCGGAACCGAGGCACGTTGTCTTAACAGCGGTCACTGGCGGCATTTAGCCAGGGGGGTTCCGCTGGGTGTCGTTCGTCTGCGCGGGCGCTCAAGCGGGCGGCGCCCGTCCGGGCTCGATCGACGGAGCTCGCCGCGAAAGGCACGTGCGCCATGGCCCGCGTCCACCCCGCGCCACCCCTTGAGGGATGCGGCTCCGCTGCTCGACGTCGATATCTGCCCGCTGCCCCACGGCGGCGAGCTCCTCCCGCACGCGACTCCTGGGTGACGTCGCTTGGCCCCGCCGATCGGCGCGCTGAGGGAGCGTACATGGGGCACGTGGTGATGGCCAAGTTGCCGGTCCGGCGTCCAGGCTGGGGCCCGATTGCTCGAGCGATTCAATCTCAACCGTTTCCACTGGTCGCGTCGCAGAGCAGCAACCGCATCCTCGAGCTCCTGCGAGTCGATGGCACGCGCGGTCTGGACCACGGGAGCACGTCAGGAGCGCCGGAGTGCGCTCGTAGCGGAACCGAGAGGGCCGGTTGTCGGCGGTCACGGACACGCGGCCGAGCTCACGTTCCGCGCTACCCGGGCGGCGGACGGTGGGAATGCGCGCGATCGGCGGTTGCGTGTCCTGGCGTTGGATACACGTCAGCGAGCGTCACGAGCAGATCCGAGCGATGGACGGCGTCGGCGACATCCGCCACACCGTCGGAGAACTCAGCCGGTCGAGCGGGGCCTGCCAACAACACCAAGACGGGCTACACCGCGGCCGCGTCCACCAGGCATGCTCCGGTCATCTCCACCGGCGTATTCCAGCCCATCAGCGCGCACACCGTCGGGCCGACGTCTCCGAGCGCGCCCGAGCCGAGCCGGAGGCCCGGATGGTCGATCCAGAGCGGCACGGGATTCGTCGTGTGCGCGGTGTTGGGCGAGCCGTCAGGTTCAAGCATCGCCTCGCTGTTACCGTGGTCGGACGTCACGACCAGGAGTCCGTCCTTGGCGGCGACCGCCGCGCGGATCGCGCCCATGCACGCGTCGACGGTCTCGATGCCGATGACCGTAGCGGGAATCACACCGGTGTGACCGACCATATCGGCGTTGGCGAAGTTCACAACGAACAGCGCGTACGGCTGGTCGAGCCCGGCGACGACCGCGTCGCACACGCCCGCGGCGTTCATGGCCGGCGCCAGGTCGTAGGTGGCGACATCCTGGGGCGAGGGCACGAGAACGCGGTCTTCGCCGTCGAACGGCGCCTCGCGGCCGCCGTTGAAAAAGAACGTGACGTGCGCGTACTTCTCGGTCTCGGCGACGTGGAGCTGGCGCCCGCCGGCGGTGCTCACAGTCTCGGCGAGCCCGTTGCGCACGTCCTCGGTGTCGAACAGCACCGGGAGGTCCCACTCGCGGTTGTAGCGGGTCATGCACACGAGATGGACGTGCGGCGGGTTCGGGCCGCGGTCGAAGCCGTCGAAACCGGGCTCGGACAGTGCTTGGGTGAGCTGTCGTGCCCGGTCCGGACGGAAGTTGAAGTACAGGACCGCATCGCCCTCGCGCACGCGCCCCAGCTCCGGGTCGCCGACCACCGTTGCCGGGATGAACTCGTCGCCCACGCCGCTTGCGTACGACTGGCGCACGGCGTCCGCCCCGGTCGGTGCGTGGTGCGCCGCCCGCCCCCACACGATCGCGTCGTAGGCGGTGGCGGTGCGCTGCCAGCGCTTGTCGCGATCCATGGCGAAGTAGCGGCCGCAGACGGTCGCGACGGGCGCCAGTGCCTCAACCTGCTCGACAGCCGCGAGACCCGCGTCAGGGCGCGTGTCGCGCCCATCGGTGAACGCGTGCACGTAGATCCGCTCGACTCCTGCCTCGCGGGCGATCCGGATCAGCGCCAGCAGATGGCGCGAGGCCGCGTGCACGCCGCCGTCACCGACGAGCCCAATCAAGTGCAACGCACGCTCACGGCCGACCCGCAGCGCCGCCGCGAGGACCGGGCTCCGAGCCAACTCGCCCGAGGCGACCGCCTCATCGATACGCACGAGCATCTGCGGGACGCGCCGTCCCGCGCCAAGGTTGAGGTGGCCGACCTCAGAGTTCCCTTGCTGCCCCGCGGGTAATCCCACGGCGAGGCCCGATGCAACGAGTTGACTCGAAGATCCCTCACGCGCAAGCGCGTCGAGATGCGGAGTGCGCGCCAACCAGACCGCGTTGCCCGGTCCGGGCGGGGCGATGCCAAAGCCATCAATGATCACGAGTACCAATGGACCGCCTGCGATCGCGCTCATCCGGCCGCCTCAATGATCAGGGCGAATGTCTCTGGGTCGAGGCTCGCGCCACCTACCAGCGCCCCGTCGATGTCCGGCAAGACCAGCAGCTCGCGCGCGGACGCCGGTGCCACGCTGCCGCCGTACAGAATCCGCAAGCGACTGGCGTCCAAGCGTGACGCGGCCGCCTCGCGAACGCCCTGGATCGTCTCCTGCGCGATCTCGGGCGTCGCTGTGCGTCCGGTGCCGATCGCCCAGATCGGCTCGTAGGCGACCACGATGCGATCCACTTCGTCTCGGCCGCACGACGGCGAGCGTCGCAGCCAGCTGCGCGGCGAGGATCTCCGGGGTCACTCCGGCCTCGCGTTCGTCGAGGGACTCGCCGATACAGATGATCGGCCGCAGACCGGCATCCAGAGCCACCCGGACGCGGGCCGCAACCATGGCGTCGGTCTCGCCCATCGCCCGCCGCTCGGAGTGGCCCAGGACCGTGCCCCGCGCCCCGCAGCCGAAGACCATCGCCGCCGAAACCTCGCCGGTGTGGGGTCCGTTGGGCTGGTCGCTGATCGTCTGGGCGGCTACCCAGGCCGGATGGCCCCGCAGCGCCGTCGCGACGGCCTCCAAGGCGGTGAACGGCGGGCACACGGCGACATCGACCCCCGGCGGCACGGCGGGCAGCCGGGACCTGAACCCGGCGCACCATTCGCGCGCGTCCGCAGGCGTCTTGTGCATCTTCCAGTTCCCCGCGATCAGCGGGCGACGATCCTGCATTGCTACCCCCGAGGCTGCAGTGCGGCGACTCCCGGCAGGACGCGGCCTTCCATCATCTCGAGCGCTGCCCCGCCCCCGGTCGATACATGCGTGAACCGGTCCGCCAGGCCGAACTGGGCCACAGCGGCGCCGGAGTCACCGCCACCGACGACGGTGACGGCGGAGGACTCGACCATCGCGTCGGCGATCGCGCGGGTTCCGTCGGCGAACGCCGGGGTCTCAAAGGCGCCCATCGGGCCGTTCCAGAACACCGTCCCGGCGTCGATGATGACCTCGCGGTAGTTCGCCGCGGTCCGGGGACCGATGTCAACGCCCATCCACCCGTCCGGGATCCCGTCGCTGGCGACGACCTGCAGGCTCGCGTCGCCCGCGAAGCGGTCCGCAACCAGGATGTCGGACGGCAGCTGGAGCATGCAATTGAGTCGCACGGCACTCTCCAGCAGATCGCGGGCCATCTGCTGGCCCTCGCGCCCTTCGTGCAAGCTCGTGCCGACCGGATCCCCGCTGGCGGCCAGGAACGTGAAGCACATCGCCCCACCGACCAAGACCCGGTCGCAGCGCTCCAGCAGCGACTGGATCAGCGGCAACTTGTCGGAGACCTTTGAGCCACCGAGCACCGCGACAAACGGGTGCGAGGGCCGCTCGAGCAGCCCACCGATGACGGCCACCTCGCGTGCCATCAGCAGCCCCGCGTACGCCGGCAGGAGGTGCGCGACCGCCTCCGTGGACGCGTGGGCCCGGTGGGCGGCCCCGAAGGCGTCGTTGACGTAGTGGGTGAACCCCGCCGCCAAAGCCGCGGCGAAGCCCGGCTCGTTGGCCTCCTCCCCGGAATGAAAGCGCAGGTTCTCGAGCATCACGATCTCGCCGGGTCCGAGCGACTCGACCCGCGCCGTCACCTCGGGACCGACGCAGTCGGGCAGCAAGTCGACTGGGCGCTCCAACAGCTCGCCCAAACGCACCGCGCATGGCGCGAGCGAGAATTCGGGCTTGGGCTGGCCCTTGGGCCGGCCGAGGTGGCTGCAGACCGCGACGGCCGCGCCGCGGCCCAGTAGTTCGCGCAACGTCGGCACGCTGGCGGCGATGCGGGCGTCGTCGGTGATGCGCCCGTCCTCGAGCGGGACGTTCAGGTCGGCCCGCACGAGGATGCGGGCCCCCGTGAGGTCCTCGTCGAGGCTCGTGATGTCGACGAGCTGCATGCTAGGGCAGCAACCGCGTGGCGAGCTGTACGACCCGGCACGAGTAGCCCCACTCATTGTCGTACCAGGACACCACCTTGACGGTCGTGCCACGGACCATCGTCAGCTTGGAGTCGAACAGCGACGAACGCGAGTCTCCGATGACATCGCGCGAGACGATCGGCGCGTCCGTGTAGCCCAGGATGCCCTTCAGTGGGCCGTCGGCCGCGGCCTTCATCGCGGCGTTGACCTCGTCGGCCGTGGTCTCCCGTCCGACCTCGACCGTGAGGTCGACGATCGACCCGTCGGGGACCGGCACGCGCAGCGCGAACCCGTCGAGCTTGCCCTTGAGGTGCGGCAGCACCTCGCCAATGGCGCGGGCGGCGCCGGTCGAGGTCGGGATGATCGACAACGCCGCAGCACGTGCACGCCGCAGGTCCGGGTGGGGCAGGTCGAGGATGCGTTGGTCGTTGGTGTAGGCGTGGCAGGTGGTCATGAACCCCTGCACGAGCCCGAACGATTCGTCGAGCACCTTGGCAACCGGCGCCAGGCAGTTGGTGGTGCACGACGCATTCGAGACGACGTGGTGGACGGCCGGGTCGTACTGATCGTCGTTGACGCCCAGGACAACGGTGATGTCGGGACCCTTGGCCGGCGCGGAGATGATGACCTTCTTGGCCCCGCCGTCGAGATGTGGCGGCCGCCTTGTCGCGCTCGGTGAACAGGCCCGTGCTCTCGACGACCACGTCAACCCCGAGCTCGCCCCACGGCAGCGCTCCGGGATCGCGCTCGGCGAAGACCTTAACGCGCCGCCCGTCCACGACGATCGCGTCGCCGTCGGCCGAGACCTCGCCCGGATAGACGCCGAATACCGAGTCGTACTGCAACAGGTACGCCAGGGTCGAGGTGTCCGTAATGTCGTTGACGGCGACGATATCCACATCGTCGTTGCCCACCGCGGCTCGGAAGACGTTCCGACCGATCCGGCCGAAGCCGTTGATCCCCACGCGTACGCTCATCTCGCCCCTTCGTGACTTCCCCTGAACAGTTCGGCGAGATTACCAGACGGTTTCGGGCGCCTTTCAGGCCCGGAGTCCACCGCGCGGACGTGTTGCGCGCGCCGTGTTTGGGTGACAAGACGTCGCGTCCACAACGGCGAAGGGGGGCCCGCGATGGGCCCCCCTTCGAAGGAGCATTCACTCGGCGCGGACGCCGTGTGACGGGACGATCAGCCCTCGGCCGCCTTCGGCTTCGGGGTGATGAGCGCCGCAACCTTGGCGGAGACGATGCCGAGGATGCAGCCGCACAGCAAGGTCACCAGCGTGTCGAACCAGACCCAGCCGAACGTGGTGGATAGGAGGCCACCAGCGGCACCCCCACCCTTTGCAGCAGCCCACGCGGTGGCGGAGTCCTTGCTGCCGCCGCCGTTCGGGACCCAGCCATCAAGGCCGGTTGCGATCCACCACAAGAACACTGCAGCGAATGCCGGGAACGTACCGGCGACGTAGTACCAGTCACCAGCGATGAGGATCGCGACCAGGATGAAGGCGAAGATGCCGACCCAGAGCGCGATGCCCCAGAACTTCGGGAAGTCGGCCGTCTTGTACGACAGGTACATCGTGATCAGAGCGGCGACGGTACCGAAGACCGATGCGACAACGATCTTGCCGAAGGCAGCGTTGTCACCACCGGCGCAGAAGAACAGACCCCACGCGATAAACGCCGTCGGGAGGATCAGATGAAACGAATGAGGCAGACCCACCGAGCCGGACACGTCGGTGCCCGACACCGTGTACCAGTGGAACGTGAAGTTCAGCGAGAACTCCGTCCACAGGAATGCCAGAATGCCGACCACCAAGGCGAGCGGCAGGATTGCTTGAGCTCGTGCACCCATTGAGGTGTGACTCCTTATGGATAAGCAAGAAGGAAGGCATCCGTACGGCAAATACACCTAACGCGCCATACGGACCACGCAACGGGAAAAAGAAGGTTCCGCAGCGTGTCATCCGTGACAATATGCAAGCCGCTAGTTCGTTGCAAGCGTCACTTTCATATCGCGTTAACCTGTTGCACACGCGACCTTCGTCTCCTGCCTGCCCAGTCCTGCCGCGGGAAACCTCACGTTTCAGGGAGGTATCACGGTTGGCGGAGCCTGCACGAAAACACCCTGCAGGCGCCGAAGACTGGTCCTCGGGCTAGGCCGGCGTCGAGCGCCGCAGAGCCCGGCGAGTCGTGCCCCGCAGCATCTGTTCGGAGGCGAGGCTCAACAGCACGCGCGCCAGCGCCTGTGGGCTGTGCCGCACGACCCCACCCGCATCGGCCAGCGGCGCCGTCACCACCCGTACGCCGAGCCCCTGCAACCGGTCGCGATCGATCTCCACGGGGACCTGTCCCATCGATGCGTAGGCCTCGATGGCGGCCGGATCGAATGCCCCTTCGTGCAGGATGACGACGTCCACCCCGCCCGGGATCGCCTCGAGCACGCGGGCGATGTGGTCTCCGGCGCAAAAGCCGTCCGTCTCGCCGGGCTGGGTCATCACGTTGCACACGTAGACCCGCAGGCCGCGTGACTCGCGCACGGCCTCCGCGATCTCCGGCACGGCCAGGTGCGCCAGGACGCTGGTGAATAGGCTCCCCGGACCGAGCACGATGACATCCGCCTGGCGCAGCGCCGTCACGGCGGGAGGGTAGGCCTCCGGCGCGGGGTCGAACCACACGCGCTGGCAGGCCGCGAATCCCGCGGCGATGTTCGTCTCGCCGCAGACCACCGTGCCGTCGACGCGCTCGGCCCACAGCCGCACCTGGTGCAGGGTCGACGGAATCACCGCGCCGCGGATCTTCAGCACCCGCGAGCATTCCTGGATGGCGATGTCGAAGTCACCGGTGACCTCGGCGAGCGCGGCGAGGAACAGGTTGCCGAACGGGTGCCCGGACAGGTCGCCGTCGGCGAAGCGGTGCTGGAACAGCTTGCCCATCAGCGACTCGTCGTCGGCGAGCGCGACCAGGCAGTTGCGAATGTCCCCGGGCGGCAGGATGCCGAGCTCGCGGCGCAGGCGCCCCGACGAGCCGCCGTCGTCAGCGACGGTCACGATCGCGGTGAGCTCGACCGGTGCCAGCTTGAGTCCACGCAGCAGCGATGACAGCCCGGTGCCGCCGCCGAGTGCGGCGATCCGCGGGCGCGGTGCGGTCGCCATCAGTTCGCCCCCTGTGTGACGTCGGCGTCGCTCGGCGCGCGCAGCATGGCACGACCGATGTCGCGATGCGAGACGGCCACCTCGAACTCGGGCCGACCGCGGTAGCGGCGCGCCGCGGTCTCGGCGAGGACCACGCTGCGGTGCCGCCCGCCGGTGCAACCAAACCCGACCACCAGGTGGCTCTTGCCCTCGGCCGCGTACTCGGGGAGCAAGAAGTCCAACAGCGACTCCAGCCGGGGCAGGAAACCCTGCATCTCGGGTGTCGCATTGACGAACTCGGCGACATCCGGATCGAGGCCGGTCAGGGGCGCAAAGTCCTTGTGGTAGTGGGGGTTGGTGATGAAGCGCACGTCGAACAGCAGGTCGGCGTCCGGCGGCGCGCCGTACTTGAACCCGAACGAGACGAAGAGCACCTGCAGGCGCTGCCGCTCGCCGGGGGCGAGGATCGCCTCGGACACCGTGCGCCGCAGGTCCCAGATGTTCAGCCCGGAGGTGTCGATCACGACCTCGGCGCGCTCGCGGATGCCCGCCAACATCTCCCGCTCGCGCCGGATGCCCTCCCGGAGCGTGCCGGTGGCGGCGAGGGGGTGGCGGCGGCGGGTCTCGCGAAAGCGGTTCAATAGGACCTCGTCGTCGGCCTCCAGGAACACGATGTGCGGTGGGACCCCGAGTTGCGTCGCGGTGATGTCGATCTCCTCGCCCAGGTCGTCGAAGTACTCACCGCCGCGGATGTCGCAGACCACCGCCGCCCGGTCCACCTTGCCTTCGTTGACGAACAGGCGCGCAAGGTCGGTCAACAGACGGGGCGGCAGGTTGTCGACCACGTACCAGCCGGCGTCCTCGAAGACGCCCATCGTCTGGCTCTTGCCGGCGCCGCTCATGCCGGTGATGACGGTCAGCTCCACTGCCGGGCTCTCCTCGTGGTTAGGGCGCCGCATTCGCGCGCGGGACATCCTCGGCGTCCGGCGCGCGGTGCAGATGCTCCCAGATCTCTCGTGCAACCTTCGGCGGCAGGCCGGGAACTCCCTCAAGCTCTTCGCGGGTCGCCTGCGCAACCCGATCCGGGGTCCCAAAGTAGCTGAGAATCGCCTTGCGGCGTACCGGCCCGACGCCCGGCAAGGCGTCGATGAGGCTCCGGGTCATCCCGCGCCCCCGCGTGTTGCGATGGTGGCGCAGCGCAAACCGGTGGGCCTCGTCGCGGATCTGGGTGAGCAATCGCAGCCCGGCCGACACCTCGGGCAGCAGCAGCGGCGTCGGCCGGCCCGGCAGGAAGACCTCCTCGCGCTGCTTGGCCAGCCCGATCGTCGGAATGCCCGCAATCCCGGCATCCTGCATGCCCGCGAGCGCCGCCGAGAGCTGCCCCTTGCCGCCATCGATCACCACGAGCCCCGGGCGCGCCCCGAACGAGGGGTCCTCCTCGCCGTCGGTGAACCGGCGGAACCGTCGCGCGAGCGCCTCGCGCATCCGGGCGAAATCGTTCTGGCCACCCTCGAAGCGCATCGTGAAGTGCCGGTAGTGGGCCCTGTTCGGCGCGCCTGCCTCGAAGACGACCATCGAGGCCACCGCATACGTGTCGCCGAGGTTCGAGATGTCAAAGCACTCGATCCGGATCGGCGGCGCAGGGAGGCCGAGCGCCGCCTGCAGCTCGGCCAGCGATTCCCGCCGGCGCTCGCGGTTGCGCTCGTGCCGACGCCGCTCCTGGTCAACCGCCAGCTGCGCGTTGCGCTCGGCCATCTCCGCGAGGCGCCCGCGGTCGCCGCGACCGGTGCGAACCTCCGTACGTGCGCCGCGGCGCTCGGACAACAGCGCGGCCAGGTCGGGCCGCGCGCCCACCGTGCGCGAGACGATCACCAGCGGCGGGATCGCCAGGGCCATGGCGTAGTACTCGATCGCAAAGCCTTCGAGGACCATCGCCGGGTCCTCGTCGCCGACGCCTTCGAGAAAGAACGAGTGACGGTCGCTGAGCACCCCGTCGCGAACCTGCATGACCTGCACGTTGGCGATGTCGTCGATCACCGCGACCCCGAGGACGTCGAGGCTGCCGAGCTGGTCGGTCGATGCGACCTGGCGCTCCATCAGGTGCCGCACCGCACCGAGGCGATTGCGATAGACGGCCGCCTGCTCGTACTCCTGGGCGGCGGCGGCGGCGCGCATTTGCGCCTCCAGCTCGTCCTCCAGCCCGCGATAGCGCCCCGACAGGAACGCGATGATCTGATCGATCAGCGCGCGGTAGTCGTGCTCGGAGATGTATCCGACGCACGGCGCCAGGCACCGCTTGATGTGGTAGTCCAGGCACGGCACTCCTGACGGCCGGCCGGGTTCGGGTCCCTCGCAGGGGCGGCTCGGGAAGATCCGCCCGATCATCGACAGCGTCTCCCGAACCTTCGACGCACTGCTGAACGGCCCGAAGTAGAGGCGGTCGCGGCGGTGCTGCTCGCGCGTGAAATACACGCGCGGATAGGCCTCGTCGAGGCTGACGGCGATGTACGGGTAGCTCTTGTCGTCGCGCAGCTTGACGTTGAAGGGTGGTCGATGGCGCTTGACCAGGTTGGCCTCGAGGATCAGCGCCTCCGCTTCGGTGGCGGTGACGATCGTCTCGAGGCTGGCGATCCGCGCCACCATGTCGTCGATTTTGGGGTGCTGGCCTGTCCGCGCGGCCATCGGATCGGCGCCGGCGCCCGGCTCGGGGGCGGTGAGCGGCGCCTGGAAATAGCTCAGGACCCGCCGGCGCAGCGACTTGGCCTTGCCCACGTACAGCACGCGCTCGTCCGCGTCGCGATACACGTACACCCCGGGCTGGTCCGGGACGGCGGCAAGCTGCTCGCGCAGGAGTGAGACCTCGGGCATCTGGGATCTAGGGTAGAGCACTCCCCGCGGAACGGACCTAGCGTCCGGCGCCGCCGATCCCGAGGGGATCGGTTCGCCGCTGACCGGTGTGACCGGCACGATTCGGGGCGGTCGCGCGCCGCGCGTCAGCGAGACGACGGCCCCGATGATCGCAATCCCGGCGCCCACCGCCATCGCCGTGCGGTAGCCGTCGAGGAAGGCCGCGCCGGAGTGCGCTGGTGCCGACCCGCCGAGCAGCACCTTGCCGCCAGCGGCGCCGAGTTGGGCCGCCGTGATCGCACCGAGCACCGCGATCGACATCGACTGCCCGAGGCTGCGCATCGTGGTCAGGACACCCGCGGCGACCCCGAGGGCCGCCGGCGGGGCGGCGTTCATCGCGGCCGTGGTGTTGGGCGAGCTGAACATCGCCATGCCGAGCCCGATGGCGATCAGCGCGGGAAACACATGCGACAACGGCATGCCGTCGGGGACGATCGACAGCAGGCCGAGCCCGAGGGCGACGAACAGCATCCCCCCTGTGCATAAGAGCCGCGATCCGATGCGGTCCGACAGGCGTCCGGCAAACGGCGACAGGCACACCATCACCACGGGCTGGACGATCAGGATCGCGCCGGTGGCGATCGGGCTCTTGCCGGCCGTGATCTGCAGCGCGATCGCCGTGAGGGCGATCGAGCCGAACATCGCCGTGTAGTTGAGCAGCGCCGCGGCGTTGGCGGCAGCGAACACGCGGCTGCGCCGGAACAGCCCGAGGTCAAGCACCGGCCGCGGCACGTGTTGCTCGACGAGGCCGAACGCCGCCAGTGCCAGTCCGGCGACCACGAACAGGGTCACCACGCGCGTGCTGGACCAGCCCCAGGCCGCGCCGAAGGTCAGCGCGGTCAGCAGGCTGCCGAGCCCCACCGTCAGCAGCGCCGTGCCCGGAATGTCGACCTGTGGACGGCCGCTGCGGCGGTCGGGGTCGTACAGGTCCCGGGCCACCAGCAGCGTCAGCGCCGCGACCGGCACGTTGACAAAGAACACCCAGCGCCAGCCGAGGCTCGAGACCAACAGGCCGCCGATCAGGGGGCCGGTCGACAGCCCCAGGTAGACCGCGGTGACGTTGATGCCGATCGCCCGGCCCCGCTCGCCGGCCGGGAACACCGTGCTCACAAGCGCCGTCGCGGTGCCGGTCATCATGCCCGCGCCGATGCCCTGGAGCGATCGCGAGACCAGCAGCCAGGCGTTGTCGACGCTGATCCCGGTCAGCAGTGAGGTCGCCGCGAACACCGCGATCCCGGTGCGCCAGACCCGCAGCCGTCCGAGCTGGTCGGCGATGCGCCCCGAGGGAACGAGCATCAGCGTGTAGGTAAGCAGGTAGCCGGCCTGGACCCACAGGGCCTCGGCGAAGCTCAGATGCAGGTCGCGACCCATATCGGGCAGGGCGACCGACACGGCGCTGAAATCCAGCGGCGACATGAATGCCCCGACGCAGGTGACCCAGAGCACCAGCCACCGGCGATCCTGGATGGATTGCGTGCCGGCGCGGCTCACGCGCGTCGTCCGAGTCGGGTCATCACTCCCGCATTGTGCAACGTGCACAGCCCGGCCTGCCCCACCAGCGGCGCCCGCCAGGTGTTCGTACAGGAGCGAACGTATGTTCCGTCCGAGGCCGCGAGTAGCCTGGAATGCCCGCCGTCAGACTGGAGGTCGCCATGTCCACAGATCGTCATCTGCCCCGCCCCGCCCTGCGCCGCCGCATCGAGGAGACCATCGCGTCCGAGCCTGGCGGCATCACCACCCGCGAGCTGCGGGCGTCGCTCGAACGCCGCGCCCGCGCGGTCGGTGAGCTGCCCCCCGGCCCGCACCAGCTGCTGCGCCAGCTCGGCCAACTGCTCGTCGAAGCGCGCATTGACGAATGCGGCGGCGTCTGGAGGCCCCTCGACGCCCAGGCGCAGGCGCTCGACCCGCGCTCGTGCAACCAGGCGGCCTGACCGGCCCGGTCAGCGGAACCGGCGGCTCTCGCGGATGATCCAGATGATCACCACCGCGAGGACGGCGATGAGTGCCAGCACGCCAAGCGTCGTGATCGCCGGTGCCAGCAGCTGGAAGCCCACGAGCACGAGCGCGGCGATCCCGATCCCGCACGCGATGATCACCTTGCGCTGCCAGGACGGGATCACGTACCACGCCAGCTCGTTGGCGCGGAAGTACTGGTAGGCGAACACGACGATCGCCACCAGGAAGAGCACGGTGATGATCTGGTTGATCGAGATCGCCACCGTCAGGAATGTCCGCTCGGAGACGAACACCAGCCCAGCCAGGGCCAGCATGATCACCAGGTTGCGGATGCCGGTGCGGTTCATCGGCCCCATGCTATCGGTGGCCACCGCCGGACCGCGCCGCGCGCGTCAGCGCGCACGGAAGCCGGCGCAGCGCAGCACGGGAACCGGCGGGTACTTCGGGAAGCGCGGATCCAGTTCGTGCGCGCCGCAGCGCGAATACACCGTCCCGCGCGCCGGCACGAGCCGCTGATGTACGCAGCGATCGCAGAGCCCGCGCCCGGCGGGCCGACCCGACCGGTCGCCGGTACTCAGCCGGCGGCTCCGAGCACGTCGCGCGCCAGCAGCGCCGCTGCGAGCTCCCCGACCGGGACATCGCCGATCTCATCGCCGTGTCGGGCCCGCACTGAGGCCGTGCCCGATTCGACCTCGCGGTCGCCGACGACCAACAGGTACGGCACCTTGTGCAGCTCGCCGTCGCGGATCCGCCGGCCAATCGATTCCCCGCGGGCATCCAGCTCGACGCGCAGCCCCTCGGCGCGCAGCGCGTCACGCACCTGGTCGGCGTACGCGCGGTGCCGGTCGGCGACCGGCAGCACCCGTGCCTGCTCGGGAGCCAGCCAGAACGGGAAGTCGCCGCCGGTGTCCTCGATGAGGATGCCGAGGAAGCGCTCGATCGACCCGAGAATGGCCCGGTGGATGATGACCGGCCGCTCTTCGACATCGGTCTCGGAGGTGTAGGTCAGGTCGAACGCCTCGGGCATCGAGAAGTCGAGCTGGCAGGTCCCCAACTGCCAGGAGCGTCCCATCGAATCGGTGACCTGAAAGTCGATCTTGGGACCATAGAACGCGCCGTCGCCGGGGTTGACCTCGTACTCGCGGCCCTCCAGCGCCTGCGCCAGCGCCGCCTCGGCGCGCTCCCACATCTC
This sequence comes from uncultured Thermoleophilia bacterium, assembly GCA_963768285.1. GTDB lineage: Bacteria > Actinomycetota > Thermoleophilia > Miltoncostaeales > Miltoncostaeaceae > CAITWD01. The sequence goes on from CAVYHI010000005.1 coordinate 14,166, forward strand.
GTCGGTGCCCGCGGCCTTGGCCGGCCGGGTCGACAGCTTGGTGCGGACCTGGTCGAACCCAAAGCGCGCGTAGAACCGATCGATGAACGCGAGCACGGTGCGCACTTCGTCGTGCACCTGGTCCAGCCGGCAGAAGATGTGCGCGTCGTCCTGGGTGAACGCCCGCACGCGAAACAGGCCGTGCAGGACGCCCGAGAGCTCGTGGCGATGGACGTGGCCGAACTCGGCCAGCCGCAGCGGCAGCTCGCGGTAGCTGCGCCGTCGGCTGCGGAACACCAGGCAGGCGCCCGGGCAGTTCATCGGCTTGACCGCGAACCCCTGCTCGTCGACCTCGGTGAAGTACATGTTGCTCGTGGTAGTGGTCCCAATGGCCGCTGCTCTTCCACAGCTCCTCGCTGAGGATCATCGGCGTGCGGATCTCCTGGTAGCCGAGCCGGTCGAGCTCGGCGCGCACGGCCGCCTGGATCTCGTTGACGATGACCATGCCCTTGGGCAGATAGAACGGGAAGCCGGGACCGGCGTCGTCGAAGTGGAACAGCTCCAGTTCGCGGCCCAGCCGTCGGTGATCGCGTGCCTTGGCCAGCTCGATCCGCGCCAGATAGGCGTCGAGCTCGGCCTGGGTCGGGAAGGCGGTGGCGTAGAGGCGGGTGAGCATCGTGTTGGTGCTCTCCCCGCGCCAGTACGCGCCCGCCACCGACAGCAGCTTGAACGCGCCGATGCGGCCGGTGTCATGCAGGTGGGGACCCTGGCAGAGATCCACGAAATCGTTCTGCTGGTACAGCGAGACCGTGGACTCGCCGCGACCGGCCAAGAACTCGACCTGATCGACCTTGTAGTCCTGGCCGCGGGTCGCAAAGAACTCGCGCGCACTGTCGATGCCCAGCACGGATCGCTCGAGACGCCGCGCGCTGCTTGATCACCTTGCGCATCGCCGTCTCGATCGCCGGGAAGTCCTCCTCGGACAGTGGCCGCGGGAGCTCGAAGTCGTAGTAGAACCCGTCCTCGATGGGCGGCCCGAACCCGAACTTGGTCCCTGGGAACAGATCCTGCACGGCCTCGGCGAGCACGTGCGCGGCGGTGTGGCGCAGCACGTAGAGGTAGTCGTCGCCGCTCTTGGGCGTGATGATGGCGATGGCGGCGCCGTCCGGCAGTGGCCGCGCCAGGTCGCGGATCTCCCCGTCGACCTTGACGGCGAGCGCCGCCTTGGCGAGCCCGGGGCCGATTGCGGCGGCCGCGTCGTGGCCCGTCGCGCCGTCCGCAAGTTGCAGTGCGGCGCCGTCGGGCAGGGTAACGGTGATCACGGTCATAGATGCTACCAACGCCCGGCGGGCGCCCCGGCGTCAAAGCGAGGATGATGCAGCCGTGGCCGCGACCTTGCGAACGCCCCTGTGCAACCTGCTGGGCATCCGTACGCCGATCCTGCTCGCCGGGATGGCGGCTGGGCCGTGTACCCCCGAGCTCGTCGCCGCCGTCAGCCGCGCCGGCGGTCTGGGTGTCTTCGGGGCGACCGGCATGACCCTCGAGGCCCTGACCCGCGACGTCGCGCGCGCCCGCGAGCTCGGGGCGGGAGTGATCGGCGTCAACGTGCAGATCACCGGGCCAAACGCCGCGCGCACGGACCCCGCCACGCTGGCAGCCGCCCTGACCGACGTGCGACAGGCCCTCGAGCTGCCGAGCCCGCCGCCGCCGACACCGCCCGCCCCGCCCGCGGCGAGCGCGCGCGAGCTGATTGCCGGCGCCCTGGCGGCCGGGGCCAACGTCGTGACCACGGGCCTGGGCGATCCCGCCGAGGTTCGCGACCTCGCCGATGCCCACCAGGCGCCGGTGCTCGCGATGGTCGCCAGCGTCGAGGACGCGCTGCGGGCCTGTGCGTCCGGCGCCGACGCGATCATCGCCCAGGGCGCCGAGGCCGGCGGCCATCGCGCCACGTTCGACGTGCCGGCTGACGGGCGCGTGCCGCTGGTCGGGACGCTGGCCCTGGTCCCGCGCGTCGTCGATGCCGTCGACGTCCCGGTGATCGCCTCAGGCGGCATCATGGACGGCCGGGGCCTCGCCGCCGCGCTGGCGCTCGGCGCGCAGGCTGCGTCCCTCGGCACCCGCTTCCTGCTGGCCACCGAGAGCGCCGCGGCACCGGTGTACCGCACGACGCTCCGGGGTCTGCCCGAGACCGCCACCGTCGTCACGGACACCGTCACCGGCCGGCCGGCGCGCTGGGTCCGCAACCGCCTCGTCGACCGGCTGGACGCGGGTCCGGGCCATCTCGGCTGGGGTCCGCAGCGCCGCGCGCTCGACGACATCCGCGCGGCGGCCGCGGCACGCGGTGCGGCAGACTACCTGCCGATGCTCGCCGGGCAGGGTGCCGGCATGGCACGCGAGCAGCCCGCCGCGGAGATCGTCGCCGAGATCACCGCGGAGGCGATCGCGACGATCCATCGGCTGTCCGGACTCGCCG
>CAVYHI010000006.1:0-22498 GCA_963768285.1 uncultured Thermoleophilia bacterium
AACCGGTCCTAGATGAGTAATTCCAGGGCGATCACCGTGGCGTAGGGGTTTGTGGCAGGCAGGCCAAGTCGGCGGTGCTCAATGCATCGCCGACCCGGAGGCCTCGATGGACGCCGACCTCGACCTGCTCTGCACGGCCGTTATTGCACGGCCGACGATCTCCTGCCCGAATCGGTCGCAAATGCCAGGCGTCGGGTGACCGAGCGGAGGTCGTCGCCTTGGCGGTGGCCCAGGCCGTGATCGGGATCCCATCCGACCGGCGCTTCTTGAAGGTGGCCCCCGGCGCCTGTCGCACCTGTTCCCGCGCCTTCCCGGCAGTCTGGCTACCACAAGCGCCGCCGCCGGCTGGCCGAGGCGATCGAGTGGCTGACGGGAGTGTTTGCCGGCATGAGCCCGGGTTTCGTCGATGATCTGGCCCTTGTCGACTCCACCGGGGTCGAATGCGCCAGAAGCCGCGAGACGGTAAAGCGCTCGGCGCTGGCGGATGCGGCCGGCTACGGCTACTGCCCCTCGCACACGCGCTGGTTCTGGGGATTTCGCCTGCATGCGATCTTCGCCACCGACGGCACCCCGCGCGCCTTCGCCTTGGCTCATCCCTCGCGCGATGAGCGCGAGGTGGGCTTGGAGCTGGTGGGGCGCATGTGCCGCCCGGATGCGCTGACGCTCATCGGCGACAAGGGCTACGCGGGTCGCCAGTTCGCCGCCGGCGTGCGCCGGCTGGGGGCCCGGATCGTGCGGCCCGTGCGCGGCGACGAGCCCGGTTCCGGTCTGCGCCTGGCCCCGATCCGACAGCGGATCGAGTCGATCTTTTGGACCTCCCAAGGACATCCTGACCTTGGAGCGCCACGGCGGGCGCACCCTTGCGGGCGTCAGAGCGCATCGCCATGCGCTTCTTGGCCCTTGCCGCCTGCATCAGCCTCAACCACCAGCTGGGACGTCCGAGCCGTGCCCTGGTCGACTACGTCGCCTGAGGGCGTGGAATCAATCATCTAGGCGGTGCGTGAAGGCTCGTGGGGTGCGGGAGACCGTGCTTGGCCAGCTACCTGAACGCGCGACCCGCGTTGGACCAAGCGAGGGTGTTCGCGCTGGCCTCCGCGCCCTCAGACCCGGCTCAGTGACGAGCATCGTGCGCTGAGGTCGGCCGGAATCGGTCCTGTGCGGCGCCGGGGATCGCCACGACCCGATGCTCGATCGCGGCAGCGTGCCGCCGACTCGGCGGGCACGCGGCCAGTCGGGAGCGCCGTCCGAGCTCCTTGCCGATCAGGCCGGCAAGCGCCGGCAAGAAGCCACCGACACGCGGGACATGCCCGCTCCGGCAACGACCTGCCGGTCGCCGTGCGGACCGTCAATCGGACGCGTCTGACGACAGTCATCCGTGGCGGGAAGCACTCCACGTCGACGCCCCCCAGACGGCCGCGCTGCGCACCCAACAGGGCCGCAGCGCGGGTGGGTCACGACCGGGGTCGGTGGGCCCGCTGGCCGGCGAGTTCCCGCTGGCGGTGCGCGATCCCGCTGGCGCGCAGCGCCATCGTCGCCGGAGTCTCGGAGCCGGTTGGTGACTGCGCTGCCGTCCAGGACTCTCGGCGCTCTACCCATCGAGCAGGCTAGGGTCGCTGACCTTGCGGGGGGCCGCCAGCCGATGATGACGGCGGGCGGCCCTGACTCGACCGATGCGGGGGCATGACCACGAAAGCCTAGACTTTTTGGGAGGATTCAGCCGTCCGAATTGGCGTATCGTCGGCATCAAGAGTCCTTCGCGATCCGGGAGCCCGAGCGTCATGAGGCGCCGTCAGACCTGGTACTCCACGCGACCCTGCCGCTTCGCACGTGGCGTCTGGATCCTGCTCGTCCTTGGATTTGCAGGCGTTCTTGGATCGCTGGGCGCGACGATCGCCTCAGCGGCCCCCACCCACCCACGCCCGCACATCTCCGGGACGTCGTATCTGCGTCGGTGGAGCGTCGTCCCGCCGCGCGTCGACGGGTTCGACGTGCTGGGATCGCCCGCCGACTCGGTCCTCGGGGCCAGCTCGGCCGCGGACCTGTCCTACCGGGGGGGAATCGGCGGAGCCGCCGTGACGACCGCCCCCCCGAAGGTGTACCTCGTGTTCTACGGATCGCAGTGGGGAACGCAGTTGACGACATCCTTCGGCGGCAACACCTACGCGTCGTTCGGCGGCGACCCCATGGCGATGGCGCCCGACCTTGAGGCCTTCTTTGCGGGGCTCGGTACGAACAATGACCTGTGGAGCGGGGTCATGACCCAGTACTGCCAGAGCACCGCGACGGTGACCGTCGCCACCGGTTCGACGACCTGTCCGGCGGGTGCCGCACATGTCGGATACCCGAGCGGGGGCGCGCTTGCGGGCGTCTGGGAGGACGTCAGTGCCCCAGCGCCGGCAGACGCCACGCAGGCGCAACTGGCCGCCGAAGCCGAAGCCGCCGCGGCACACTTTGGCAACCTGACCGGTGCGGCGAACCGCAACGTGCAGTACTTCATCGTCTCGCCGACCGGAGCCGATCCAGACGGGTTCATCGTCGGTGGCGTCCCCCAGTACTGCGCCTGGCACACCTACACCGGCGGCACAGAAGGCAACGTCGCATACACCAACCTGCCCTACATTCCCGATGCCGGCTACAGCTGTGGGGCCAACTTCGTCAACGCCTCCGGCCCCCTGGACGGGGTCACGATGGTCGCCGGGCATGAATACGCCGAAACGATCACCGATCAGTTCCCCATCGGAGGCTGGTACAACACGACCTACGGCGAGGCCGCCGATATTTGCGCCTGGAACGCGAACGGTGGCACCTCGACCGACCTCACGCTCGCAACGGGGTCCTTCGCCGTCCAGCCGATCTGGTCCAACGACGGCGGTGCCTGCCTGACCAGCCACGCGATCGACGCGGCAAACGTCATCACGGTCACACCACCGGCCAATCAGACGAGCACCCTCAATAGCCCGATCACGGGTACGCCGACCGCGACGGCCAGCGATAGCGGGCCGGGTCAGACGCTGACGTTCTCAGCGAGCGGGCTGCCGGCTGGCCTGGTGATCGACCCAACGACCGGCATCATCTCAGGAACACCGACCGCAGCGATCTACAACGCCACGGTCACGATCACCGCAACTGACACCACTGGGGCGTCCGGCACCGCGTCATTTGGCTGGACGGTCAACAACCCCGGCGGCAACACGGTGAACGTCGCCAATCCGGGCGCCCAGAGCAACACGGTCAATACGACGATCGCTGCCGTCACGATCGGCGCATCGGACAACCAGGCCAACCAGACCCTGACCTACTCCGCGACCGGCTTGCCCGCCGGCCTGAGCATCAACGCGAGCACCGGGTCGATTACCGGTACGCCCACCGCCGCGGGGAAGAGCTCGGTGACCGTCACCGTCAGCGATGCGACCTCCGCAACCGGATCGGCGACGTTCACCTGGACCATCACCAGTCCCGCGACGATGACGGTCACCTCGCCCGGCAACCAGTCCACGCCGCTCAACACGACGATCAGCGGGCTCCAGATCGTCGCGCATGACGGGACGGGATATCCGCTGGCCTATTCGGCCTCCGGGTTGCCCAGTGGTCTGTCGCTCAACGCCACCGGGCTCATCACCGGTAAGACGGGCACCAAGGCCCAGACCGCGTCGGTCACAATCACGGTCACCGATGCGACCGCGGGCGTCAGTGGGACGACCAGCTTCACCTGGAAGGTCGCCAACACCATCACCGTGACCTCACCGGGGAACCAAACCTCAACGCATGACGTGGCGATCACCCCGCTGCGGATCGTGGCCTCCGACAGCCAGGCCGGCGCCGCCCTGGCCTACTCCGCCACGGGTCTGCCGACCGGCCTGAGGATCAGCAGTTCAAGCGGCGTCATCTCGGGTACGCCCACGAGGGCCAGGGCGACGAGCTCGGTCACGGTGACCGTCAGGGACGCTAGCGGTGCGAGCGGATCGGTTACCTTCAGCTGGCGGGTCAACTAGTCGAAGTCGAGATCCGCGGCCGGCGTAACGCGTCAGCGCCGGGCCACTCCAAACACGCGTCGTGAGCACCGGTGAGCAGCTTGACCGCACGGGCCGACCTGGAAATGGTGCTCGTCACCCTCGCAGGCGACGTCACCGGCGGCGCAGCGGCGAGCTAGGTTGCCAGCACGCCCACGACGTCGTCAGTGACCGCCGCCGATACCCAACCGCCAGCGGTGCGCGGACCGGGTCGGCGTGCGCACCGCGCCCGGGCCGGCACGCCTACGCGTTCGTTCCCCTGTCGGCTCTCGGCGCGGACAGGGCGGCCCCGACGATTCCGGCGTTGTTGAACAGCTGGGCGGGGACGACTTCGGAACTCACATCGATGAGGTGGAGGAACCTGCCGGCCTTCTTGCTGACCCCGCCGCCGATGATGATGAGGTCCGGCCACAAGAGGCGATCGAGCAGGTCGAGGTAGGCCTGCAGACGCCGCGACCACTGCTTCCAGGAGAGGTCGCTGTTCTCACGAACCGACTCGGCCGCCCAGTCCTCGGCGTCTTCGTGGTGCAAGGGCAGATGGCCGAGCTCGGTGTTCGGGACCAGCCGTCCGTCGAAGAACACCGCGCTCCCGATGCCGGTCCCGAGGGTGATCATGATCACCACGCCCTGGCGGTCCCGGCCCGCGCCGTAGCGCATCTCCGCCAGTCCGGCCGCATCAGCGTCGTTGACCGCACCGACCAGACGTCCGGTGCTCGCACCGAACAGCTCCACGGCATTGACGCCGATCCATCCCTGATCGATGTTGGACGCTGTGTGGACGACGTCGCTCCTGATCACGGCCGGAAGCGTCAGGCCCACGGGGCCGTCGCCGCCGACTTGGTCGATTACCTGGTTTACCACGGCTGCCACTGCGGCAGGCGTGGCGGGCTGAGGCGTCTCGAGGCGAACACGGTCCCCGATGAGCTGACCCGACTCCACATCGACCACGGCGCCCTTGATCCCAGTCCCCCCGATGTCAACCCCGATCGCGTGCGCCGCCATGATCTCCCCTTGTGGTCGCCGTGTCCGCCGTCACCGAGCGCCGCGGACGCGTACCAGCTTGCCGGCTCGCGCCCACCGGACCGATCGACGCTGACGCACGGGCGGCTGTATGCGGATGCCAGGCGTGACCGCGTGAGCGAACGGTCCACGAGATTCGACGCCGAGGCCACGTTGAAGTTTAGCGACGCCTCCACCGCCTCCGGCAGCGGCGCCGCTGCCGGAGGCGGTGGAGGCGAACGTCACAGCAACGCCACGGGCTCGCGTGAGGACCGGCGACCGGCTGAGGCGGAGATGTACCGGCGCGAAGGGACCCGTGCGCTGACGCTCGCCCTGCGCCGCACCGCCCGACGTCGTAGACACGCGTCGGGACACCGGTGACGGACGGCGCGGGGCGCGGGAGGTAGTCGCCAAATTGACGTCGCTGCGCTTCGCCACGCGCAGGGAAGCGACAAGCACCCCGCGCGCCAAGCTCCCGCCTCAGCCCGACCCGAGACCCGGACGGCCTCCACGCCGCCGTGGCTCGAACGGGTGTACCGGACGCAGCCGGGGCGCGGACGGGCGCGCAAACACCTCAGGCCTCGATGAGGACGACAAGCGTCTCTGGGAGCACGCCGTCGTGTTCCATCGCCGCGGCGGCTTCATCGGACTGCATGAATGTCTCGAGTGCGTCGAGATCGGCCACGTCGGCGACGAGGGCGACATGATTCGGGTTTCGCGGGTCCGTGAACGTCCGGATGTTGGTGACGCCGAGGGGGCTGAAGACCTCCTCGCGCTTGGGCGAGGCGAGCCAGTGGGCGACGTCCTTTACTTCATGGTGGGCGACTATGGTCGGCATTGCGACTCCTTGGGGGGCGGGTGGATTGGTGCTGCGCCCAGCGTAGAGCCGCAGCCCGACCTGCCGAGGTCCCGCCTTTGTCACAACCGCGTATCGGTCGAACGCTTGGTGCGTCAATTTCCAAGATTTCCGCGCGCGCCGCTGGTCAGGAATGCCCGTCGGCACTCTTGGCCACCTTGTCGTAGAGGTGTGTCGGCAGCAGGTCGTAGTGATCGTGACCGGAGCGGAACCGTCCCCAGCCGCCAGTGATCGAGCGGAGATCGATCGCATAGCGCAAGATCTCCGAGGTGGGCACCAGCGCGCGAACCACGTGCTCGCCGGATGCGAGCGGCTCGGTCCCTTGGACCCGTCCGCGGCGTGCGTTGAGATCGCCCATCACGTCGCCCTGATAACCGCTCGGGACCGTGACCTCGATCCATGAGATCGGCTCGAGGAGCACCGGCGAGGCCTTCGCCAGGGCTTCCCTGAAGCCGAGCGACCCGGCCATCTTGAAGCTCATCTCCGATGAGTCGACCGCGTGGTACTTGCCATCGAAGCAGGTAACGGTGACATCGACGACGGGGTAGCCGAAATGACCGCCCTGGTGCATGGTCTCGGTGACGCCCTTCTCGACGGCCGGAATGAACTGGCGCGGGATGGCGCCGCCGACGATCTCGTCGACGAATGTGAAGCCCGCGCCGCGGTCTGCCGGCGCAAGTCGCAGCTCCGCGACCCCGAACTGCCCGTGGCCGCCGGTCTGCTTCTTGTAACGACCGACGGCCTCGGCGGGCGCGGTGATCGTCTCCCGGTAGGGCACCTGCACCGGGGTGGTGTCGACGTCGACCCCGAACTTGCGGCGCAAGCGCTCGGTGACGATCAACAGATGCGTCTCGCCCATGCCCGACAGCAACGTCTGATGGCTCTCGTCGTCACGCCGGACCGCGAGTGTTGGATCCTCTTCCTGGAGCCGGCGCAAGGCGGTCATCAGCTTGTCCTCGTCACCCTTGGACTTGGGGCTGATCGCGATGGACAGGGCCGGCTCAGGGAGTGCGAGGGTGGGCATGGTCACGGGCGCGCTCTTGGGTGCGAGCGTGTCGCCGGTCGCCGTGTCGGTGAGCTTGGCGACCGCGGCGATGTCGCCGGCGGGGACATCCACGACGTCGATGTGCTCCTTGCCGCGCATCGTGAACAGCGCATGGAGCCGTTCGTCGGTCTGGGTGCGCGGGTTGGTCACCACGACGTCGGGCCGCACCGTACCGGAGACCACCCTGAACATGGAGACCTTGCCGACGTACGGGTCGGCCAGCGTCTTGAACACGTACACCACCGGCTCCGCGGACGGGTCGGCCGCAACCTCCACCATGCCGTCGCCGGCCGCGCCAATCATCGGCGGGCGGTCGGCGGGCGAGGGCCCGATCTCGCAGATGAACGCCGCGAGCCGGTCGATCGCGACGTTGTTGGAGGCGGAGCCGCAGAGCACCGGGAATACCGTCGCGTCGGCGACGCCCTTGGCAAGCACGGCCTCGAGCTCGGCGAAGCTCGGCAGGTCGCCGTCCAGGTACCGCTCCATCAGCGCGTCGTCGGCGACGACGATGCCCTCGACCAGGGCATCGTGGATCTGGTGCTCAGACACTTCCATCTCGGCCGGAATCGGGCCGGTCGTCGGCCGTCCCTTCTCATAGGTGATCGCAGTATCGGTCAGCAGGTCGGCGACCCCGCGAAATGCCGCCTCCTCGCCGACCGGCAGCTCCAGCGGGGCAACTCCGGCGCCGAACGCCGAGCGAAGGCCCTCGAGCGTGCGGTCGAAGCTGGCGCGCTCCCGATCGAGCTTGTTGACGAAGATCATGCGCGGCAGGTTGCGCTCGGCCGCCATGCGCCACGCCATCTGGGTCTGCACTTCGACACCTTCGACGGCGCTGACCACGAACACGGCCAAGTCGGCCACGGCGAGGGCACCGGCGACGTCACCGGCGAAATCCGCATAGCCGGGGCAGTCGATGACGTTGATCTTGTGCCCCTGGTACTCGAATGCCGCGAGCGCGAGCGATACGGAGATGCCCCGCTGGGTCTCCTCGGGGTCGAAGTCGGTGGTCGTTGTTCCGTCTTCGACGCGCCCCTGGCGGCTGATCGCGCCGGCGCTGAACAGGAGCGCCTCGGCCAAGGTCGTCTTTCCGGAACCGCCGTGCCCCACAAGCGCGACGTTCCGGATCCTCGCCGGAGGAAAGCTTTGCATTGCACCCCTCGCTTTCCGGCCCCGCCGGGACCGTTCCGGGTGACCCGACCCCGGCGGGCCACGCATCCGGGAGACTACCGCGCCATGCGTGGCGTTTGCGGATGCGGCCCAACGAAATGGGGCGCTTGCCGGAGACCCCCGGGGCCGGTGCCGTGTACCGACGCGCGGCTCAGCCCGGGGCCGCCGGGCCGGCCGGGGGCGGCTGATCCGGCACGCCTCGCCTCGCCGGCGGGCGGAGCGAGGCCGGCGCTCGGGCCCCCGCTGTCGACCGCCGGGCTACCGAGGGCTCGTGACCGTCGCGGACCGGTCCTGGGCCACGAAGGTGGAGGCCCCGACCGAGCCGGGGCGTGGGGGCAGCCAACCTGGGAAGGGAGGGTACGGCGGCTCTCGCGCGTAGTTGCCCGGCCGGGCCAAAGAGGTTGCGGCTCAGGCTGCCGGTGCGCCGCGGCGAGGTCCTATGCTCCCCAGAGGACCCGACATCGGCGAGGCGAACATGCATCACACGCCAGAGCGCGCGCTGTTGGGACGCATGATGCGTCGCGAGGGCGTCGCCGTCGTCGAAAGCCAGCAAGGAGTGTGAGATGCGTCGACCCTTCAGGACACGGAACATCGGAGCGCTCTGCGCAGTCTCGCTCGCGGCCCTGATCCCAGTGCTGGCGGCGTGCGGTAGCTCCAGCAGCTCGTCCAAGTCGACGACCGCATCGACATCGACGACCGCGACGTCGAGCAGCACGAGCACGTCGAGCACTTCGGGCGGCGGCGGATCCATGACGAGTGCCTGCGCCGCAGCGGACCTCGCGATCGGCCTGAACACCAACGGGAGCGGTGCCGCCGGGAGCGTCTACTACACGCTCAAGTTCACGAACACCGCGGGGCACTCGTGCACGATCGGAGGGTATCCGGGTGTGTCGGGCGTGAACTCCTCCGGCGTCCAGCTCGGCAGCGCGGCCGGGCGTGACGCGACCACCACGGCCAAGACCCTCACCCTCGCCAGCGGCGCGACGGCCACCTCGACGTTGCAGATCACCGACGTCGGCAACTTCTCTGCCTCCGCCTGCGATCCGACGACGGCGGCCGGCCTGCGGGTCTACGCGCCGAACCAGACGTCCTCGACCCGCATCACCTACTCGTTCCAGGCCTGCGGGAAGGCCGGGCCGGTGTACCTGCACGTGACCCCGCTTGTGCTGTCCGGATCCGGCGGTGGCGGTGGTGTCGTCACCACCGCGGCCTGCACGACCTCGGACCTTGCGGTTCGCGTCGGCACCAATGGCAGCGGCGCGGCCGGCAGCATCTACTACCCGCTGAACTTCACGAACCGGTCCGGGCACACCTGCACGCTGGCCGGGTTCCCCGGCGTCTCGGCGATTAACGCCTCCGGCGCCCAGCTCGGCAGTGCGGCCGGCCGCGACACGACGACCGCCGCCAAGACGGTCACCCTCGCCAACGGCGGGACCGCGAGCTCAACGCTGCAGGTCGCCGAGGTTGGCAACTACCCGACCTCGACGTGCCAGCCGACGCCCGCCGCGGGCCTGCGCGTCTACGTGCCGAACCAGACCACATCGGTCAACGTCACCTTCTCGTTCCAGGCCTGCGGGAAGGCCGGGCCCGTCTACCTGCACGTCACCCCGGTCGGCTGATCACGCACGACGGCCGGCGACAGCTGTCGCCGGCCGTCGTGCGGACCGTCGTCATTTGGTGGTGCGGTGTGCCCCTCACCGGTCATTGCCCGGTGAGGGACCCGCGGCTGAGGGTCAGGCCTTGGCGATGAGGCGCTCGCGCGCATCGCTGCCCGGCTCGACCAGCGACTTAATCATGTCGCTGTCGACGTCGGCGACGATGATCTCGCCGATCTCGTCCTCGTAGACGAGCTGAAGATGCCGTGCGGCTTCATGCTCTCGGCCTGCCGATGGTTGTCCTCGGTCGGCGTCACGTAGTGGACGCCGTCGGCCTTGATACCGGTGGATCAGGAACAGGTGGATCAGCGTCATCAGCCGCTTCTGCGCAGCTCGTCGTCGAAGGTGTTCTGGTCGCGCACCGAGAGGATGCTGCGGCCGCGCCGGTCCTGGATCGGGGCGAAGACGACGTTGGCGCAGCTTCTCGTTCCGTCGTCGCGGACGCCGAGCTCGAGCAGCTCCGAGCCGGCGCGCGCGCGGACGCAGCTGACCGTGAGCTTGCTCGTCGAGGCCGTAGCTGCTCGCGCCACAGTCGCCAGCCACTCCTCGAGCAGCTTCTGGCGGCACCTCGGTCTGCACCAGGTGCTGGTGCTGGGTGGAGCCCTTGCCCATCGCCTTGGTGGTCGCGGTGCGGCCGGAGGATGGCGGCGAGCGCGGCGTCGGCGCGCGGGCCGCCGACCAGGGTCTGCGGCGTGCGGTAGGGCGACTCGACCAGGCGGAACTTGCGCTGCAGGCGGGCCAGCGCCAGCATGCCGTCCTGCCGCAGCGCGGTGGCGAACTCCTCGGCGGCCAGGCCGTCGATCTGGTGGCCGCCGTAGGTGATGAAGTTGAAGACGAAGCCCAGCTTGCCCGAGCTCCTCGGGGAACGCGCGCATCTCGTCGTCGCTCATCCCGGTGGTGTCCCAGTTGAACGAGGGCGAGAGGTTGTAGGCCAGCATCTTGTCGGGGTAGACCGCGTGGATGGCGTCGGCGAACTCGCGGGCGTCGTGCGAGGTCGGCGGTCTTGGTCTCCATCCACAGGATGTCGGCGAAGGGCGCCGCCGCCAGCGACTTGGCGATGGCGTACGGGATGCCGCCGCGCACCTGGTAGTAGCCCTCGGGCGTCTTGGCGTGCTCGCAGTCCCAGATCGACGTCGACGCCCGAGCTCCCGGGCCTTCTTGCGGGCCGCGTACAGCGACGCGGTCTCGGCGAACGCGTAGCCACTCCTCGATGGTCATGCGCGCGACCTCGGCCCCTCGTTCTCGCGGAACGCGATGACGTCGGCCACCGCCTCGCCGTAGGTCATCAGGCCGGCCTCGCCCTGCCAGGCCTCGACGAACTTGTCGACGACCTTGTCGAGGGTCGCGTCGACGGAGGTGCTCGCGTTGTCCAGGTGGGCCTGCGGCGGCCTCGGCGATCGGCGGCCGTCGAGGCCGACCTGCGTCGAGCCACGCGTCGGCGGCGGCGTACTCGTCGTCGGAGAGCGCGTAGAGCAGGTGGCCGTTGAGCTCGGTCGACGCCCGCGTCGTGGAAGCTGGCGCAGCATGCGCCAGGAAGCACGCCTTGTACGGCGGGCATCCGAGGTTGGTGGCGCCCAGGATGAACGGCTGGTCGCGCTCGTCGCCGCGGCCGTCGAGCAGGTTGGCCGCCTCGGCGTCGGTGCGGGCGACGATGATGCCGGGCACGCCCATGATGTCGAGCTGGAAGCGGGCGGCGTTGAGGCGCTTGATCTGCTCGTCCTCGGCGACCAGCACCTTGCCGCCCTGGTGGCCGCACTTCTTGGCGCCGGGCTTCTGGTCCTCGATGTGGTAGCCGGGCACGCCGGCCTCGACGAAGCGCCGGATCGAGGTTGCGCACGTGGGCGTCGCCGCCGTGGCCGGTGTCGGCGTCGGCGATGATGAAGGGCCTGAAGTCGACCTCGGGAGTCGCGGCGCGCTGTGCCTCGGTCATGCGCGACCGCGGCGAACTGCTGGTTGCGGTCGGCGGTCAGCAGCGCGCGCACGAGGCCCGCGGCCTCGTCGGGCACCTGGCTGAGCGGGTAGCTGGCCAGGTCCGGGCCCGGGTCCTCGTCGGCGGAACCCTTGGCCGAGGTCGCCCAGCCGCCGAGGTAGATGCCCTCGATGCCCATGCGCTTCATCGCCACGGCCTGACCGGGCGAGTACGGGCCGAAGGTCGTGATCGACTTCTTCTCGGCGAACAGCGTCCGCAGGCGCGCGTAAAAGCGCTCGGCTGCGTCGCGCGCGACGGTGTAGTCGGCCGGGATCGTGCCCCGCTGCTCGACAACCTGTCGGGCTGAATATGCGCGAATCAGTCCCGCGAACCGCTCGCTTTTCATGTAGCGATCAGTCGCCGCGACTTCGTCCGCGAAGTTCCCCATCTGGCGCCCCCAATTGCGTTGTGTTCTGCCGGGGAGTGTAGAGACGCGCGGCGCACGACGTCTGATCAGGGGCGACCGCGGCAGTCCGCGAGGGGCATTCCAACGTACTCCAGCGACGATTGGCCCCGCAGTTCGTGCGCTTTGCCGCGTCGGCAGAGCAGCCGGACCGGCCCGGCCGGTGACCGGTTCTGGCCGCCCGTGCGCGCCGCGCCGGGCACCGCCAGCAGGTGGCGGGTCCGGCCCGGCACCGTGGCCGATGCAGAGCGCCGCGCGGGCAGGGAATCCTGCCGTCGTGGCGGATCTGTCAGGTGTGTCGGACCGAGCGAGGATCCCCGACCGGTGCACGGTGCCGTCGACCCGGCCGGTATGGGTGCTTACGGTCCTGGGCTACGATTGGGCATGGAGATGAACCAGCGAGAGCCAACGCCGCCGTGGGCGATCGTGCTGGTCGTCGTCGGTGCTCTGGTCGCGGTGTGGATCATCGGCCACGCCCTAGGCGGCGTCATCATCCTGTTCGCGGTGTCGGTCGTGCTGGCGATGCTGCTGAACCCCGCCGTGCGCCAGCTGCGCCGCCTGGGCATCAGCCGTCACCTTGCCGTCTTCATCCTGCTGGCCACGGTCGTGGCGATCGTGGGCGGTGCGATCTACCTGCTGGTCGACCCGATCCGCAACGAGGTCCACGTCGTGCAGGGCAACATGCCCGAGTACACCAAGCACGCCAAGGCGCAGATCAACACGCTGCAGCGGTTCTTCAACCGTCACGGGATCAAGATCAACGTCGATCAGCGCCTGAACCAGGGCGTCACGGGCGTCCAGCACTGGGTCAACCGGATCTCGAACAACATCCTGTCGTACAGCCTCAGCGTGCTGACATTCCTTGTGTCGCTGATCGTCGTGCTCGTCGCGACGATCTACATGCTGCTGGACGCGGCCCGCATCGTCGGCTTCGCCGAACGGCTCGGCGGCCCGGGCGCATCGGCGCTCCTGCGGCGGATCGAGCACACGCTGGTCTCGTACATCAAGGCGCAGGTACTCATCTCGCTGATCATCGGCGTCTCGTCGGGCTTGGCGATGTGGGTCCTCGGGGTCATGGGCATCTTCCCCCCGGGGAGACGTTTGCGGTGATCTTCGGCGTGTGGGTGTTCTTCGCCGAGTTCATCCCGTACGTCGGTCCGTTTCTCGGCGCCCTGCCGCCCGTGCTGCTGGCGCTGGTGACCTCGCCGCAGGCGGTGATCTCGGTCGTCGTGGCATTCATCGTGATCCAGCAGCTGGAAGGCCACATCGTGGTCCCGAACATCATGGGCCGCTCGGTCGGCGTTCACCCGCTGGTCGTCATCTTCGGCCTGCTGATCGGCGACGCGCTCGCCGGGGTGGCCGGGGTCCTGCTGTCGATCCCGATGGTCGTGATCATCAAGGAGATCGTGGCCTACGCGACCGAGTACCTCAAAGGGGAGCCGCCGCCGCCGGAGTTCCCGCCGGACGAGCCGGCGCCAACCCCTCCGAAAGAGTTCGCGCAGCACTGATCTCAGGAGATTCTCAACGACGCCGGCCACAGTCGGAGATCGCGGGGACTCCACTACGGAAGGTCGGTGGTGATGGCGTGGGAGGAACAACGTCGGCTGCGCGGTGCGCGCAGCAATGACACGGCGAAGATCGAGGGCCTGCCGGTGCAGGCCGCATCGGAGACCGCGGACCTCGGCGGCGACACCGCTCAGCCAGCGCCGCAGGCAGGTCCCGGCGCGCGCGCCGAGCGCTGGGGGCAGCGCTTCGGATGGATGGCCGCCGTCGCTATCGCCGTGATCGCGCTGGTCGTCGCGGTCCTCGCGTTCGCCAATTCCGGGACCGTCGCCGCCGCACGCGTCGGTCGCGGGAGCGGCGACTTCGCCCCCTACAGCCGCCCCGATGGTGCGTTCGGCGGACCCTACGGAGCGGGTTCTGGCTCCGGGTTCGGCACGCCGCGGTAGTCCGGGCACCGGTGCGGTGCCCGGATCCGGGCGGTCGGCAGGCGCCGCGGGTCGCACACTAGACGCGCCCGGGGACTTCAGCGACCAGGAGTCGCGGCGACCACAAGGATCGCAATTGCGATCACCAGCTCGGCCAACGCGGCGTTGCGGACCGTCGCGAGGGCTCTTGGCTGGGGGCTGGCACGACGTTCGAGCTCGAGCGTGATGCGCCGGTTGCGCAGGGCGATGAGGCCCGCCGCCCCCAGCAGCCCGATCTTGATCAGGATGCATTGGCCATAGGTGGTCGTCCACAGCTGGGTGGGGCTCGACAGCTCGCCGACGCTGCGGATGGTGCCTGTCGCGACGATGGCCGCAACGCTGATCAGCGCGACGCGCGAGAACTGGGCCAGCACGTCGGTCGCGACGGCGACACCGGCGACGGGCACGGCCTTGGGCAGGCGCCAGATCACGAGCATCGTGAGCGCGAGTCCGCCGATCCAAATCGCGGCGGCACCCAGGTGCACCACATCGGCCACCTCCTGGAGCAGGTGCGCGGGCGCCTGGGAGGCGTGGCCCTGGGTGGAGAGCCCCCACAGCACCCCGACGATGGCGATCGCCATCAGTGCGGCGGGCAGCGGTCTGCCGGTCGGCGAGGGCGGGCGTGGGGTTGCCGAGCTACCGAACTCGGCCAGGAACTGCCAAGCACCGAGCGCAAACAGCACAAACAGCAGCGCACCGCGGTACTGGATCAGCGACCCAAACCGCGTCCCGGACAGCACGGTGCCGATCCCGGAGGTGTCGTGCAGTGCTTGGAATACGCCCGTGCCGAGGGCGGTCGCCGAGTACACGACCAGTAGGTACCCCTCGGCGACCATCGACCCGACCGCGAGGGCGCCGAACGCCGTCCAGAACAGATCGCGCCCCCAGCCCAGGGCGGCTTCCCGATCGGCTGAGCTGATGCCGGCCTGCCGCCGGCCCGGTGTCCACGCGGGCCGCCAGATGAGCCAGCGGAAGGCCAAGAGCGCCAGGAGCCCACCGAGCCCGACGAGCTCGAAAAAGCGCGCGCTGACCTCCCACGCACCCGTCTCGCTCGGCCCTTGGCCGGGCCGGTTGCCCAAGTAGGGTAGCCCGACCGGCCCGTGCCCGACCGCGAACGCCAGGGCTGCGCCGACCACGTGGGAATCGGAGCTGACGACCTGGTACCTAACGGTGTAGGTCCCCGGGGCGATGCCGGGTTTTAGCGGCGCGTCGAGTTCCCGCACGTCCGTCGGGCTGACATGACAGGGGGCAGATTCGACGGAGGCACCCGTGGAGCTGACCACCTGGCAGTCCTCGGCGGGGTTAAGCAGCGTGATCGCCTCCGAGAACTGGAGCCGCAACACTGCCGGCGCGACCGGCGTGACCGCCCCCATCGGCGGGCTGCTGGCGATCAGAATCGCGTGCGCGCTGGCGGTCGCCGGGATGATCAGCATCATCAGGCCGACGATGGACGCCACGAGCACGCCCGGTGCCCGGATCTGGTGGCGGCCGATCACCGCGCGCGTCTCTCAGGTTCGTCGTCGGGCAGGCGCATCGGACGCGTCGCCCAGAGCAGGCCCGCGGCGACCGCGGCACCGAGTGCGATCACGATGGCGACGATCCCGAGCCACACGCCGGTATCCGAACCCGAGCCACCGGAACCGGTCGTTCCGCCAATGGTCGAGCTGGTCGCCGTCGAGGTCCCTGCGGCGACGATCTCGACTGCGCTCGTCGGACCGGGCTGGGTTGGGCCGGTCTCGACCGACACCGACCCGGGCTTCTCCACGGGACCATTCCACGGCTTGACCTGACCGTCGGCGTAGGTCTGGTAGGCGGGCCAGAGGGTCTGGCCCGTGGCAAACGGCGTCCCGAGGAAGTGGAAGGCCTCGTACTCTCCGACCGGAATCGAGCCGCGAAACACGGCGCCGATGATCGACTGGTTCTTGGCCAGGATCGGCGTGACGGTAAAGCCCGCCGGCGGCACCTGGAAGCTATAGACCGAGACCTGCGGCGGGAACATCACCCGCACGGAGGTCGTGGGCAGGTTCCGCTCGGTCGGAACCTGCAGGGTGAACTCGGTCGGCGTCCCTTTCGGTGCGACCGACGGCAGGACGACCACGTGTGCGCTTGCCGGTGCGACGACGATCAGCGCGGTCGCCGCGACCGCCGCGCGCACCGCCCATCGGGTGAGCGGTGCGCGGGCCGCCGCACGGGCCAGCGGGCGGCGGGGTCGCATCAGGAGTCCGATTCTCGCGACATGTTGTCGCGTCGGCGTCGGAACCAGAACAGCACGGCTGCCGCCGCAATCAGGATCACGAGGACGACCCCGACCGTCGTCGCAATGATCGTGGTCGAGGACGACGTGGTGGTGCTCGTGGATGCCTTCGCGGCGGCACTCGCGCTCGTGCGCACCGTGAAGACCAGCGGCGACCCCTCCTCTGCGACATCCGATCCGTTGTTCGAGACGACGTCACCGTCAGAGGCAGTGATCGTCCAGGTGACGGTGTACTTGCCCGGGACGGTGCGGTCCTTGGTGGTGATGACCAGTTGCTTGGCGTCGTTGGGGTTTTGGACCGCGGTCGCGACGTGATCGGACCCCGACGAATCCAGGACGCGCGCCACTGGCACGGTTGGGTCGGTGTCGCTGCCGGCCTGTCGGAACGGGTTCTGGAAGTTGACGAGGATCGTTGCGGGTAGGGCGCCGGCGACCACCGAGCCGTTGGCGGGGACGTAGGCATTCGTCGCCGCGAGCGGATCGTGGGCGAGCGCCGCGGTCGCACCGAGCGCGAGCAAGGCCGCGGTACCCAGCGCGATTGCAGCCGCCCGCAGCCTGAACAGGCGCGGTCTCAGAGCGGACTTCGACATACGGGCATGACCTCCGCGAAGAAGGATCCGGGTGCGTACCGGGTCGGCACGCCTCCCGGGGGGACGATGTGTGATGACGGCACGCGGCCGGGCGGCGAAGTGATGCCGGAAGGCGGCACGGCACGGGCCAAGCGCCTCGGCGTCACGCGCCGTGGTCGGTGGAATCGCCATCTGTCGCACCCCACCGATCTGGCGGGTGCGCGCCGCCAGAGCGCGCGCCGCCGGCTAGATCAGTGCGATGCCGAGTCGCGGCGGGGGACCCCGGGCGGGATGCGCTCCGCCCTCGGTCTGCGTTCGCAGCAGGACCGTGCAGAGCGGGCTGCGTCGCGCAGGCCGTGGCCACGGATGGCGGACGCGGCGCGCCCAGACGATCTGTTGCACGATGGCCACCGCTCGGGCAATCGCGCGGTCGGCGTAGACCAACAGCACGCCGAGTACCAGCGCCGCGACAAGATGCGGCGTAAGCGCGCCGACGCTCAGGATGTCGACCGCCGACATCTGCATGCCGGACGCGGCGATGCCGAGCGTCCACGGGGCCAGGCTGGCGATGACGTGCAGCGCAAACTGCGCCGCGATGAGCACGGCGAAGGTGGCCGGCACGCCGCGCGGCGCATATGCGCGCGCACGGGGACCGCAGATCACGGCCATCGCGATCAGCCCGCACCAGACAAATGGTGCGATCGGCAGCAGCCGCAGCCCGTCGCCGCCCACCGCATTTGCGTGCGCGACCAGCGTGGCCGCCAGCCCGGCGGAGATCACCCCGGCCCGGCGCAGGGCGTGCGCCTGTGCGTTCTGCATCGTGGCGGAAGCCTATCTGGTCCGCTGACCGGCCCGTGCACGGTGCGTGCGGCGGGTCGATGCCCGGCGTGTCCCCAGGCTGCGGATTCCATGCGAGGCGGCACAACCTCCACCAGGCCCGCAACGGCTGGCCGACGTCGTGAGCGGTCGGTAGCGACCTTTGCGTCCTGTCCGGTCCGTGCCGCAGACACCGGCACGCGGCCGTGGGCGGGCGTCGCCTAGATCAGCCTCGGCGGGCGCTGACTCTCGCAGTCCAAAGCAAGCCGGATGCCCCAGCTATCCAGGCGAGACCCGATCACGGACTCGGGCCCAAGTTCGGCGGCTTCGGCCCGGAGGTTGGATGCGACCCGGCGAAGACAGGCTTCTTCCTCGAGCGTCAACCGACAACGGTCCGAGCGCGTTCGTATCCAGGACTCAGCCGACTGCTGGTCGGGCTCAGCCGCCATGACGGAGGCTAACTCGGGCAGCACTCGCTCGCCCCACTCGTCGACGTCGAGGCGTAGGCGCTCCGCAGCCCAACTCGTCGAGGGTAGCTCGGCTGCCTCAGCGATCATCTGAGCGCCCACCCGTCGCAGAGCCGCCTGCTCGCGCGGGTCCAGTCGCTGCGACGCTTCGCGCCTGCGTCGCGTATCGGTCGGTGTGTTCACGGAGATGGTCTGTGTGCTCATCGTGATGACCTCCGGGGTTGAGATGCAGACGCCATGGGTGGCGCCGTGAGCTCGTGGGGACGTCTCCGGTTGCGGATCATGCTCCGGGGTGCCGGGCGACGACGGTAGGTCCCGCCTCTTCGTGAGGACAGACAGCGTCCGAGCGACCAGCCTGCCGATCAGGCCTCGTTCCACTCGCCAGGTCGCAACCTATGGGGCCGCACCGACACTCGGGTGCTCTGCACGGACAACCTCGTCTGACTCGGTTTGGCCGGGCGGCCACCCGCGCGGCGGTCATACCCGGACAGGCCGGCGCGAGCTCGGAAGCGCGGCCACGCTCGGACGACGATCGCCGGGCGAGAGCCGCGCCGCCGCGGCAATATCGCTTGCTGGGGTGGAATCGCGGCCGTCCCCCTGCGGCGTCGACGGCATGCACGACCGTCGCCGCGATCAATGTCATCTCCATTGGATCCTCCTCGGATGTCATCTCTCGCGGATGGCGCGGGCGAAACCGGTCGGAGTCCGGAAAGGCACGTGGCCGACCGGCGTCAATCCCACGCTAGGGCCGCACCCCAACACGGGGCTAGGCCGCGGATGACTCCGAAGCTGCGCTTGGTGCGCCGATTGATGTCACACCGAGCCGCGGGGGCCCGTCAGCGGGTGGATGGGAGCAGGCGATGGCCGTGTTCGGGACTGCGGCCGCGACGGCACTTGCAATCCGCCGCTGACCGAGACCGACAAGCTGCCAGCCCCGCCAAGCCTCGCGCCACGGCTCTGTCCGCGCTCCGCGATTGCGTGCATTGCATGACGATCGCCATCGCACCCGTGCTGATCCATGCCGAGCCCGCCGCAGCAGGGCTTCCATGGCGTGGTAACGACTCGCGCTGGCGAAACGTGCGCAAACTGCTGAACAGCTGTTGGGAGGTGGCAATACGCGTGGGACGACGCATCTCGTCGCCCGTTCGCCGTTGAGGTTGTCCTTGGACGAAACGTCGGGCCCGTGCTGCGCGTCAAGATCGGGGGAGAGTCCTACTTCCCCTGACCCGCAGCCGGAGGCAGGCCCATCGCGAGCGCGGCCTGACGCATCGCGTCGGCGATGCCCTCGCTTTGGCGGCGCAGCACATCGAGCATGCTTTGTTGGGCCTGGAGTTGCGCCCTCGCGACCTGTGCGGTTGCGACCAGCCCGGGGTAGTCGCCAACGGTCGCCTCCCAGTCATCCACCGCCTTGAGCTGCGCGGCGAGCACCGCATCCGCGCTCTCAAAGGGTGCGTGCTGCAGGGCTGTGATCAAGGCTTGTTGTGCTGCCGACGCCTCGGCGGAAGAGGACATGCTTGGCTCCTTTTCGGTGTGTGAAGGCACGAACCATTGTAGGCAGCCGCTGGCGAGATGCACGCGCGCGATGTGGATTCGCCTCGGCAGTTCGGCCGACATTCAACAATGGGTCGTTCGCGCTTTGGGGCCGCCCGCGCGCGCGTGGTCTGCGATGGCCCGTCGGCCACAGCGACGCAACAACCCCCTGCCGTCGATCCGCCTGCCAGGATCCTCCGGCGGTCGCCCCAGGGTTCTCCGTCCACGTGCGCGCAGCGCGAGCGCCCGAGTTCTGGAAGGTCGCGTAGGCGGCTTGCCGCATGGAGCGATATCCGGGTCCTGCGCGGTCGGATGCGTGAGGTGACGACGGCGCTCGCGGCCGCGAGCTGTCCGAATCCCCGGCGAAGACGCAGCGACGGTTCGCTGCCCGTTCTGTTCCTCCGAGACCAATCCGCGCACGTTTCCCCGAATCGAGCTAAGGTCATGTTGCACATAGGTCAACTCATACCTTAGGTGCACCAATGAAGGAGGAGCCCCATGACGACGATGTGGACACCGGCCCCGCAGCGCGACGTGCTGCGCCAGCAGGAGTATCGCCGCTGGGTGATGACCACCGAGCCCTGGGAAAAGGCTCCGAAACCGGCGCCGGGGCTGCGGCCGCTGGACTTGGAGCGGGCGGCGGATGAGTCGTGGCAGATGGCCCGGCGGGCACTCGATTTTTGGGCTCCGTGCCAGGCACTCGTGGGTGGGCAGCGCGCCTGAAGGAGACCGGTCTGCGACTCTGAGCCCCGCACGCCCGTAGCGGGCGGCACCGACACAACCAGCGAACTGCCCCCTCGGCACCGGCGCCGGCGCTGATGACGTCGGCCCGGTCCGCGTGATCAGCCCGTAGCCGCGGCTGTATGCACCGGGCGATCCGGGGCATCTGGGCACCCCTCCGGCACGTCTCACCCTGCAGCTGACGCTGATGAATCCCGCCCGACGGTCGACGTCACCGACATCCGTTGAGGCCGTGCGTCGTGGCGTCACGCCATCCGGGGCCGATGTCCAGATCGTCGCCGCGAATTTGGGACGCCCCGGGGTCGGCTGAGCGGTCCCTGCCTTGCGCCAATCTCTCGTCGCGGGCGCTGAGCGCGACGCATCTTCCCAACGGGAGCGGTCGCACCTTGACCCCGAGCTACGGGTCCGTCTCCGAACCGTCGACCGCCTCCGAGGCAGCGACATCGCGGAGGGTGTTTCTTTGCTTCCCCCAAGTCGGCCGCGGGGTGTGGGGCGAGGCCGCCGCGAAACCGGCCCGAGCGGCGCCCGCGCAGTCAGTGATCCAATAGGCTGCGCACCAGACGGGCGATCGAGGCTCGGTGCCTCACGTCTGGCTCTTCGCTCATCGTATTGCCGTGGAGGTTTGTCCCAGTGGCTGAGCCATTCTCGGTGTCGGTCGATGTCGCCGTTCCGCCGGACCGCGCGTGGTCGGTCATTGGCGACCCATGCGGCATTACCGCCTGGTACCCCACATACGTCTCCTGCGAGGTGGACGGCGATCGCCGGACGCTGCTGCGCGCGGACGGGGCGAAGCTGATTGAGCGTCTGCTTGACCGCGATGACGACCGGCGGACGTATCGCTACATGGTTATCGCCGGCCTGCCGCTGCGGTACCACCACGCGCGGTTCAGCGTGGACCCGACGCCGGACGGCTGCCGGATCGTCTGGGAGACGACCGCCGAGCACCGAGATCCACTCGTCGATATGCAGGAGCGGCTTGCCGGTCGTCAGCAAGAGGCCCTTGAAGGACTCAAGAGGCTGTTGGAGGCTGGCGAGCTCGGCGGGTGACGTGTCTGAGAACGCGCGCGGCACTTCGGATGGCCACTTGAATCCTCCCCCAGACGGTCCACAGGTCAGGCCAGCGGCGGCCTCGACACCGGTCGGAGTGTGGCCCGCGTTGCCCATGATCCACGAGGTTGCGACCAGGCCGGTGATCGGCGACTCGTCCCGCGCTGGTATCTGACCGACGTCTCCTGCGAGCCGGTCGGCGACACCAGGCCCCGTCACGGCGCCGACCGCGGCGAGCTGGTCGACCGCATGCTTGAGCGCGACGACAGGGCCCAAGTGGAAGCCCACCGGCGACTGAACCGGGCCGGACGGATCCCCCCTGGAATCTGGGCGCCAGATGCAACAATCGACCGGTGCGCGGCCCGGAGGGTGCGCGTCGCCCCCCTTTCCGGATTCCTTCCAAGTGCTCGTCTATCGTCGTGTACAGGGACGAACTGCAGCAAGAGAGGGTTCTTCGATGGCATCGCTTCGTACAATCTCGTCACGTCGGTTGATCGCCGGAATCGGCGGCGTCGCCGTGCTGGCCGTCGCCGGTGTGGGCGTCGGGTCCGCGCTCAGCGGCGCCAATCCGCCGGCGCCCCAACCGTTGGCCGACGCGCTGCATCAGGCCGCGACCGGCACCAAGCCGACGGGTATCACCGCGGACGTCACGTTCACCAACAACCTGCTCAGCTCATCCGGACTGACGGGCGGCGACCCGCTGATGTCCGGGGCGACGTGGTCGGCTGTGGATGGACTCCAGCGGCGATCTGCGGATCGAGCTGCAGACCACCGGCGGCGGGCTCGACTCGCAAATCATGGCCAACGACACGTCGATCACCGTGTTCGACGGCTCGCAGAACACCGTCTACAAGATCGCCCTGCCCGCGAAGTCGCCGACCGGCACGACCCAGCAGAGCGGATCGATCCCGACGGTCGACCAGATCCAGTCGCGGCTCGACGAGCTGTCGACACACCTGGACATCTCGGGTGCGATCCCCGGCACCGCCGGCGACGTGCCGAG
>CAVYHI010000007.1:0-27107 GCA_963768285.1 uncultured Thermoleophilia bacterium
TAGCGGCCAGCAGGCCGTCGAACCAGATGACCGGGTGCAGTCTTGCAGGGCGCGAGCCCGGTCTCGAACTCGGGCTGGCCTTCGCCGGCGTCAGGCGTGACGTCCCAGGCTGAGATCGATGACCGACGTCGCTCGGTGGCCTTCACAGCGCCACGGGGCGTCCGGTCCAACCGGCGATTCAGCGCGCGGTTGCGCGAGGATGCTCTCACGCGGGTTCTGTCGACGAGCCCTCCAGTGGATATCGACCTCCGAGCGGCCCGGCTTCTGGCGCACGTCTTGCACCACCCTCGCGAGCGGTACCGTCGCGGGGGGCTCAGCTCGGGTCGATGATCCGGCCGGTGACGCCGCAGCCCGCCTCTCCCTTGCGGACCTGTGCGATCGAGGGGGGGTCCAAGGCAAGCAGCTCCGGGACAGTTACGGAGCGTAGGTGGCGGCGCTGCAGCTCGGGCAGGAGCGTGCTGAGCGCGCGGATCGTCTGGCCATGGTTTTCGTGCATCAGGATGATCGCGCCGGGACGCAGGCCGGCCTCGACGTTCTTGATGATCTGCGCCCAGTTGGCTCCCGAGTGAGTCGGCAGAATCGACATCCCACAGGATCTCCAGTAGGCCGAGGCGCCTGGCGATCCGATCGACCACCGCGTCGTGTAGGCCATAGGGCGGGCGGAAGAGCTCGACATGCTCGCCCGACTGCGCCTCGATCTTCTGCGCGGTGTGCTCTAGCTGCCAGGTGATCATGTCGGGCGAGAGCGCCGTGAGCTGCGGGTGCGTGTAAGTGTGATCCCCGATCGCGGCCACCTCGAGCTCGCGCGGCAGATAGCCCGGGAAGTTGTCCATACTTCGGCCGACGACAAAGAACGTCGCACGCTCGCCCGCGTGGGCGAGCTTGGGAATCGCGAGGTGGGTGTAAGGCCCTGGTCCATCGTCGAACGTGAAGGCGACGGCGTTGCCGGTGCGGCCGCCGCAATAGATCGGCAGACCGAGCCGGATGAGGCGCTGGACCGCTGTGGTGCCTGACGCCGCACTGACGTTTCCGATGGGCGCTGCGGCATGGGCGATTGGCGCGGGCTGAGCGGGGCCGCTGCGGTGGTGCGGGGATTGGACGATGCGCGTCCTGGCGGGCTGAGCGCTGCGACCGCCGTGATCACGGCGGCGGCGATGAACGCCAACGTGCAGCCCAGCGTGATGATCCTGCGACGACGAATCTGCGTGCGACCGGCGGGCACGGCGCGCGGCGATGTGGGGAGGAGGATCGGCCACGATACTCGCAGGCTAGAGGACGATTGGCTGTTCGTCAGGCCCGCGAGGGTCCGGGCAGGCCGTGGCAGTAGTCATTCTCGGCGGCGAAGGCCCCGAGTGCGACGTCGAGCCTGTCGCCGCCAACCCAGTGCGGGCGACACCGCTCCACCGGCAAGATGAACTCAAGGCCCTCCATTTGGTCCTCCACCCCGCCGAACGGCCCACCGCAGATCCGGCATCGTGAACAAACACCACAGGCTCCACCAGGCTGATCTTCCGAGTAGTCGCGACGAGCGGCAGCGTGGGCTGACGGCGTCAATGGAACCGCTGCACCACGGGCTGCGGTCGTCAGACACAGTTGCGACCCGCCGGGGGCCGTGCTCATACAGGTGTCGCCCGGGGTTGGCACGTGCTCAACAGTCCCCACGGCACTCGGCGTTACCCAGACCGGGCTGCGCTAGCGGGGGAACCCCACCCGTTGCGGATTACCGGATCGGGATGCACTGAGCGTATCGGGGGCTTTCCTCGACCTGGTGTCGCAGCATTCGGTCCTGCCGGGGCATTCAGAGAAACCTCCGCTGTGCGGCGGGGGTTTCTACATTCACGTCGAGATACGCGAGGGCGCCTCTTCCGGAGTGCGGCGTACGTCACCACAGCTGGATTCCGTGCTGGGCGAGCTCGACCCCAAGCGCCCCCACTGACGCGACGCCAGGCCTCGTTTCGACTCAGCCGGGACCCCGCCCCGTGGCCGTCCGAGCCAAGGGATACCCCGAGCGCGGTGCCGCCCCCCGGGGTATCCATGAGCCCGTCCCCATCGAGCCGGGCACGAACACCGCCTGACCAATGACGGCGGGTGCTCAGCGCGGCTGCGACGTCATCACGAGGCGCCCGTCCTCCTCGGTGACCGTGACGCCGAACGGCCGGCATGCCGTGACAAGCCGCTGCCGGATCCAGTCGCGTCGGGTCCCACCGCGAGGCGAGTGTGGCAGTACTCGAGACGGAGCGGGACCGCCTCGACGCGCGTGGGCCCCTCCGGCTCAAGCGTGACCAGCCACAGCAGGCCGAGGTCGTTTCGGAGCAACGGGTCGACGGCGTAGCCGTCGATGAAGTCTCCGAGGTCCCAAAGCATCCGCTCTTCCATCCCCTGGAAGACGTGGGCCGAGTGGCCCGCCACCAGTGAGGCGCCCGCCGCCACCAAGGCGCGACCCGCGGCCCGAACGCGCGGGACCGGCGAAGCCGCCATATTCGGGCCCCAGTGCGGGTGACGAGCACCGTGTCGCCCCGCGCCCGCGCCCGCCGTATCTCGTCCGCTATCCAGGCGGGCGGGCCCGCCTCCAGGTCAGCGTACGCGATGCCTGGCCGGTCGCGACCAGCGGCGTAGGCGGCGGGGCGGTCGCTCACCCGATCAACACGAGCCGTTCGCCGCCGGCCTCGAGCACGGCGGGTGCGCGCGCCCGCTCGTCGTCTGGGCCGGCGCCACCCACGCGATGCCCGCGTGGTCGAGATACGCCAAGGTGTCGAGCAGGGCGACCGCTCCGAAGTCCTGGGCGTGGTTGTTGGCGAGGGTGACGCAGCTGGTGCTCAGCATCTGGAGGGCCTCGATCGCCTCCGGGGGGGCCCGAAAGAAGAACGGCTTGCGGCGATCGGGCCAGCGCTCGCCCCGGGAGGAGATGCAGCACTCGAGGTTCAGTACGACGAGGTCGGCCTCGCGGCACAGGGCGACGATCTCCGCCGAGAACAGGCCCGGAACGCCGTGCTTGCGTATCCGCTCGGCCACGCCGCGGCCGAGCATGGTGTCCCCCGCCAGCGCTACCCGCATGCGGTCGCCGTCCCCTTCGGAGACAGCGGATGCCGCCGTCGCCGGTATCTGGGCCCACCGGAGGGCCCGCCGAGCGACGCCTCGGCTGCCGCCGCGCCCTCGGCGTGGAGCGCCTGTTCCAGGTTCCCGTCGCTGAGGACACCGACGAGGGCGTCGCGCTCCATCGCCGCCAGGCAGCGCACCTCGTTGTCTGCCATCAGGTGCTCCATCGTCGCGCTCACGGGTCGACGCGCCCCTCGCCGAGGCACCGGATCACGATGTCCCGATCGGCCACGATTCCGAGCAGCGATCCCTGATCGACGACCGACATGAGCCCGCAGCCCTGCGCCTTCAACCTCCCCGGGATCCGGGCGATCGTCTCCGTGGGCCATGCGGTGCTGATCGTCCTCGCCATCTCCTCACCAGCACTCGTTGCCGCATACTCCTCATCGCCCGGCCCCCGCCGTGGGCGCGGCCGGGGCCGCCCACATCCGGACATCGTGCCGGTGTGCGCGCGACCTGCCGCCGCGCTACCCGACCCTCGCCCCCCGGGAGGTTGGACGCATCGGGGGAACTGGGCAGGGTGCCTGCGGAGAACTCCGCATCGCCCGGCTGGCCCACCAACCCCGAGCACACGGCCCGATGGCGAGGCCGACGAGGCCGGAGGCGGTTCGGTCCCCGGCCTGAGCTCCCGAACCCTTGTAACCCGTGAACCAAGGCGGCGGGCGCCTCATTGCCCCGAGCGCGACTGGTGGCAGTCCCGGATGCCCAGGGCGATGGGACTCGACGACGCTGTGGGCATCCAAGGAGTCGCCGGCCGAAGTCCGGCATTGAGAAGGAGCGGCGAGATGAAGGTCCGTAAGGCGATGGCCAAGACGATCAGCACCGCCAGGCCGGACGACACGGTCGCGCGAGCGGCGCAGCTGATGAAGATGGAGGACTGCGGCTTCATCCCCGTCGTGGCCGAGGGCAAGATCGTTGGCGTCGTTACCGATCGCGACATCGTGATCCGGTGCCTCGCCGAGGGTCACGCCGACGTCCTGACCGAGACGCTCGAACACGTGATGACCCCGAGCCCCTTCACGATCGACGCGGACGCGAGCATCGAGGCGGCCGCGCACGTGATGGCCGAGCATGAGGTGCGCCGCCTGCCGGTGATCGAGCGCGACGCCCTCGTCGGTGTCCTCAGCTACGGGAACCTGGAGCAGGCGCTCCAGGCCAAGGGCGCGGCGGCGGCCGAGGCGTCGCTCGGCGTCACGCACGGCGCCTAGCGCGGCGGAGGGGGCGAGGCTGTGAGCGCAGAGAGCGGGGAGCAAGCCAGCTTCCAGGAGCTGGTCGAGCGGTACCGCCACCTGCGCGGCGAGCATCGCCTCACGGGGGTCGAGGGCACGGCACGGCGGCACCTCGAGCGGGACCTGGCAGAGCTCGAGTCGCGCATCGAGCACAGGCTCGCGCTCTGGGTGCCCGACGAGCAGGAGCGCCAGGAGTGGCGCGCGCACCTGCACCACGGCGCTCCGGCACCCTCCCTGCCATCGGTGCCGCCGCCGCTCGTCTTCCACGGCGTGACCGCCGACGGAAGCACCGTCGAGGTGCGCGCGCAGGGGCCCGAGGAGCACCGCCTGTCCGTCGACGGCGCTCCGCACGGACCGATCCCGCCGGTTCCCGACGTCCTGCCCCGCGAGGGCCTGCGCTTGGGAGGGATGCTCTGCCGCGAGACCTTCACTGCCGCGCCGGCGTCCATCGACGAGCTGCGCCGGCACGTCCTCGCCGGCGCAGGGGAGCCGCCCTGGGAGCACGCGCCGGACCTGCTTCGCGACGGCCTGATCGATCCGGACTTCGGCCTGACGGCTCGCGGGCGGCGCGCTCTGGCGGAGTCCCCAACCTGAGCGAGCGGACTGTCTCCGCGCCCTGGTGACGCGCACCTCGAGCCGCGCGCGCCCGTCCCCGCCAGGGTCGATGAGGCCGGACGCCGGCGATCTGTCGCCCGGGAGAAGGCCGGGCGGCGCGTCGAGGACTCGCAATGCCCTCTGGCTCTGCGCGACCACGCCGACTGGCCCGGTGGCTGAACGAACAGAATCAGGCCAAACGCAACGCGAAGCGCAGCACGCTTGACCGCGCCGGGCCTCGCGCACGAGGCCAGCCATGAGCCGCAAGGTAGAAGTCGCGCAGGGACCACGCGAGCCACAGCGTGTTTCAGCGTGGCCCGCGGCCGATTCCCTAAACGTGGTGTCGCAGGTTCGCGTCCTGCCCGGGGGTCGCGGAACGCGTGGGGTCAATCGCGGGCCACACGCCTTGCTCAACGGCGCTGACGCGTGGTTCCAGCGTGGCGACACGTCGCCGCGATCGAGGCGTGGGAAACGCTGGCGTTCCGCGATTGTGCCTCGGCCGCGGTGCGAGGCGCTAGGGTTCGCAGGATGTGGGTCCTCGCAATCGTCAACGAGAAGGGCGGCAGCGCGAAGACCACGACGGCCGTGAACCTGGCGGCGGCGCTCGCCGAACGGGATCATCGCGTGCTGGTGGTCGACCTGGACGCCCAAGCAAACGCAAGCTTGTGGCTCGGTGTCAGCGACGACGGCCAGGACCTGCTTGAGGTGCTGCTCGGCCAGCGTGCGATCGAGGACGCCATCCGCCCAGCGCCCGCGCTGGGCGGGGTCGACGTGCTGCCGGCCTCGCGACGGCTCGGCAATCTGGCCGCACAGGTCGGCTGGGCCCAGTTCCCCCAGGGGCTGCTTCGGGAGCGGCTGACCCCCCTGCGCGACCGCTACGACTACGCACTGCTGGACGGCCCGCGGGCCGTCGATCTGCTGAGCACCAATGCGCTGGTGGCAGCCCAGGGGGCGCTGGTGCCGATGATCCCTGAGACGCTCGCGTACCTCGGGCTGGTCGCCATGGATGCGGCCATCACCAGCATACGCCCGGTCCTGAACCCGGACCTGGAGGGCCCCCGCGTGCTGCGCAGCCGCTGGGAGGATCGCACCTTGGATGCCCGCGCGGTGCTCGCCCAGACGGAGGCCCAGTTCGGGCCGGCCATCATGCGCAGCGTGGTGCGGTCCGACATCGCGGTCCGTCACGCGGCCCGGGCTGGCCGGCCCGTCCTGCCGGGGTCGCGCAGCCGCGCTGCAGACGACTTTCGCGCGCTGGCCATCGAGGTGGAAGAATGGGCTGCGCGACCCCAGGGAGCACGCGGTGCCTGAGCAGCGACCACCCGGCCGGGGCCGTCGTGGCACGCCACCGCCCAGGGACATCCTCGCTGGCAGGGTCCGTGCCGAGGAGCTGCCTGACGTCGCGCGCCCAGCGGCGCCAGCGCCGGCGGAGCACGAGACGACCGCGGATGCCCCAGCGCATGCCTCCACGGATGCGGCGCGCGTCACCGCGTTGGCCCGGTCGGTGCTCGAGCTCGGACGCCTCCCGTTGGTCGTCACCGAGGCCACTCTTGAAGGTCACGCCCAGGCGATCGACGACTGGCTCGCTCGCGGAGCCGTGCCGACGGTGCTGGTTCCCGGAGCAAAGGCACTCACGCTCGAGATGCGACTGCTCACGCGCATGCTTCGGGCGGTCTCCGGACCGAACACGAGCGGTCCGTCGGCGACCCGGGGGCGCACGTAGCGAATCGCCCGGCGTGTGGCGCTTTCGGGCCCGCTCGGCCCGTCGGGATCCATGGACGGGCATGACCACGAACCCGCTGTCGTGAACGACGATCCTGCGCATGCGCAGGGTGCGCTCCCCAGGGCCAACGCGCCTCGCGCCGTACCGGGTCGGGCCCAGTGCTGGCCGGGCCCAAACGCGCACCCTGACCGTCGGCACGCCACGCTCAGCAGCGGTCGTGTCGACCGGGCAGGCCGGATCGAGCCACAGGAAGAAGCGCTGTGCTGGCTAGTCGAGTGCCGTTGTCCCGGCGCGCAGACACAGCTTGACGATCCTGCGTCCGCAGAACTGTGCCTCGACTCGACCTTCGACTCGGCGCGCCTGGCCACCCTGATCCATGCCGATGGTCCAGGACACCAGCTTGCGGGCAATCTGCTTTCGGGTCAGGTCAAGCGTGAGATCTTGCATGAGGTTGCCGGCAAGGAATGACCGGATCTCCTCGAGGCCCAGGCACGGTCCGTGCTCAGGGAATGGGGGCGAGGACACCAGCTCTTACCCGTCGCCGAAGAAACCCATCACCGCGTCCAGATCGCGGCGTCTCCAAGCCTCCTCGAAATCGAGCGCGACAATGAATTCTTCGGCCCGAGCCTCCCCGTGAGCCATCAGCTCGCCGAGGAATGCGGGGTCCCGGTTGAGCTTCGAGGCGGTGCCAAGGGACAGCGAGCGGGCGACTTTGCGAGTTCGATGACCCGCACTGCGATGGGCCTGTACTTCCCGTCTCGTGCGAGCGAGCCCGCGTCCAGCATGCGATCGATCTTCTCGATGAAGTGCAGCTCTTGGTGCAGGCTAAGGTTGCCAGCGAGCTCGTTGCGCCGATCGGCGATTTCCACGACGGTCGTCGGCTCGTGATCACGCTCTTTTGGGTTGATCTGAATGACCCAGATCTCATCCGGGCCGGCGTCGATCAGCTCCCGGACCGGGGGGTTCTGCGAGAACAGGCCGTCCCAATACGTACCGTCGCCGACGCGCACCGCGCGGAAGACGGTCGGAATCGCGGCCGACGCCAAGATCGCATCAACGGAGATTCGCTCGTGCCGACTGTGGAACGTCCTGAATTCTCCCGACAGCACATCAACGGCGCCGATGAGCAGGATGGGTTCGGACCCATCCGACTGGATGTCGATCGTCTCGAAATCAGCTCGCCGGAGCAGCATCTGCCGCAACTCCTCAAGCCCGACGACCGCCCAGGGGTTGTCGTACGGGCTCACCGCGGGCACAGCGACGTAGTTGTGCAACCGGCTCGCCCAGACCATCCAGGCGTTGATCAGCTGCTCCTGCGGAGCCGTGGCAGCATTGTCGGCCCAGAACTCCTCGAGCAGGCGCGCGGCCTGCGCCGGCCCCTTGTTGCGCAGCCCGTACCATGCGAGGAAGGCGCAGACGGCCCCTCCGGACGTCCCACTCAAGCCAACGACCTCGTACCTGTGCAGCACCGGCTCGCGGAGGAGCCCCTTGAGCACACCGGCGGTGAACGCGGTATGACGCCCCCACCCTGGCAGGCGATCGCAACCCGTCGTCGCCTGTCCGGCGAGCTCATACATGGACCCCGATGCTCATCAGACGCGGTACACGATCACGCAGAAGATCGTGATCGGTCTGCCCACTCTGCGGCTGGCCGGCCACCGGCAGACTGCCCATGGGCGGGCTGGCTTGCGCAAAATCGCCGGTCAGTGACCAACCGGGGAACCGGTGACCTGGGACAAGGTCGTCTACAACGCCGGCATCAGCCTGGCGGGGCTGTCGGCGCGGGGTCAACACTGGGTCAACCGACACCGTCGCACGCGGCGGGAGCCGGGCCGAGCGACGCACGAACGTCTCGCCATGGTCTTCGCCGTCAGCAGGAGAACGCCAAGAAGTGCGTCCCCCACCCCGCGAGTCCGACGTAGAGGCCCGCGTCGGCCAAGTCGTCGCCGTCGCGCTCGAACGTCTGGCCGGTGAGCTGGTCGACCAGGTGCCAGGTGCGCCTGGCCAGGACCTCCGGCCATGGCAAGCGCACCCGCGCCTGCGCCTGCGTCTCGGCGAGATTGACCACAACCAGATACCGCCCGCCGGGGTTCGCCCAGCACCAGGCGACCAGCTGCCGGTGGGACGGGTTGTCGGGCCAGCCGGTGCACTCGCACAGCCGCCAGTCGCCAGTGCGGATGCCGGTGTCGCCGATCGCCCGCAGCAGCCGTCCGTAGAATTGACGCAGCCCGTCGTCCGGAACCTCGTCGGGCCCGCGTCCCAAGAAGACCGGGATGTGCGTACGGTGACCCTCAAGCTGGCCGTCGTGGTACAGGCGCGCACCTTGGAGCGTCGACATCACGACCGCCGCCGCACGCGCCTGTTGCGGTCCAAACGTCGCCGCCGCGCGGGGCTCGTCGTGATTCTCTATGAAGCGGATCAGGCGCTCCTGGTAGTCGTCCGCGGCCTGGAGGTGGGCGCGCACGGCGTCGGCAGAGTCGTGGACCAGGCGGTCATACAGGCGCTTGTCGTAGCAGTAGTCGAATCCCTGCTGCTGGAGCGTCCACTCCATGTCCCAGTACGCCTCGGCGATGAACAGCAGGTCGGGATGAACCTGCTTGACGCGGCTGATGAGGCTCGGCCAGTAGTCGTCCGCGGGGGTGGGGCCCGCCCGGTCACCCCACGTGCGCGCGAAGACCTCGTTGGTCATCAGCATGGCCATGTCGCAGCGCAGTCCGTCGCACTGCTGGCCGAGCGCAACAAGGGTCTCGGCGACCGAGCTCCGCAGCGTGGGCGAGAACGCGTTCAGCTGCACGACGTCGGGCCACGGCGGGAAGTACGGGTCACGCCCGTTGGCAACGACGCCGGCGGCGGTGCGGAGGAAGGCTTCCGGATGTCGGGCGAGTTCCTCCTCGTCACCGCGAAGAAAGCATTCCGGCCGCTCGGCGAGCCAGGGATGATCGGGGGCCACGTGGTTGGGAACGTAGTCGAGGATCAGCGCGAGCCCCCGGTCGGCGAGCTGTTGGCGGGCGGCCGCGAGCTCGTCGCGGCCGCCGAAGCGGGCATCGACGACGTAGTCGCGGACGCAGTAGGGCGACCCGATGACGTCCTCGGGGTGCAGGTCGGGTAACGCGGCGCGATTGCCGGCCGTGATGTCGGGATTCTCCAGCGCGATTGCCAGTCCGGCCGGACTTCGACGCCAAACGCCCATCAGCCAGACGGCATCGACGGGTAGGGCAGCAAGCGCATCCCAGGCCGCTGCCGGGACCTGCCCGAGCGTCAGCGGGCGCCCGCGCTCGCGTCCGAGGCGCTCAAGCCACACGGCCGTGTTGATCTCGTACACGGTCGGGCGGGGCGGCGGCGGGGCGGGCATTGACGCTACTCGTCGAGTCCGGGCACGGCGCTGGGCAGGCCCAGCCCTGCGCTGATCCCGAACAGCAGGGCAACGACGCCGGTCCAGCCCGTCTGGTGGCTCGCGCCGAGGCCCGCGCCGTTGTCGCCGTGGAAGTACTCGTGGAACGGTACGAGGTCGTGCCAGTGGCGATCGGTCTGGAACTTCTCGGTACCGCCGAACACCGGACGCCGCCCGCCCTCGTCATCGGTAAAGGTCGTCGTGAGGCGACGGCTGATCTCAATCGCGACATCCTTCAGATTGAGCTCGCGGCCGGAACCGGTCGGGTACTCGACCTTCAACCGATCGCCGTAGTAGCCGGACAGCTGGAGCAGTCCGCGCAGGATCACGAGGTTCATCGGGAACCACACCGGTCCCCGCCAGTTCGAGTTGCCGCCGAACATCCCCGTGTCGGATTCGGCGGGCAGGTAACGGACCTGGTACTCCTGGCCGCCCCAGTCGAAGACGCACGGGTGGTCGAGGTGCCGGCGGGAGATCGAGCGGATGCCGTGCGGACCCAGGAACTCGTTCTCGTCGAGCATGACCGCGAGGATCCGCCGCAGGCGCGTCTTCGTCGACGAGCGCGAGCATGCGTTGACCATCCGGGTTGGCGCCCGGCAAGTGCAGCGACGGGCACGTAGTCCGCGAAGTCGTGCAGGAAGTCCCAAACCGTGTCGGCCATCTCCGGATAGCGCTCGATGATGTCCGCCGGGAACACCGTCGCCGCACAGAGCGGCAGCAGGCCGACGAGGGAGCGCACCTTGAGCGGGAACGTGCTCCCGTCGGGCAGGCGCAGCACGTCGTAGTAGAAGCCATCCTCGTCGTCCCACAGCGCCGCGTCACCGCCGGGTGGATCCATCGCGAGGGCGATCCACTCGAAGTGGGTGACGAACTTGAGCGCCATGTCGGCGTAGGCGCGATCGTGCTTGGTGAGCTCGATCGCGATCTGCAGCATCCACTGGCAGTAGAGCGCCATCCAGGCCGTACCGTCCGCCTGCTCGAGCGAGCCGCCCCCCGGCAGCTCCGCCGATCGGTCGAAGATGCCGATGTTGTCCAGACCGAGGAACCCACCCTGGAAGAGGTTGCGGTCGTCGGGATCCTTGCGGTTCACCCACCAGTTGAAGTTCGTCAGCAACCGGTTGAACACCCGCATCAGGAACTCGTGGTCGCCCGCACCGTGGACCTCGGCCTCCCGCTCGTAGACATAGAGCGCCGCCCAGGCCGTGACCGGCGGGTTTACATCGGAGAAGTTCCACTCGTACGCCGCGATCTGGCCGTTGGGGTGCAGGTAGCGGGTCCCCACCAGCAACTCGACCTGCTGTTTGGCGAAGTCCACGTCGACCATCGACAGTGGAGCCGTGTGGAAGGCCAGGTCCCACGCGGCGAACCACGGGTACTCCCACTTGTCGGGCATCGAGATCACGTCGCGCGCGACCATGTGGACCCACGGCACGTTGCGGACGGCGATGCTGGAGGCCCCGCGCTCCCACGGGTTCACCCCATGCTCGTCCAGCCAACGGTGCACGTCGTAGTCGTAGTACTGCTTGCCCCACAACAGGCCCGCAAGCGCTAGGCGCGTCACCAGCCTCGCGTCGGGGTCCAAGGCCGGCGGGATCACCGCGGCGTAGAACTCGTCTGCTTCGCGCTGGCGCTCGTCGAACACCCGGTCGAAGTCCGCACCGAGCGGCGTGCCGGCGGGTGTTGTCGCTTCGGCAGGCTCCGCCGAGAGGCGCAGGCGAATCACCCCACTGCCGCCGGCCGGGACATCGAGCACATGATGGGCGGCGACCTTGGTGCCCATGCGCGCGGGGTTGACCGCGCCGGCATTGCCGCCGACCACAAAGTCGTTGATGCCGTCCTTGACGTAGGGCGAGGCATTCGGGGTTCCGAATAGCCGGGCGTTGTTGGTCTCGTTCTCGCAGAACAGCAAGTCCGCGGACGCGTCGGCGTGCAGGAACCACGTGCCGAAGTCGGCATGCTCGGCGCGCACGACGGCGCCGTCGGTGCGATCACCGACGGCCGTGATCGAGGGCTTGGGGACGCCCTCGCTCCACGACCACGTATTGCGAAACCACAGGGTCGGCAGCAGGTGCAGCGGGGCGTCGTCCGGGCCGCGGTTGTGCGCGGTCACGCGCATCAGGATGTCCTGGCAGTCGGCCTTGGCGTACTCCACGACCACGTCGAAGTACCGATCCTCATCGAAGATGCCGGTATCGAGGAGTTCGTACTCCATGTCGTGCGGGCCACGACCGCCGTTTGTGGTGACCAAATCAAGGTACGGGTACGCCCGCTGCGGGTACTTGTAGAGGCATTTCAGGTACGAGTGCGTCGGGGTGCTGTCGAGGTAGAACCAGTACTCCTTGACGTCCTCGCCGTGATTGCCCTCGCCGTTCGTGAGGCCGAACATCCGCTCCTTGAGGATCGGATCGGCACCGTTCCAAAGCGCCAACGCCAAACACAGCCGCTGCCCGTCATCGCAGATGCCGGCGATGCCGTCCTCGCCCCAGCGATACGCGCGCGATCGCGCTTGGTCGTGGGTCAGGTAGTTCCACGCGTCCCCGCCGGGGGAGTAGTCCTCGCGCACCGTCCCCCACTGCCGCTCGCTGAGATACGGCCCCCACGCCTTCCACGGTGCGTCGCCCGTCCGCGCCTGCTCCAAGCGCAGGTGCTCAGGGGTTCTGGTGTTTGCTTGGCGAACGGCCATCCTCGCGCGAGTATGTCGAGCGGCGCGGGGCGTCTGCAAGGGAGGGTGCGCTCCGAGGACCCGATGTATCAGCACGGTGTAGTGCGACGCGCGCCACGCCGGGCCTGGCTGGGCCTCGCGCCAGCGGCGCCCCGTTGATCGCGAGGCCGTCAAGAGGCGGCGAAGATGCGAGTACATCGTGGCCCGGCGTGGCGCGCGGCAGAAGATCCCGACCTGGTGTCGCAGGCTCGCATCTTGCCGGGGGCATCGCGCGAAGCGCCGGAGACCGGACGGTTCTCGCGGGGCCCTGTCCCGGGCAGGGCAGGCGAGCGGGAGCAGGTCACCGCCGGTCACGAGGGCGCCGGGCGTCGTGACCGATGCGCACGACGTTCGTCGGACTCGGCACGTGCGTACCGCTGTGCCCAACCGGCTACGTACGGCTGTTGGCGACCTTCGAGTTCGGCAGGGTGGAGCTCGCGGAGTCCGGAGCGCTGATCGGCGCTGGCGTCACAGCTTGCGGTACCGCCACACCGCGAGCGGGGCGACGATCACGAGGATGGCGACGATCCATACCAGCGACTGCCACAGCCAGTGCCCGACCTGGCCGCCGTTGATCATGGCGCGGATGGCGCTGATGGTGACGCTCACCGGCTGCACGTTGGCGAAGCTCTGGAGCCAGTCAGGCATCGTCTGGACCGGGACGAACGCCGAGCTCGCGAAGATGAGCGGGAAGATCGGCAGGAATCCGGCCAGCTGCGCAGTCTCGGGATCCTTGACCAGCATGCCGACGAGCGCAAACAGCCAGATGAAGGCAAACCCGAACGCCAGTGCGAGCACGAGCGCGCCGGCGGCGCCCACTGCGCCGTTGTGGAAACGGAACCCGATCAGGAAGCTGACGCACAGCACGAGCGCCACCACGAGGGTGCTGCGCACCATGTCCGCAAGTGCGCGGCCAGCCAGTACCGCCGAGCGGGCCATCGGCAGCGAGCGGAACCGATCGATCATGCCACCGGCGAGGTCCGTCGACATCGCGACCGCCGTCGTGGCGCCGAACAGGGTCGCCTGCAGGAGGATGGCGGGAACGAGGTAGTTGATGTAGCTGCCGCCGCCCGGTACGCGGATGGCCCCGCCGAAGACATAGCGAAAGAGCAGCACGAACATCACCGGTTGGATCGAGGAGACCGCGAGCAATCGCGGTGTTCGCACGATGCGCTTGAGGTTGCGTCGGGTGATGACGGCGATGTCACCCAAGGCCGCGAACGGCGGCGCGGGGGTCTGCGGGTACATCGGCGCACTCGGTGCCGGCTCGTGGTCGCCGCCGTCGTCAGGAGCGGCGGCGACGACCGGTGACGCGTCATGGCCGCTGGTGGCATCGGTGGTCACGTTCTCGCTCGCAGCGCCTCCGGTGATCGACAGGAAGACCTCGTCGAGTGAGGGTCGCCGGATGCCGATGTCCTCGAGCTGCACCCCGGCGTCGCCGAGCCGGTCGAGGGCCGCCCGAAGCGTCGCAGGACCCTCCTGGGCGGGCAACGTCAGGCGCTGGCGATCGCGGTCGAGGATCGCACCGCCGTCTCCGAGCGTGGCGACGGCGACGGCCGCGCGATCAAAGTCCTGGGCTCGTGCGACGTGCATCTCGACGACGTCGCCCCCCAGCGCCGCCTTGAGGTCGTTGGCGGTGCCCTCAGCGACGACCCGACCCCGGTCGATCACCACGATGCGGTGTGCGAGCCGATCGGCCTCCTCCAGGTATTGCGTGGTCAACAGCACCGTCGTTCCGTCGGCGACGAGTCGCTCGATCAGCTCCCACATCTCAAGGCGTGTCCGGGGGTCCAGGCCTGTCGTCGGCTCGTCGAGGATAAGGATTGGAGGGCGCGCGATGAGGCCGGCGGCCAGGTCGAGCCGTCGCCGCATTCCGCCCGAGTACGTCTTGGCAAGTCGGTCGCCTGCCTCGGCAAGGCCGAACTGATCGAGCGCCTCGGCGGCCCGGCGGCGCGCTTCACGGCGACCGAGCCGATAGAGCTCGCCAACCATCTCGAGGTTCTCGCGGCCGGTGAGCAGGTTGTCGATCGCCGCGAATTGGCCCGACAAGCCGATCATCGAGCGCACCGCGGCAGCATCGTGTACGACATCAAAGCCCGCCACCCGCGCGTAGCCGGCATCGGCTACAAGGAGCGTCGTCAGGATTCGGACGAGCGTCGTCTTGCCGGCGCCGTTCGGGCCTAACAACGCCAGCACCTTGCCCGTTTCTGCCCGTAGGTCGACCCCGTCGAGTGCGTGGGTGTCTCCGAACGCTTTGCAAACGCCCTTCGCCTCGATGGCCCACGCCGCTGTACTCGTCATTGGGGCGCTCGCAACGGGGCGTCGATCCGCCGCCCCCCATGCGCCGGGTCGATCGGCGCATCGAGATTCGCATGCGACATCGGCGTCAGTCCTCCTGGTGGGCCCAGTACGCGGCGACAGTCGTCGACGGATGGTGCCCCGCGGCGGTGGGACGGCCGCATCGGCCAGCAGCATCCCCGATCTCACGCCATCTACTCATCGCACCGGTCCGCGTTGGGGGAAATCTCCGTGGGCTGCAGGTGGAGAAGGCGCCAGCCTCGCATGAGACCTGCTCGAGCCGCGCGTTTGGGTAACTCTAGGGTCTGTCGACGACGATCTTCGTCGCGGCAGTTCCTACCGGCCCGGGTGCGTCGCCGTCCTCGAGCTGTGTACGAGCCTGTCGCGCGGTGACGCCGAGCGCCACACGGTCGGCTCTCGAGGTTGCGCGTGCGCGCATCGCCTCGGGCGTCTGGGAGCCCATCTCGCTGTCGACGTTGGCTTCCATCGTTGAGCTCCAGGGCGAGGGGCGCTGTCTGCCTGAACGCAAGCGCGCCGACCGCAAGCGGACACCGAGTGACCGACCGCTGTGACGATTCGGCCGCAGGCGCCGTCCCCTCAAGGGCCGGTCCGACCCGGTCGGTGTCTGGACGACCAACCGCAGGCACAGCCGGGGGCATCGACAGCGATGACGGCACGGTCACCCGTTGCGCCGGTCTCGTCGGCGTAACCATTGCCGGCGAGTGCGTGCGTTGGGGTGGCACGATCCACCCGGACCTGGGACGATGCCCGGGCGTGTTGACCGGCAGCCAGAGAGAAAGGCGGGCGCATGGCGGCGGAATTGATCCTGGAGTTTGAGGGCGTCACCACCGAGGAGTACTGGGCGGTGAACAAAGAGCTCGGCATCGACGCCGACAGCGGGGAGGGCAATTGGCCGGAGGGCATGGTGGCTCACTCCGCCGGTCTCAACGAGGCCGGAAACCTCGTCGTGATTGAGGTGTGGGACACTCCCGGACACCAGTCCAAATTCATGGAGGAGCGTCTCGGCCCGGCACTTGTCAAGGGTGGCATCGCCGGACCGCCTTCGAGCATCGCATGGATCGAGCTGGTGTCTCACCGGTACTTCGGGAGCTAGCAGCGCACATGACTGGGCGCTGTGATCGGCGCTGATCCGCGGAAGCGGGGCTCCTGCCGCGTGCGCGTTCGTGCGGGATGACCGGGCGCACGGCGGGT
Source organism: uncultured Thermoleophilia bacterium (assembly GCA_963768285.1). GTDB lineage: Bacteria > Actinomycetota > Thermoleophilia > Miltoncostaeales > Miltoncostaeaceae > CAITWD01. The sequence goes on from CAVYHI010000007.1 coordinate 16,242, forward strand.
GACCGGATCTCGGTGCGTCCAGTCCGCGGGCGTGCCGCCCGCCTGGCACGCCGGCGGCGGGGGCGGCGCTTGCAACCGGGACCTGCTCTGTCCGGCTCCGCCCAGGACGACTGCACGCGAGGCACGCTCGGCCTCCACGCGAAGCGCTAATCGCGAGGCACAGGCCGACTCTTGAGATGCGTGTCAAAGAACGCGATGATGCGGCGGCGCGCGTCCTTGGCAGATTTCTCGTCGTAGCGGGTGCCTGAGAGGCGCCCCATGACGGCGAACAGCAGCGGCACGCGGTCACCCGCTCCCTCATGGTCGTTGAGAAACCCGTGCCCGGCCTCGGGATACTCCTTGACGTCGTGCTCGACGCCCGCAGCCATGAGCGCTTGCTCGAGACGATCCGCCGCGCCCCGCAGTGCCCCGATCCTTCGCCCCGTAGCTCCCGACGATGGGGCACGCTCGGTCGAGAAAGCCGTCGGTGTAGGCGTCCCTTGGTGCGGTGCCGTAGTTGACGCTCGACACCGCGAACCGGCCTGAAGGCGCAAGGAGCAACGCGAAGCCGCCACCCATGCAGTATCCGATCACGCCGACCGTGCCGGTGGAGTCATCTCGCGCCGCCAACCATTCACGAGCCGCCTCAATGTCGTCAAACGACCTTCCCGTGCGCGCACGCACGTCGCGCATGACGGCGACGATGCAGGTCACCCCCCGGCGTCCAAAGAAGAGGTCTGGCGCCAGGGCGAGGTACCCTTCGTTGGCAAGCCAGTCAGCCTGGTTGCGCAGGTCCTGGCTCATTCCCCCCGCGTCGTGGATGACGACAACTCCGGGCCACGGGCCCTCGCCCTCAGGTCTCGCCACATAGGCCGGCAGCTGGCCATGGGCGGAGGGGATCCTCACCTCAGCCATCGCACTACTGCGTCCGAGGGCGCGTCCCGCCATTCGTGGCCTCGGCTCACGATGAGCCTGACTCGACGCGGAAGACGGGGTGTCGATCGGCTTCGGCGGCAAATGCATCGAGCGGCGAATCGGGCGATACGTCGAAGAACGGACGCACAACTGCGACCCGGCGGAGATACTCGCGGAGAACCGGGGCACTGACTTGCGGACCGACCTCGCGAACCGCAACCTGCTCGTGATGCCGCCCGCGGGTGAGCGTGGCATGACCGGCGGCGCGCAGATTCCTCACCCAGCCCACGTCCCCATAGGGCGCGACGAGCCAGCGCTCCCTGTCCTCGATCAGGATGATCGGCGTCGAGTAGGTCCGACCGCTCCGTCGTCCCGCCACACTCACAAGGTACGTGTGGCGACCCCCCAGACCAACGCGAAGCAGCGCCGTCATGACCGTGTTGATCAGGCGCCGGGTGACGCCGAGCCGATACGTCTTCGCCATCGGGCAAGGATCGCACACGACCTCGTGCGCGCACGAGGAGGAGGCGGGATATCGGGGCACTTCGCGACGCCGATGTCGCTGACGTCGAATCTGGTGGCGGCAGACAATCGACCTCGTGCGACTGGCCGCAGTCAGCGTGGTTGCTCCGATCCGGAGCCGGCAACCCTCGGCTGGGCGAGAAGTATCGTCCCGGCCGTGACGGTCGCGAAGGCAAGAATCCGGATGGCCCCAAGTGCACCCGTGGGCACCGGCTCATTCAGGAGAATCGTTCCCGCCGCGATCGGCACGGCGTTTGTCAGCAGGGTCGCGATCCCGGCCACGGTCAGCGCGCCGCCGCGCTGGTAGCCGATCTGCAGCAACCCAGTGCCAAGCAGGTAACCGGCGATGACTGGGAGCACAAACAGGAACCGGGCGCCGCCTGCGGTCGCGAGTTTGGTAGCGATGTCGCCGGCTGCGAACAGCAGGCCGCCGGCGATCCCATATGCGACGCCGCCCTTGAGGACCGAGCGTCGGCTTGCGAGCGCCAGGACGGCCGCCACCACGGTAGCGCCGAGCCACAGCGCGACCTCACCGAGCGCAGCCGGTGCACTGCTCGCGGTGCCTCCGCCCAGGGAGATCGCCAGCAACACGAGGCCGCTCACGGCGAGCGTCGAGCCGATTGCCTCGCGCCGGGTGAGCCGTCGGTGCTCCACTCGTGCGGAGGCCACCGCCAGGATGCCGACTCCGCCCGCCGCTACGCTCTGCACGAGCGCGAGCTCGGCCAGCGCCAGGGCGGCCACGTAGAGCCCGAAGCCGCAGGTCTCCATCGCGAACGCAAACAGCCATGCACGGCTTGTCAGCAGCAGCCTGGCAGAGCGCAGCGGCCGTCCAAGCGACAGCGCCGGTAGTCCAACGGCGGCGCCGTGCTGGCGCACGTAGGACAGGCTGATCAGGGTTGTGGAGACCAGTTCCAGGCAGAGCGCCAAGACGGTGCGGGCGAGCATGCGGTGATTGTGCTCGGTCCCCAGGCCATTCGGCAGTCGACGCGCGGCGCGTTGGATCGATCTGCGACGGGCTCGGCGCCGTCGATGACCCCAGGCGCGACGCGGAGGGCCGCCTGTGTGGCCGCACGCGCTCGCCATCCGGCTGGGCGCCCACGGGAGCAGGTGCCCGCCGCGTTCGAACGGCTCCTCTGTCACGGCGGGGCGCCTATACTCGACCGACGGTGTGTATCGCGACCAAGTGAGCAGGTGAGCGCGCATGGGCACGGACGAGTCGACCAGCAGGATCGCTGACCGCTTGTCGGTGCGCCGGGCGTTCGGCTCCGCCTACGAGAAGAACGGGCTGCTGGTGATCCCGGTCGCGCTGGTCGCCGGGGGTGGCGGGGGCGGACGGAGGGCGATCTCGCCCGAGGGCCGGGACCCACTCCGGGCCGCGAACCCGGCGGATGACGCTGAACGTCTTCCCGAGGGTGGTATGCGATCCGAGGCGGGCGGCGGCTTCGGCGGTCTGGTCATGCCTATCGGGGCGTACGTCGTGAACGGCGATCGCGTCCGCTGGGTGCCGGCGGTGAACGCCACCGTGATTGTCCTCGCCGGCCTCGCCACGATCCGACTGCTCGCCCTGCTGTGGGCGCGCGGTCGACGGCGCCGGCACGCGTGAATCTGTTGGTCGAGCGTCCCTGACCCGCGCGGCCCTGGCCGCATGTGGCCGCCTTGCCGGGCGTGATGGCACCGATGCGACTTGGGTGCGAGGAAGTGAGCTCAGGCTTCGCGTGTGGGCGAGGAGCCGAGCGTGCGCGTCGCCAGGCGCTTATCGAACCGGCCTCGTCGGTTCCTGACGGCCGTGGCTGGGGCTGAGATAGATCGCATAGCGCACCGTGTGCAGGACGAACGATGCGGCAGCGGCAAGCATGGCGACCGACGCGGCGCGTGCGCCGCTGACGCGCTGGCACCGCCGCCAGCCGCCGCCGCCCTTCTGTTCACGAGCGCTCGCCCCACCCATGCCCAGAGCGCGGCGGAGGTGGCCACCCCGAACGTCGTCAGCTCGGCGATGAGCAGCAGCCGCGGCACGGGCCGCAACCTGCCGGGGACCCCTGTGCCCACCATCGTGACATCCCGGAGAAACAGCACGCCGCAGGCAGCTGCGACGACGAGCTCGCCCCAGCGGCCGCGCCGCCGCAGCAGGTGCACGACGAGCGCGGGTCCAGCAGCGCTCGATGCCAACAGCACCATGCCCAGCCAACCCTGGCCCGGGAGCGCCTCTGCAGGGCCGGCTTGCGTCACGGCGCGTTTGCGTTGATCGCGTTCCACCAGCGGCATCACGGCCGCGGCTCTCGCCGCAGACCGGGGGCGCACCGCGCTCCCGCGCGTCGGGCGCAGACGCTCACGTCCCGGCTCCATCCTTGGACCGTCCGCGGGGATCGTGGTCACCGATGGAGATATCGGGCACGGGTCGACCGGAGACCAGGCGTTCGATCTCGTCGGCGGCTAGGTTCGGGCCGCCGGTGTGGGCGATGAGCTCACCAAGACGAGTGGCAGCGGCTCCGTACGCGGGTGTGTTGATGACGCGCTGGACGGCGTTGCGGAGGTCGTCGGCCGGCGCACCGACCGGGATCGTCTTGCCGGCGCCGAGCGCTTCGACGCGTGCCGCCACGACCGGTTGATCCGCAGCGGCTGAGGGCCTGCACACCATGGGAACACCATTCGCGAGCGCTTGCATGACGCTTCCGTGCCCGGCGTGGTTGATCGCGACCGCGGCGTGGGGCAAGACGGCGGAGTGAGGGATGAAGCCGACCGCCACCGTGTTGGCGGGTGTGCCGAGCGTGTCTGCCGGGAGCCCGCCCGTCGTCACCAGCACACGCAGGGGCAGAGTCCCGAGCGCGTCAAGCACGTCCTGTGCTTCGGGTGCGGAGGTCTGACCCGGCATCGTGCTGAAGCTCACCAGCGCGAGCGGGCGCAGGTCGTCTGCGTGCCAGGGCAGCGTCCAGTCGGCCGATACCGGGTGCACATCGAACACCGGCCCAACGTAGCGGACGTGTGGATCGCGGCACCGGCGACGCACCATCAAACTCAGCAAGGGTGGCGACGAGGACGAGATCTTTGTCCTCCCAGATCGTCGCGCCGGGATCGAGCGTCGGCTGGCCGGCGTCGGCGAGGAGCCGGTTGCCGATCATGACCATCTGTTCGCGCATCGGGCGGACGGGCTCGAAGAGGGAATGGGCAAGCACCGTCGTCGGGACGCCGAACCGATCGGATCCGGCGAGGACACCGGCCAACATGTAGTCGACCACGACGAGATCCGCCGGCTCGCGTACGAGGACGCTGCTCGAGATCCTCACACAGCCGCGTGTTCATCCAGGTACCGATCAGCAGGCGGCGCTGCCGGTCGTGATCGGTGCGGCCGGGCGGCGGCTGTCTGGTCGTCGTGACCGGCGTATGCGCGAAACGCAAAGCCGGCGGATCCGATCCGCTCGCATTGCGAGGCATGTCCGAGGAACTCGACGACATGCCCGCGCCCGGCCAGCACCCGCGCGATGCCGAGCGCCGGCGGGAGGTTGCCGCCGCCATCCCACGTCACGAACACCACCCGCGACATCAGGCCGCCCCGGGAATGGGGTTCGGGCAATTCGTCCACGGTCGCGCACGCACGCCACCGTGCTCGGGCTGGCGTGCGCTCTTGGTGACATGCCGTTGGATTCGTCGCGTCCCTTCCCGCGGTGGCATTGTGCCAAGACCGCTCGTCGGACGCGTCGCGTGTCAGATGCGGCTCATCCCCCGGCCATGGCCCCCACAACGTGGAGCGGCTCCTCGCCTGTCGAGACAGCTGTCGGCAGCGGCGCGTCGGGCGAGTCGTGCGACAGGTCCTCTTGACACGCGAAGAAGCGGATGAAGGGCCGGCGCTGCTGCGTGGCCGGGTCGCGGATCGTGCCGCGCAGCACAGGGTACGTGGCCTCGAGCGCATCGAGGACCCGCCGCTGCGTCGCGGGGTCGTCGACTCGAAGCTCGACCTCGGTGCCGGTACCGGCCAGCGTGCGGAGGTGCTGCGGCAGGATGACCCGGATCACGCCAGCGCTTGGACCTCGACCGACAAGACCGCGGCAGGTCGCGGACGATCGCGCTCCAGCTGTCTCCGTCATCGGCTGACGCGTACACCTGCCCGCCGGTCGTCCCGACGTAGATGCCGCACGGATCGAGATCGTCGACAGCCATCGCTGCGCGCAAGACGTTGACGTAGCAATTGCGCTGTGGCAGTCCGCGGGTGAGGGGCTCCCAGTCGTTCCCGCCGGAGCGGCTGCGGTAGACCCGCAAGCGGCCCTCGGGCGGGTAGTGCTCCGAATCGCTGCTGATGGGCACGACGTAGACCGTGTCGGGCTCGTGTGCGTGGACGGCGATCGGAAAGCCGAAGTCGGTCGGCAGGTCGCCGCTGATCTCTCGCCACGTCGCGCCGGCGTCGTCGCTTCGCATCACGTCCCAGTGCTTCTGCATGAACAGCACGCCCGGCCGTGATCGGTGCCGCGTGATCCGGTGTACGCAGTGGCCCACCTCCGCAGCCGGGTCCGGGATGCCCTTCGAGACGAGCCCGCGGTTCGACGCGCGCCAGGTCTCCCCGCCGTCACTGCTCTGGAAGACGCCAGCGGCAGAGATCGCCACATGGATGCGGTCCGGGTCGGTGGGGTCGACCAGGATGGTGTGGACGGCCAGGCCACCGGCGCCGGGCTGCCACGTCGGACCCGATGCGTGGGTGCGGAGTCCGCGCAGTTCGGTCCACGATGCGGCCGCGTCGGTCGACTTGAACAGCGCCGCGTCCTCGACGCCCGCATAGACCGTGTCCGGATCGGTCAGCGAGGGCTCGAGGTGCCAGACTCGGGCGAATACCCATGGATGCGGCGTCCCGTCGTACCACTGGTGCGTGCCGGTGGTGCCGTCATAGGAGAAGTCGTTTCCCGCTGGCTGCCACGTCCGCCCGCCATCGTCCGAGCGTTGGACGATCTGTCCGAACCAGCCCGTGGACTGCGAGGCGTAGACGCGGTCGGGGTCGGCCGGGGATCCCACCATGTGGTAGATCTCCCAGCCGCCGAAGTGCGGGCCGCTGACCGCCCACTTCGCGCGTCGAGCGTCTGAGGTCAGGACGAACCCGCCCTTTTGCGTTCCGACGAGAACCCGCACTGCGGTCACGGTGCTCTTCTCCAACTGGCCGTGCCACCGGAGGCTGATGCCCGGTCTGAGGATCTTATGGTGGAGGATCGCGGCGGCGTCAAGGGCGAGGGCCGCTTGCGAATGCTGTCCGGCTGCCCAACAGTGAGCGCGGCGTGAGGAGGCGGGCAAGGGTGGCCTGTCGCGTCGCCGGTCGGATCGGGCGAGCCGTCGTGCGCGGCGCCGGCGGTGTGGGCGCGCAGATCTGCGGCGGGAGACGATGCGAGGAATGTCAGAGTTGACGACACGACTGATAACGATATATCGTGATGTCTTGTAAGCGATCGGCTTACAGCTATCGACACGAGAGGAACACACCCATGTACGACACTGGTTGCGGCATGCGCCGCAGATCCCCGATCGACGGCGATCGCCGTCGGCACCACCACCGCGCTCCCGGTGGCCCGCCCGGCCACCCGGGCGGACGCCGCGGTGAAGGACGCGGCCCGGGGCGAGCCCGGCGTGGGGACGTTCGTGCCGCGGTGCTGGCCCTGCTCAGCGACCGGCCGATGCACGGCTACGAGATGATTCAGGAGCTCCAGACACGCACGGGCGGCGTGTGGAAGCCGAGTCCCGGCTCGGTCTACCCGACGCTGGCGATGCTCGAGGACGAAGGCCTGGTCCGCAGTGAGACCGTTGACGGGAAGAAGCTCTATGAGCTCACCCCCGCCGGCGCCGAGGCCCAGACCCCGGTCGAGGAGGCCCCGTGGGCCGCGATGGTCCGCGAGGCCGATCCTGCCCAGGTGCAGTTGCGCGAAGCCGTTCGGACGGTGCACATCGCGGCACGGCAAATCGCCGACATCGGAACCGACGAGCAAAAGGCCAAGGCGGTCGAGCTCATCACCGAACTGCGGCGGGCCCTCTACCTGCTCTTGGCGGGCTAGACGACCCCGGGGGGCTCGGGCGAGTGCCGGCAGACCGGCTCGCAGGCGGTCCGCGCCCGCTTGGGCGCAGCGGTCCGCGCCTTGGTCGGAGCAGCGGCGGTGCACGGACCCGCGCGACCTCGACACCCCGACGCGCGGCAACTAGCGTGTATGCGCAGGCACGCGGTCGGCCAATCATCCGCGTGAGCTGCGTCGACGTGCCGCCGAGTTCAACCCCCATGCGCCGGTCAGGGAGGTCAAAGTGCCGCAGATCACGAATGTCGGCAGGGTCATGGTGCCTGTCGCCGATCAGGACGCCGCGATCGAGTTCTATACGGGCAAGCTGGGCTTCGAGCTTGCCGCCGACGTGCCCTTCGGCGACGGGGAGCGGTGGGTCGAAGTTGCGCCTTCGCAGGGCGGGGCCGCGCTCGCGCTCGTGCCCCCCAGGGGCACGTACCAGACAGGCCGCATGACCGGCGTCGCCCTGGGGTCTGATGACCCCCGGGCAGATCACGCGGAGCTTGCGGCCAATGGCGTCGACGTCGACGCCGAGTTGGTCGGCGGCGACGGGACGGTCCCGCTGTTGTTCTTCTTCCGCGACCTCGACGGCAACCAGCTGATGATCGTCGCGAACCCATAGCCGGCACGGGCAAGGCGTCGCAACTCGCGGTCGAATATGTGTGACCCCTGCGCCGGGCCTCGGGGTGATGCCGCCGCTGCGGTGTGCGGCCGGTGCGGGGTCCCGGGATGAATACCGACCGGGCCGCTCCCGTCGTCGACCCGCTTGCTACGGGCGAGAATGCCGAACGACGCGGTGGCGTGGATCTGTACTGGCTCCCGCTCGGAGCCGGCGGCAGTTTGGTCCGCGTCAATGGGCGCATCTTCGAGCGGGCGGCGTCGTTGATCGGGCATCGGGCGGCGTTCGACCTCTATCACGCGGCGCTGGAGGTCCGGAGTCTCGACGCCCGCTTTGTCATCGAGATGACGCCGGCGGGACCCGGCGACGGGACCAGCCGGGGCGTCGTTGCCGCGGGACCGGTCGGGGCGCGCTGGGCCGGACGATGGCGGGTGTTCCGCTACGAGCTTCGCTGCTGGGCCGATGGGGCGATTCCCGATGTCGCCCATGCCGTTGAGAGCCCCGTGCCGCTGACGTCGGATCCGGTCCGCGGCCAGCAGCTCATCGCCCAATTGCCGGACATCCCCACGCCCGTCTGGGGTCGCGATGAGTTCGGCGTCGGGGAGATGTGGAACTCGAATTCGTTCATCGCCTGGCTCCTCGAACGCAGCGGCATCGACGCCACGGCCATCCACCCGCCCGCCGGCGGGCGGGTGCCGGGTTGGCGAGCGGGGATCGTTGTGGCACGGCGCATGGGGGTCGACGGGCATCGCCATCGTCGGCGCACCGGTCGGGCCTGAGGGGCCGGCGGTGTCGCTGCGCCGGGCCGCCGGACCGCTGCTACCTGCCCCGGCGACCTCCCGGCGCGTGCGCGCTTGCCAAATCGAGCCCGATCGCGAGAATGAGCGTCGCCGTCCACGCGTTGACGGGATCAAACAGCAGCGGCTGATGGCTCGAGAAGGTATTGACGAGCAGCCACACGATGAACCACAAGATGGTCATCGCAACCTCCTTCGTCGCGGTCGGCCGACGGCCTGCGTACGCCCGGCGAGCAGCGTGCGCAGTGTCGTCAGGTCTCTGAGCCAACCCTGCCACCGAACGTGCCCTGCCATGCCCGGCGATTGCCGGATCGGGGTCCGGGGTGTCGCGGATGCCCGGACCTTCGATGGTCAGCGGACGCCCGGTCGACGCCGCCGCGCCGCCAGCGTGTGCTGGGGCCATTGGGACGGCGTTTGGCATCCGTCACGGATCCAGGCCCGGCAAGCACCGACCGAAGCGCGTGCCTGCCGCCTGACCTTCGGCCGCTGTGCGCAGCCTGGCGCCTGGCTTCGCACGGACCGTTCTCCGCATCACGCGGGCGCCAGTCGTCGGGTCGCCCGCAATGTGGACGGTTGGACCGCTACATTCGGCGCATGCAGGGGTTCGTCTATCGCCTGATCGCCCCTCGGTCGACGTTCGCCCACGACATGACGCCCGACGAGCGCGCGACCTTGTCCGAGCACGCGGCCTACTGGGCCGGGTTGATGAACGCGGGCAAGGCCGTGGCGTTCGGACCCGTCGACGACCCGGCCGGCGCGTACGGGCTGGGGGTCCTGCTGGTCGAAGATCAGGCCGAAGCCGAGGCCATCCGCGCTGCCGATCCGGCCATCACGGCCCCTCACGGCCTGCGCGCCGAACTTGCGCCGATGATCCGACTCGTGACCGTCGGCGGGGTCTTCGACGGCAGCTGACCGGCGCCGCGTCGCGGCATACCCGGCGAGCCCCGATCCCAGGCTTGGCTCGTTCGGCATCGGCCTTTCATACCCGCGGTTGCACGATGCCCTCAGACGCGCTCCAATCGCCGCCGCCTGGTAGCGCAAGCCGCGCGGAAGGGCGTCGCGATCGCCGTGTCGGCCGCCACGACCCGCGGCGTGCGCGGAGATCTCGCGGGCCCCTATCATGGGTAGTGCGCATTGAGGAGGAAATGCCATGTGGGTTTTGGCCGGCGTGCTCATCGGGCTGGCGCTTGCCGCTGCGTTGGCGGGGTTCCATTTGGGTCCACACGTCCATGTGGCCGCCGGCGTGGTGGGTGTTGTGGCGGCCATTTGGCTGCTGGTGATGGTCATCCAGGGCCAATCGACGGCCACGCTCTGGGCGCTGCTGATCGCCATGCTCATCGTTGCCGCTGGAGCGGTCGCCATTGGGTGGTACGGACTCAAGGCGCGTGGGACGATCACCTATCACCCGGAGCGGGTTGAGGGCGCCGAAGGCGTAGCGGTCGTCGACCTCGACCCGGACGGCTTGGTGCGGGTCCGCGGTGAACAGTGGTCGGCCACGTCAGTCAACGGCATCGCCCGTGCCGGGACGCGGGTCCAGGTCCTGCGCGTGTCGGGGCTGCGCCTCGAAGTCTGGGCGGAGGAGCCCGATCTGCACGCCACCGGCACGGCCGGCAACGGCGCCGGGGCGGCCTGAGGCGGTAGCTTCTTCCGTGGCGCGGCTGAGCGGTGTCCGGACGGGTGCCGCATCCGAGTCCGTAGCTGCAAGACGCGTCCCCGTCGCAAGCGACGTCGGGTCGCGCTCATTCGCCCCGGGTTCGGCGCCGGCCGGCCCGGTGGTTGCGTCAGGTGCCTCGGCGCGCGGCTGGTGTGGTGGAGACCCCTGCGTAGGTCCTGCGTCTCCCGCAAAGAGACCGAAACATCTCAACAGACGGCCGGCCGCCGCCGCCGCGGTCAGCTCGGAGGCAGCCCGTCGGGACTCGTCGCGGTCGGCTGGAACCGCGCGACCGAGAAGCCCAGGAGCAGGGGGACGGCGACGGCGAACACCGCCAGCATCCCGATCAGGACGATCAACGCATTG
>CAVYHI010000008.1:0-5075 GCA_963768285.1 uncultured Thermoleophilia bacterium
AGTGCGCCGCTGCGCACGATCAGTGCGCAGCGCAACCACTCAGCGTGGCTGCCGCCAGATCCGGACGCCGCGCTATCCCCGCCAGCCGCATGGGCGCCTACCGTACAAGGTCGAGCAATGGCGCGCGTGCGGCCGGCCTAGGCCCCGGCAACACCGTCGAGACTGACGCCTCCCAGCTTGGGACGCGCGGTGCGGCGACGGCGACGCCACCGTCCGAGCCGGCGCACGCGGCGTGGCATGGGGGCGCATGCTGATCTCCTCCGGGAGCCGATCGGCCTTGCGAATGTTGCATGCGCGACGCAGGTCACGGAACTACGGTCCCACGACGACCGTCCGCCGCGGCGGCAACCACGTGGTCGACGCTCAGCCGGGCCGTGGCGCCGCAGTACTGGCACCGGTAGTTGTCCCGCGCGAAGACCGCCCTGCGGAGATCTTGCGCTTGTTGTTGCGGGGCACGCGCACGTAGTTCACGAGGCGAATCACCAGTGAATATTCACCGTGGTTCGTGGTGGAGCTGCGCAGGGCACGGTTGGCGCGTCGAGTATCGGCCTTGTTCTTGAGCACCAGCACGACAGCGCGCTGAAGAGAGCACACGTTGATGGGCTCGGAAGGTCGCGTTGAGCACGAGAACCTGCTGTGCCATGTCCCACGTTGTCTTGGTGGACAGCGGAATCCTGCGCTCAGCTGCCCGCCAACTAGCAGCTGGAAGGTGCCGCAACTGAAGATTCGCGTTCTGTTCGGCCACGGGTCAAGAAATCACCGACCCGATGGTTAAGGTCCCCGGGTCGCTGATCGATAAGGAAGGAGGCCGAATGGAAGCGCTTTGGATTCATAGCGTCTGGTGTTGCGCGTGCCCGCGCACTCGCGATCGGTCCGGGTGCCGGGTCGACGACGACCCCCCTGACCATCGTCTACGACACCACCTCGACCGCGCACCAGTCCCGCGAACCGGTCTGAGCCACACGCCGTGCTGTGAGGACCCTGGGTCGGGGGGATGTTCGCGCCGGGCAACAACGCGACTACCTCGGTGTCGAAGGTCTCGGAACACCCTCTTCTCCCGTGACAGTCGATGTTCGAAGGCGCGATCATCCGCGGCAAGTACTGGTGCCGAGGCCCATCTGGTCACTGTCGACGAGGTGATGGAGACCTTCGGTGATCCGGGCACGACCGGCATCCGCTTCTCGGACGCGCATGCGCACCCAGCTGTGCGTATGGCGGAACGTGGGCCTCGCGCGTCGAGTTGTTCGATCGCTCCGGGGCATCGTGACCTCGATCGCGATGGGCCACGGCCCGCAGCACGACCTGGCGCTCAACGGCCGGCGCCAGCTGGACCTGTCATGCTGGGTTGGCGCTCGCGGGCGGCCTGCACCTCGAGATGTACCACGGCAGCGGCTCGCCGCTGACCGCGTTCACATCCCCGCGCACGGCGCCGGGGGCGTTCCTCGACCTGCTCGAGCGCTACGGCGGCAGCCCGCACCCACAGCTCATTTGGTTCAGCGCGACGACCACTGCTGCGGCTCGTGGCTGGGCGACGCCACGGAGGCGTCCTGGAGCCTCGCCGTCTACTGCTGCCGGGGCGCACGATCCTCGCCAACGGTCCGGGAGTGGAGTATCGGCTGGGCCGGAGGGCCTCGGAGTGGCTCAAGGAGTACAACCGCAACTTCCCCGGTTAGGCGCGCTCGCGCCTAACCGGGGAAGTTGCGGTTGTACTCCTTGAGCCACTCCGAGGCCCTCCGGCCCAGCCGGTATTCGTCCGGACCGTTGGCGAGGATCGTGCGCCCGGCCGCGGTCGAGCGGGCGAGGCTCCAGGACGCTTCCATGGCGTCGCCCCAGCCTCCGGGCGCCCCGGCAGGCGTGGTGGTCGCGCTGAACACGAAGTGGACTTTGGTCGGGCTGCCGCCGTAGCGCTCGAGCAGGTCGAGGAACGCCGCCGGCGCCGTGCGCCACTGCTTGGCGGTGAACGCGGTCAGCGGCGAGCCGCTGCCGTGGTACATCTCCAGGTGCAGGCCGCCCGCGAGCGCCAGTCCCGGCATGACGCCGGTCCAGCTGCGGTACTGGCGCCGGCCATTAGGCGCCAGGTCGTGCTGCGGGCCGTGGCCCATCGCGATCGAGGTCACGATGCCTGGAGCGATGAACAACTCGACGCGCGAGGCCCACGTTCCGCCATACGGGCTCTGCTGCGAGGCGAGGATGCGCATGGCGTCCGAGAAGCGGATGCCGGTCGTGCCCGGATCACCGAAGGTCTCCATCACCTCGTCGACAGTGACCAGATGGGCCTCGGCACCGTACTTGCCGCGGATGATCGCGCCTTCGAGGGTCGCGACCATCTGTGAGACGCTCTCGCCGGAGAGGGTGTTGCCCGAGACCTTCGACACCCGGTAGTCGGCGTTGTTGCCCGGCGCGAACATCCCCCCGAGCCCGGGGTCCTGCCGCAGGGCGCCGCGTGTCGGACTCAGACCGTTGCCGCCGCGGGGGAACACCAGCTGGTGCGTGGTCGAGGTGGTGTCGTAGACGATGGTCAGGGGGGTCGTCGTCGAGCCGGCCGCCGGACCGATCGCGAGTGCCGCACAGGCACACGCCGCAACACCAGACGCTATGAATCCAAAGCGCTTCATTCGGCCTCCTTGCCTTATGGATCGGCCAGCGACCCGGGGACCTTAACCATCGGGTCGAGTGGATTCTTGACCCGGTGGTCCGGCCGAACAGAACGCGAATCTTTTACAAGTACGGCACCTTCCGGCTGCTAGTTGGCGGGCGGGCTACACTGACGCAGGATTCCGCTGTCCACCAAGCGATTGAGGGACATGGCACAGCAGGTTCTCGTGCTCAACGCGACCTTCGAGCCCATCAACGTGTGCTCTCTTCAGCGCGCTGTCGTGCTGGTGCTCAAGAACAAGGCCGAGGTGCTCGAGCGCGCCAACCGTGCCCTGCGCAGCTCCGCCGCGAACCACGTGTACCCATTGGTGATTCGCCTCGTGAACTACGTGCGCGTGCCGCGCAACGACAAGCGCAAGATCTCCCGCAGGGCGGTCTTCGCGCGGGACAACTACCGGTGCCAGTACTGCGGCGCCACCGCCCGGCTGACCGTCGACCACGTGGTACCCAAGAGCCGCGGCGGACGGTCGTCGTGGGACAACGTCGTGACCTCGTGCGCGCCGTGCAACATCCGCAAGGCCGATCGGCTCCCGGAGGAGATCGGCATGCACCTCCATGCCACGCCGCGTGCGCCGGCTCCGGACGTGTTCATCGCCGTCGCCGCACCGCGCCGTCCCAAGAGCTGGGAGCCGTACATCTCGACCGCGTAAGGCGTTGCCCGGCGTCTGGCCGGCCGGTGCCACACGGCAGTACCCGACCTTGTACGGTGGGCACCCATGCGGCTCGGCGGGGACAGTGCGGCGTCCGGGATCTGGCGGCGGCCGGCGTTGGTGGTCGCGCTCGCACTGATGATCGCGGCGGCGGCGCTGACGACGGCATCGGGGGCCTCGGTGGCCCCGTCCGGGTGTGCGCAGGTCACGATCGCCCAGGAGAACGCCAAGCCCGGCGGGCTCGGATGGGTACCGCCGTCGGCCCCCGCGACGCCGACCGTGCAGGGCTATGCCAGCGCCACAAGCGCCGTCTGCGGCCAGCGTGTCACGCTGTATCTCGGCACGCATGCCCGGCACCCCGTGCCAGTCCGCGTCGCCGCCTGGCGCCTGGGGTATTACCGCGGCGCGGGCGGCAGGCTCGTGTGGACCAGCGGCATCGTTCAGGTCGCGCGGCCGAAGGTCTGGGACACGGTCGCCCCGGTGACCGACATGGTGAGCGCGCCCTGGCGCCCGTCGCTGAGCTTCGTGGTCCCGCATACCTGGACCCAGGGCGTGTACGAGCTGCGGATCGACCCGCTCCCGAAGGGGCTGCATCCGGGGACGATCCCGCTTGTCGTCCGCGACGGGGCCCGCACGACGCGCTTGGTCGAGGTGCTGTCGACCAATACGTGGCAGATGTACAACACCTGGGGCGGTCTGGACGCCTACACCAGCCCCCGCGTGTCGCGGGTCGTGAGCCTCAATCGGCCGTTCGACGGCTACGGCATGGTGTCGCTGGTCACCGACGATTATCCGATCGTGCGCTTGGTCGAGGCGCACGGGTTGGATGTCTCGTATGTCATCGACCCGGACCTCGATCGCGGTGTCACCGCGGTCGCCGACGCGCGGGCGCTCGTATTCGGTTCGCATACCGAGTACTGGACGACTGGGATGCGCGCCCATCTCGAGGCCGCGCTTGCCCATGGCGCGAATGCGGTGTTCCTCGGTGCGAACAACATGTACTGGCGGCCCGTCCCGGTCGGGCCGACGCGGCCCTATCGCGAGTTGGCGATCTGGAAGGTGCCGTCGCTCGATCCGGACGCGAGCAATCCCGCACTGGCGTCGCTCGAGTGGCGCGATCCGCCGATCAACCAGCCCGAGCAGGCGGTTCTCGGCGAAGAGTTCGGGTGCACGGACGTGCTCGAGCCGATGACGGTGCCGAACCCGCTCGGATGGGTGTTTGCCGGCAGCGGTGCGATCCCGGGCGAGAGTCTTCCCGGCGTCATCTACCAGGAGACCGACACGCCGACGACAGGTGCCATGCCGACCGGGACGCGTGTCGTCACGTCGCTGACCTTCGCGTGCCCGCAGGACGGGGTCAGCGCCGGCGGCAGCTCCATGACCCTCGCCCCCGGCAGCGGCGGCGGTCTGGTGCTCGACGTCGGGACCCGGGGCTGGGTCTGCCTGCTCAATCGCTCGTGTGTCACCAACCCGGTGTATTCATGGCCGGCGATGGTCAACCGTGACCCGGATATCGCCGTCGGGACCGTGCGCAACGACCCAGCGACGGCCCGGATCGTGGAGAGCGTGACCATGACGGTGCTGGAGGCCGTTACCGACGGCCCGGCAGGCGATCTGGTGAGCTCCAGCGGCTACCCGCTCGCCAGCGGGTAGCCGGAGACGCGACGAGGCGCCGCAACGTCTGCGATCATCGGCGCGCCAGCCACTCGTCGAGCCGGCGTCGGCCCCCGTAGCTCAGGGGATAGAGCACAGGTTTCCTAAACCTGGTGT
>CAVYHI010000009.1:0-14047 GCA_963768285.1 uncultured Thermoleophilia bacterium
TTGATCTCCTCGTCGGCGTATGCATCCCAGTCAATCTCGGGCTCCGGCGGCTCGAACTCCTCGGGGTCGACCCCCTCCGGAATCTCGAACTCGGGTTGGGGCAGCGTCCGAAGGGGCTCGCCTTCGGGCGGCAGCAGCTGGAAGACCCGGATGTCGCCGCTGTCGCGGTCGATCTCGACGCGCGCGTGTTCGGCGGCGTCGGGGGTCTTCTTGTAGGCCGCGAGCAACGCGTCCTCGAGCGCGACGAGCAGGGTCTCGGCCTCGATCCCCTTCTCGCGCTCGATCTGCTTGATCGCCTCGATGATCTCGCGATTCAACTCAAACTCCTGGTCTGGCGCTTCGCCCTCGGGGCCAGGCCGATGGCCGTGCCCGCGGGCGTCCCGTGGTCTAACACCTGTGGCCTCCATCGCGGTCGCATGCGCGTCGGATGGCGGGAAACGCAACTTCGATGACCCCCGACGCGGTCTCCAGCTGCACACCCTCGGGGGTGACCTGCCGAAGCACTCCCTCGCGCGAGCGCCGCTTGCCGTTCTCATCGATCCGCACCGCGACACGATGTCCGCGTGCCCGCTCGAAGTGCGCGTAGGTGCGCAGCGGGGGCTCGGGTCCTGGGGACCAGACCTCGATGCCGTAGCGGTCGTTGAGCCCGACCGACTGCAGCGCCCGCGTCACCTGCTCGCACAGGGCGTGATCCACCCCTGCAGGATGATCGACGACGACCCGCAGCGTCCCCGAATGGTCCGGCCCGATCAGGCTGACCTCGCGGAGATCGACATCCGGGAGCTGGCGATCGAGGCACGCCTCGACTTCGCGTTCCAGCGACTCGCGAACCTGCACCTGCCACCCCCCTTCACGTCGTCGAGCGAACCCGTCCTTTCGCCGGAAACAAAAAAGAGCGGGCCGTTACGCCCACTCCCTGCCAATCCGAACGAACCTGCATGTCACGACAAGAACCTTCTTCAAGATAGCACTCTTGCCTGCGTGCGTTCATCCCCCGGGGCCGGTGGCACCGGCCTGGCGCCGGGGGCGTGCGAGCTCGCGGCTGTCGAGGATGAGCGTGACCGGCCCGTCGTTGGTGAGCGCCACCTGCATGTGTGCGCCGAACACCCCACAGGCCACCTCGAGCCCGTGCCGGCGCAGGCGCGCAGCGTAGGCGTCGATCACCCGGCGGGCGAGCTCGGGCGCCGCGGCATCCGTCCATGAGGGCCGGTTGCCGCGGCGCACGTCGCCGAGCAGTGTGAACTGGCTGACGCACAGGACCGCTCCGCCCACATCGCGCAGGCTGCGATCAAATGGCCGCTCGGCCGCGGCGAAGATGCGCAGCGCGGCCGTCTTGTCGGCCAAGCGCTCCGCGTCGTCATCGGCATCGCCGACGCCGACGCCGATGAGTGCCACGACGCCCGGCCCGATCCGCCCGACCACCTCGTCCGCGACGTGGACGTGTGCCTGGGTGACGCGTTGCAGGACAATCCGCACGACGCGAGATTCTAGGGCGCCCGGCTAGGATGCTCGCATGTCCGCCGAGGCGATCCTGCTCAATGCGCGCGTCGGCGCGTGCCTCAAGGAGCTCGACCTGGCGCCGGCCGCCCGACGCGGCGGCGGCTGGTCGGTCGAGCTGCCGTCGGCCAAGCGCGGCGTGATCGGGGTCGGGTTCCGCGCCCGCGAGCGGACCGTGCGGATGGCGACGTTCGTGATGCGCGCGCCCGATCGTGAACACACCGCCGTCTACCGGCGGATGCTCGAACGCAACCTGCAGATGGCGTATTGGCGCTTCGGCCTGGATCCGGACGGGGACCTGTTCCTGGCCGCCCACCTGGATCAGGATCAGCTGACCTCTGCGTGCCTGGACGCGGCGCTCGGGCTGCTGGTGACCTACGTCGACGAGACCTACGAGGGCCTGGTGCGACTGGGCTTCGACATTCCGGGCCACATTCGGGTCGGCGGACCCCCACTGACCGACGGGGGCGTGCCTGCCGCCTAGGCCAAGCCGAGCTGGAAGCAGCGGGCGAGCAGGAAGTGCCGCTCGGCAAGCTTCCGGTCCCCCAGGT
Organism: uncultured Thermoleophilia bacterium; assembly: GCA_963768285.1. GTDB lineage: Bacteria > Actinomycetota > Thermoleophilia > Miltoncostaeales > Miltoncostaeaceae > CAITWD01. The sequence goes on from CAVYHI010000009.1 coordinate 2,049, forward strand.
GCTCGAGCGCCTTGGCGAGGCCGAAGTGTGCGTAGCCGTCGGTCGGGCCCAGCTCGACTGCGGCCTCGAACTCCTGCCGGGCCCGTTCGAAGTCCCGGCTGCCCATGTACGCGCGCCCGAGCGCCTCGCGGACCGACGCCTTGTCGGGTTCCAGGCGCTGCGCGCGCTGCAGGGCGATCGCGGCCTGATGGAAGTCCCGGCTGCGCAGCAGCGCGTGCCCGCGGGTGAACGCCTCGTAGGCCTCGAACTCGCTCACGGGCCGACCCGCTGGGGCGCCGTGTGGCGTGCGGCGACGGCCGCGTCGAGGATGTGCTTGGCGCACTCGCGCTTGGATGCCCGCGGCAGGGACTGCTCGTCGTCCGGGCCGACGATCGTGATGCTGTTGTCGTCGCTGCCGAACCCGACTCCCTCCGCGGCGATGTCGTTGAACACGATCAGATCGACGCCCTTGCGCACACGCTTGGCCCGGGCCCGCTCGAGCCCTTCGGCGCCTGCCTCCGCGGCGAATCCAACCAGCACCTGTCCATCACGCCGGTTCTCGCCGAGCTCGCTCAGAATGTCGGTGGTCCGCTCGAGCGGGATCTCGATGCTCGCGGCCTGCGACTTGTCGATCTTGCCGTCGGCGCGTGCGGCGGGACGGTAGTCGGCGACGGCGGCGGCCATGATCACGATGTCGGCGTCGCGGTGGTACGCCCGGCAGGCAATGTGCATCTCATGGGCGGTCGGCGCGTCGACGTAGATGATCTCGGGCCGGCGGGGCAGGTCGACGTTGGCGGCGATGACGGTGACCTCGGCCCCGCGCCGCGACGCCTCTTCCGCCAGGGCCCATGCCATCTTGCCGCTCGAGCGGTTCCCGACAAACCGCACCGCGTCGATCGGCTCGCGTGTGCCGCCTGCGGTGATCAGGACCGAGATGCCCTGCAGCGGACGGTCTGCGGCGATGACGCGCTCGAGCTCGCCGAAGATGACCTCGAGCTCCGGCAGGCGCCCCGGTCCGACGTCGCCGTCGGCCAAGAGCCCGACGGCCGGCGGGATCACGTGGACCCCGCGGGCGACGAGCGTGGCGACGTTGGCCCGGGTGGCCGGGTGCTGCCACATCTTGGTGTTCATCGCCGGCGCGATGACCACCGGCCCGTCGAAGGCGAGCACCGAGGTCGTCAACAGCCCGTCGGCAAACCCGGCGGTGATCGCCGCGAGCGTGTTGGCCGAGGCGGGACAGATCAGCATCACGTCCGCGAAGCGGGCGAAGTCCAGATGGTCGAACCCGGGCTCGTACTCGCGGCCGAACACGTCGATGCCCACCTGGTGGCCCGACAGCGCGGCGAACGTCTCGGGGCCGACAAAGCGTGTGGCGTTCTGGGTCATTACCACCCGCACCTCGTGGCCGGCGCGCTGGAGCATCCGCATCAGGTCGACCGACCTGTAGGCAGCGATGCCGCTGGAGACGCCGAGGACGATGTTGGCCATTAGTTGCTCCGGGTGACCGCGTCCACGATGTGCGCCATCTGGGCTGCCGCGGCGTCGAGGTCGTCGTTGCGGATTCGGTAATTGAACTCCTGGCGCGCGTCGAGCTCAACCAGACTCTCGGCCAGTCGTGCCTGGATCTCGGCCTCGGCTTCGGTGTCGCGGGCGCGCAGTCGACGGATCAGCTCGTCCATCGACGGCGGCTCGATGAAGATGGTGACCGCGTCCGGCAGGGCCTCGCGCAGCGCCCTGGCCCCGCGCAGCTCGATCTCGAGGATGACCGAGTCCCCGCGTTGCAGATGGCGCTCGACCTCGGCGCGCAGGGTGCCGTAACGATTGCCGGCGTAGACGACGTGCTCGAGGAAATCGCCCGCGGCGACGTGCCGCAGGAACTCCTCCTCGCTGAGGAAGTGATACTCGCGCCCGTTCTGCTCGCCGGGGCGCATCGGGCGCGTAGTCGCCGAGACCGCCGTGTGCAGGAACGGGAACTCATCCCGCATATGCCGGATCAAGGTGCCCTTGCCCGCTCCCGAGGGGCCGGACACGATGATCACGCGGGCCCGGCGCGTGCCGGGATCGGCCGACCGGGTCAGTGGTCGAGCAGATCGACCAGCTCGGAGCGCTGCCGCTCGGAGAGCCCGCCGATGGTCTTGCCTTGGGAAATGCGGCAGTGGTTCAAGAAGCGGGTGGCCTTGACCTTCCCGTACTTGGGTACCGCGATCAGCATGTCGAACACCTTCGCCGTCTGCACGTACTCGGGAGGATCCGAGATCACGCTGGCGATTTGCACGTTGCCCTCTTTGAGATCCCGTTTGAGCTGCGCGCGCAGGCTCCGGATCTCGTTGGCTCGGCGTAGCGCCTCCATTCGCTGGTCCAGCGAACGCTCGGGCGCTTGGGATGTGGACTTGGTCATCGTGCTGCGAGCCTCAACGTCGAATGTCAGTCCTGGCGAGAGCCGCCGCGGCGGGCTGAGGAACATCCTGCCACAACAATTCCCTGCCGACACGTAGGAGTCTGTCGCCCCGTCGCGTAGGGGAGCAGTTTAACCAAAGTGCGCGGTTTTGGGCACCACCCTCTTTGGGCCGGCAGCAAACCCGCGCCTGGCTTAGGCGATGTCCTGCAGCGCGACCGGTTCGACGTCGTCGGTTCCCAAGGCGGTGGCTGCCGCCTCGGCCGCCTCGATTGTCGTGATACACGGGATTCCCGCGCGAATGGCCGCATGGCGGATCGCCGCGCCGTCGGTGCGGTCGCCGCCCCCGCTCGGGGTGTTGATGACCATCGCGATCTCGCCGGCGAGGATCGCGTCGGTGATGTTGTCGGCGCCCTCGGAGACCTTGCGGACCGCCTCCACTGGCACGCCGGCCGCGGCGATGGTGCGGGCCGTGCCGCGCGTGGCGCAGATGCTCAGGCCGTGTGCGGTCAGCGTGGCCGCCAGCGCGACCGCGCGCGCCTTGTCGGCGTCCCGGGTCGACAGGAAGACCCGCCCGGTCCTGGGCAGGGGGGCCCCTGCGCCACGCTGGGCCTTGGCGAAGGCGGCACCGAACGTGGGCGCCAGCCCCATGACCTCGCCGGTGGCCCGCATCTCCGGGCCCAGGAGCGGATCCGAGCCGGTAAAGCGCGAAAACGGCAGGACCGCCTCCTTGACCGCGACATACTTGCCCGGACGCGCGCTGGGCAGGCCGAGATCCGCGATGGGCTCGCCCAACATGACCCGCAGGGCATGCCGGACGAGCGGAACGCCGGTCGCCTTGGCCACGAACGGGATGGTGCGCGATGCGCGCGGATTGGCCTCGATGACGTACAGCCGGCCGTCGGCGAGCGCGTACTGGACGTTGATGAGCCCGACGACCCTGAGGGCCGTGGCGATCGCCGCCGTCTGAGCCTCAAGCTCGGCGATGAGCTCCGAGGCGATCTGCTGCGGCGGGAGCACGCACGCCGAGTCGCCCGAGTGGATTCCCGCGGCCTCGACATGCTCCATGACCGCGGCGACCCAGCAGGTACCGCCGTCGCAGATGGCATCGACGTCGAACTCGATGGCGTCCTCCAGGAACCGGTCGACCAGGATCACGCCCTCGGGCGGCTCGCGGCGCAGGTAGGCGCCGATCTCCGCGGGGGAGTCGCAGATCGCCATGGCGCGGCCGCCGAGCACGTACGACGGGCGCACCAGGACCGGATAGCCGATCTCGCGCGCCGCGGCCTCGACGTCGTCGGGGCTGGCGGCGACCCGCCATGGCGGGGCGCTCAGCCCGAGCCGGTTCAGCAGGTCGCCGAATCTGCCGCGGTCCTCGGCCAGATCGATGGCCTCGGGCGAGGTGCCGAGGATCGGGACGCCGTGATCGGCGAGGGGCTTCGCCAGGCGCAGCGGCGTCTGGCCACCGAGCTGGGTGATCACCCCGAGCGGCTGCTCGATGGCGCAGATATCGAGCACGCTGTCGATGGTGACCGGCTCCATGTAGAGCCGGTCCGATACACCGTGGTCGGTGCTGACGGTCTCGGGGTTGCAGTTGATCATCACCGCCGAGTACCCGAGCTCGCGGGCGCCGGAGACCGCATGCACGCAGCAGTAGTCGAACTCGACGCCTTGGCCGATCCGGTTGGGTCCGGACCCCAGCACGATGATGCTCTGCGCGCCGGTGACCCGTGCCTCGGTGTCGGTGTCGAAGGCCGAGTAGTAGTAGGGCGTCTGGGCGGCGAATTCGGCCGCACACGTGTCGACGGCGTGGTAGGTCGGGACCACCCCGAGCTCACGCCGTCGCACGCCGACGGCAAGCTCGGTACTCGCGGTGCAAGCGGCGATCATCCGATCGGTCGCGCCAGCCCGCCGCGCGCCGCGCAGCGCCTCGGCATCGAGACCGGCCAGGTCGTCCCCGAGGGCGTGCTGGGCGTCTGCCAACGCGACCAGCTGGTCGCAGAACCAGGGATGGATCTGCGATGCGCCGGCGAGCTCATCGGCGCTCGCCCCGCGAGCGGCCGCCCACAGCAGCACGTCGAAGCGGTCCCAGGTAGCGCGGCGGATCCGCTCGATGGCGTGCTCGGTCGTGTCGGGGATCGCCGGCTTGATGTCGAGCTCGCGCGCCGACATCGCCTTGCCGAAGGCCTCGCCGAAGGTCCGGCCGATCGCCAAGACCTCGCCGACGCTCTTCATGTGGGTCGTGAGCTCGTCCGATGCCCCGGGGACCTTCTCGAAGGCGAACCGCGGCACCTTGACGGCCACGTAGTCGAGGGTTGGCTCGAAGCTGGCGGGCGTGACTTGGGTGATGTCGTTGGGCAGCTCGTCGAGCGTGTAGCCGATCGCCAAGCGGGCGGCGATCTTGGCGATCGGGAAGCCGGTCGCCTTGGAGGCCAACGCCGATGAGCGCGACACCCGCGGGTTCATCTCGATCACCAGGAGCTGACCGGTCTCGCGGTTGAGGGCGAACTGCACGTTCGAGCCGCCGGTCTCCACGCCGACGGCGCGGATCACCGTCAGCGCGGCGTCGCGCAGCGCCTGCAGCTCGGGGTCGGTCAGGGTCATCGCCGGTGCGACCGTGACCGAGTCGCCGGTGTGCACGCCCATCGGATCGAGATTCTCGATCGAGCAGATGATCACCGCGTTGTCGTTGCGATCGCGCATCACCTCAAGCTCGAACTCCCCCCACCCGAGCACGGACTGCTCGATGAGGACCTGTCCGATCGGGCTCGCGTCGAGCGCCCGCCGCAGCCGGTCGCGCAACTCGTCGGCGTGGTAGGCGACCCCGCCCCCCTCGCCCCCGAGGGTGAAGCCGGGGCGCAGGATGACCGGGAACCCGATCTGCTCGGCCGCGTCGATGCCCGAGGCGATGTCGGTGACGATCACGCTCGCCGCCATCTCCAGCCCGACCGACGCCATCGTCTCGCGGAAGGCTTCGCGGTCCTCGGCGCGATGGATGGCGTCGGCCGTCGCGCCGATCAGCTCGACGCCCTCACGTTCCAGGATGCCCGCATGGTGGAGCTCCATGGCCAGGTTCAGCGCGGTCTGCCCGCCGAGGGTCGGCAGCAGCGCGTCGGGCCGCTCGCGTGCGATGACCCGTTCGATCGCGGTGACGTCAAGCGGCTCGACATAGGTCCGGTCGGCGACGGTGGGGTCGGTCATGATCGTGGCCGGGTTGGAGTTGACCAGCACCACGCGGTACCCCTCCTCGCGCAGCGCGCGGCAGGCCTGGGTGCCCGAGTAGTCGAACTCCCCGGCTTGTCCGATCACGATCGGGCCGCTGCCCAGCACGAGGATCGTCGAGATGTCGTCGCGGCGCGGCATTAGTGGGTGATGGCCTCCACGAAACGGGTGAACAGGTAGCGGGCATCGTGCGGCCCGGGGCTCGCCTCCGGGTGGTACTGCACCGAGAACGCCTGCAGCTCGGGGATCGCCACGCCCTCGATCGAGCCGTCGAACAGGCTGGTGTGGGTGATCTGGACGCCGTCGGTCGCAGCGTCGGCCACGACGGCATATCCGTGGTTCTGGACCGTGACCTCGACGCGGTCGTCGGCGGCGCGCCGGACGGGTGGTTGGCGCCGCGATGCCCGAACGGCAGTTTCTCGGTGCGCAGCCCGACGGCCTGGGCGAGCATCTGGTGGCCCAGGCAGATCCCGAACACCGGGATCTCGCCCAGGATGTCATGCACCGTGCCGATCACCGGGGTCACCGCGGCCGGGTCGCCGGGTCCGTTGGAGACGAAGACGGCGTCCGGGTCGAGCTTGCGGATCTGGTCGGCGCTCACGCCCGCGGGAACGATCTCGAGCCGGCAGCCGGCGGCGACGAGCCCGGCGGCGATCGAGCGCTTGATGCCGCAGTCGATCGCGACCACGCGCGGGCCGTCGGTGCCGAGCCTGCGGGCGGGGCCAGCCACCTCGACGGTCAGGTCACGCCCGTCGAGCGGCGGGTGGCCAAGGACGCGCGCCTGCAGCTCCTCCGGCGAGATCTCGGTGCTGACCCCGCCGCGCATCGCTCCGCGATCGCGCAGATGGCGCACCAGGCGCCGGGTGTCGACCTCGGCAAGGGCGACGACGCCGTGTGCGGTCAGCCAGTCGCACCATCCGACCGGGCCGCCGGCCCCCGCAATGTTGCCGGCCCTGGCCATCAGGACCGCCGGCGGCCAGGGACGGTCGCTTTCCATCGCCCGCGGCCCGGTGCCGTAGTTGCCGACCATCGGCGCGGCGAAGGTCAGGATCTGGCCGTGGTAGGAGGGATCGGTGACCGCCTCCTGATAGCCGGTCATGCCGGTCGTAAAGACCATCTCCCCCAGGGCGGTGCCCGGGGCGCCGACCGACCGGCCGCGCAGCACCAGGCCATCCTCGGTGACGATCCAGGCGATGGATCCGGCCATCAGCGCACCAGCCTGCTGATCGCCTTGAATTGGTCCGAGCCGGCCTGCTCGAGCATCTCGAACAGCACGGTCTCGGCACTCGAGACGACTGCCCCGGCGGCGACGCACTTGTCGATGCCGATCTCGCGGTTGGCCGGGGTGCGCGAGCTGATCGCGTCGGCCGCCAGCACGATCTCGTGGCCGGCAGCCATCAGGTCGTGGACACTCTGGTTGACGCACACGTGGGCCTCGATCCCGCAGACGACCCACCGGCGCAGGCCCGTCGTCGTGATCGCGGCGTCGAGGTCCGGGACGCCGACGACCGAGAACCGCAGCTTCTCGACGACCGGGGTTGCCTGCGGAAGCACCTCGGCCAGCTCGGGGACCGTGTGCCCGAGGCCCTTCGGATACTGCTCGCTGACGATCACGGGGGCGCCGAGGATCGCGAAGCCCTCGATCAGGATGCGGCAGTTGTGCACGATCTCGTCGAACCGGTCGATCACCGGCCGGAAGGCCTCCTGGACGTCGACCACCAGCAGGCGCGGTCTGGTTGGCACGCAGCAGCGCCGGATTGGCGTGCCCGCTAGCGCTGCCATGCGACCTGGCCTCCGGCGATCGTCAGTCGAACCTGGCCCGTGAGCTCCTCGCCGAGGAAGGCCGAGTTGCGCGACTTGCTCTGGAAGCCGTCCCGCGCCGACGACCCAGGTCGCGCCCAGGTCGAGCACCGCGACGTTCGCGGTCGCCCCGTCGGCAAGGGTCGGCACCGGCAGATCCAGCACCCGGGCCGCGTCGGAGCTCATCCGCCGTACCAGGAGCTCGAGCGGCAGCGTGCCGGGCAGCACGAGGCGGGTGTAGAGCGACGCGAAGGCGGTCTCGAGCCCGGTGACCCCGAACGGCGCCTCCTCGAACGGCTGCTCCTTCTCGCTCGCCCCGTGGGGTGCGTGGTCGGTGGCGATGCAGTCGAGCGTCCCATCGAGAGCGCGGCGACGAGCGCCTCACGGTCGGCGTCGGCGCGCAGGGGCGGGTTCATCTTGCGGGTGGCCGCGTCGAGGCTCTCGCAGTCCTCGTCGACCAGCAGCAGGTGGTGTGGGCTGACCTCGGCGGTGACGTGCACCCCGCGTGCCTTGCCGAGCCGCACCTCCTCGACGGTCTCGAGCGCCGAGACGTGGCAGATGTGGATACGGCGCGTCCTCGTAGCTCGGCGAGCGCCACGTCACGGGCCACCGCCACGCTCTCGGAGACCGCCGGGATCCCGCCGACGCCGAGCCGCGCCGAGACGGCGCCTTCGTGCATCGCACCCCCCGCCGAGAGGTCCATGTCCTCTTCGTGCAGCGTCAGCGGCAGCTTGGCCAGGCGCTGGTACTGCAGCGCGCGGCGGAACACCGCCGCGTTGCTGACCGGGTGTCCGTCGTCGGAGAGGGCGACCGCGCCGAGCGCGGCCAGCTCGGCCGCCTCGGTGAGCTCAGCGCCCTCCTGCCCCTTGGTGATCGCGCAGATGAACCCGACGCCGATCACCGCCTGCTCGGCGGCCAACTCGCGCAGCCGCACGAGGTCCTGCGCATCGTCGACCGGCGGGTCGGTGTTGGGCATCGCCGCGATCGCCACGTACCCGCCGGCCGCCGCGGCACGCGAGCCCGAGGCGATGTCCTCGGTGTCCTCACGTCCCGGGCGTGCGCAGGTGCACGTGCGGGTCGACAAAGCCCGGCACGACGACCAGGCCAGTGCCGTCGATCTCGGGCAGGCCGTCGGCCGTGCCCCCGATGCGTCCGTTGCGGATGACCAGGTCGGCCACGGTGTCGATGCCGGCAGCCGGGTCGAGCAGGCGGGCATTGCGGATGACCAGCGAGGCGGCCGGGCCCGGGCGCTGGACGAGCACGTTGTCCCGGCTCATGCCGCCACCATGCGGCTGACGGCGTCGGCGCTGCGCACCGCTTGCGGGTCGGTGAGCAGGTCGTAGAGGACCGCCATGCGCACCACCATTCCGCCCTCGACCTGCGCCGTCACCAGCGTGGTGGGGTCATCTGCAAGTTGATCGGTGATCTCCACCCCGCGGTTCATCGGGCCCGGCGTGCATGACCCGCTGGCCGGCGCGCGAGGCGGTGGTGGCCGATCCCGTACTGCGTCGCGTACTCGCGCAGGGAGGGCACGAAGCCGCCCTTGCCCATGCGCTCGTGTTGCATGCGCAGGGCGTAGACCACATCGGCGTCGGCGATGTCGAGGATGTCGTGGGAGACGTGGACGCCCAGCCCCTCGGCGGAGCCCCTCGGCAGCAGCGTCGGCGGCGCGATGAAGCTGACCTTGGCGCCCATCGTCTGCAGGGCGATCGCCCCCGAACGGGCCACCCGCGAGTGCAGGACGTCGCCGACAAAGCGCGACATGCAGGCCCTCCAGGCGCCCCATCGTCTCGCGCAGCGTGTAGAGGTCGAGCAGCGCCTGGGTGGGGTGCTCGTGCTTGCCGTCGCCGGCGTTGACGACCGCCGCGTCGGTGCAGCGCGCGGCGGCCAGCAGGCGCCGGCCGCCGCATGCCGGATCACCAGCGACGTCGGGCTGGTAGGCGCCGAGGGTCAGCACGGTGTCCTTCAGGGTCTCCCCCTTCTCCACCGACGAGCCGTAGGCCTTGAAGTTGATCACGTCTGCCGACAGCCGCTTGCCGGCGAGCTCGAAGCTCGTCGCCGTCCGCGTCGACGCCTCGAAGAACAGGTTGATGACCGTGCGCCCCGCAGCGTCGGGACCTTCTTGATGTCGCGGCTCATCACCTCGGCGAACCGCTCGCCCAGGTCGAGGAGCCGCGTGATCTCGTCGCGCCGAGAGGTCGGCGATCCCGATGAGTGATGCGTCGCGAGCTCATCGAACGCCCTCCTTGCTGAACAAGAGGATTTCGTCTGCCCGTCGGTCTCGGTCAGGCGCACCCGGACGCGGTCGGAGGCCGCGGTCGGCAGGTTCTTGCCGACGAAGTCCGGGCGGATCGGCAGCTCCCGGTGGCCGCGGTCGACCAGCACGGCAAGCTGCACGCGGGGCGGGCGCCCGTAGTCGAAGACCGCGTCGATGGCGGCCCGGATGGTGCGGCCGGTGTAGAGCACGTCGTCGACCAGGACGACGGTGCGCTCGGAGACCGGAAACGGAAGTTGGGTCTCGCCAACGATCGGCAGCGTGCCCGCGGCCACGTCGTCACGGTAGAGCGCGATGTCCACGCTCCCGAGGGCCGGGCGCACGCCGGAGAATTCCTCGATGAGGGCCGCGAGGCGCGTGGCCAGCGGCACCCCCCGCGTGCGGATGCCGACCAGCGCGATCCGGCTCGGGTCGGCGTGGCGCTCGAGGATCTCGTGGGCGATGCGGGCGACGGTCCGACGGACCTGGTCCTCGTCGACCAGTCGCGTGACCGCGTCGACGGTCACGGTGCCCGGTACGGTCGGGCCCGGGCGCAGTTCTGGTGCATATGCCGCTCCTTTCCGGCCTCTCGGGGCCGGGCTTAAAGGTCGGGTTCTGTGCTCACTGTACCAGGGCTGGCGGCCGGCTGGGGCCCGCTGTCCGGCGCACGCCGGGTGGTCCGCCGGGGTGAAAGACCGGGACTCCCCGCTCGGCGAACGGGATCTCGATCTGGTCGAAATCCCGCGGCACCACCGTCTCGGAAAACGACGCGGCGGCCTCCCTGCGGATCTCCCGTGGCATGAAACGGCTCGACAGATGCGTCAACGCCAGCAGCTGCACGCCCGCCTGTTGGGCGAGCTCTGCGGCCTCGCGGGCCGTGGAATGCCGCGTCTCGCGGGCCCGCGCGCGTTCCTCGTCGAGAAAGGTGGCCTCGTGGATCAGCAGCTCCGCCCCCATCGCCGCATCGCGCGTCGCCCCACACGGCTCGGTATCGCCGGTGATCACGACCGTGCGCCCGGCCCGCGGCGGGCCGAGCACCTGCTCCGGCCGGATCTCGGCGTCCCCGATCCGGATGGTCTCGCCACGCTGCAGGCGGCCAAACAGCGGGCCGGCCGGCACTCCCAAAGCCCTGGCGGCCGTGACGTCGAACATGCCGGGCCGGGGGTCCTCCACGAGTGCGAACCCGAACGAGCGGACCGAGTGCTGCGTCGGGTAGGCAAGCCACGACGCGCCGTCGAGCTCGAGCACGGGGCCGGGCTGGACCTCTCGGACCTCGAGTGCGAACGGCAGGCGCCCGATGACCCCCTGGAGGGCGCCAAGCAGCGCCTCGAGCCCCGGAGGACCGGCGAGCAACAGCGGGTCGGTGCGCGCGCGCAGCCCGTAGGTCTTCAGCAGCCCCGGCAGGCCGAGGTAGTGGTCACCGTGGAGGTGGGTGAGCAGGATCGCGTCCAGGTCCAGGAGCCCGAGGCCCGAGCGCAGGAACTGGCGCTGGGTGCCTTCGCCGCAGTCGACCAGCACTCGCGACCCGCCCCGGATCACGAGCGTCGCCGACGTTCCGCGCGAGGCGGTCGGCACCGATGCCGCGGTCCCGATGAAGGTCACCCAGAGATCCATAGCGGGCGATCCTAGTCGTTTTGGCCTGGGCCCCCGGCGGGGCTGTCCAACGGAATGATGACGGCTTCCACCGGTTGCCCCCACTCGATTCGGAGCTCGGCCATCGTGTGTGCCGGTTGGCGGCGTCGATCCGTGGGACTGCCGGGGTTCAGGATCAAGAAGCCGTCATCGGCCCGCTCGATTAGCGGAATGTGGCTGTGGCCGAATATCACGACATCGGCCTCGGGAAAGAGGCGCCGCAATCGGTCGATCCGCCCATGGGCGGGCCCGGCGTCGTGGATCATCGCGATACGGACGCCCTCGACCTTGATTGATGTCTCGCGCGGCAAAGCGCGCCGCACCGCCGCCTCATCAACGTTGCCGTGGACCCCAAGGATAGGTGGCCCGATGAGGCGCAGCGCAACCAGTGACGCGACGTCGCAATGGTCTCCCGCGTGCAGAATCAAGTCGGCGGCGGCGAGCCGCGCTAAGCATGGCTTGGGCAGGGCCGGACCGCGCGTCGGCGAGTGAGTGTCGGAGCTCACGGCAATCTGCATGTCCCCATTTTTATCGTCGTGCGCCCGTGCACGGAGGAATCAGGTCAGTTCGGAGCGTGCACTCTTGCCGCCGCCAGCGGGGTTTCCTCGTGGCGGTGCGATCGTCGCTACTATGCGTCGGCTCGCGCGCGTAGCTCAGTGGATAGAGCGTTGGCCTCCGGAGCCAAAGGTCGCAGGTTCGAATCCTGCCGCGCGTGCT
>CAVYHI010000010.1:0-94968 GCA_963768285.1 uncultured Thermoleophilia bacterium
GCTATCGACGGTCCTGCTGGCGGACGAGCCCGCCGGAGATCTCGACGAGGAAACCCGTAACGAGATTGTCGACACGCTCGAATCGCTCTGGCGCAACCGTGGGCTGACCCTCGTCATCGTCACCCACGACAGCACCGTTGCCCGTCGGGCCCAGCGCGTCTGCGTCATCAAAGGCGGGCGGGTGAGCACTGCTGAAGCGCACGTGTAGCCGATACGGGCACAGGACGGCTACGGAGACTAGGAGAGGAGGTTGCGCCGGGCGGTGACGTACTGATCACCCCGATCGGCGAGGGGGATGATGCGCACCGCGCTTGACGAGTTCGGAGACTCGATGATCCGTCCATCGCCGATGTACATGGCCACGTGCGTGATCCCCCGCGATGGCGGATCGGTGGCGAAGAAGACCAGGTCACCGGGCCGCAGTGACTGCCTGGTCACCGGCCGGCCGGCCTGGGCCTGCAGCGCGGCAGTACGGGGCAATAGGATGCCGAAGGCGTCCTCAACCGTGTACGTCAGGCCCGAGCAATCAAAGCCGAACGCCGACGTGCCCGCGTACAAGTAGCGCACGCCCAGGAACATCTCGGCGGTCTTCACGAGCTCCTGTCCGGTGGGAGGTGGCGCTGACGCGCCTGCGGCACGAACGGCAACGGCGGAGCGAGCGATCAGCGCTAAGGCCCCAGTGGGCGTCTGCACGATCGTCCAAGGGCCGGCCTGACCCAGGTCCGGCAGCCTGGTGTTGAAGCTCAGAAGCAACTGGCGACCGCCGGCCTTCCCGGTCGCGGTACGCGCAACCAGCCACGCCGTGGGCTTGATGACGAGGGCCACCGCGGTCGAGGTCGGAGCCACGGTCGCTGCAGGCGGGGTGGGAGTGGCCGTCGTCGAGGAAGCGGCCGGCACCTTCACCAGCTGACGCGCGGGCAGCCAGCCCGGGGAGCTGAGGTGGTTCGGGGTTGGCTGACCGGTCAAAGAGACCTCGACCCACGCGCCCCGCCTGCCCCGCACCACGACCTGCTGCCCGTAGAGCGCCTGGGTGACGAGCCGGCCATCGAGCCAGCGGCGCTGAGCCGTGTCCATCGCATCGAGCCACGCCGTCAATCTGACGGGGTTGGTGAGCGAGGGAGCATCGAGCGGCCGCGTTCGCGCCGGCGCCATCCACAGGTTCGCCACTGAGACGTCCACGAGCGCCAGCTGCGCGCCCGTGGGCCGCGCTGGCGTGCCGGCAATGGCCGGCCCCACAGCGACCGGCGATCTGGCAGCCCCAGCCGGGAGCCACCCGATAGCGGCCAGCATCCCGACGGCGACCGTGAGGCCTGCCGCCAGCTGCATGCGCCTCACACGAATGGCGCGAAGCTCTCTGCGCGTGTCCGCGGACCTCACTCATCCCTCCGGCAGCCGGAGACGTCGAACCCGCGGGCTGGGGAAGCGCGGGGTCACGTGGTCGCGGGCGGAACGGGCTGCACCTGAGCGTCGGTCCCGATCTCGATCACCGGATTGGCAGACGGCTTGAGCCAGCGAAGGATCTCGAGTAGCTGAACCTCGTGCACCGCCACGCACCCCTCCGTTGGGCCGCCGATCCAGTTGTGCAGGAAGATGCCCGCCCCGGGCGCGTTGGGGCCGCCGACAGTCGGGTTCATGTCGAACTTCATCACAGCGAAGTACGGGTAGGCGACGGTTTCGGTCCACAATGGCTCCGACCACGCCGCAAACGCCGGCGTCGCCCCGCACCGGACATGGACGAAGCGGTTGTACTGCGACGAGTACGGGTCCTCGTCCCACCAGTCGCCGCACACCAGCCGGTGGTAGGCGTAGTGCAGGCTCCCCGGGTTCGGCCTGTTGCCGTACATGGTAGGCCCGATGCCGAACACGCCGGTCGGGGTGGCGTGATCACCTTCGCGGCGGGCAGCGGCGGCGAGAAGGTGACCGGAGCCGGTCTCGGCCTGCCAGGCGGCGAACACGCGCCGCCACGGCGACCGTCTATTGGCGCGCGCGTACGTCCGCAGCGTGGCGAGGTATCCCGGTGCAGGCGGATCGTCCGTCGGGCTCGACACCACGATCAGCTCATCCGCGCTCGCGGGAATCGTCAACCGCGCACTGGCAGGCGCTCGCGGATTGGCCGTAGACGCCGCTGTCGGTGCTGCGAAAAGGAGCGATGCGGCGAGCGCGGCCACAGCCGCGGGTGCGGTCAGAAGCCAGGCGCGCAAGCGTCCGTATCTTGGGACGCTAGCGCGACGGGAAACCATCACCGCGCAGTGGCAAGACATCCCCAGGATCCTCGGTCAGGGTCACCGCGAGCCTCCATGCCAGGTAGGGGCTGCCGGCACCTGGCCGGGCGACCAGCGCTCCGCGCTCCATGACGATGGTATCGCCTGCCTGCGGGCCATGAATGCGCACGATCCCAGTCGCGCCTGCTACAAGATCACCAACTCCCGGCGGGTGGTCCCCGGGCCGGATGGCCAACGGTTGGAGGACCCGACCCTAGTGCTCGCAGCGATCGACGCGACGATGCGGCCCAACTCCGAGCGGGCCAAGATCGTGTGTCTCTATGCTCCGGCCACGCGCGCCGTGGATGTGATCACCGAAGAGGCCATCGATGCGGCCATCCGCGACCTGGCAAACGAGATCATCGAGTTCGAGGCGTTTAGCGTGCTGCCGTGAACGATCTCCGCCCGCCGCTTGCCTGAGCATCAGCGCAGATACGGTCGATAGCGCGCCGGCTGCGCGACGCCGATCATTGTCGGCCGGGTCCGCTCACAAGGTCGTGGACGGCGTTCAACTGTCTGCCAAATCACCCCTTCACCGGTGATGAAGTGGTCATGCGCGCGTCGGCGTCAGCCAGACGGTCTGACCGCGATCGGGCCGCTTCACCGGGTGGACTTACGTCGCTTGCCGGTCACAGGTGGCAACAGGGTGGCAACACACCACCCTGCACCAGCCGCAAAGAGATTCGGAGCGAAACGGCTGAAATTGGCTTGCACAAGGCAATCGCCGCCACGGACCGCAACCAGCCACAAACGCCGCGGCGTCCTCGTAATGAACGGGTCAGCGGCTCGAATCCGCTCGTCGGCTTCACAGAGACCCCGCTCAGGTGGGGTTCTTTGTGGCCGTGTTCGAGTCAGGAATGCGCACGAATACCCCTCTAGTCTCATCGGTAGGCCCCCAGTAGGCCCCCAGGATTGACCGTGTAGGCCCCTGAGGCGGCGCGTACGGCCCTTCGTTGTCGGCGAGGGCACCCTCTCGCAGGCCTCGCAGATCGTGTCCCGTCTAGGCGTGCGCAGTGTCGGGGTCGGAAGTTGCGGCGCTGCGTAGCCGCTCAAGCATTAGGCCCGGCTCTCGTCAGACGGGCGTCGCGTGGCTGCCAGCTGCCCGCGAGCGGATCCCTATGCGGGCCCGGTGTAGTCCCTGCTTGCTGCAGTTGGCGACCGTAGATCTGACCCTCCGTCGCGGACGGCGGTGTCAGTCCGACTCACCGCGGGCGCGCCTGTAGCGCTCGTAGATCACGCGCGAGCCGAACGTCCTGGTCTCGACCAGGTCCAGCGGAACGTCTTCGGTGACCGGCGGCAGGAACGGCGTGCCGCCACCGACGACGACCGGATTGCGGAACATGCGCAACTCGTCGACGAGGCCGAGCTCGATCGCTGCCGTGGCCAGGCCGGCGCCGCCGATCGAGACGTCCTTGTCGGTCGCGTCGAGCGCCGCAGCGGCCTCCTGGGCCACCGATGCCTCAGCGAGCCGGGCGTTGCCCTGGACGCTGTCGAGCGTGCGGCTGAAGACGACCTTCGGGATAGCGCACCAGACGTCGGCGAACGCGGCCCCGAGCTCGTTGTCGCGCATCGACGGATCGGTCTCCCACGGCAGCATGGTCTCGTAAAGCCTGCGGCCGCATAGATAGCCGCCGAGCTCGCGTGTCTGCGCGATGTGGAAACGAAACTGCTCCTCGTTAGGGGCCGACCATCCGAACGCGCCCTCGCGGTCGGCGATAAAGCCGTCCACCGAGACGCTCATCGAGTAGATCAGCATGGCTTCAAGCTCGTCGCACCGGAGCGACGGACGATTATCGCGATGAAGTTCACCATTGAGCTTGACATCGGGCTCTCCTTCCTAGCGCAGGCTGCTCTGCCACCAGCTAGTGACCGATCGCGAGACGAAAACTCATCGTCGTGCGCGGTCCAAGCGATCGTACGGCCACCGCCGACGCCGCACTGAAGATCCCGGAAGCGGAGCCCTGGCCGGAGCGCAGCGGCATTGAGGAGATGGCCGCCGCGGTGGGTGCCGTTACGTCCTGCAAGACCCATCCGGAGGGACCACCGCGCCGGCGCCTCTCGTGGACAATTACGGCAGTGGAACGAAACACCGCGAGGCCCCCGGGCGCCTGCGTCAGGTCGCGACGCCGCTGGGGTTCGTGTCGCGCGCGGCCATCGCCAGCGCGACGACCCATCCGATGAAGGTCCAGCCGAGGAGCACATTGATCACCACGACCGACCATTTGTTCGGAATGTGACGGACGAGCGCGACGATGGTGGGCGCGAGGTAGAGGCTGACGGCAAGGATGATGATGACGAAGGCTGCGATTCCGCTCATAGGAGGCTTCTGCCTTGATGGTTGGGACCACTCTACGAGGCCCATCGGCGCCGCGAGTGCTGCGCTTGAGGATCTCGGAGCGCCCGCTACTGCCGCACCTTCTCCGATGGGATCCGGCTCGATCGGGCACGCCGGCCGGCATGCGCCCCGTGGCCGGGAGGACTGGCCCTCTGCGCGAGGTATTCGACACATCTGCCGGAGTACGCTTGGCGCTGTGTACAGCGAGATCGCAAGCAACAAGCGGCGCAGCATCATCTTCATCGCGCTGTTCTTCGTGATCTGGCTGGCCGTCGGCGCTGTCTGCGGCCTGTTGATCGCCTCGACCTCACGCCATACGGGCAGCTTCGACTGGAGTCCGATCGTCGGCGGGCTGGTGATCGGTGCCCTGTTGGCCGCCGGCGGCATCATCTACTCCCTGACGGCCGGGCCCGGCCTGGTGCTCCGGGTCTCCGGGGCAGTGCCCGCCGACCCTGACCAGTACCGGCAACTGCACGACCTGGTCGATGCCCTGGCGATCGGCGAAGGCATCCCTGCACCCGCCGTCTATGTGATCAATGACCCGTCGCCCAACGCCTTCGCGACCGGGACCAGCCCGAACAGCGCGGCCATCACCTTCACCACGGGGCTCCTGACAATCATGAATCGTGAAGAGCTCGAAGGCGTGGCCAGCCATGAGATGAGCCACATCAAAAACCACGACATCCGTCTTCTGCTCGTGGTGGGCACCATGATCGGCATGGCCGCCCTGCTGGCCAGCATCCTGTGGCGCAGCGCATTCTTCGCCGGGATCGGGCGCGGCGGCGGCAGGGGGAACCAGCTCGTGATCGTGCTCTTCGCCGCAGGCGCGCTGCTCGCGATCGTGGGGTTCATCGTCGGCCCACTCATCCGTCTGGCACTCTCGCGCCGCCGCGAGTCGTTGGCCGACGTGAGCGGCGTGGAGCTCACCCGCAACCCCGCCGGCCTGCTGAGTGCCCTCAAGAAGCTGCAGCAGAACGACACGCCGTTCAAGAACATGAACCACGCCACGGCGGCGATGTGCATCGACGACCCGCTGCAGCACCACGAGACCTGGTACCACCGGCTCTACGACACCCACCCGCCCATCGAGGAGAGGATCGCCGCGCTCGAGCGGATCGCGTCGGGCCAGTCCGTGTAGGCCGCCGCGCCAGCGACGCCGGCGCGCTCAGCCGGCGGGCGGAGGACCGTCGGCGTCAGTGGCAGGCGGAGGACCCGAGGATGTTGGTGGGCCGGGACCCGGGCCGGCACGCGAAAAGTCCACCTGTGGCACCGCGCGGTCGGCCTCGTCCGTGACAAAGAACGCCACCGCCTTGAAGCCGAACGGCCCTGCGATCAGGTTGCGCGGAAACGTCTGCAACGCGGTGTTGTAGTCCCGGGCGCTGGTGTTGTAGTAGCGACGGGCGTACTCGATCTTGTCCTCGGTGGCCGTCAGCGTCTCCTGCAGTTGCAGGAAGCTCTCGACCGCTCGCAGTTGCGGGTAGTTCTCGGCGACCGCAAACAGCGAGCGCAGCGCCCCAGAGAGGGCGTTCTCGGCCGGTGCGATATGACTCGGGTCGCCTGTCGCGCCGGCGCTGACCGCGTTGGCGCGGGCCTGGGTGACCGCTTCGAAGGTCTCCCGCTCGTGAGCGGCGTAGCCCTGCACCGTCGACACCAGGTTGGGAACGAGGTCATGTCTGCGCTTGAGCTCGACGTCGATCTCGGACCACGCCTCCTGGGTCCGGTTGCGCTTTTTCACCAGACCGTTGTATGCCGCCCACCAGCCGAGCGCGAGGAGCACGACGATGACGATGACGATGACGACGATCAGCACAACCATGGTGGAGCCGATCTTCTCGGAGCCCGTGTCGCACGGACTGTATCGGCCGCCATCCGTGTTGGCGAGGAATCGGGTGTGCGAGCGTCGCGACACCGGAGTCGGGTGACGGGCCGGGCAAAGCGCCGGGCAACTCGCTCAACCAACCGCGGACAGCTGCGCACGCCGCCGTCACCTTCGCCGGCGAGCCATCCGAGCGCCGGCTCGCCGCTGCAGGCGGCGGACTCGGCTGCTGCCTCATCGCGCTCGGGCTCTCGAGTTCGTATCCGCTGAGTGTCGCGCTCATGGCACTCGCTGGGGTCGCAGGAGCAGCGTTTACCGTCAGCGCGAACACCCGACTCCAGCTGCTGAGCCCGCCGCAACTGCGCGGCAGGCTGCTGAGCGTGTTCGTTCTCCTTATGGGCGGCACCACCCTGATCGGCGGGCTGCTCCTCGGCCAAGCCGCCGAGCACCTCGGGGTCAGCGCGGCGATCGCACTGTTCGGCGCGCTCTGTGTCGCCTCGATAGTCGTCGTCGCGCTGTTGCGGGCCCGTGCACGTCGCCCCGGATGAGGACGTCGACTCGGACCGCGGCGGTCTCGGGACGATCCTGCTCCACAGACCGGATTCCGCCCGTTCACGGTCGGTGAACGGGTGGGCGAAGGCGATCTGAGGCCACCACACAGGTTCGTGTCGACCTGCTGCCAGCCGACAGGGTGCCCCACGGGCGTCCGCGGTTGACCGGCTCGACGATGATGGCGATCTGGTAGTCCTCCCGCGACCTCTAGATTGACGGCCAGGTGGTCGCGGAAACCAACCCCCCTCCCTCCCCCCAATCGTCAGGCTCGGGCGTCGGCCGGCGCCGAGCGAGTGACATTCACGTGACACCAGTAGTGAGCGCGTGCACGTATGCTGCCACCAGGGGGTAACCGCGCGCGCGCCCAAGGGGCATGAATGCGAACCGCTGTCAAGATCCGATGCGCCGCGACGCTTGTTTGCGGTGTGTTCGTGATTGTTGCGGCGACCGGTTGCGGCGCATCGGCGACGAGACACCACCGCGGCCGGAGCAGCGACGACGACGCAGGCCGAAATCGCCACAGTCCCGGCGGCCTTGAGTAACGCCGATGCCGCGCCGCGTACCTGAACACCGTCGCCCCGCTGAATACTGCGATCGCGGGGTTCCGGACGACGATCAGCGCCAGCACGCCGTCAAACCCGGCGCAGGCCCTCGCCGTGAGCGGTCCGCTTGCCCGTGCCCTGCAGACGTTCGCGTCGCGCCTATTGGCGACGCCGTTGACCGGTCAGACCCGGACGGACGCGATCACCCTCGTGCGGGAGACCGGCACGCTGGCTGGCACGATTAACTCGGCCTCGACGCTCAAGGTCTTCGCCGGCGGCGAGTGGGAGCAGTATGTGATCGGGGTGCTGACGCAGGTCCAATATGATGAAAAGATCGTGCGCGCCGACCTCGGTATTCCGGCGACACCGAGCTGACCCTACGCGGCGCGATGCTCGGGACCGATCGATGACCCAGCCCAGCGCCGCCCAGATAACCCATCCCTTCCCGGATCCGGTCATGGAGCGATCGTTGGACCGGGTTCGTTCGACAGATGCGACCCGATCACCGGTGATGAAGTGGCGGCCGCAGGCATTGCCAGAATCGCCGCTGTGCGAATTAGGACCTGGACTATGGAGGGTCGTCGGGGCGAGCCCCAGACGGCTTTGCTGGCCGAACAGGACGGTGACGTCTGGCTGCTGACCGAGGTGCATCACCGCCTCGAGTTACCTGACCGCTATCGAATGGCCGCGCACTCCGATGACATGGCCAGGTTTGGACAGCGTGCGTTCAAGTGGTGGGCAGCCATCGCGACGCGACGCCAGCGCGCTGACGGCGACGCACCCGGCAACCGCCGCGGTGCGAATCGGTTCGACGAAATACGCCGGCTCGTCGTGATCTCGACTGCCTAATCGGCTCCGTGGCGCTTGCCCGCCGCCAAGATCTCTCGGATGGCGGGCCCACTCACACAGGGGCGTGATTATGCCTGGCCTGAACGGCGATCTTGCGGCCATTCATCGTGAGAATCAGATCCGCGCCGAAGCCCCTGATGCGAGCGTCAGACGCTCGAGCAGCAACTCGCGACCCGAACTGCCGCCAAGTCAGCGGCCGGCGCTTCAGGAATCGCGTGCCGACACGGCAATGTTCGCCAGATTCGGGGACTGGACTGTTGCGGCAAGCCGCTGCCGGGCGTTGATGTGGAGCGAGACCCGGCTAGAGTCAGGTCGAGACACAGAGCCCAGCCACACGGATCAGCGAGCGGCGCAATCCGTGCCGTGCGGCATCGGAACGGGGTCGTTGCCCGATGACTGCGACCCCGTGGCCAAGCTACGTTGCACGGACGTTGGGCACACGCGGGAGTTGGGTTGCCTGGATCCGAACCTGAGACGTCACGGCCGAGGCCGCCCGAGGGCCGCGACTCCCACGGCGAGCAGCACCCGAGTGGCTGGCGCGTTCGGCCCGGCCCGGATGGGCGCGGCACGCCGCCGCAGTCGCAGCAGCCACGACGTCGATGGTTCGGCCCAGGGTTCGTGGTCTTTGTCATCGTCCTTCTGCTGATCAACATCGTGCTGGTCTCGACGCTGCAGACGACGACCCAGCCGACGCGCGTACGGATCCCCTACAGCCCGACGTTCCTGGACCAGGTCAACGCCGGCAACGTCAGCGCGATCTCCTCGAAGGGCACACCGTCCAGGGCAACTTCCGCACGGCGGTGCGCTACCCGCCGGACAACACCGCGGCGCCGACGACGCTGTTCGTGACCGAGATGCCGGCGTTCTGGAACAGCGATCAGCTCATGGCGATGTTGCAGTCCAAGGGCGTCGTGATCAACGCGACATCGCCGACGACGAGCACCTCGCTGTTCGTGACGATCTTGCTGGGCTTCGGGCCGACGTTGCTGATCGTGTTGCTCTTCGTCCTGTTCATCGGATCGATGCGCCGCGCCGCCGGCGGCATCACGGGTGGCATCGGTGCAATCGGCCGCTCGCGCGCGCAGCGGGTCGAGCCCTCCGAGCAGACCGAGTCACCTTCGAGGACGTCGCCGGGATCGACGAGGCCAAGGCAGAGCTGACCGAGATCGTCGACTTCCTCAAGGACCCGGACAAGTACGGCGGCCTGGGCGGACGCATGCCCCGCGGGGTGCTGCTCTGACCGGGCGCGCCCGGCACCGGCAAGACGCTGCTGGCCCGGGCGCTCGCGGGCGAGGCCCAGGTCCCGTTCTTCTCGATCTCCGCCTCGGAGTTCATCGAGTTGTTCGTCGGCGTCGGCGCCTCGCGCGTGCGCGACCTGTTCGCCCAGGCCAAGGAGGCGGCGCCGGCGATCATCTTCATCGACGAGCTCGACGCGATCGGCCGCTCGCGCGCAGGCGCGATCGGCGGCTTCGGCGGCGGCCAACGACGAGCGCGAGCAGACGCTCAACCAGATCCTCACCGAGATGGACGGCTTCGACCCCTCCGTGGGGGTGATCGTGATCGCCGCCACCAACCGCCCCGAGGTCCTCGACCCGGCGCTGCTGCGCCCCGGCCGCTTTGACCGCCGGGTCGCGGTCCAGGCCCCCGACACGGTCGGCCGGCGCAAGATCCTCAAGGTGCACACCCGCTCGGTGCCGTTGGCCGCCGATGTCGACCTCGACGCGCTCGCCGCCATGACCGCCGGCATGGTCGGCGCCGACCTCGCCAACCTCGTCAACGAGGCGGCGCTCGCCGCCGCGCGCCGAGGCCACGACGCCGTCACGATGGCCGACTGCACTGATGCGCTCGAGAAGATCATGCTCGGCTCCGCGCGACGGCATCCTGCTGAGCGCCGAAGAGCGGCGAGCGCACCGCCTACCACGAGTCCGGCCACGCGATCGTCGGCATGCTCACCGCCCGGCGCGGACCCCGTGCGCAAGGTCTCGATCATCCCTCGCGGAATGGCGCTCGGCGTCACGCTCTCCGACTCCCGAGGCCGACCGCTTCAGCTACGACCGCGCCTACCTGCTGGGCAAGATCCAGGTGGCTCTCGGCGGGCGCGTCGCCGAGGAGACTCGTGTTACGATGACATCACCACCGGCGCGGAGTACGACATCAAGCAGGCTACCGAGATCGCCCGCCAGATGGTCGGACGCTGGGGCATGAGCGACGTGATCGGGCCGGTCACCGTCATGCACCGAGGACGGCGGGGAATTCCTGATCCCGGCGCCAGCGAGATCTCCCCGGTCACCCAGCAGCTCGTCGACGAGGAGGTCCGCACCTCATCGAAATCGCCCACGAACAGGTCACGCAACTGATGACGGCCAACCGCGACAAGCTCGAGGCGCTCGCCCAGGCGCTGCTCGAGCCGAGACGCTCGAGCAGGACGAAGCGTACGCCGCGGCAGGGATCGAACCCCCCCACGAGCCGACGCCACACGCAATGCCCGATGAGGCCGAAGACGAAGCGGCCCAAGGGGTACGACCGGCCCCGCCGAACACGGGCTCGTGATCGTCATTGACGAGGCGCGCACCCGCGAGGCGCACCCGCACCTCGGCGGACTCCTCGTCCCGATACAGCAGGCCCCGCGGCACGAGACCGCATGGGCGCATGGCGCCGACGGCGAGGCGCAGGTCGCGGCGGCGCTTGCAAAGCACCTCGCCTCACACACCGTGGTGCTGCGCGACCGCGCGATCCCCGGCACGCAGGTTCGAACCCTGCCCCCGCTATTCACCAAAGCCCTGCATTTCACAGGCTTTGGTGTTTCCGGCAGCCGCCGTCTCGCCAGACTCTTGCCTGGCTTTGCGCACGGAGCCCGTTAGTCGCAGGCGTAATCGCTGTCAACCCGCCCGGACCACTGCGTAATCGAGACCTTGCCACCGGTGAACGACTTGAGCTTGCAGTTGGATTGCGCCCCCATGAGGGTCGTCGCCCCGGGGATCCAGTCGGGAGCCCCCGACAGTGATCCCGGCGAGGTGCCCCCGGTGATCGACGTCCACTCCGAGGCGGTGGAGTAGACCCCGAACTTCGTTGCGCCTGCCGCCTGCAATCCCGCGATCATCCCTTGGAGGTCGGCCACATTCATGGCCTGTCCGCCCGAGCCGGTCTGCCAGCTGCTCGCCGCCTCGACGTCGAACCACCACGGATAGCTGGGGGCGGTCCCCAAGACCGTTGTGGGGGGTGTCTGCGAGTCGATCGCGCTCGCAGCATTGGACAGCCAAAGGGCGTCCTGCTGGGCCTTGTTGTAGCCGTACTGCCACGCACAGGCCAGTGAGTCTTGGCCAACGCTCGCGGTCCCTGAGGTCGTAGTCACCGTCGTTGTCGTACACGATCCATATGCCGCGTTGCCGCCCGAGGCCGGCCAGTCGGCGATCGGCGTGCCGTTGTCGACGTTGCCCGGATCGGCGGTGTTCACGTACAGCGACGCCTTGGGCTGCACGGTCAGGCCGGTCGCGGTCGCAGCGGCCCAGTACAACTCGCTTTGTGTGTACCTCGGATACGTGGACGAGGGACCGAAGCAGGGGTTCAGGTTGTTGGCCAGACCGTCGTTGACCCCCACGATCTCGAATGCCGGACTCGACGGGAAGCTGCCGCCACATTGCGGATAGGAGATGTCATTGCCGCTCGGGGCCGCCGTGGACGGTAGCGGTCCCACGTAGCGTCGATACGCCGCCTTCCAGTTTGCGGCGATCTGCTTCTGGGCTGAGACGAGCGACAGGTGCCCGGTGCACACGAGACCGCGAAGGCGAATCTCAAGTCGGTCTTTGACTCGCGCACCATCAACCCCCGCATACGGCTCCGGCCAGAGGTTGCGGATGTCGTTGGACCCGCCAAGTTCCACGGGGATGAGGTGGTCCACCTCATAGGCACCGCGGATATCACGCAGGTGATAGCGGGCGAAGACCTTCTTCGTCGTCGCTGGACTGACGTATCGGTGGGCCGTTACCCAACGCGGCTGACAGACGAGGGCCTTCTTCGTCGTCGCTGCGCGGCCCGGTGTCAGCGCGCGATTTGGCATATCGCTGGCAACTGCCGCCATTGCGGCGCCCGAGACAACCAGGAGACCAATGAAGATCACGACGACGGCTATCCGGCGCGCAGCCAAGCCCTTCCGCTCTGATTCGACAGTTCATCGCCCGCCTCACGAACGTAGGGCGGTTCGTCTCAGAACACAACGCCCGCTGTCCGCCATGCCGACCGTTGACTGGATTCGGTACGGCGTCGTGATGTCCACGGCGCGACGGCTCCACCGCCAGCATCCTCCGCCCGGGCGACCGAGCGTGCGCAGACACGTGCGTCCATCTGGACGCCGTCATTGACGCCGCTCGGCAGGCGCGGCAACCCGACCTCGGGATGAGCCACGACGGAGCGCAACGTTTGCCCGGCTTTTGGCCACCTGAGCCGACTTGGCGTTATCTCAGCCGATCGCAACGCGCGGAAACAAGCGGTCACGCGGCTCAGCCTGGCACAACCCCCAACCTTCTTGTTCCCAGCGCTCCGGCCAACAGCTGTAGATCCCTGACGCCCACCGAGCTCGAACGGACCCGTTCAGCTCTAATGAAAGGGTCATCCGGTTCGAGCCCGCACCTAGGTAACGCCTCCCGGGTCGGCTCCAGGTCTCCCGAACCACGTGCCGATGACCCTCAGGCAAAGCAGCGACACCGCAGACCGTCATTGATCGGTCCGCAGACTGGGTCAGATCCGGAAAGCCACGGATGAGCCCCGCCAAGCATCGGACCGAGGATCCGCGGGTCATTCCCGCCGGGCGCGCCAGATCCAGGCACCGCTCGCTCGACGTCGGATACCACGTTGAGCGAGCGGCGGAGCACATGACGACCAGTGCAATAGATCGCCGCTCGGGCGTCGGCCCTCTGTTGACGCTGCCCTCACCTCCGGCAAATGCTCCGCGCACACGTCGCGCACTCCAGAACGAGCGCGCGCATGCTCTACGAGCCCGTCAAGGTTCGGCCGGGATCCGATCTCGAACTCATCGAATAGGTGCGAGTACGTCGTCAGCGTGATCACCGGGTCGTAGCCGAGCTGCGCTGCCGCCTCGACCGCCGTCGCCCTAGACGCGATCGCCAACGAAGCAAACGTGTGCCGCCGCAGCTCGTAGTGACGCGGGCTCGCGGTTTGTCGGGTGTGACGGGAAGGACTAAGCTCGGAGCACTATGACACCGGGAGGTCGGCACTTGCTTTGGCGACGGTGGAAGATGCTGTTGAACATCTTCACCTTGGTCGCGCTTGCGATGTTGATCTATGCGATTCGCGGGCAACTGGTGCCGACGTTCGACCACGTGACACGTGCCGGCGCGTGGATGCTGCTCATAATCGTCCCGCTCGAGGGGCTGAACTACCACGCTCAGGCGCGCCTGTACCAGAAGCTCTTCCGGGTGCTCGGCGATCGCCTGTCGTACTGGCAGCTCTACCGCGCCTCGTTGGAGCTGAATTTCGTCAATCACATGTTTCCCAGCGGCGGCGTCACCGGCTTTTCGTATTTCGCATGGCGGATGCGCCGGGAGCGGCAGGTGAGCGGGACCAGAGCCAGCTTCGTGCAGTGCGGCAAGCTCGCGATGGGCTTCGTGTCCTTCGAGGTCATGCTCGCGGTGGGCGTTGCGAGCGTCGCAGTCTCGGGTCACGGCACCGCGCTGGCGGTCTTGGTGGCGGCCGCCCTGACGACGGTCCTGGCGGTCGGTGGAGCCGCATTCCTGTTCGTCGCCGGCGACCGGCACCGCTGCGGTCAGCTGCTGGGCGGCGCGGCGGCGATCCCGCGGGTCCTGATACGCCTCGTGCGACGCAGCGAGACCGCGACGCTTCGCGCGCTCGACGGGGGCAACGTGGGCGACGAGTTCCATGCAGACTTCTCGGCGACGCGGAAGGCCTGGCGAAAGCTGACGAGCGCCTTTTGGTATGCCTTGCTCGCAAACGTGACCGAAGTCGCGGTCATCTTCTGCGTCTTCATCGCGTTCGGACATTGGGTCAATATCGGTGCGATCATCATCGCCTACGGCGTTGCGAACTTCGCCGGCCTGATCTCAGTGCTGCCGGGCGGCGTCGGTATCTACGAGGCGCTCATGATCGTGCTCTTGGGGAGCATGGGCGTCCCGCCTGCGGTCGCACTTCCGGTGATCGTGACGTATCGGATCCTCAACACCTTGGTGCAAGTGCCGCCGGGTTATGCCTTCTACCAGCGAACCCTCTCGCGCAGTGGGGCGCCGCGGCCCATGGCGAATCCCGCGCGAGAAGCGTCGCTCAGTTGACGGCGCCCGACGGGCTCGGCCGGCCGCAGCGGCCCCGCCGGAGTATCCGGCCGGTGGCGCCGCGGGCGCGTAGACTGGATCGCGTCAGGTCCGCGAACGGCAGGGTGGTCAGCCAGTCCGTGCGGTCTCGAGCAGCAGCTCGGTCACTCGCTGGAAGCGGCGGCGTCCATCCCGATGCCCCCATCAGTATGCGACTCGCGCCGCGTCGTCCAATTGTGCACCCGATGAAGATCGGCCTGGTCTGCCCCTACCCCATGACTCGGTACGGCGGCGTCCGGGAGGTCGTCGTGTCGCTTCAACGGGAACTCGGCCGTCGGGGCCACGCGGTGCGCCTGATCACTCCGCGACGGCGCTCCGACGATATCGCTGAGCACTCGGATGTCATCTTCATCGGGACCTCGACTGACGTCGCGCTCCCGATGAACACGACGACACAGGTGTCATACAGGGCGTCGATCGCGCAAGTCGACGCGATGCTCGAGGCGGAACGCTTCGATATCCTGCACTTCCACGAGCCGTGGGTCCCGTTGCTCAGCCGCCAGCTCTTGCGCCGCAGCCGGTCGGTCAACGTGGCCACATTCCACGCGCACATCCCGCGTTCGCCCACAACACGTATGTTCATGCGGGCCGCCGGCCCGTATCTCCGATCGGTAATGGAGCGGCTGCACGTGCTGACGGCGGTCTCGGATTCCGGCGCCGAGTACGCGGCGCGGTTGACGTCCAAGCCCATCGTGATCATCCCGAATGGGGTGGACGTGCGCCGCTACCGGGCGCCGCGGGAGCCCACCAGTTCCCCCGACCAGAAGACGATCTGTACATCGGGCGCCTGGAGGGGCGAAAGGGGGTGAAGTACTTGCTCAAGGCGTTCGCCCTCGTCGCGCAGTCGAACCCCGAGGTCCGCCTAGTGATCGCGGGTGACGGGCCCGAGCGCGAGCGACTCAAGGCCCTCGCCGAGAACTGGGGCTCACGGGTGTCACGTTCCTGGGACACGTCAGCGACAAGGCGAAGATCGATCTCATGTCGCGCGCGACGGTCTACTGCTCGCCGGCGCTGTTCGGCGAGAGCTTCGGCATCGTCTTGCTGGAATCGATGGCCGCCGGCGTCGTATCGGTGGTCGGAAACAACCGCGGCTACGCCGAGGTCATGAAGGGGCTCGGCGCAATGTCGATCGTCGATCCGCGATCGATCGGCGCGTTCGCAGAGCGCCTCGAGCTCATGCTCCACGACACGATCCTGCGGACGCGCTGGAAGGAATGGGCGCGGCGACACATAGAGCCCTTCGACTACGCGAATATCGTCGACCTCTACGAAGCTCTTTACACGTCCGCACTCGATCACTATGGATGAGCTCGGGCCGGCCGCTGCGCGTCGGCTTCGTGCTCGATGCGTCCCTTCACGCCCACGGCGGTGTCCAGCAGTACGTCTGATGATGGGCGATTGGATGCGGCGCCAGGGGCATGAGGTGTCGTACCTCGTCGGCCACAGCGACGGTACCCGTGCAGCAAACGTCTACGAAGTCGCCAGGAACGTCACCGTCGCCTTCAATGGCAATCGGGTCAGCATCCCGCTTCCCGGATCGGGCGCACGGCTGCGGGGGCTGGTGGCAGAGCCGCGGTTCGACATCCTGCATGTGCAGGTACCGTACAGCCCCTTCCTCGCTCACCGGGTCATTCTCGCTGCGCACCCGGAAACGGCCATCGTCGGTACTTTCCACATCGCGCCCTACGGCTGGCCAATGGTGTGGCTCGGCACAGCGCTGGGAGCGTGGGTCCGTCGGTCTCTGTCACGATTCGATCGCATCGTCAGTGTTTCTCCGACAGCGGCGAGTTTGCCGGCAGGGCGTTCGGTCTGGCGACGTCGGTCATCCCTAACGCCGTCGATCACGCACGGTTTGCGGACGCACGCCCCCTGGTCGCCTGCGCGACCCGCGACCCACGGTGCTCTTCCTCGGGCGGCTGGTCCCACGCAAGGGCTGCGACGTGTTGCTCGAGGCGATGCGGCGCGTCGTGGCCGACTCCCGCCAGCGCCTTCGTGTGCTCGTGTGCGGCGAGGGACCGCTTCGCCGATCACTCGAGAGCTACACGCGGCGTCATGGCCTCACGTCCACGGTGAGCTTCATCGGGGCAGTCGCCGAGGCGGAGAAGCCGCGGTACTACGCGTCGGCAGACATCTGCGTGTTTCCGAGCAACGGGGGCGAGAGCTTCGGCATCGTCTTGCTCGAGGCGATGGCGAGCGGACGCGCGGCGGTGCTCGGAGGCGACAATCCTGGCTACCGCTCGGTGTTGGATCCGCAGCCGCGGTTGCTGTTCGACCCATGCGATCCCGCCGCATTGGCCGGATCGCTGCGCGCGCTGCTGGCGGACCCGGTTCTGGCACGGCACCTGGCGAGCTGGGGTGCGGGCTACGCGCGTCGGTTCGACGTCAACATTGTCGCCCCCCGCCTGCTGGACATCTACCAGTCGGCGCGTTCGGCACGGCATCCAGATGGGGCAATGTGTGGTGCTCGCGCGGGCTCGAGCCCGGACCTCGCAGGCGGCCTGATCGCCGACTTGACGGAGCCGTCGGAACCCCCAACATGATGCGGCGGGAAGCGATACTCAGCTCGACATCACCGCCCGCCACGTCCCTGACGTCTTGAGCCCGGCCGGCGTCTTGCCTTCACGGATTCTGGAGAGTCAACGAAACGCCCCGTGAGGTCGTGCTCCACGTGTCACGCGCCGCATCGCGCCGTCAACGCCTGCTGGGCGACGTTGACCTGACCCCCGCCAACGGTACCAGCTGATCTGACCCCCAAATCCTGGACCCAGTTTGTGAGAGTGACGGCGTGAACCTCGAAGGGGGATTTCATGCCTCGTACGTATGCATCGCAGTTCCGTGCGATGGTCGTCGAGCAAGTCCGCAATGGCCGTCGTGTGGCCGACGTCGCAGCAAGCGTCGAGGTGCCCGAGGGCACGGTGTTCCGGTGGGTCCGCCAGGACAGGATCGACCGCGGGGAGATTCCTGGCACCTCGAGTCAGGAATCGACTGAGCTACGCGCCGCCAAGCGGCGAATCGCCGAACTCGAGGCGGAGCTCGCCACGGTCAAGCGCGCGTCGGAGCTGTTTGCCGAAGGGCAGGTGGTGCGCCCAAAAGCTCTGTGCCCCATCGTGGAAGCGTTGGCCCGTGAGGGTCACGGCACCAAGCGTGTCTGCCGGATCCTCGGCGTGCCGTTCACCACGTTCTATTACTGGAGAAATCCCCCGGTGACGGCACGTGCGATCCGCCGGGCATGGTTGACCGACGTGATCCTCCAGGTCCACGCCGCCTCGCGCCAGACCTATGGAATGCGGCGCATCAAAGCCGAGCTGGCTGACGCGTACGGGCAGGTGGTCAACAAGAAACTCGTCCGCTTGATCATGCGCGAGCAGGGGCTCACCGGGCTCCCGGCTCGTCGAAGGCGCAAACCCAACCTCGCCCACAAACTGACTGTCGAGGATCTGGTCAACCGCGATTTCCGGCGCGACGGCCCGAATCAACTGTGGATGACCGACATCACCGAGCATCCGACCAGGGAGGGCCGGCTGTTCTGCTGTGTGGTCCTGGATGCCTGGAGCCGCCGGGTGGTCGGCTGGTCGATCGATCGGCGACCTACGGCGGCGATGGTCAACTCAGCGCTCGGGATGGCGATCGATGCGCGTCACCCGCCCGAAGGCGCCACGGTACACAGTGACCACGGATCTCAATTTACTTCCTGGACCTTCAGCCAGCGCATTCGCAACGCCGGCCTTGCCCAGTCTCTTGGCACCATCGGCGATGCATTCGATAACGCCGTCGTAGAGAGCTTCTGGGCGCGCATGCAAACCGAGCTGCTCAACCGCCGCAAATGGAGGACCCGGGTCGAGCTCTCGACGGAGATCTTCGACTGGATCGAGGTGTTCTATAACCGGACCCGCCGGCATAGCTCCATCGGCATGCAGTCGCCAATCAGCTTTGAGAAGCTTCACCAACAACTGATCACAGCCGCCTGAACTCTCATAACGCCGGTTCAAGTTCCGGGGACCAGATCAAGCCGCTCCGCGAGTGTTGGTTGGATTCGGGTCATGTCACCCCTGGCGAACTGATCCCCTGGCGAACTGATCCGGGGTGAGCTCCCCGAGGGCGCTGTGGGGTCGGTGGGTGTTGCAGTCGATGCGCCACTCCTCGATGGGCGCCGGGTGGCTGGCGTCGACGGGGTAGCCTGGTGGCAACGGATCACCACACCAGGGGGCTAGCCATGGGCAGCAATATCTCCGTTACCGACGACGACGAGCAGCGGTTGGAGCAGATCCTGCAGGAGGCGCGGGACGCAGCCGATGAGTGGGTGCACGACCTGGCGCTTGATCACACGGATGAGGTCGCGGCGTATGTGATCTGGCACGTGGCCACCCACATACTGTCCCGAGCCATGGAGAGCGAGCTACGTTGCCGGCGCTGGCGGCGCTGGCCGACCAACGCCAGGCGGGCTGATCCTCCCGCGGCTCTGCGCGGTCGGGTGGCCGGGTACCAACGCCAGGCCACCCGACCGCGCCAGCTCACGTCGGCCGCGCCCCCGCTGCACACTGACGCTGCAGGTGGGTGAGCCAGCTGAGACCTTTCGTGTTGCCGCCGCAATCGATTGCCGTCGTGGAGCCCGCAACGCCAATCAAGATCGTCAACGATGGGCCGGGTGACCTGGTGCGCTTCGTCTGCGGTGCCCCAACCGATCCGAGCGCCGAGATCATCGAACCGGTGGGCCCCGACGTGAAGGTCGTCATCACCGAGGACGACGTGCAGTAGCCGGGCGCAAACTCGTACGCCTCGGGGCGGGCCGTCAGACTACGAATTCGGTCGACTGCCACACGCGATGACGTGGAGCAGATCGCCCAGCGCATCCGGGGCCGTGAACATCGCCCAGTGCCCTGTCGGCAGTTCATGGAGCTCCCACGCGGCGGGGTCGAGCCGCTCCTCTGCGCCGAGCATCGTCGCACGTGGATCCCCATCCGCGACGAGCTGACGGAGCATGCTGATGCTCAACCCGCCCTCGCTGCACAGAATGCCGACGCGCCGCACGTCGGCCGGCCATGGTCCCTCCCGGCGGATGGGGCTTGTGAAGGTGGCATACGGATGCGGACTCGCGCGTTCGGCAAGAAGCCGAAAACTGCTGTCAGTGAGCCCGGCGGCGCTCCCGTAGATGCCCGATTCGAGCGTCTTGCGGTCGGGGACCGGCCAGAGCGACCCGCCGCCGGCTTCGGTCTCTGCGCGCTGGCGCTCGCGCAACTGTGGCGGCTGGACCTCGGCAATCGACAATCCATCAGGCAGCGCTCCGGTATCCAGGTACACGACGCCATACAGCCGGTTCGGGCGCCGATGGGCGACCGCTGCGACGATCGGCCCCGCGTAGCTATGTCCGACAAGGACTACGCCGCCCAGCGCCTCGTAGTCGAGGGTGCCGATGATGTCCTGGATGTGGGTCTCGGCGTCGATACTGCGATCGGCCAAGTGGGCCCGCTCGCCCAAGCCGGTCAGCGTGAGCGGATAGACGTCATGTCCGGCCGCGCGGAGCTTTGCCGCGACGTCATGCCAGGCCCAGCCTCCAAGGCACGCGCCGGCAACCAACACTACCGGCCGTCTCACCGCGACGTACCGGCACCAAATCCGGTGCCGCGGGACCCCATGTCCCCCTGGGCGAGCCAGTCCATCAGCGCCAGGCGCGATATGCGCCACTCCGTCCCAAGCCTCCGCGCGGGAATCGAGCCGTCGGCGATGCGTTCCTGAATGACCTTCGGAGTGACCCGCAGCAGCTCGGCCGTCTCATCGATGGTCAGCACCTCGCGAGCGCCGGGCCGCGGCTCCTCGGTGATATCGAGCCGTCCCACCGACAGCTGGTCAGAGATCATCTGGCTGACGACCTGCTGCTTGCGGACGCCCGTTGACCGCACGATCTGGTCGATCGCGGCGATCTGGGCGGCCGGAAGGCGCACATAGAGCGGCACGCGCGGATCACGCATGCGGACAAGCTAGCAGCTGATATCTTCACATAGCAACCGCCCGTCACACCCTGTGCTCGCGTTGCCAGACCGCCGCCTCATCTCTTGGGAGTCTGAGGTGACGGGGGCGCTCAGCCGAACCGGCACCGCGCAACTGTCAGGTGGTGCTATCTGGCCGGCGTCGGCGTCGACGCCCGGTCGATGGCGGCGAACTCCTCGTCGCTGAGTTCCAGCGTGAGGGCGCGTGAATTCTGCCGGACGTGATCGGGTTTGGTGGCCCCGGGGATCGCGATCACGTGGTCGTCTCGCTTGAGCAGCCAGGCGAGCGCCACCTGAACGGCGGTTGCGCTCCGAGCCGCGGCCACTTCCCGCAGCGTATCCGCTAGGGCAGACCGTCCCGAACCTTCGGGCGAGCCAGAGCTCAGGCCACCTCCGCCGATCGGCCGGTATGCGACCAGTGCGACGTCCATCTGGCGGCAGGCGTCAAGGACGCCATCGGTCTCGGGCTTGCGGCGCAGGAGGCTGTACTGGACCTGGTTGGCCGCGAGCGGAATGTCGTAACGGGCCAGCACCTCAGCCGCCTTCCGCATTTGCGCCACGTTGCAGTTGCTGATCCCCGCGGCCCGGATCTTCCCTGCCTTGACCGCGCGTGCCATTGCCCTCATCCACGCGCCCACAGTCAGCGGGGAGTAGGGAAAGTGCAGGTAGTAGAGGTCGAGCGAATCGCGGCCGAGCCGCTCCAAGGTCGTGTCCAACGCTGACGCGAACTGGGCCGCCGTGACTCGATGTGGATACGGGGCGAACTTGCTCGCGACAAGGGCCGGCCGGCCATCCTGCCGGGCCGCTACGCCCAAGGCCCGCTCCGAGCCGCCGAAGCTGTAGACCTCCACAGTGTCGAAAAAGCCCATCCCCACATCGATCGCCGCCGAGAGCGTCTCGTTCAGGCGGGCCTGCCCCGACTCGCTGTCATTCCACCGGTTGGTGCCAACCCCGAGCGCCGGCACACCCACACCCGACTTGCCCAGCGGCCGCTCGGTTGTACTCATCGCTTTCCACGCCTTCCGTGTCCGGGCCGGGATCAGCGGACAAGCCGGGGAAGCGGGCGCTCGGCGTTGCCCCGATCGATCTGATGGCGCAGGCCATCATCAAGATCACAGGCATCCAGAGGGGGCCGACCGGCTCACCGTCGACGCCGGATGGCCAGGCACCAACAAGACAGCCGCACGCGCCGCAGAGTAAGCAGTCCACGGCGACGCCAAGATGAACGCGCGACCGCGGCGTTCCAGGGCGCACGTCGCCAGTATGAATGTCACCGTGCACTGCCAGTGAATCGCATTGACAAGAACGAACCTGGCCACGGAATCGGCCCACCGGCCCTGCAAGCGGGGTGTTGCTTAGTGTCTTGGAACGATGCGGGCGGCGAGCTCTTGCCAACTCTTGCCCATCGAGCTCCCCCCGCCGCTACCGTCCATTGAGGTTCGGTCCTGCACGGCCGGTGCGAAGACGCTGATACCCAGAGAAACGTGACGATTGTGAGTTCCTCTCAGCACTGGGACGAGGTCTATACCCGCAAGGCATCCGACCAGGTCAGCTGGTACCAGCGGGCACCACGCATGTCGCTCGAGCTGATCACCGAGACGGGGCTGTCATCGAGCGACCCTGTAATCGACGTCGGCGGGGGAGCGTCACAACTCGTCGATGCGCTGCTGGACCGCGGATTCGCCGATGTCTCGGTGCTTGACATCTCGCGCGCTGCGATTGCCGCGTCGCAAGCGCGCCTCGGGGCCCGCGGCGCTCGGGTGCACTGGGTCTGCGCCGATGTCACGACGTGGCACCCTGAGCGCACCTATCAGCTCTGGCACGATCGCGCGGTCTTTCACTTCCTTACCGATCGTGCCGACCAGCAGCGCTACGCGAGCACCGCGGCGGCGGCCATCGCCCCGTGTGGCTGGTTGACCCTCGCCACGTTCGCGCTTGACGGCCCCACCATGTGCTCTGGACTTCCCGTCGCCAGATGGGATGCCGATGGTCTTGCGGCCAGATTCGCCCCGGAGTTCGTGGCGGTCGACGAGCAGCGAGAAGACCATGTCACCCCGAGCGGCCAGGTGCAGCCCTTTGTGTGGGTGCTCTTGCAGCATCGATAGCAGTCGCTGGGACGTTCGATGTACGCCTGGGGCTCGCCGGAGCCGCCGCACGGCACGCGCACTCGGCGAGCCCCCTCAGTCAGTGCGAACAGCCGCGCGTTTCCCCTTCGTCGCTGCACCCGGAAAGAGCACCTGGGCGGCGTGCATGTAGCGCTCGGTGGCCTGCCCAGCCTGCATCTGCGTAGCGCCGGCCGTCGAGCCGCTGTTCGTCCTTCCAGCGAAGCCCGGGCAGCTGACCGCCGCGCATCGCCGTCCCGTAGGCCGTGACGGTGAGCGTGTCCGCGGGACGCCGCCGGGCGGCCTCGGTAGCACTCGGCCCAGCCTCACCCTCAACCTCACGTTCACCGGCGAGCACGCTCGGCACGCGGACGCTCAACGTGTGCGACGGGGACTTGCGCATGGTCAGCCATAGCCGGATCGCGCGCTATCGAGGATCACGCGGCCGGTGGTGACACCGCGTGGGTTGAGCACGCCCCGCGCGGTGACGTCTCTGCGGGAGTGCTGCCCGCTCGAGGGTGCTCATCGGCGGGATGCGATCAGTCCACGGATGGGCGGTGAGCGAAGCGACTGGCGCGAGCGTCACGTCGGCGCCCCAGGCGGCGGGTGCCGTAATGAGACGCAGATCGGCGTGCGCCAGAGAAGGCGCGAGGCGCAAGGGTCGGATTGAGGGTGAAATCGTCATGCGCGCACCGTAGGACGAGGCCACGGTGGCCGGTGAATCGACTTCAGTGAGGCGTGTTCGGCTCAGCTCGGTCGACGTAGCCCTGTTGCGCGTCGCGACGCATCCGGGCGGGGATGCGCTCCCAGATCGACCACAGCGCCCGCGCCGTGGTCGCAGGCTTGCCGCAGAATTCGGTCAGCAGCTCTGCGAGTCGTTCGGGCGGGTGTCCAAGATACGGCCGCATCGCCGGAATCTCACGGGCGATGTACTCGGCGTAGGCCGCACGGTTGTCCCTCGCCATCAGCGCGAGTTCCGAGATCACGCTGGTGATCGGCTCGCCGGAGCGGACCTCCTTGAGCAGCAGCGCCTGAATCCCCGTCTGGGTCTCGGTCAGCCGGCGGGTTCGCGGGCCCGCTCGAGCGCGCCTGAGGGCTCGCTCGATGACGGCGTGGGCCCCTGCGGGAACGACGATCCCCCGGTGATGTGCTTCCAAGCGATTGGCGCGGGCCAGCGGATCAAGACCTGTCAGCTCGCGCGTCAGATCGGGGTAGTGCATCGTCAGGTGGACAAAGCTGCGTGCATCCCCGTAGGGCGGGTCTTCGAT
This sequence comes from uncultured Thermoleophilia bacterium, assembly GCA_963768285.1. Lineage (GTDB taxonomy): Bacteria > Actinomycetota > Thermoleophilia > Miltoncostaeales > Miltoncostaeaceae > CAITWD01. The sequence goes on from CAVYHI010000010.1 coordinate 24,048, forward strand.
GTCGACCCGGTTGTTGTCCTCAGGGCAGAGCGCGCAAAGCACATGCGCGCCAGCAAGCGGGGTCGAGGGTCCATAGACCGCCAGGGCCGGCAGATGTGAGCCGCCGTAGATCCGGCCCTCATGTAGGCGGCGAACACCGTGCACGAGACGGAAATGGCGCCTGATGGCCGCGATGTGTCGCGGGGGCGGGGCGATCGGGCTGATCCCAACGTCGACCCGAAACCGTCGCGCACCCTCCGGGCAGGCCAGGCAGGTAAACCATGCCGGGCTTGAGCGGGTCTCGGGCGTCACGAGGACTTTGGTGGACTTGGAAGGACGCCCTCTTCTTGCGATGGCGATCGCATCGTCCGAGATCTCCTGCCCGTGGCGGGCAGCCCAGTGCTCGCGGATCGCCGCGAGAGTCTCGAGGTCATGTCGCTGGGTCGCCATACGAATTTCCGCCAAGAAAATACAGGTGAACCCGGCGGGAACAAACTCGCGCCGTCTGGGCGGGCGTGCGTGACCAGTGCCGACGGCCGGCGTGATGGCGTCACGGCGACCCGCTCTGCAGATGCCCTGCACATCCCCATCCCTTCCTCACGACTGCTCGCCACGCAGGCCGGTGATGTCCAGCTGCGCTCCTCGGGTGCGACATCGGCGACTCCGAGGACGGGCTGTTTGAGGGAACCAGCAGGTTGGGGCGCAGATGCGGCTAGGGTCCGGACCTGTCCAGACTCGAGTCAGGCGGTGCGTACCTGCGCGCGTGCCGCGCGCTCGCCGGTCCGAGCCCCAACGATCGGGCGTCCCCGGGTCTGGCCCTCATGCCGCGCCATCGTCGTCCGTGCTGACGGCCTGGAGAATCCCTGCGATGCGGATGATCTGGCCCTGGTCGTCGCGCTCGAAGCGCACCACGCCACGCATCTGCTGGATCTGACCGTCGAACCTGACCAGTCGGTAGCTCGCCTCGTACTCGATCCCTCGCTCGAAGCAGTCGTGGTGACGCTCGGCGAGCGCGCCCCGATCGTCTGGGTGCACTCGATCGATGAAGGTCGTGAAGCTCGGCTCAACGCTGCCCGGCTCAGCACCGAGCAGCCGATAGGCCTCGTCCGACCACAGCCATTCGCCGGTGGCCATGTCGCATTCCCAGCTCCCGATCCGCGCAACTGATTGAGCGAAATTGAGCTGGCGAAGAAGCTGCTTGTGCTGGCGCTCGCGGGCAACCACGTCCGTCACGTCGTGGCTGATGCCGATGCATCCGGTGACGCACCCGCGCGGGTCGGTCAGGGGCTCAACGTACACATCGTAGGCGCGGCCAGCGTGCAAACCACGGTAGTGGCTCGACTGGCCGTTCAGCGCGGCGAGGTGTGCGCAGAGCGCTGGATGCTCGGGATCATCGACACCGGCGAACTCCTGAAGCGTGAGCCCAACGATCTGGTTCGGCTCGAGGCCCAGCGCCTGCAGACCCGCGCCCTGCGAAGAGGTGCAACGCAGGTCGTCATCGGTTGTCCAGATCATCCCCGGCAACTGGTCGAGCAGCACGTGCGTCCGAGCGGCGCTGACGGCGTGCGTCCTTGCAAGCGGCTCGGCGCGCAACCACGCAGATTCGCCATCGGCGACCTCGAAGCAGATCCCAGCCCAGCCGAGAAGCCGTCCGGCGGGGCACATTCGAGGGGCGGCGATCACAAGCAGCCGGGTGTAGGGACCTCCAGGCGCGCCCGCTGCAGCCTCAACGGTGAAATTGCGCTGCTCCAGCGCCGCCCCGTCGACGACCTTGGCGACGCGATCACGGTCCTCGGGTGCGCACCAGCGATGCCACGTTGAGCCCTGAACCTCGTCAGGAGTGGCACCCAATACGGCCGCGCACGCGGGATTCACCCACTCCATCTTGAAGGCGCGATCGGCGATCCACACCGGAAGCCCGAGTGCGCCCGCAAGTGAACTCATCGCCGGCGAAATGAGTGGATCGCCGATCTGTTCGGCGGATGTCGTGACGGCAGCGCGCACTGGCTCACCGGCCGGCGCCCGGAGCAATGCCGCAAGACTGGCGATCCGCTCCAGGGCCACGAGACCGGAAGTATCGATCTCGGCTGGCTCCGAGGCCGTTTCAAGGGCTATCGCCGCGGTCCGCTCGCCCTCCTCAAGCGCGAGGACGAGCGTGGCGAACACGACCCTCTCGAGAACCCAGCGGTCCTCGCTATCTACTGTCACTGGCTCGTCGGAAGCCCCCGGCCAATCGAGGGCATCAAGGACGCGCACGACCTCCGCGCGCGACGGCAGCACCCCCGACACCGCGCCGAATCCGCCTGATATGACCTCGGAGATCAGCGCAACCGCCAAGACGCGGCGTGCGGTGTTGAGCTCTCGACCTTCTAAGATAATCGTCTCGCGGGGCCTCACTGTTTCTCCCGGTCTGCCGCGTCCGCGACTCGCTGAGGCGCTGCGGAATGCGGACGGCGCAGGCTCGGCCCGGCGCCAATACCAAGTCGGGTCGCGGGGTCGGACAACCTCGCCAACGCACACCTCGACAGCTCAGAATATCGCGGCTTGCAATCGGCTCGGCCAGCGCGCCCGATGCCAGCCGGAAGATCGTGCACTCGACGCTCAGTGCCCTGGCGGCATGCGGGCCCGGAGTTCGCAGCCAGCAAGGCTTGGGTCGTGTACGTCGAAGGATTCGACCGACCCTCCCAGCTGCGCGACCGTACCGTCGAGTGGCCCTCTGTGCATGAGGCAGACCGTGTCTGCCGCCTCGCGGGCGGTGACGTTTGAGAAGGGGCACGCTTGAAATCGCACGCGTATGCACGACTCGCGTGCATCGGCAGGGGTCGTTTCATCGCGCGGCGCGAACCCGAGACCAGCCATCAGATCGAACAGCGCGTCGCGCGGTTGACCGGTCGCCATCGTCGCGCCACATGCCTTGGCGACCTGCTCACGGGCGGCAATGGGTGCTGACTGCTCATCCCATATCGCGGTCAGCAAGACCCGGACGAGGTCGGGCCAGCTGCCGTCGCGCGGCGCAACACGAAATCGGAGCGACGGCCGGCCGGGTCCCTCTGGCACCTCCTTGAAGGTGGCGACCGTGCCCGCTGCCACCAGCCCGAGAAGGCCTCTGCGCACCTGTGAGTCAGACGTGCCGACGAGCCCGACCAATTGGGCCACGGTGAGCCCCGTCTCGCTCGCCGACAGGGCGCGGAGAATGCGATCACTTTCAGCCATGGAGCGTGCTCATGTCAGCGTGGACTCCTCGGGGCTCTCATGCGCATACGATAGTGGGACCAGCAGATGGAGGCGACGGAGCCATCTCAGGCCGGCCCTGGTGAGCGCACCAGGCGCCCCGCGCGCCGCCCGCGACGCCTCGGCCGTCCCGAGCGCTCGCTCAGGCAGCTCTACCTCGTTGACGCCCTGAGGTCATCAGTCGCTTCGTTCGGAGCGAGACGACCCTCGCCACAACCGGCGTGCCAGCGCTCGGAGCTTCACGCGGCGCGGTCCGGCATGCGAGATCAATCGCCTTGAGGGCCGCGTCCTCATCCTCAGTGGCCGCCACCGCCTTGAACGTCAGGGTGGTCGCCGCCGAATCGATCGTCTCCGAGACCACCTGAAATACCTCGAGGCTCCCGCTGAGCACTCGGCCGATGTGCCCCGCGGCTCCCGTGCGACAGGATGGATCTCCCCCGGTTATGGCAATCGTTCCCGCCAGAGCGAGCACGGGTATCGCGATTGCGCTGCCGGTCGAGCGGCATGCCGCCCTCTGTGCCGATACCCACTCGCCCTTGTCATCGACGGCAAAATGTCGGAACCAGTAGTCCATGCCGTGCATCTCCGAGTCGGTTGGCATCACTGGCAACAGCGAACCGGAGCGTTTCGGCCCGGGCCGTCGTGCCGGGAGCTCGAGCGCTGAGAACCCGACGCGCACCTGGGTGGGGGCAGCACGGCCCATCGCGCCAGCCTCGACACTGCTCGTGGGCCATGAGGTCCGGAGGTCGGCGTGCCGGACTGCCGCACGGCGACTGATGGGGCGACGCCCACCGCCGATCCGAACCTCATGTGCGGCGGTCCAGGACTGATCGCAACTCCACCAGCTGTGCTCGAGAGCGTCGCAACGACGCTGAGCCAACATCTCGTATCCATACGCGTCAATATTTGCCAACAATTAACTCAGTCATCGGCTGTATCGCGGCGAAGCTTGAGGGCTCGACGCCGCGCCCTCACCGTACCGACGACTAGTCGAAATGACCTTGATGGACACGCCGGCGATCATGAGCCACCTCGATCACGTGGTCACGGTCCGCCGTGCCCGAGTTGCCAGCAACCGACGCGACTCGTGCTCGCAAGAAGGAGTTGGGGGCATCGCTGCATTACCGACGGATGTCGGGGGGAGCACCTGCTTGGCAACGATCCGGACCTCGTCGTGGCAACCCTCACCGGTCCGAACTCGTGGCTCGCACGGGTGGATGCGTCAGGTCTCACACGTCCGGACGACAAACGACCCGCGCGCCATGAATGCGCTGCCCGCGCGCGGTGCGGACGGCGACGATCGGTCCCGCTGCCCTATACCCCAATCTCCGCAACGATCCTGCCGCTCTCGGCTGCGGCTTGGAGTGCCTGAGAGTCGCGCTCGTTCTGGTCGGCGTAGGCCGAGGCAAATCTGGCGATGGCGCGGTCGAAGATGTCACTCTTGCCCAGGTAGGACGCGATGGCGATCCGATCGCCAGAGCGGGCGTGGGCGCGGGCGAGCGTCCACCCGCACCAGCCCGCATAGATGTCCATGCCCTTGGGCACCATCGTCTCGATTTCGGCCGAGCCCTTCCAGTCCCGCAGCTGGCGCACGTAGAAGTCGCGCTCGACACCGTCGATGCCCGTGACGTGGAGCCACCCGAGAAAGACGTCGCTCGCGGCCTGCATCACGCGCTGCCCGGCGACGACGCGATGGCCGTGGTTGCGGTACTCGCTGCGCCCGCAGAAATCCTCAAGGACCGAGGCCTCGGCCTCTTTCATCTGCAGGAACAGGGGGTCTCCGTCGTCGCGACCGAGCATCAAGGCGATCCACGCGCGCGTGCCGACGCTGCCGACCCCTACGACCTTGCGCGCGAGCTCGATGAACTCGTAGCCCTCCAGCAGCAGTCGCCGCTCGATCTCGAGGGTCTGCCGATACTCGCGCAGGCGCCCGTGTGCCCACTCGTTGAACTCGTGTGCGGTCTCACCCGGAAACGAGCTCGGTGACCGGCACGATCAAGGGCGGGTCGACTGACGATGCCGCGGCTGGCCATCGACCATCTGGGTGAGTTTGTTGAACGCCTGCATGCTGTCGCGGGTGCGGGCCTTGGCGATGGTCGTGTCCGCGCGCTTGCGCATCTTGCGGGTGCGCGAGCCCCTGAAACTCGGCCACGGCGGTCTCGATGTCGAGGCTGCGCGTAGAAGACCTCGAGGTTGGTCTGGGCAGCAAACTCAGCCATGGCGGTCCGGTAGCTGCGTGCACCCGCCTCGACGATCGCGGTGCGATCGGCCAGGGTGTAGCCATTCTCGCGCGCCGCCACCTCGAGGCTCGCCGCCAGGCGCTTGACGTCCCACTCCCACGGCCCGGCGAGGTCTCGTCGAAGTCGTTGATGTCGAAGATCATCCGCCGCTCGGGCGTGGCGAAGATCCCGAAGTTGGACAGGTGCGCATCACCGCACAACTGCACGCGCAGGCCCGAGGCTGGCGTGGTTGCGAGGTCGTTGGCCATGACGAGGGCCGCGCCCCGATAGAACGCAAACGGCGAGGCGAGCATCCGTCCGTAGCGGATCGGTACCAGCTCCGGGACGCGGCTTTTGGCCTGGCGCTCCAGCAGGGCGATCGGATCGGGACGGTCATGCGCCGGTGAGAAATCGCCCTGACGCGTTCGGGGCGTCACGACCCGAGCCGCTCGGCCCAATTGCATGCGCTCTGCGATCCGCGGGTGTGCAACCTTGCGCGGAAGTCGGCTGCGTCGATCACCTGCCGGGTGTGCCGAGGTACTCACGTCGCTCCCCTTGTCGAGGCAGCCGGACCCGGGAGACGCGCGAGGTCGGTCGGCCCTGACCACTGGATAGTTGACATACAACACCTCGCCTCCAGATGCGGGTGGCGCCGACAGGTCCCCCGAGGCGTTTTCGGTGGCTTTCGCCAGCGCATGCCTTGGACGCGACCGGAGCGATGCCAGCGAAGCCGCAGCGAGCACGGGGCGTGCCCGAGCGTGCATGTCCGGCCCGACGCCGATGCCAAACGGTGTTGCAACAGCACGCACAGACCGCCCTCGCACGCGCTCAACGTGGGCTAGTGTGCGGCATCAGCTCACTGCTCAAGGGGGAGGCATCGCCATGGGTGATCGGTTCGAGGGCATCGTGAACATCGACATCAAAGACTCGATCCCCGACTGGGGGCCCTACACGCAGCCGATCGCTTCCCCTGGTGCGCCGAACATCCTCTACATCGTCCTCGACGACGTCGGCTTCTCTGCGATCGAGCCGTACGGCGGGCTGATCGAGACGCCGAACATCAAGCGGATCGCCGACCGGGGTCTCGCGTTCACCGAGTTCCACACGACGGCGCTCTGCTCGCCGACGCGATCGTGCCTTTTGACCGGCCGCAACCATACGACCAACGGCATGAGCTGCGTCACCGAGGCGACCTCCGGCTTCCCGAACGCGAACGGGCACATTCCGTTTGAGTGCGCCAACCTGGCGGAGGTGCTCGTCGAGCGGGGCTGGAATACCTACCACGTCGGCAAGTGGCACCTGTGCGCCGAGGACGAGATGAACCTGGCCTCCTCAAAGCGCCAGTGGCCGCTCGGCCGTGGTTTCGAGCGCTACTACGGCTTCCTCGGCGGCGAGACCAACCAGTGGTACCCGGAGCTGGTCTACGACAACCACCCGGTCGCACCTCCGAGCCTGCCCGAGGACGGCTACCACCTCACCGTCGATCTCACGGACAAGGCGATCGAATTCGTGCAGGACGCGAAGGCCATCGCTCCCGACAAGCCCTTCTTCCTCTACTACTGCCCGGGTGCCGCGCATGCGCCCCACCACGCGCCCAGGGAATGGATCGAGCGGTACAAGGGCGTCTTCGACATGGGCTATGAGGCCTACCGGGAGGGCGTCCTTGAGCGGCAGAAGGAGCTCGGCATCGTCGATGCGCGCACCGAGCTGTCGCCGATCAACCCGTACGCCGACACCACCAGCCACGACGGCAAGCCCTGGTCGGAGACCGACCGTGTGCGGCCGTGGGCATCGCTCACCGAAGACGAGCAGCGCCTGTTCTGTCGTATGGCGGAGGTGTATGCCGGGTTCCTCAGCCATGCCGACCACGAGCTCGGCCGGCTGCTCGACTACCTCGAGGACTCGGGCCAGCTCGACAACACGATCATCGTGCTGGTCTCTGACAACGGCGCATCCGGCGAGGGCGGCCCGAACGGCTCGGTCAACGAGAACAAGTTCTTCAACGGCCTGCCGGACTCGATGGAGGCCAACCTGGCGATGCTCGACGAGCTCGGCAGCCCGACGACCTACAACCACTACCCGACAGGCTGGGCCTGGGCGTTCAACACGCCATTCAAGATGTGGAAGCGCTACGCGAACTACGAGGGCGGCACGGCCGACCCGCTGGTCGTCTCATGGCCGGCCGGGCTCGGTGCCGCGGGTGGGATTCGGCGCCAGTACTGCCATGCGATCGACATTGTGCCCACGCTGCTCGAATGCCTCGGGATCGAGATGCCCACGGTCGTGAAGGGCTACACCCAGAACCCGATCGAGGGCGTCAGCTTCGCGCCGGCACTCGGCGACGCCTCCGCCGTAACCAAGAAGGAGACGCAGTTCTACTCGATGCTCGGGACGCGGGCGATCTGGCACAAGGGCTGGAAGGCCGCGCCCGCCGTTCCTGCGGCACCCGAGTCGTGGGGTGACTTTCACCAGCAGCGCTGGGAGCTCTTCGACACCACGACGGACCCCAGCGAGTGCCACGATCTCGCCGCCGAGCAGCCCGTCAAGCTCCAAGAGCTGATCGCCCTCTGGTGGGCTGAGGCCGGTCGCTATCAGGCGCTGCCGCTCGAGTCGCGCGGGGCGCTCGAGATCCTGGGTGCCGAGCGGCCACAACTGTCGACCCCGCGCAGCCGCTACGTGTACACGCCCGGCGGTGCCGAGGTTCCAGAGTCCGTCGCGCCCAATATCCGCAATCGGTCCTACACGATCGCTGCCGAGGTCGAGATGCAGACCCCGCACGCGGGCGGAGTCCTGTTCTCGCAGGGCTCGCGCTTCGGTGGGCATGCGCTCTACATCCGTGACGGCCACCTCGTCTACGTCTACAACTGGGTCGGCGAGCACGTACAGACGATCGTGTCCGACGAGCCCGTCCCCAAGGGGCACGGCGTCCTTTCGGCCACGTTCGACCGCGAAGGCCACGGCATGCCGACGACGGGGACGCTCAGCCTCCATATCCGCGACAAGCGGGTCGGCGCTGCGACGATCATGACGCAGCCCGGAAAATTCGGGCTCGGCGGCGGGGGTCTCGTGGTCGGGCGATCGGGTGCGGAACCGGTCACGGACGACTATCCGGGTCAGCGGCCGTGGGCGCTGACCGGCGGCAGGGTGATCAAGGTCGTCATCGATGTCAGTGGCGAGCCGTTTATCGACCTTGCCAAGGATGCCGCCGCGATGTTCGCGCGCCAGTAGTCGTCGGCGGCCTCGCTGCGCGCCGCGGCATGACCCTGCCCCCGTCTGCGGGTCGCGATGGGGGGGTCTCGGTCGCCTGGTCCGGGGCGCCCGTGCCGCCTCCGTTGTCCGCGTTGAGCTCGTCGCGCGAGGTCACCCGCGGCCGCCGGTGTTCCGGTTCACACGCTGCGAGTGGCCATGCGGGGCCGCGCGCGGGGGTGAGTTCCGTACGGCGGGAACGACGTTGGTACGCCCGAGCCCGCGCGAGACGCGATACCAACCCGCGGCAGGAACTCCTCGAGGATGTCGCACCGGCCAGCCTCGTTGAGATGGGCACGCTGGTCGCCGAGGCGGGCGCGCGTCACATCCTGGCCGGCGCACCGTTTGGTACGCGGGTCAGCGTCGATGCCACCGACATGCGGATCACCGGCCGCCGGCTCAACGCGCGCATGGATCGCCTACCGGCTCTACGAGCTCCGCGAGGACCCGCGGACGTCTCGGGAGGTCACGCCGGCCGGCGAATGGCGTTGACGTCGGTCTCCATTGCCAGCCGAGCCGAAGTCGGGGCGACCGGTGCGCGGCTCGCGCAGCACGGTGCCCAATTGAGCGGGTGCGTCGTCGACTGCGCCGAGGCGGCACACGGCCCAACTCGCGCCCGCCCGGATGCCGGGTTCGAGGGGGCCTCGCGACCGGATCAGGAGTGACTGAACAGGGCCTGGCGGATGTAGGACCCGTACGCGTTGGCGGGCATGCCGTCGTACGAGGAGATCAGCGAACCGCAGGTTCCCCATGTGTCCCAGGTCCAGGCGGCCCAGGAGACGTTGTGGCTCTCGGCCCAGCCGAGGATGCCTTGGATCGCCGTGGATGAGCAGTCCTGGCCGGGGACATCCTCACCGGTCTCACCAAACAGCAGCGGGACCTTGTCGGCGACGGGCAGCATCTGCTGGTCGAAGCACGTGCTGGTCGAGCAGACCTGGCCCCCGTAGACGTGCGCCTCGGCGACCAACTGGTGCAGCGGGTCAGCCGGCTCGTAGGTCAGCCACTGTGAGAGGTCGTTCGCCCAGGCGACGCCGGGGACGGCGATCACGCCGGCGTAGCCGTTCGCGCGAATCACCTGGACCGCCTGTTTGGAGCCGGCAACGTCGTAGAGGGCGTTGCTCGGGCCGAAGGTCCCGCCGCAGTACCCGCCGTTGGCGAAGCAGGCGGCGCCGATGGCGGGCTCGCCCCAGACCCCGAGGATCACATCGGGGTTGTTCTTGAACGTCCGCGCCATGCTCGCCCAGACGGCCGGCGAGTGATCCTCGTCCGGCGCGTCGGACTGATAGGTCGCGGGATACGTGCCGGGCGCGGCCCACATCAGCGAGATCTCCGGGATGATGCCGACCTGCTGAAGTTCGTTGACGTAGGCGACGATCGCGTCGCGGTAGGTTGCGCCCCCTTCGGACGCCGGGACGCCGTTGATCCCGAGCCAGCAGTCCTCGTTGATCGGAACCCGCACGAGCGTCGCGCCCCATGAGCGGATCGCCTGGACCGAGGCCAGGTCGCTCGGCCCATCGAAGATGCCGTAGCCGTGGATGCACGTGTACTCGGTCCCGGACCGGTTGACGCCCCGCAGCACGATCGGCTGTCCGGCCGCGTTCTCGAGGCGGTTCCCCACCACATGCAGCCCCGCGGCCTGCGTCACGGGCACCGGTGGAGGCGTCGGGGTATGAACCGGCTTCGGGCGAAGGACCGGACGCGCGTGATGCCGGCGCGTCTTCCGGTGCCGGGTGCGGTGGTGCACGCCGGCGCGGCGCGGCAGCCGCGTGAGGTGGCGGACACCATCCACAGCGGCCGTGGCGGACGGCGCCGGGTGGGTGCTGGCGTTTGCCACCCGGGCACCGGCGGGCACGCTGGTGGCGATCTCCGGTCGGCCGGTCTGGCCGACCGCGCTGCCCGTGTCCTGCAGGACGATCGGCGCGCACAGGCACACGGCGGCAGCGCCGATGGCCAGGGCACGCGTCAGTTTGAAACGGGATGGGCTGATAGACGACACGGGAGGTACGTGTGCGCGCCGACGAGCGAGCTTCTCGCGTTACCGCCGTCGGTTCCGCGCGCGTTGACCGTGATGTCTTATCGGCCAGAACAGCGGACGGATAACGGCGCTCCCGCATGGGGGTCCGTCCAGGGCCCCAAGCGCGCGTGGGCCCTGGGTCGCAGCGGCTCGCTGCCAAACGCGGCGCGGAGGCATCTCCAGAGACGGCTACGATTCATGGTGACCGGCGAAGGCGAATCCAGCGAGGCGGTAGCGGCATGCAGACAACGCCCAGCCCAGGCGTGCAACGGGCGACCCAGCGCGAGGAGGATCGCGGCCGGCACCGCACAGCCCCAGCGAGGCGCCGTTGGCGCCTGCGCATCGCCGCCGGTGCGGTCGTGGTCGGCGTTGCCGTCGGGCTTGCGGCGTGCGGAGGCTCATCGTCGAGCAAGACCACCAGTACTGCGACCACGCCCAAGCCGGTCCCGGCGACGATCCATCTTGCCCTGACGGCGACCAACCACACCCCGGTCGCCAACAAGCCCTGGTACTACACCGTGCGGATTACCAACAGCGCCGGCAAGCCGGTCAGCGCCACGGTGCGCGCGCAGGTCCTCACGCAGGGGCAGGTCGTGGGCCAGATCGACAACCGGGCCGTCCACAACGCGCCCAAGGGAGTCTGGACCGAAGAGGTCACCTGGCCACCGGCGGCCGTAGGCCAGCCGCTGGTCATGCAGGTCGTGGTGACCGCGCTCGGTTCGACCGCGAAGGCCAACTACGCGATCCAGGTCAAGCCCGCGTAAGGGCAGCGGCGGCATCAGCGCCGGCCGGGACACCAGCCTCGACGGCGCCTCGGCCCGGATCGGCATCGGGGGCGCCGTCTGCAGCGATACCGATCACGCCACCGGCGACCTGCCGCGTACGGCGGCGGCAGGGCCGGCGGCGCTCGCAACGAGCCGCCCGGCTCCGCGATCCCAGCGTGCCACTGATCGACATCATGCGCTTCGCAGACGACGGCCTGTGCGCGAGCACTGGGCCGTGTTCGACGCGATGGCCATGATGCGGCAGCCGGGCGCGGGCGCCGGTTGAATCGCCCCGGGCCGCGGCGTGGATCACATCCCGCGCGCCGCGCGGGGGAGCCCTTTGCCCGAGCCAGCGTGCGCCCTGGGCCGCGTCCGAAGCACCTGGACCGCTCCGGCCTCGAGCTGGCCGGAGCGGTCCAGACTCGGACGGGGCTTACGGGGTCGTGCCGGGGGTGAAGGACACGCCGCGCAGCACCTGGCCGTAGCCGGCTGCGTCAACCGTGCGGAAGTGCTCCGTGGCCGGGAGGCTCGAGGCACTCAAACGGTCGGTGATCGCCACCAGCTTGTTCGGGTCGGCCCCTTGGTCGCCGTTGCCGCTCACCGTCGAGGTGACCGCCCAGATCGTGACCGTGCCATGCTCGTTGACGCGCCCGGTGAGGTTCCGGAGCCCGTCGGTCGCCGGCGCCCACGGCAGCTTGGTCACCGAGTTCGTCCCGGTCGGGTAGCCGGCCACGGTGTAGGGCTGGCCCAAGTCGAGGCCGTCTTGGAGCGTGTAGGCCAGCTTCCAGCTGCCGGTGCCGGTGTCAAAGACCCACTTCTGCAGACCGGCCGTCGTCTGCGCCGCCGCCGCCGTGTAGGACCCGCCGCTGTAGGTGCTGGTCCCGTCGCCCTCATCGGCGACGTAGAGCGTGGTGGGGTTGGCGAACCAGATCCCGAACGGGAACGCGGTCGAGGTCTTGGCGAGCGTCGTCGGGAAGCCCTTGAGGACGCACATGTTGTAGGGGGTCAGACCCTCGGTGGCGACCAAGGCGGGGTTGTAGGCCAGCGGCGATGTCGGAAGCTTGGCGCCCGGTTGCGGGACGCCGACCCCGCCGGTCGGGCATGCCTTGCCCGTGGTGTCCACGAAGTACACCGCGTTGATGCCATTGCTCCCACTGCCCTTCGTGTAATAGAGGACGTTGTGGAAGATTGTCATGCCACGGAAGTTGGTGTCCTTGCCGATCTTGTCCGCGGCGTCACCCAGTTGCGTGACGTTGAAACTGCCGACGGCGGTCGCGGCACCGGGTGTCTGCGCAGCCTCGTGCTTATGGGCGGGCGTGAGGATCTGGGCGCCCGTGCCCTCGATCACGCCGTTGGGCTGCGGGTTGCTGCCGTTGCCCGCATTTCCCGCCGTGTACAGCACGTGTGCAGAGGCGTTGAGAATCGCCGCCCTGCCGTTGTTGCCGGTGTACGCGTTCGTGAGGGTGAAGTGGAACCGTCCGTCTTTGCCCAGTTGGGCCACGACGCGGTAGGTCGCGCTGGTCACGGGGTTCGTCGGGTCAATGACCCCAGGTGTGTTCGAGTTCGAGACGTCGAGCGCGTCGACGGGCGCGAGATATCCCATGAATGCCACCGACTGGCGATTGGTGGCAAGGTTCAGCGCCAACTCGGACTTCGACGAGAAGCTCGTCACCATCTGATCTGTCTTTGCCCCGACGCCGGGCTCCAGGCTGTTGGGAACATCGATTGAACTGACCAGCTTGCCCGATGGCGTCAGCTGGTCGAGGAAGATCGGCGAGGTGATCCCAAAACTCCCGTCCACGGTGTTGTTGTTCCACACCTGCGGGTACGAACCGTTCGCGATCGCAGCAGGGCCGGTCGGCAGCTTGGCGCCGATCGTCACGTTGGCGGGATTGTCGTTGTAGACGCTGCCGCTCACCAGCAGGTTGCCCGGCCGTAGTGAGTTGCCGTCGCCATTGTCGTGATGGCCCGCGTTGCCCAGGCCGGTCGCGGCCACGACGCCGATGCCTACAGCCGCCGCGGCCCCGATTACCGCAAGGTTTCGTCTCACGCTGCCCCCCATTTCGTACTCCGATACCGGATCGCTCTGACTGTCCCCGAGCCACCACGATGGAGTGGTTGCAGCGCCGTGAAACCGGAGTATCGATTGCGTCACGAAGACGCTGCACTCGGACCCCGGCCCCCCAGATGCCGTGCACGCGCAGGGGTCCCAGGGGGGCGGACCTTGCACTGCCGGGCCGGGGGCCTGGAACCCGGAAGGTGCGGAACCCGCTGATGCCGGCGGTGTGCTCGTCGGGGCCGGAATCGCGCTCGCCGGCGTCGTCGGTGTTGACGCGGCTGGCGCGTCCACGCTGAAGTGGCTCCCGGTGACGACGGTCGCCTGGGAACCCGGGCTCACCATCGCTGCATCGTCTGCCGTGATCACGAAGCCCGAGAGCGCCCTCGCCACGGCCTCGGCGGCCGCATGCTGACGGGGCCCCGCGTAATGGACCACCGTCTCCTCGGCCTGGGCGCTGACTGGAGCGCGATCGCCCGTGCCGGCCAGGTCGAAACCGAGTTTCCCGAGCGCGGTTGCCGTTGCGGCAGCCTGGCCGCTGATCCCGGTGCCGTTGAGCACATCGACGCTGACCGTCTTCAGCTGCGGCAGCGCGTTGCCGGTCATGGTGTCTGTCGCGTTCGTCACGCCGAGGAAGCCGTTGATGACGTCTTGATCTTCGGGCTCGACGGGGAACACGACATCCCCGTAGTCGGCGCCCCGGTACAGGTAGCTGCCGAAGGTGCTTGTCGAGATCGGGATCGTCACTTGGGGTGCTTTGTTCGGGTTGACCCCGTGGAAGCTCACGGCTCGGCCGCAATCGGTGTTCCCGGCAGCGGCCCGGGTCTTGCGATCGCTCGCACGCTGGCCGAACGACATCAGGCAACGCTGCGGCTCGATCCCGCGAAGGGCGGGGGCACGATCGCCCAAGTCAGGTTCCCGGCGGCCGAGGCGGACGGCGGCCGTTGATCGGCGGCGGCGCTCATCGCCTGCCCCGCGGCTGGGTGAGCGCCGGCGCGGCCGTTGCCAGCACGGAGCCACGCGTCGTGACCGCGGGGGAGCAGCGCGTCACCCGCGCGTGCGGTGGGGCCGGACGCCCACCGACGGTGCGTCCCCGCAACCCGGCGCCGGCACGTGCGCAGACCCCGTCGGCAATCAATCGACGCCCTGCTCACGCAGGTCTCGCGCGTTGCTGGGGCCCGACGGCTGCGGACTCCATGTCAGATCGGCCAACCCGGCCCAGCATCGATCGGTCGGCAGCGGCCCGCCCGGCGGCTCCCCGAGGGCGTTGGCGTGCTAGAGGCTCAGCGGGTCCGTCTGGGCAGTGGCCCCGCCGTCCGCTCGCCACGCCGTGCGGAGCGACAACCCGCCCGACGCGCCGCGAACCCACCTGACGATGCTCGGACAGGCGGCGGTTTGACGCCCGTCGCGGTCAACCGCAAACGGGCCGAGATGGGTCCGCGCCTTCAGGGCGATCGCTGCCGGCCAGACGTGCGTCCGGGTGGGCGCTCCCCGCCCGAGCAAGTGCCTCCAGGGCGAGAATGCCGGCGGCCGCGCTTTGGGCCGCGGGATAGCTCGCTCCGGGCGGTAACCCGAAGCCGGGCTGTATCCCGTCGGGGGGCCACTGGCTCGGCCCGAACCAGCCGAGCACGGCCGGCCCGAGGTCGGCGGCGGCCTGTTCGATGCCGCACAGCACCAGTCCGACGAGCACCGGCGCCCCACGCAGCGCCTCGGCGAGCGCTAGATCGTCCTCCCGCCGACCGCAGCCGATGATGACCTCGGCGCCGAGCCGCACCGCCTGCCGGACACGCGCTCGGGCGCGAGCTCGGCGCGACATCGACATCCCATAGCGGGACGGCGTGGCAGCCGGCAAGCGCCGCGCGGACGCCGGCGGCGACGGCCCGAGCAAACGGCGACAGCGCGGTCAGCAGCACCACCCGGCCCGGGTCGGCCTCGGCATCCGCCAGCACCTGCGGCAACCCGACCCAATACCGCTCGGCGGGGGCCAACACATCGACTTGGCGAATCGCGGATGGCCGGGCGGCGGCGGCGCCATGGTTCCAGATCACCCACGGCTCGCCGGCGAGTTCGCGTTGGACCGCACGCATCGGTCCGCTGCCGTAGGGCCCGAACAGGATCTCATACCGACCCGCGAGTGCCCGCATGCAGCGCGCGGTCCGCACCCCGTCGCTGGTGCCGTCGACGATCGTCAGATCGACATCCGCATATTGGCCCACTGGCGCAGGCCGTCGGCGGCATCACGTCCCGCAAACGCGTATCGGCCGGACAGGGCCAGCACGGCGGCCGCCCGTACGCGCCTCGACGCTCGGAGTGATGCGGTCATGGTGGTCGATCTCGGCGACGGCGCGCGTCACGTCCGCCGGGTCGCCGGTAATTCGAGTGTAGCGCCGCCCGGAACGCGGGCGCGCCGAAGGCAGTGCCGGCCCACCGCGGCCCGGTCCGGTGTGCGTGATGCGTGATCGGTGGCGACGGCACAAACGCGGTCTCGGCGACGCCCGTGTCCGGGCGGGCGCTGGGGCGCGCCACGCACCCCAGGGCTACGCCCGGGGCACCGGCCGGACACCACCCCGACGGGGCTCACATGCGGCCCAGCGGTTGACTGACCTCGATCGATCGGAGTTTATTTGAGGACAACAACCCGCGCGCCCTATCCGTGGGACGCGGGCAAGCCACACGCAAGGAGGAGTCATGGCAGCCTCAGGCGACCCGCAGACGGTCGCAGCGCCGGTCTTTGTGATCGGCTCAATCGCGCTCGGCATCCAGCTCACGCAGGCCACTCGATCCAACAGGGCTTGCGCTTGGGTCTCCGATCGCGATCTTGCTCGGATGTACCGGTCTTATTCTTGTTGTTTCAACCTGGTGGGCCGCATCCGCCGGACAGTCATTTGTCGCCTGCTTTGCGGGCACGTTCGGCGGGTTCTGGATCGGCTACTCGGTACTCGTTCTCGGCGTGCTCCACGACTGGTTCGTGATCCCGCCCGCAGCGATCGCCAACACGGTCGTGATGTTCTCGGTGACGTTCGCGATCTTCTTCGTGTTCCTGACGCTCGCGAGCTTGCGCCTGCCGATCATCTACCCCCTGATCTTCGGGCTCGTCGTGCTCGCATTGTGCCTCGTCGCCGCGGCTTACTCGATGACGCCCATCAGTACGAATGTGTTAAAGGTCGCCGGTTATGTCATCTTCGTCTTCGCCGCCCTCGGGATGTCGCTGTCCTGGACGGTGATGAACCTGTCGCTCGGTGGGCCGGCCTTCCCGCCGTTGGGACCGCCAGTCATCAAGCCTCCCAGCAGCTAACAGCCCGCGCGCCGGGGGGCGGCCAGGCGGGCGCCCCCCGGCGCAGCGGCCCGCGGCGGAGGCCGTGGGCCAGTCCGTCATGGAAGGGGTCGCCGTCAGGCGCGGGCCCCGCTCTTGTCGGGCACGGCGTCCGAACCGGCGCGCCGCCGGTCGCTCCAGACCGTTCGGCGACGCTGAATCGCGATGCCAGGGCCGGTCGGACCCGATCCGCCCGTGCCGACGAACGCCTGTTACGGCCGACGCCCCACGCGGGCGCTCGGGCTCATCGCTAACGGGGTTCCAGGCCCGCGACCTCCGATCCCAGCGAGGAGAACACGATGAGCTTCACGATCAACCTCGACGAGGTCGATGTTGACCGCGCCATCGGGGAGGCCGCCGAGGCGCTCGCCGGCGATACGGCACCCCTACCGCCACCACCGTGCGAAGGCGGTCGCCGCGCCCCTTTGGGGTCGCTGGGCCGTTGACGATCAGCTGTCACCGGTGAGCGATCGCGCCGTCGCGCGCGCGGCATCACGCTGGGGCTCCGCTTGACGCGGAGGACCTCCGTGCCCTAGACATCCGCAACCGACCCTTGCGAGCCGCGAGCCGGCGTGTCATCCGGACATGGCCGGGTCGCGACGGCCAGGTCCACCCGTAAAGGGGCGTGATGCCGACAGACATGCGTCGAAGTCCACCGTCGCCAGCCGCCGATGTGCGACACCCGCTCCGCGGCCACGCTCGCATCGTGTCGACGTGCGCGCTGGTGTTGCTCGCGGTGGCGGTGCTCGTGGCGATCGGCGGTCGATCGGGCATCGCCGATGCCAGCTGTAGCGGCGTCTACAGCGAAACCGTCGCACCGGCGCGCGGCGGCCAGCTGCCGCCCCTGGCAGTCGGTGACTCGACGCTGATCCTGTCCCTGCCGACGCTCAGGCGCGAGGGCATCAGCGCGAACGCGCGCGGGTGCCGCCAATACGCCGAGGGCATTGCGCTCCTGAGGACGCTGCGCCAGAAGGGCAAGCTGCCAAGGGTGGTCATCGTGGCACTCGGCGCAAACGGTCCGGTCACCGAGGGCGACGTCACCATGGCGCTGTCGGTCATCGGCGCGACGCGCGACCTGGTCATGGTCACCCATCTGGAGCCCGGAGGAATCGCCGCGCCGGACACGGCGCTGATTCGGCGCGAACCGCGCACGACACCCCGGACGGATCGTCGTGCTCGATTGGGTCGACTACAGCCGGGGCCACCGCGGGTGGTTCCAGCCAGATGGGCTCCACCTGACATTCCCCGGCGCCGCGGTCTTCGGGCGGTTCCTCGCCCGAGCCATGCCGCTGACCGCGGTGCATCCCAAGCCCGGGTCCGGATCCTAGGACTCCCGCGCGCAGTGACCGGAACGCCCGGCACCCGGTTCGATCGCTGATCGAGGCGCGCAGATCGGCGCGACCGGGGGGCGGCAACGCCCCAAGCACGACGCCGGTGACCGACGGGGTCTGGAGCCGGGACTGACATGACGTGTCCCGACCCGCGACGACGACGCGTCGTCGCGCGGTGTGGACACGTATGGACCGGCGCCCGCACGTGGCGCCGGCAGTCCGGGCATTCCTCGGGCAACATCGCCGCCCATGACTTCCTCCTCGCGGCGGCTCTTGAGCCCACAGCCCCGCACACACGGCACACAGCAGCCCGAGCACAAGCGCGGTTCCCGAGTCCAGCGCGGTGCCAAGCGCCATCGTGATGATCCCCGTGGAGATCGGGTGCCGGACGATCGCGTACGGACCGGTTCGGACGAGCGCCGGGTCGGCCGTGACCACGACCAGTGCACTCCAGTCGCGTCCGAGTTCGGCACGGGCCGACAGCGCGAACGCCAGCCCGATGAGAACGATCACGACCGACAGCCAGCCGACCACGGAGCCCACAGCCCAGAGACCGCCGCCGACCGTCCCCGCGGTAAACGCGATCGCCACGACACCCGCGAGCAGCGCCCGGGTGAGCAGCGACGAGCGCCACCCTCCCGGCGCCCGGCGCGCCGTTTTCTTCGCAAAACAAGCTGGCGATGGCCCGCACGAGCACCAGCACGAACCAACAGGCCACGATTGCCAGGCGCGCTATACCGGATCGCTCCGCGCCCGTTGGCGGCCGGGTCGCCTCCCGAGACCGAGCCAGCCGGCCGCGCACCGCCGCGCGCGGCGCGCGGATTACGGCCCGATGATCAGCGGCTGCACATCGGCCGGCGCACCCGCTTGGCCGGGCACCGCCCCGGGACGCGACCCGAGAAACAGCGCCCGGCCGGCGGCGTTCAGCAACACCGGCATCACATCCTCGCCGCGGAGCTGTCCGAAGATCCCGTCGGCGCAGGACATTTCCCCGAACCGCTCGACCCGGTCGGAGCGGACCCCCGGGCCGGCGATGATGAACGGCACGGGGTCGCCCGAGTGGATCACCTCCCGGGCCGTCGGGGTCGCGTGGTCGCCCGTGACGCAGACCACCGCATCGGCGAACCGGTCCGCGAGACCGGCGAGCGCCAGGTCGACCGACGCGATCGTGCGACGCTTGATCCCGGGCGACTTCGTGTGCCCGGCCTCATCGGTCGCCTTGAGGTGGCAGAACACGAACGTGTCGCCGGCATCGAGGCGCGTCCGCGCCAGATCGAGGCGCGCGCGCAGGTCGGCTGCGGGGTCCGCGGTCTCCGGGCAGTACTCGTACGCGAGGCCGACGGTGCGGGCAAGCCCGGCGAGAAACGGCGACGCGGCGATCAGGGAGCCGGCGACCCCGTGGCGCGCGCGGAACGTGGGAGCCGACCGCGGGCGGCCAAACCACTTGAGCGTGATGACGTTCAGCGGCGGCGACGCGCGCCGGGCACGGTCCCGGTTGACCGGATGCCGGGCGAGCGTCCGCACCGCGGCCCGGCTCCACAGCTCCACGCAACGGGCCGTCAGGTCCGCCGCGGGGACCAGCGCCTGTGGCCGCAGGACCGGATACCGATCGCGAAAGAAGGGGTCCGTGTCGGTCACGCGGTCGTCGGCCCCGCCGGCGATGATGAGGATCGCCTCTCCGCCGCCGATCGGCGCGATCGCGACGCGCAAGGGACCGGTCTGCACCGTCCCGAGGCCGCCCAACAGGATCCCGGCGTCGGCCGCGTCCGCCGGACCGACGCGCCCGGTCACCCAGATCTCGCGGCCGCGGACCGCGGCCGGCCGCAGCGCCGCAAAGGCCGCGACCTCCCCCTCGCCGACCGCCAGACCACGGCCCCGCGCCTCCAGTACGGCGCGACCCGGGAACTCCTCGGCCAGGTAGCCGAGCATGGACCAGTGTGCGCGCTCGCTCGATGGCGCCCGGCCGGGCCCCAGCGGGCTGAGCAGTCCGCAGGACCCGCGGTGGGCCAGCGCGTCGAGATTCGGCGTGAACGCGGCCTCGTTGGCGGTCAGGCCACCGTGTTCGGCTACGGCACGGTCGCCGAGGCCGTCAAGCAGGACGATCAGCAGCGGGCGCACGGCCCTCCGGGAGCGCGGCGATGACCTGGGCCACCGCGGGTGGGACGAGGGAGGCCCAGTCACCGCCGGTACGCATGGCGGCGCGCACCTGCTGTCCAGAGACCCGCTTCTGGTCCGCCTCGAGCACGACAACCTCGTAGCCGTGGTCCCGGAAGCGCTCCAGCTTGGCATCGCCCCACGCCGAAAACAGCCGGACGAACTGCACCGTCCCGGGCGGCACGTACGCCGGCCACGTCTCCGGGTCATTGATCGGAAACGGGATCACGGTGATCTCGAGCCCTGCCGCGCCCGCAGCGGCCTCGGTCATCAACAAGCGCTCGATGTACGTGAACGGATTCGACTCCGGCAGGTGGCGCACGGGGTCCTCCGGCTCGGGGCGCGTCCGCAGCCGGTCCGGGTTCGTGATCCCGACCAGCAGGCGGTCACACCGGGCCGCCGCGGCCAGCAGGTACTCCAGGTGCCCGTTATGGAAGGGCTGGAAACGCCCGTGGATCATGCCCCAGTCGGTCATAGCCTCAGCGTCCGGCTCGGCGGGGAGGTGCGTGTGGCCCGAGTCTACGCCGGGCCCCCGGCCCCACCGACGCCCGCCGGCGCCGGCGCGACCGGCCCGGCACGAGCCACGCCGGGACTATCATGCCCCCAAGCTTGCGGGATTCCGTTCCGCAGTGATCCGACGCCGTGCCACGGAGGCCAAATGCGCGTGCCGCCACCGCCGTCATCGCTCGGGCATCCGCCCTCCGCCCGGGGACACGACGTCGTCCTGCGTGCCCGCCGGCTCATCGGCGCCGACGTGCTGCCGCTCATCGCCGCATCCCGGCGGCCGTCTGGGTCCGGCTTCGCCGTCGCCGACGACGGGCGGCTATCGGACGATGTGCGCGCGCTGAAGATGTCGATCCACCAGGCGGCGGCCGACGCCGGCGTCTACTGCGCCCACCTGCCGACCGCGGACGGCGGCCGCGGGCTGAGCCTGGTCGATTGCTTCCACGTGCAGGAAGAGGTCTATCGCTACGGCCTGGGCGGCGCGCAGTGGGTGCTCGGCTGGACCGACGGGCCGAGCCCGCTGGTCTCCCACTGGAGCCCGGCGGCGCGCGAGCAGGTCCTGCCCGCCTTCGCCGCGGGGCGCATCAGCGTGGCGTTCGCCATCACCGAGCCCGGTGCCGGCTCGGACGCGCTCGCTTTGACGACCACGGCGCGCCGCGACGGGGACGGCTGGCGGCTGACCGGCACCAAACACCTGATCACCGGTGCACCGTTTGCCGCGTACGCGCAGGTCGTGGCGCGTGAGGAGGGCGCCGATCGGCGCGCGCTGACGATGTTCCTCGTCCCGCTCGACGCGCCCGGCGTGCACCGCGGCCCTGTGCAGCAGACGATCATGGCCGACGGCCAGACGGGTGTGCTCGAATTCCGCGACGTCCGGGTTCCGGCCAGCGCCGTGGTCGGCGAGGTCGGCGGGGGTCTGCAAATGGCCCTCTGCTGGATCAACTGGGCACGCACGCGGCGCGGCGGGATGTGCAGCGGGCTTGCCTGGCACTGCCTCGCCCGCTCCCGGCACTACTGCCGCGAGCGCGAGGCCTTCGGGGCCCCCATCGGGCAGTTGGGCGCCGTCGCCCAGATGCTGAGCGACATGTACATGGACTGGCACGCGATGCGGGCGCTCTCGCTCGAGCTCCTGGCCGGGCTCGACCGGACCGACCCGTTCGGTGCCCGCACGACGCCCGCAATGCGCCGCGACGTGTCGACCATCAAGACCTGGAACGACGAGGCGCTGTCCCGGGTCGTCGACCGAGCGATCCAGATCCACGGCGGCCAGGGGCTGCTCACCGAGACCGGGCTCGAGCTCATCTATCGCGTCGCCCGCAACTTGCGCATCCCCGCCGGCACCACCGAGGTCCAGCGCGCAACGATCGCCGAAGCGCTGCTGCGCGATGACCCCGCGTAGCTCCCCACCGCGCCCGGTCCTGCCGGCATCCTCGATGTCGGTCGTCCGGTGACATGACGCCCGTGCCGCGCGAGGAGCTGACCGACATCGGCGCGCAGGGCCTGCTGGCGCTCTGCGCCGCGGGCGGGTGCGGCGCGAAGATGCCGTCGCGGCAGCTTGCCCGGCTGCTGGACGCCCTTGCCGCCGACGACCACGCCCACGCGCGGTCGCTGGGCGAGGACGCCGCGCTGGTCGACACGACGGCGGGCGAGCGGGCGTGCGTCTCGGTCGATTTCGGCACGCCGGCATCCGACGATCCGTTCGAGTGGGGTCAGATCGCCGCGCAGAATGCGCTCTCGGACATCTACGCCGTCGGGGGCGCCCCGCGCGCCGCGCTCGCGATCCTCGGCTGGCCGCAGCGCGCCCGGGTGCGCGGCCTCGAACCGGAGCAGGTGCTCCGCGGCGCGTCGGCGGTGTGCCGCGCAGCGGACACGTCCATCGTCGGGGGCCACTCGATCACGCTGGACACGCCCCTGTTCGGCCTCGTGGTCATCGGGTCCGTCGACGGGTCTGACGCAATGTCGCACGCCGCCGCCGTACCGGACCAGCTCGTTGGGCTCACCAAGCCCGTGGGCACCGGGATGGCGATCGCCTTACGCAAGCTCGGCCTGATCTCCGCGGATGCGTGGCGCGAGGCTTGTGATTCCATGCTCGCGTCGAATCGCAGCGCGGCCCGCGCCGCGCAGCTCGCCGGCATCCGCACCGCGACGGACGTCAGCGGATTCGGGCTGGTGGGCCACGCATACGACATCGCGCGGGAATCCGGCGTCCAGATCGAGCTGTGGTCGGGGCGGGTCCCCACCTTGGCGTGCGTCGAGGAGGCACAGCGGCACGGCGTGTTCCCGGGTCTGGGGGACGCCGAGCTCACCCGCTCCGAGGAATTCTGCACATACCTCGACGTCGGGATCGGCGATCGCCTCGTGCTGAGCGACCCGCAGACCTCGGGGGGGCTGCTCCTCTGCGGGTCGCACGAACAATTTCGTGCTGTTTCACGGCGCGCGTCGGTGACGATCATCGGCCGAACCCGCCGCGGCGAACCCTCAGTCATGGTACGGGCTTTCGCGTAGCACGGCGCGCCCCCGGGCCCTTGTAACGGTCCGGATGATCCGGCGGCTGCGGGCCCACGGCGGGACCTCGTGGCCTTGCAATGTCCGCCACCGTCGCTAGGTTGCCACGAAGCTTGGGCATTGGACGGTCCCGGTCGGCCCAGTAGCGGCGCATCGGGGCGGACGCATGCCCGAGGTGAGTGATCTCATGCCGCGGCGGCGCCGCGGAGCGAATCGACACCGACCACGCTCGCGATCTCAGGCGAGTCGACCGGAGGTCTCGCAACATGACCAAGCTGTGCCGCCAAGCGGCCCTCGTGTTCGTTGTTCTCGCCGGCGTGCTGACGGCGTCACTGGGGGTCGCCCAGGGCGCGTCGCCCGCAAAGTGCAATGTGACCGCGAACGGGAGGATGACCCACCCGCTCTGGGTGCTCCTGCGCCAAGACCTGAACACGCACTATGGGGCGGCGCTGCGCGCCGAGATCTGGCGGAAGATGACCGCGAGCCCGGCCAAGGCCTACCGGCTGGTCAATAAGATCTCCCACGCGCGCGTGGTCGCGATGAGCTGCAAGGCGACCGCACTCGCATCGCCGCCGCACGTGTCGGGGCCGTCGGCGGCGCCGTCGTCGGCCGGGACAGCGATGCCGACCGGGGACATTCCCGGGTGGCACCAGGTGTTCGCCGACAACTTCAACCAGAACGTGCCGGTGGGCAGCTTCCCATCGGCGGTCGCCAGCACCTGGGGCAACAGCTACCCCGACGGGTGGCTGGACACGAGCAAGAACGGCACGTACATGCCGTCGAAGGTCGTGTCGATCGCCGACGGCGTGATGAACCTCTACCTGCACACCGAAGCCGGCGTGCACATGGTGGCCGCCGTGGTCCCGACCATCCCGGGGGCGACCGGCAGTGATGGCGGCCAGCTCTACGGCCGCTACGTCATGCGGTTCCGGGCGGACGCCGTGCCCGGTTACAAGGTCGCGATGCTGCTGTGGCCCGACAGCAACCTCTGGCCCGCGGACGGCGAGATCGACTTCCCCGAGGCCAACCTGACCAGCACCATCTGGGGTGCGGTGCACTACCAGAACGGGACGGCGGCCTCCGATTCGGTGGTCTTCGACACGGGCACCACCCCGGGGGCATGGCACGTCGCGACCGTCACGTGGCTGGCGAGCGGCATCACCTTCCAACTCGACGGGCGCACCGTGTACACCTCGACGACGCGCGTCCCCGACACGCCGATGCACCTGATCATCCAGGCGGAGACGTGGACCAGCGGCCCCGCGCCGGCGGACTCGGCGAACGGGAACGTCCAGATCAACTGGCTGACCGCCTACCGGCCCGCCTGAGCAGCGCCCCGATCGGCCGGGCCGCCACGTCGCCTGGCGGGCCGGCCGATCGGGGAAGCCTCGCGCTCGCCGGCGAAGACCGGCTGCGCCGCGCTAGATGTGCAGCGCTTCGGGTTGGAGCGCGCCGGTGGCAAACCGGTCCCCGGCCAGGGCCGTGGCATCGATCGTCGCGAACCGTCCGAGCATGATGAGCTCGGCGAGGGCACGCCCGGCGGCATAGCTCTGCATCACGCCGCGACCCGAGAACGAGTGCAGCTCGTAGACGTTCTCGAGGCCGTCGACCCGGCCCAGCAGCGCGCTGTGGTCCGGCGAGAGCTCATAGAGCCCCGCCCAGCCGCCGACGTACCGCAGCCGGTCCATCCCGCTCAGGCGCGCGGCCAGGCGCGGCCAAATCTCGGCCTCGAAGAAGGCGCGGCCGTCGTAGTCGAAGCGATACCCCGCGGGATCGCCGGGCGGCGAGTACCCGGCCAGGATCACTTCGCCGCCTTCGTGGTGGAAGTAGCAGCCGCTGGTGTCGACGATCATCCCGTACCGGGACAGGTCGACGTCGCGGCAGGCAAAGAGCGTGACCTGGCGCCGCACTGCCCGGCACGGGATCGCAACGCCGATGAGCGTCGCCAGCGGGGCGGCCCAGGGGCCGGCGGCGTTGACGAGCCGCTCGCAGGTGATGACCTCCTCGTCGCCGCTGGTCGCGACGCCGATGAGCGCTGCAAGCGCCGCGGCTTCGTCCGCGAGCACGCGCACGCGGACCGCGCGCACGCGCGGACCCTCGCGCTCCACCTGGACCACCAGCCGGCGGTCGACGAACCGCGCGCCGGCGGCCCGCGCGCGGCGCCGGTAGAGCTGCTTGACCGCATTCGCGTTCACCAACCCGTCCCGCGGGGAGAACGTCGCGCCGGCGATCCCGCCGAGGCGGTCGATCTCTGGCCAGCGGGAGCCGACCTCGGCCGGGGTCAGCAGCTCGACCTCCTGGCCGAGGGCACGCTGGAGCGCGACGTGCTCCAGAGCGCCGTGCCAGAGCTCAGGTCCGTAGAGCCACAGGTAGCCGAGCGGCCGGAAGCCCACCTCGGCGCCCTGTTCGCGCAGGAAACCGATCGAGGCCGCGCACAGCTCGATGTTCACCCGCTGCCACCAGGTCGCCCGGACGCCGCCGGCGTTCAGTTCGGACGACGAGCGCGTACCCGCGAGGTCGGGATCCACGACGGTCACATCGCCCGCGCCCATCTCGGCCAGGTGCATCGCCACGGCGCTGCCCGCGACGCCTGCGCCGACGACAAGCACGCCCGCGGAGGAGCTGGCCACGGCGGCGGACGACCCGCTAGGCGCGACCGCGCACGAGCGAAGCGCACCCGACGACCACCAGGAGGATGGCCGCGCTGACGGCGCTCGTCCACAACATGACGCTGCCTCCCCGACGCGGACGGGTTCGGACGGGCCCGTTCGATCCGCCGAACGGTGACGTGACAATACCCGACCGCCGAGCGCGGCACGCGCGGGTGGGCGGCGCTGCCGACGTGGCACGCCACGCGCCCCTTCGCGCCGGGCGGCGCCCGCGGTAGTCCGCGCGCCACGGCGGCGCCTGGCCGGGCCCGGTCACGCCGACGGTCCGGACCCGAGCACGACGGTCCCGGTGTGGGACTGGCCTGAGGAGTCGGTCCAGCCGACCTGGACCTTGTCACCCGGATGGAGCGGGACGAGCAGCTTGGTCAGATCGGACGGCGAGCTCACCGTCTGGCCGTCGAACGAGGTGATGGTGTCGCCTTCGGCCAGGCCGGCCTGCGCCGCCGCGCTGCCGCTGACCAGACCGGCGATCGTGACGCCGGAGCTGCCCGTCGATGCGCTGCCACCGCCCGAGAACCCGTAGCCGCCGCCGTAGCCGCCGGTGCCCTGCGCATCGGTCGCTGAGGTCTCCACGCCCAGGAAAGCCGTTTCCCCGACGTGGATCGTGCTTGTCCCCTGGCCTGCCTCGATCTGCTGCGCGAGGGCCAGGGCCGTGTTGATCGGGACGGCGTACGCCTGGACGTCCGTGGCCTGCGCCGAATAATCGACCGACGTCGACCCCGACGAGCCCGCGGTGTCGATGCCCACCACCTGGCCGGCGCTGTTGACCAGCGATCCGCCGGAGTCGCCAGGCTGCACGTCGGCGTTGACCTCGATCATGCCGCCCAGCTGCTCGCTCGTGCCGTTGAGGTCGTCACCGGCCGTCAGCGACTGGTCCAGCGCGGTGATCGACCCACCGGCGCTGGTCGGCGTCCCGCCGGTGCCCCCGGCGTTGCCGACCGCGACGATCGGCTCGCCGACGCTCGCCTTCGAGGAGTCGCCGATCGATGCCGTCGTGAGCCCGGATGCGCCTTGGAGCTGCAGGACCGCGATATCGTGCGACGCGTCGTACCCGGCGACCGTCGCGTGATAGGTCTTGCCGTTGCCGACGTCGGTGACGCTGATCGACGTCGCCCCGTTTACGACGTGGTTGTTGGTGATGACCTCGCCGTTGGAGGTGATCACCACCCCGGTGCCCGCTCCGGCCTCGCTCTGGTAGCTGAACGTCGAGTTGACGTCCACCAGCGCCGGGGCGACCTTGGCGGCGATGCCGCTGACGTCGGCCGGCGCACCTGCGCCGGGCGTCGGGGAGCTCGTGGCGGACCCGCTCGAGGAGCTCCCCACTCCGGAGGACCCGCCCGGGTATGAACCGCTCCCGTAGCCGCCGCTGTACCCGCCGCCATAGCCCCCGCCATACCCGCTGCCGCTGGGCGGACCCAGCGTGCCGCCGGACGCGCCCGGCGACGCTCCCGTGCCCGACGAAGCGCTCCCCGACGGGGTCGTGACCGCTGCGCCGCCGGATGAGGCAAGCCCGGCCGCGTGATCCACGCCGAGCGCAACCCCGCTCCCGACCAGACCGGCGACGAGTGCGATCGACGCGATGTTGATGGCTCGCCTGCGGCGCGAGGAAGATCGACGAGGCGGCGGGAATTCGGTCGTGGGGGTCATGGGTTCCTCGGTCTCTGTGAACGTGCGGCGGACCGCCATGGATGCGTCGCAGACATCGAACGCCCATTGCCTGAGAGCAACCTAAGAGACGTCCTGGCCAAACGATTAAGGGCGTGCGTCGGCGCCGTTGCGCCCGGCTGCCGCGTGCGCGGCGGTTCGGCCTAGACGCGCGTCGGCGGCGCTGCGGTCCCGCCGGTGCCACCGGGCGCGACCCCAAGGCCGGCGACCGGGACGGCGCCGGCCGGCGCGCTGAACGCGACCGGCTGGCCCCATCGGGACCAGGTCACGTCCTCGGCGACCTGCCGGTCGCCGGCATGCAGCGCGATGGGCAGCACCGTGCCGGTCGTGCTGACATCGAGCGTCGCCGGAATCGGGGTCCCCGTCGGTCCGTCCATCATGCCCGTGATCGCGGTCGCCCGGCGCCCGTCGGCCAGCGTGACCGGATGGGAGCTGACCGGCCCCGTGAAGGCGATCTGGTGGAAGTCTGAGGCGAGGGTCACGGCACCGCTGACCTGCGCGTACCCGGCGTCGGTCGGACCCATCGAGATCCACTTGCCGGCGTACTCTCGCGCGACGGTGATCGGGAATTGATAGGTGCCTGCGAGGGCGATCGCGTCGCCCCGGAAATACGCCCGGCCTCCCGCGACGATCACCACCGAGTGGCCGCCGTTGGCGTCGATCTGCTGGCGACCGCTCGCGGGTCCGATGTCGTTGAGCATGCTCACCGCGACACCCGGCGCGGTCTCATGGGCCGACTCGTGCACGCCGGAGCAGGCCACGGCGTTGTGCAGCGTCGCGTTCAGCAGCGACTGCGCGGACTGCCCGGATCCCGCCGCCGCGCCCGACGACCCGCACCCGGCCAGTCCCGCGACCGCCAGCGCGGCGAGCACGGCCACGCCGGCGCGCCCCACCGGCGGGCGGATGCCCAGCGACCGAAACTGGCGATGCATCGGCGCCCTCACGAGTCAGGTATCGAAACCGAACGCGCCGAACATTACGCACCGGACGGCATCGCGCTCCGGGTGCTGCCAAGGCGCGGTCCGACGTGCCGTTGCGCCGGGGCGAACCGTCGGCGCCCCCCGAGCGAATCCCTGGTGACCATCTCCAGATCGGAGTACATCAATGGGTCTCGACAGTCCCCTGCACATCATCCTGCTGCTGGCGGTCGTGCTGCTGATCTTCGGCGCCAAGCGCCTCCCTGAAGTGGGCCGCTCGCTCGGATCCGGCCTGCGCGGGTTCAAGGAATCGATCAACGACCAGCCCGGCACGGCCACGCGCGCCATCGATGACGCCTCGACCGACGCCGCCGCGCGCGCCGCTGCGGACGCCTTGGAGCGTGGCCCGCACTCGGGGGCGGCCTGAACCCCCCGGGCGACACCTCGACCGGCACCCGGCGGACCATCCGGCGCCGCGCGCGTGACGATCACGTAACGACAGCTCGCGCCACGTCCTCCGGCGCGGTACACCGGAGGTACGAGGAGGTATCGGCGATGCGCATCTTCCGAACGGCCGTGGGCGGACGGCGGGACCGCGAGACGACCGCGGGGGCCGGTGGCGACGAGCAGCGCTGCTTGATCCGGCGTTGCCTGACCGGGGACGTCGAGGTCACCGGGATCGTGCGCCACCCCGGCGCGCGCGCCGCCATCGCCGGCCGGCGGCCGCGCGACCCATCGATGCCCTGGCGCGAGACGCCGATGCGGGTGCGGCTCGTGCGCGAACCCGACGACCCCGACGACCCCAACAGGATCGGCGTGCTCACGATGCACGCCCGGCGCATCGGCGATGTCGATCGCCGCCGGGCGATCCGTATCGCACCGGCGATCGACCGGTATCTGCGTGGGCTCCGAGCCCGGCCGGAGTTCGCGCACTGTGCCCTCGAGATCTGTTGTACGGCGATCGCGTGGGCCGAATGGGATCCGATCGCGACGGCCGACGCCGAGCCGACGGCCGCGGGCATGACGCTGCTGATCGATGACCGCGATCTCGGATTCACGCTGGCCGTGCCGGAATTGCCTGCGCTGGTGTAGCCGGACGTGTGCGGGCGGCGGCCGCGGGGCCGTGACACGCGCCCCGCGCCGCGTGGCCGTACGCGGGCCGGGGCGCGACTTGACGTCCGTCCGGCGCGGCCCCGATGATTGGCCACACTCCCCCAAACGCGCACACAGCGAGGTCGTCCCGTGCTCAAAGGCTTCAAGAACTTCCTCATGCAGGGCGATCTGGTCATCATCGCCGTCGGCCTGGTCATCGCTCTCGGGTTCAGCACGCTGATCAAGGCGTTCACCGACAACATCATCGAGCCGCTCGTCAACGCGATCGGCCCTGGCGGCGCGACGGGCCTGGGCTTTCACGTCAACGGCCAACTCGTGAACGTCGGTGCCTTCATTGCCGCGGTCATCTACTTCATCATCTTCGTCGCGGTGATCTACTTCGCGATCGTGGTCCCCTATCGCGCCTACGCGGCGCGTCGCGGCCGTGAGGTGTTCGGCGAGGCCCCGCCGACCAAGTCGTGCCCGGCGTGCCTCGAGAGCGACGTGGCCGTCGGCGCGACCAGGTGCCCGCACTGCACGACCGAGATCCCCGCCGGTTCCTGACGGCGCCCCACGTCGGCGACCGGACGCACTCGCGCCGGTACGCTCCGGGGCGTGGCCTCGTGGCTCGTCCCCATCCTGATCGTCGTCATCGTCGGCGCCGTCTATGCGGTCGGCACCGTCCGCGCCCGCCGGCGCGGCTACGCGGTCGGCGGCAACGTGGTGGTCCGCTGCAGCAAGGGGCACCTGTTCACGACGCTCTGGGTCCCGGGCGCGTCGTTCAAGGCGGTCCGCCTGGGGTCGAAGCGGTGGCAGCACTGCCCGGTGGGTGACCATTGGTCCATCGTGACGCCGGTCCGTGACGCGGATCTGACCGACGAGCAGCGTGTGATCGCCGCCCGGCACCGGGACATCCGCATCCCCTAGGCGCGGGGGCCGCCCGGTCGGACGCGTCACAGAACTTTCTCGCGACCCGCCCTGCCCGGCGCGCTGGCCAGCGTGACCCCGTCCACAAGAGATCCCCTGCATTTCAGCGGTATACCCGGGCGACCGCGGACGTGGCCGCGTGCGGCGCGGCCGACCCCGGATTGTGAGAGATCTCACTGCCCGTCGCTTTTCGTGGACATTTGACGTAGGGTCCTTGTCGCCCACCGGGGTACCGGCCGACCTTCTACGGCGCTGGCGCACGCGCACTTCGCGCGACGGACACGGTGCGGCTACGAGAGCACGACCGCATTGCGGCGTGCGCGTCATGCGGGACGGCTCGCAGAGAGCGGGTGGACCGCGGTGCTCCGACGACGCGCAGCCGCATGCCAGCGCCGAACGCCCATGTGCGGTTCGGCGCGTCCCTGTAGGCGAACAAAGGACACTGCTTGCTGGTTGCTCTGCTCGCATTCGCGCTGATCCTGCCCTCCGGGCCATCCGCGGCGGCCGCACCGGTCCCGCCGCACCCGACCCCCGCGGCGGCCACCCTGACCGTCGCCGTCCACCATCACCGCGCCCACCGTGCGCGCATCCGCATCCCGCACCTGCGCGCCTGGGTGTGCATCCACTCCCATGAGGCGCCGTCCTGGCGCACCGCCGATCCGCCGTACTACGGCGGACTGCAGATGGACATCGGCTTCCAGCGGGCCTACGGCGCCGCATACCTGCGCACCGAAGGCACCGCGAACCGCTGGACCCCCCAGCAGCAGATGCTGGCGGCCGAGCGCGCCTGGACGACGCGCGGGTTCGCCCCGTGGCCGAACACGGCACGGATGTGCGGCCTGCTGTGACCTCGCGGGCCGCGGCGGCGCTCCGTCAGTGACCGTGAGCGGGCACCTCGCGCGCCCTGGCGGGTGGTGTCGGGGCTCCCTTGACCCTGTCGGGCCCCTACACCCGACGCGCAGGTCCTGCGGGCCGCCCCGGCGACGGGGCTAGGTGGCGATGGCGGTGCCGTCATCCATGACGTGCACGCGATCCTCGAGGCCCTCGGCGCCGACGCGGGACCGGAGCTCCTGCCGCGTGAGCAGGCAGTGGTTGAAGGCTTCCATGTGAACCACGACGATCGCGGCGTCAGCGGCGATCTCGGCGACGCCGACGACATCGTCGGCGTCCATCGTGATGGGGTCCCCCACCGTGAACTGGGCGGCGCCGGCGTTGGCGACCACGATGTCCGGCGTGTGGTCGACGATCACGTTGCAGACCTCGTCGCAGAGGACGGTGTCCCCGGCGACGTAGACCGTCGGCTCGCCGTCGGCCCGCAGCACGACGCCGCTCACCGGCCCGAGGGACTCCCCGAGCGACCCGGTCCCGTGGCGGCCCGGTGTGCGGGTG
Organism: uncultured Thermoleophilia bacterium; assembly: GCA_963768285.1. Classification (GTDB taxonomy): domain Bacteria; phylum Actinomycetota; class Thermoleophilia; order Miltoncostaeales; family Miltoncostaeaceae; genus CAITWD01. The sequence goes on from CAVYHI010000010.1 coordinate 56,023, forward strand.
GCGGTGACGTTGCCGAGCGGCTGCGGACCCTCGAGCGGCGTCGCGTGCAGGCCGGCCGCGGCGAGCCGCGGTACATCCGATGGCTGGCCGTAGACCGGCAGCCCGCGGATTGCACCTCCCGCGACCGCATCGAGGTGGTCCTGGTGCAGGTGGGTCACGATCACGGCGTCGACGCCGCGGATCAGATCATCCGGGCCGGTCGGAAGCCCGACGAGCGGGTTCGGGAGGGCGTTCGGCGTCCCGTCGACGGGCGGCAGGCTGCCGGCCGGAGCGAAGGCGGGATCGACGAGGATCCGGGTCCCCGCCATGTCGATGATGATCGTCGCGTGTCGAACGAGGGTGAGCCGCATCGCCGCCAACACTACTGCCGGCGGGCCGGGCGCACGAGATCGACCGGCCGGAGCGTGTCGGGGCCGCGGCGGCTCAGCCGCCTCGCGCAGGCGGGGTACGGCCGCGACTTCCCGGCGCCTTCGCCGGCAGCGAGCGTGCGAAGCCGACCCCGCGCTCGATCCACTCGGCAAGCGCCTCCTGGGTGTGGACACTCGCGCCGTCGACGTACACCCAGCCGGCCATCGGGCGTCCGCTGAAGTCGAATTCGCGCACGCCCGGTCGCGCCAGCGCACCCTCGTAGCCGCCGGGGCCGACCCGGACGATGAGATCAGCGCCGAGCACGCCGATCGCCATGTTGCCGGCGATCGTGGCGCACCAGCCGCCGAACATCTTCAGCTCGGCGACGCCGACGGTGTCGGCGAGATACGCCTGAATGCGCTCGGCCAGGTGCTCGTCATAGGCCATTCGGGCGGTCCTTGGTGCGTGGGTCCCAGCAGGCGGCCGCCTGCGCCGCCTGCCCGACGCTACCAAGGCCCGCCGCCGGCGTCAGCCATCGGTGCTGACCCACCCTGCGCCGCGACCGCCAATGAGCTGACCGAGCCCGAACGACCAGCGATGCACTCACGCGCGAACGAGCGGCGGCCGCAGCGCCGCAGCCGCGCTCAGTAGCCGGCGGCGGCGTCCGGCGCCGCGTCGCGCTTGTAGATCAGCATGGTGCGCTCGAAGGTCATCACGACGACGCCGTCCTGGTTGCGGCCTGTCGTTTCCACCGCGACGATGCCCTGGGTCGGTCGGCTCGCGGACTCCCGCGTCGACAGCACCTTCGTCTCCGCGTACAGGGTGTCCCCCGCGAACACCGGCGCGGTGGCGCGCACCCGATCCCAGCCGAGGTTGGCGACGACCTTGGCGCTGATCGTGCGGACGCTCATCCCGGTCAGGAGCGCGAGCGTGAAGGTGGAATCGACCAGGAGCTGCTTCCACTCGGTGTGGGCCGCATAGGCCGCGTCGAAGTGCACCGGCTGCGTGTTCATGGTCAGCAGCGTCATCCAGATGTTGTCGACATCGGTGATCGTCCGGCCCGGCCGGTGCTCGAACACGTCGCCGGGCACGAAGTCCTCGAAGAAGAGCCCCGACGTCTCCCGGTAGCGGTGTGGCCCGATCTCGCGGTGCTGGGGAAGGGGTCGTTCCATGCGGTCCTCCTGGCGGGTTCGCGGTGCCGGGGCAGTGGCGGTCAGGGCTCGGGGTGCGGGACGCTCGCCAGGATCCGGCGCGCGCGCCGCGCGACTGCCGCATCGATCATGACGCCGTCGACCAGGCCGACGCCGTCGGCGGCGACCTCGAGGACGGCGTGCGCCCACTCGATCTGCTCGTCCGACGGCGCAAAGGCCGCGTTGATCGCCGGGATCTGACGCGGATGGATGGCAGCCTTGGCGCTGAACCCGAACGCCGCCGCCGCCGCGGCCTCGGCCCCCAGACCCGCATCGTCGGCCAGATCGAAGAACGGGGAGTCGATCACCGCAAGCCCTGCGGAGGCGGCATGGACGACGACGACGGAGCGCGCCGCCGCCAGGGATTCCCACGTCGGTGAGCAGCCGAGGTCCGCCGACAGGTCGGCCGCGCCGACCGCGATTCCGGCAAGCCCCGGGGCCCGCACGAGGTCCTGAAGCCCCGCGACGCCGGCCGCCGACTCGACCAGCGCGATGACCGCCGGTGCCTGCCCGGCCTCGGCGAAGACCGTCGCCACCATCGCGACGATCGCGCCCGACGCGCACTTGGGCACGACAACCGCGTCAGGGCCGACACCCGCCTCGGAGAGCGCAGCGAGATCGCGCAGCCCGGCACGTGTCGACGGCGGGTTGATCCGCACCGCCCGCAGGACACCCGCCTCGGGTCCACTCAGGTGGGCGACCGCGTGCGCGCGCGCGGCGTCCTTGTCGCGGGCCGCCACGGCATCCTCGAGATCGATGATCAGCCCGTCGGCACCGACCGCGGCGGCACGGTCGAACCGCTGAGGCTGCGTTCCCGGGGTGTACAGCCAACTGCGGGCCCCGGCCACCCGATCGGAGTGATCGGCCATCGCGCTCCCTTGTGCGCCATTGCGGTGACGCTACAGGGCGCCGCTGACGCGATCGACCCGCATCAGCGGCAGCCGCAGACGGGTCCCCGGTACGACAAAACCGTTTGCGTCCCTGCACGGCGGGGATCAGACTCCACTTGTAACCAAGGAGCATGGCCATGCACCTCTCACGCAGATCCGCCGGACTCTGCGCCGCACTCGGGGCGATCGCGCTCACCGCGGCGGCGTGCGGGAGCTCCGGGACGACCACCACGACGTCAGGTTCGACACAGCAGTCCGGCACGACGACCGGCTCGCCGGGCGGTACGACGCTGCATCTGGCGACGGATCCGAACGCGCTCGCGTTCGTCCCGACGACCCTGACCGCACCCGCCGGAAAGGTGACCCTGGTACTGACCGACGACTCCTCGATCCAACATTCGATCGCCATCAAGGCGCCCGGCGATGTCCCGGGCCAGATCGTCAACCCGGGCCAGACCTCGACGACCACCGCGACGCTGAAGCCCGGCACCTACCAGTACTACTGCACCGTGCCGGGACACGCGCAGGCAGGAATGGTCGGCACGCTGACCGTCACCGGCTGACGCGGTGATGGCCCGGGCGCCCGGGGTGTGAGGCCGGTCGGTCGCCGACCGATCAGCGTCCCGACTGGGCCACGTGCCAGCACAGCCACGCGCAGTAGCCTGCCGGTGCCCGCAGCGCGGACCCCCGCCACGCTCCGGCGCATCCGCCGGGCCACGACATCGGCGACTCCAGGCGCGCCGGATGGTAGTCGAGCGCGTCGCCGAGGCCCTTCGCCAGCGCTTCCTTGCTCGACCAGAGATTCGTCAGATGGTCATCCAGACGATCGTCGTCGGCGATCAGCCGCGCGCGCTCGGACGGCGTGCAGACGAGGTCGGCAAAGAGCATCGAGCAGGACTCCACGCGCTCAATGTCGACGCCGACCGCGGCGGCGTGACCGACGATCACCGCGTACGGATACGCGTAGGACCGGGACGCGTACGGTGCGCCGGATTTCGCGCATTCCGCGCGGGCCCAGGCCCGCAGCGCGGCCTCGTCGAATCCGGCGGTACGCGCATCGAGCAGCCACGCCACCGGTGCGCGCACCGCGAGGGGGCGGACGGGCGTCAGCGCCTGCGGCTCACATCGCAACGACCGGCGCCCCCTGCCAGCGGGTCTGCGACGGCAGCTGCTCGCCGCGCATCACGAACGATCGGGCACCGACACAACAGCGGTCGCCGAGGACCGTGTCCGGGAACACCGCGCTGTGTGGGCCGAGCGTTGCGCCCCGGCCGACTTTGGCCGGCCCGAGCCGCATCAGCCGGTCGTGGAACAGATGCGTCTCCAGTACGGCGCCGCGGTTGATCGTGCTGTGGTCCGCGATGTCGACGAGGTCGAACTCGCTGACCGACATCGTCTCGAACCACACGTCCCTGCCGATCCGGGCACCCATCGCCCGCAGGTAGATGGACATCAGCGGCGTGCCGAGGATGTCACCCAGCAGCCACTCGCCGGCGAGCTGCTCATGGCAGGTGTTGACGATCTCGTCGCGCCAGATGAACGTCGACCACAACGGGTGGTCAGCGGGGCGGTATCGCCCGATGAGCGCCCATTTCAGACCGATCGTCAGCGCCGCGGCGGCGCCACTCGCCACCGCTACCACCAGTGGCGCGGCCGCGATGACGGCCGCGACGCTGCCGGATGCCTGGCCGATCGCCGAGAGCGTCGCGAGCACGGCGACCCCGAGCACGATCGACGCGGTCGACGGCAGCAGAATCCGGACCGTCTCCAGCAGCCCGCGCACGATCCGCAGGCGGGCGGGCGGATGCGTGGTGCGCGCGGGATCGACGGCGTCGGGAACGCGCGGCATCTCGATTCCGGGCATCCCCAGCCACGATGTGCCCTCCGCGGGATGGGTCGGCGGCGACGACAGCGCGCCAACGAGGCTGTCGCTGCCAAGACGCGTCCCGCATTGCAGGATGGCGCTGTTGCCCAGGAAGGTCCGGTCGCCGACCGCGATCGGTGCCAGGTGGAGCCACCCGCCGCGCGCACGGCCCAACGCGAACACGACGTCATCGGCAAGGAAGCTCGTCTCGCCGATGCGGGCGAGGCGATTCAGCCCGACCGCGGTCGAGACCTCGGTACGCCGGCCGACCGAGACGCCCATCAGGCGCAGCCACGGCTTGACGTACAGACTTGCGTACACCGGGAACAGCACTCCGCGGGCCCCGGCCTGGACGGCCTCGGTGAACCACAGCGCCCACGCGACCGACCCGTCGTCGCCATGCCAGCCGGGACGCAGCAGGCGTCCGGCGCTCCGCACCGACAGCGCGACGATGAGCGCGTAGGACACGATGTAGCTGGCGGCCACGAGCGGGGCCACCGCCAGCGTGAGCCCGACGGAGAAGTGCAGGCTCAAGAGCCCCGGATTGAGCGCCGTGACGGCCACAAGGCCGGGGAGCGCCGCCACGACGGGGATCAGGCCGATGAACGCAAGCCCGGCGCCGTACATGGCCTTCCAGAACCGGCGGCGCGCCGACGGGGCCGGGGCAGCCTTCGGCCATGCATCCCCTCCGGATCCGACACGTCGGGCCGGGGAACCGGCCCAGCGCTCGCCCTCGGGGACATAGCCGGTGACCACGCCGCCGGGGTCGACCTCGGCACCGACCCCGACATCTGCCCCCGGCATGAGCGACGCGCGAGTCCCGACGCGCGCGTGCGCACCAACGCGGATCTTGTCCACGACCAGCTCGTCGCCGTCGATCCACCAGCCGGCGGCGTCCACTTCCCCTTCGAGCGTCGCGTTCGCGCCCACGCTGAGCAGTCCGGTGACCGGGGGCAGCGTGCCCAGCCGGGCTCCGGTACCGACCGTCGACCCGCACAGGCGCGCGTAGGACACCGCCCACGGCGTGCCGGCGAGCCGGTTGAGATGGAACTTCTCGGCTAGCCGCTCGACAAGCCACAGACGGGTCGCCAGCGAGCCGCGGCGGGGATATCGGCCGGGGGCGAGCCCCCGCAGGAGCGCCCGGCGCGCGGTCAGGACGATCACCACCCCGCCCGGCGTGCTGAACAGGCCGATCCATGCCAGCGCGAGCCAACCCCAGCCGAGGTGCGCACCGATGCCGGTCCCCTCCCAGCGGTCGAAGACAAGCAGGCCAAACACCCACTCCATCGCCCCGAGCGCGAGTAGCCCCAGCGCCCCGAGGGCCTGCACCAGCGACCAGCGCATGTGCCCGGCCTGCTGGGGGGCACCGGTCTGCTCACCGTGCCTGGCGATGCGATCAAGACGCGCCGCCAGCGCACCCAGCTGCCGGTGCGTGTAGACGTCGGCGACACTCGCCGCCGGGACCCGCGCGCGGATCTCCGAGACCAGCTTCGCGGCCGCGACCGAGGTGCCCCCGAGGGCAAAGAAGTCCGCCGACAGGGCGGCGGGCTTCGCGCCGATCTGCGCCGCCCAGAGCTCGGCGAGCCATGCCGCGGTCGCGGTGAGCGGTTCGGCGTCGCCGGCGTCAGTGCGCTGGTCTTGGACGGCGGCGGGCAACGGCCACGGCAGCTTGTTGCGCGCCAGCTTTCCGGACGTCGCCATCGGCAGCTCGTCGAGTGTGGCGATCACTGGGACCAGGCCCGCCGGCAACCGTGTCGCGAGCGTCGAGCGCACGACATCCGCATCGGCGTCGCCGGTGATGTAGCCGACCAGCACCTGGTTGCCGGCCATCGTCGTCTGGACCGCCGCCGCGGCGCCCGTGACCCCGTCGATCGCGCGAAGCTGGGCCTCGACCTCGCCGAGTTCGATCCGACGGCCGGCGACCTTGACCTGATCGTCCCGCCGACCGACGAACTCGTACCCCTCGGGCCGCTCCCGGACGATGTCACCGGTCCGGTAGGCGCGATCCCAGCCGCGCGCGGCAAGGGGCGCGAAGCGTCGCGCGTCGAGATCCGGGTCGAGGTACCGGGCGAGGCCGTCGCCAGCGATGACCAGCTCGCCCTCCTCTCCGAAGGCCACAAGCTCGTCGTGCTCGTCGACGACGGTGAGCTCGTACCCGTCCAAGGCGGACCCGATGAGCACCGGAGCGCCGTCGGCCACGCGCGCCGCGGTGCTGACGACGGTGGCCTCCGTCGGCCCGTACGTGTTCCAGACTTCTGCACGACGGGCCAGGCGCCAGGCAAGGTCGGCCGGCAGCGCCTCTCCGCCGAGGATCAGCAGCCGGACGCCGTCGATCACCTCGTCCGCCCACATCGCGGCGAGCGTCGGGACGGTCGAGACGACGCTGATCCGATGCCGCGCCAGCCACGGGCCGAGATCCGCGCCCGAGCGCACCACGACGCGCGGCGCCGGGACCAGCGCGGCACCGGAGCGCCAGGCCAACCACATCTCCTCGCAGCTGGCGTCGAATCCGACCGACAGGCCGGCCAGCACGCGATCGTCCTCGCCGACGGTCCACAGCCGTGTCTCGGCCTCGACGAACGCGGCCGCGGAGCGGTGGGTCACTGCGACCGCCTTGGGTACGCCGGTCGACCCCGAGGTGAAGATGATCCAGGCGTCGTCCTCCGGAGCCACCCCGCGCCCCGGAGCGTGCGCCGGCCTGCGCGCCTCGATCTCGAGACGCTCGCCGAGGACGGCGCACACGTCGGCCGAGGCCCAAATTGCCTGGGCGCGCGGCTCGGGGTCGTCGACGTCGACCGGGACGTACGCGGCCCCCGCGACAAGCACACCGAGGATCCCGACGTACAGGTCCGAGGCGCCGCTGGGCACACGAATCCCGACGCGTTCGCCAGGGCCGATGCCGCGTGTGCGCAGACGGCCCGCAAGCGCTTCGGCCCTGTGGACGAGTTCGCGATAGGTCAGCCGCGCGTCGGCGGCATCGATCGCCGTGCGGGCCGCGTGCCGCGCGGCCGAGGCTCGCAGGATGTCGACGAGCGTGCGCACCCCGACGGCCTGTGCCGTCGTCGGCGCCTCGAGCGTCCCGCCGTAGCTGAGTGAGTTCACGTGGTCCTTCCGGTTGGGAATCACCGCGCCATCCGCTGCGCACTCCGAGCGCGCGGGCGGCGCGGGCGACGCCGCGCAGGCTGCGCATCGAACGGCGAGGTGGCGGGGACCCACGCTAGGCGCGCCGCGTTAGGCCACGGCCTGTGAAGGTGAGAAATCGTCGAGGTGCCGCGTGGACGGTTCCCGCAGAACCACTCGACAGTTTCTTACCGTCGCCGCACTGGGCACTCACGCTCGGGGGCTATGGTCGCCGGGCGTCGTCAAGCCCTGACAGGAGAGCCGTGACGCCCGCCGCCGCCGCTGTCTGCTCGCCCACATCGCACAGTTGCCCCTCCACCGCCCGCGTGCCCGTGGCCGATCCTGGACGGGACCGCGTCGCGTCGCGGCGGGTTCCGGGGAACCCGCCGGCGCACTACGCGGCACGCCGCTCGTATGCTGTCGATGTGTCAGAAACCGGACGTGCGATCCTCGTCGTCGAAGACGATCCGTCGATCGGCTCGCTCATCGAAATCGAGCTGAACGAGGCCGGCTACGAGGTCGCGTTGGCGACAACCGGCCGCGCGGCGATCGACACGATCCGCTCCGAGCCGCCCGATCTGGTGGTGCTGGACGTCCGCTTGCCGGACATCGACGGGCTTACGGTGTGTCGCCAGATCCGGCGGGATGGCTTCGCGGCTCCGGTCATCATGCTGACCGCCCTCGACCGGGTGGGCGACCGGGTCATCGGGCTCGACAGCGGCGCCGACGACTACCTCGCTAAGCCGTTCGCGGTGGAGGAGCTGCTGGCCAGGATGCGCGCACTGACCCGCAGGACCGGCGGTGCGACCTGGCTGGAGGCCGGCCAGGTACGCCTGAACGCGGAGACGCGCGAGGTGTTCGTCGGCGATCGCAGCGTCGAGCTGTCGGTCCGCGAATTCGATCTGCTGGGCTTTCTCATAACCGCGCCCGGCCGCGTGTTCACGCGCGAGCAGATCTATGAGGGCGTCTGGGGCTTCAACTATCCCGGACGGACGAAGGTCATCGACTTCTTCGTCTCGTCGCTCAGAAAGAAGCTCGACGCGCCGGGCAATTCACTGATTCGCACGATCAGAGGCGTCGGCTACACGCTGCGACGGTGACGTTTCGCGTACGCCTCACGCTGCTGTTCGTGGTGTCGCTGGCCGTCCTCGCGGCGCTCAGCTCGACCATCATCTACGCGATCGTGCGCGACCGTCTCGCCACGCAGGACCGCCGGGCCGCGGCGACGCTCGCGACGACGGCCGCCCTCGGTGACAGCGCCGAGATCACGCTCGACCGCATCGCCTCCGCAGGCGATCGGATCTGGCTGGTCGACGGCCACGGGCACATCGAGGGCCAGTCGTACCGCGCCGCAGGCACGACGATTCGCGACATCGACGCCATCGTCGCCCGAGGCGTCGCCAGCGGGATGGTCACAGCGGCGGCCGCGACGCCGGGCGGCGGGCAGGCGATCGTGCTGCACGGGACGGCCGACACGCAGCGCGCCCTGAGCACGGTGCGTACGACACTGATCTTCGTCGATCTCGTCGCGGTCGCGCTGGCGGCGGTCGCTGGGGCGCTGCTTGCCTCGTGGGCGTTGCGCCCGGTCGACCGCATGCGTGCCGAAGCCGACCGAATTCCCGGCCATGAGCTTGCACGGCGCCTGCCCGAAGGCCGCAACGATGAGCTCGGCAGGCTCGCCCGCGCGTTCAACCGCCTGCTCGCCCGTGCGCAGACCGCGTCCGCCGAGCAGGAGCAGTTCATTGCCGACGCCTCACATGAGCTGAAGACGCCGGTGATGGCGATCGAGGGGCACGCCCGCATCCTCGCGCGCGCGCTCGGGCGCAACGACATCCCGCAGGCCACCGCTTCCGCGACGGTCGTCGAGCGCGAGAGCCATCGCCTGGCGCTGATCCTGCGCGATCTGCTCGAGCTCGCCGAGACCGCCGCGGCGGCGGCGCCCCGCGAGCCCGTCCGCTTGGATCTCGTCGCGGGCGAGGCGTGCGCCGAGATCGAGGCCGTCGCCCCCGACCGGGCCATCCGGACGGATCTCGTTCCCGCCACGATCCTCGGCGACGCCAACCGCGTACGCGAGCTGCTGTTCGTCCTGCTCGACAACGCCGTCAAGTACAGCCCGGCCGACGAGCCGGTCGATCTCCAGCTGGCCCACGCTCCGGATGGCGGGACACTGGTCCGCATTCGGGACCGGGGACCCGGCGTCACCGAAGCCGAGCTGCCGGGCATCTTCGGGCGGTTCGCGCGCGGATCGGCTGCGATCGAAGTCCCGGGGAGCGGTCTGGGCCTCGCGATCGCCCGCGCGCTGGCGGGGCGACACCAGGCGACCCTCGAGCTGTTGCCCGCCGAGGGCGGCGGCACGGTGGCCACGGTCCGATTTCCCCCGGTGCCCGTTCCGGCCGTCCCGGCGCGGACGAACGCCTGAGGGACATTCGGTCCCGCGGCGCGGCGGCGGCGTACGGCCGGGTGGCATCACGGACGCTCGACAGTTTGTAAACCCGTGCGCGCTGGCGCAGGACTTGTGCCAGCGGATCCAGTAGCTAGGTTGAAACACGCTCGCGCCACCGCACCGGTAACGTCAAAGGACCCGCATCGATGAGCACCTCACGCCCCGACCGCCGCAACGCCCGCCAGGCGCGACTTCGCCGACGCCGAACCGTCGCGGGCATCGTGGCGGCACTGGTGATCGTGCTGATGGTCGTCGGGATTGGCGCCGCCGCCGGGTGGTTCAAGAAGGGCACCGCGCCCAACAAGACCGCGACGGCACCAACCCCGGCCAAGGCTGCGGCCAACAACCGCGCCGCCGCCCTGATCAGCTCGGGCGCGTGGCCGACGTTCGGCAATACCCCGGGCAACACCCGTGCCAACACGAGCGTGAGCTCGACCCTGCCGTTTCGCACCCTCTGGACGGCCAACACCGGGGGGCTGATCGAGCTGCCGCCGGTGATCGGCGCCGGGCGCGTGCTCGTCGCCAACTACGGCTACGGGCTCGCGTACGACCTGAGCACCGGCACGCGCCTGTGGAAGGTCGCCCTCGGCTCGCGCCTGGCCGCATCTCCCGCGCTCACCGGGCTGCCGGACACCCCAAGTGCCGGCGAGCCGCAGCGGGCGATCTTCGCCAATCAGGCCGGCGATGTCTACGCGCTGAATCCCGCGACCGGCGGCCAGATCTGGAAGGTCGCGCTGGGGTCCTCGGTCGAGACCTCACCGCTGGTGATCGGCAACGGGGTCTTCGTCGGCACGCGCTCGGGCGAGGTCGTGCGGATCTCGCTGAGCTCGGGCGCGGTCGTGTGGCAGGAGGCGGTCGCGGGCTCGGTCAAGGGCGCGATCGCCGATGCGGGCAGCCACATCATCGTCGGCAACTACGGCGGACAGATCGAGGCCCTCGATCCGTCCAACGGCGCGGTCGTGTGGCGCACCACCGCACCGAGCGGCTATTACTCCGGCTCCGGCCGCTTCTACGGCGCGGCGGCCGTCGCCGGTGGGCAGGTGTTCGCAGGCAACACCAACGGCGCCGTGCTCGGCATCAACGCCGGTACCGGGCAGATCAACTGGACCGCCGTCACCGGCGGCTACGTCTACTCGAGCCCGGCGGTCGCCGACGGCCTGGTCTTCCTCGGGTCCTACGACCACAACCTGTACGCGTTCAACACCACGAGCGGCCACGTCGTCTGGCACCGCGACATGGGCGCACCGATCTCCGGATCGCCGTCGGTGATCGGCAACATGGTCTGGATCGCGACCCTCGGGGCCACGGCGGCCTCGGGCCACCTCTACGCGCTCGACGCCAGAACCGGCGCGCTCGTGCTGACGCGCCAGAACGGGCGCTACGCGGCCCCCGTCGCGGTCCAGGGCATCATCGTGGCCCCCGGTCTGGACGAGATCACCGCCCTGGCCCCCAGCTGATCGGACGATGCTGCGGCCGCACCGGCCCTCGGGTCGGGCGGTGCGGCCGCGCGCTTACACCAGGTGCTGGCGGCGCAGCAGCGCGAATGCCGTCGCCGGGTGCGAGGTGAACTTGCGCCACACCGCGGCCCACAGGCCGGGACGGAAGTGGATATGGATGAAGCCGAGCAAGAGCTGCCAGCGGGCGCGGGTCATCGTGCCCGCCGGGGTGGTCGTCTGACGCACGACGACCGGGGTCGCGCTGCCCCCCATCGCGGCCGGGCGGCGCGCCCAGGCCATCGCCTGGTCCCACCAGCCCGTCAGGTGCTCGATCGATACGCCACCGGTGTCGGTGTTGGAGTGGATCATCCAGCCATTGCCGAGGGCGATCACCACGTGCTCGATCTGCCCCCGCGCGGTCTTGGGGCCATTGGGCCCGAAGAAGACCAGGTCGCCCGCCTGCACGTTCGAGAGGGCGATCCTCTCGGAGGGCTTCTCCCAGGCCATCTGATCGGCGGTGCGGCCGACGATGTCCCTGCCGAGGCCGGCTGCGGCCGAGGCGGGGCTGAACTTGTACGCCCACCACACCAGGCCCGAGCAGTCGAACCCCCCGGCGGTCGTCTGGCCGAACAGCGACTGGACGTTCGGCGACACGCCGCCCCAGACGTAGGGGCTGCCGACGACCGACAGGGCCGCGGCGATCACCGTGCGCTGGTTGGGTGTCAGGTTCGGCAGCACGATCGACGACAGGTCGGCCGTCCAGGCGAGCTTCGCGGCCGGCAGCATCACCGCCGCGTCGACCATGCCCGCGAGCTCGGCCAGCGGCATCGGCGCGGCGGCCGGGGTTTCCAGGTAGTCGTAGCTCGACGGGTAATCGTGGCGCAGCCCGAGATCGGACGCGACGATCTCCTCGCCGAAGCCGGCCGGGACCGGCAGCCGCGTCCCGTCCGCGGTGTGGAGGCTCGCCAGCGCGTTCATCTGCGCGGTCAGCCCGAGGATCTGCACGATCGGCAGCTCCGTCTCGCGCGTGGTGATCCCGGCGTTCGGCCCGAACGCGGCGCCCGGAGTGCCGTACAGGCGGGTCGTGGTCACCCATTCGATCGCCTGCAGGTCGGGGTCGTTGGCCGAGACATCCGACGGGCGGACCAGGTGCGCCGGCGGCGTCTTGCCGCGCGCGCGCAGCAGCTCGGCCAGGCCGCGGGCGAGTTCCCGGCGGGTCGCGATCCGGCCGAGGCCCGACGTGTCGTCCGACGGCCAGCCGTGGTGCGCGACGAGGTCCTTGAGCGGCGCCTGGGCCCACGCGTAGCCCGGGTTGTTGACCGAGACCGCCGGCAGCGAGAGGCCGAGGGCAGGAACCGCTGCGACCACGGCGCAGACCAGCCCGGCGAGAATGGTCAGAAGTCGCTTCACGCCGATTGCATCGGGCGCCGCCGCGCGGGCCTTGACCTTCCGGGCGCTGGCGATCGGTGTGGTTTCTGTAAAGACCACCGCGCGGGCGGCAGGACATCGGGGCCGCCCGGCGACGTGCCGCCGCAGGGCCGGGAGCCGCCGGACCTATATTCGAGGTATGGATGCCATCGTCATCCTCGGTGCGGGTACCGGGGGGACCCTCGCGGCCAACCGGTTGCGCCGCAGTCTCGGCCACGGCGACGCGCAGATCACCGTCGTTGACCAGGACGACCGGCACGTCTATCAACCGGGACTGCTGTTTGTGCCGTTCGGGCTGGCCCGCCTCGACGAGATCACCCGGCCGCGGGGCGAGCAGCTGCATTCCGGGATCCGCTACATCCAGTCGCCGATCGACCGGGTCGATCTCGACGGACGCCGGGTGCTGCTGTCGGACGGCACCGTGCTCGTCTACGACGTCCTGATCGTGGCGACCGGGGCGCGAGCTGGTGCCAGAGGAGACGCCGGGCCTGATCGGCCCGGGCTGGGGCGAATCGGTGTTTACCTTCTACACCGCGACCGGTGCCGCCGCACTGGCGGACGCCCTGGCGCGCTTCGACGGCGGCCGGCTGGTGGTGAACGTCGTCGACATGCCGATCAAGTGCCCGGTAGCGCCGCTCGAGTTCTGCTTCCTGGCCGACTGGTACCTGCACGAGCGGAAGATCCGCAGCCGCGTCGAGCTCACCTACGTGACCCCGCTCGACGGCGCGTTCACGACGCCGGCGGCCTCACAGGCGCTCGGCGGGCTGCTCGAGGAAAAGCAGATCGCCCTGGTGACCGAGTTCAACACCGGTGAGATCGACGGCGCCGGGGGCCGGCTGATCTCCTACGACGACCGGACCGTGGGGTTCGACCTGGCCGTCGTCATCCCACTGCATTCGGGTGCCGCATACGTGGGGCGCTCGCCAGGGCTCGGCGATGAACTGAACTTCATCCCGACCGACGAGCACACCCTGCAATCCAGGTCCGCGCCAAACGTGTTCGCGATCGGCGACGCCGCGAGTCTGCCGACCTCCAAGGCCGGCTCGGTCACCCACTTCGAGGGCGAGGTCCTGGTCGAGAACGTCACGCGCTTCTTGGTCGGCAAGGGTCTGGACGCGTCCTACGACGGGCACGCCAACTGCTTCATCGAGACCGGCTTCCAGAAGGCGCTGTTGATCGACTTCAACTACGAGACCGAGCCGCTGCCCGGGCACTTCCCCACGCCGGTCGGGCTGCCGCTGCTCAAGGAGTCGCGGCTCAACCACCTCGGCAAGCTCATGTTCCAGTGGTTCTACTGGCACACCCTGCTGCCCGGCCGGGACATCCCGGGGATCGGCCCCGAGATGCCGACGCACGGCAAGCGTCAGCCGTCCGAGACTCGACCAGGAGGTCCGTGAGATGCCGACCGCCACGTACGCCGCACACGAGGTCGCCGTCAACGACGAGGGCTTTTTCGAGCAGCCGGAGCAGTGGACCGAGGAGATGGCGCCGGAGATCGCCCGTGCCGAGGGCATCGACGAGCTCACCGAACGCCACTGGCAGGTGATCCACTTCATGCGGGCCGAGTACGCCCAGAAGGGCACCGGCCCGACGGTGCGGGTGCTCGGCAAGACCTCGGGCGTCTCGGTCAAGGAGCTCTATCAGCTCTTCCCGAGAGGGCCGGCCAAGGTCGCCGCCAAGATCGCCGGCATCCCCAAGCCCCGCGGCTGCATCTGATCAGCCGCTCTGCCCGTCAGGAGGACGACGTCATGGCCGACGCCATCGAGAAGGTTTCCATCATCGTGTCCAAGGGGTCCCTCGAGGGGATCTACCCCGCGCTGATCCTCGCCAACGGGGCGCGCGCCGAAGGGATTGAGGCAAACCTGTTCTTCACCTTCTTCGGGCTGGACGCGATCCACAAGCAGCGCTACGAGCACATCAAGGTCGCCACCGTCGGCAACCCCGGGCTGCATCTGGCGACGGTCGCCGGCGGACTGCCGGGCGTCTCGTCGGTGATGACGCACTACCTGGCCCGCAAGATGGAGAAGCTCGACATCCCGCCGATCCCCGAGTTCGTCCAGATGATCTCCGACACGGGCGCCGGGCTGTATGGATGCAAGGCCTCGGTCGACCTGTTCGAGCTCTCCCGGGAGGACCTCATCGACGAGGTCACCGACGTCATCACGGTCGGCGAGTTCTACGCGATGGCCGCCGGCGGCCACATCATCTTCACCTGACCGCCGGGCCGCCCCGGCGTGGCGCGGGGCGCGGGATCGGGCGCCGTTCCTGATACCCTGGGAGGTATGTGTCGCGCAGTCACCTGCAAACGCTGCGGACGGCCGACGTGGAAGGGCTGCGGCCAGCACGTCGAGCAGGTCCTCGGCCACGTGCCGCCCGAAAAGCGCTGCCAGTGCCGCACCCAGCCACCGGCGGCCCGGCGCAGGTTCGGGCTGTTCGGCTAGCCCGGCCGGCCCGCGGCCCGTGGGGCGCGCGCCGCTACGGCGCGAGCCGGCTGAGCTCGCCCTGCTCGTAGACGTCGCTCGGACGCCCGACCAACAACGGGTCGAGCAGGCCGATCTGCGCGACCTCCTTGCCCGCGTAGGGCAGCTTGTGCAGCACGTAGCGGATCGCGTTCAGGCGGGCGCGCTTCTTGCAGTCGGACTTGATCACGGTCCACGGGGCCTCGTCGAGATCCGTCGACAGGAACATGGCGTTCTTGGCCTCGGTGTACTCGTCCCACTTGTCGAGCGAGGCGAGGTCGATCGGGCGAGAGCTTCCATTGCTTGAGCGGGTGGCGCTCGACGCTCGGTGAAGCGCCGGCGCTGCTCCTCGCGGCTGACCGAGAACCAGAACTTGACCAGGTGCACGCCGCTGCGGGCCAGGTTGCGCTCGAACTCGGGCACCTGGCGCAGGAACTCCTCGTACTCGGCGTCGGTGCAGAAGCCCATCACCCGCTCGACGCCGGCGCGGTTGTACCAGGAGCGGTCGAACAGCACGATCTCGCCCTTGGTGGGCAGGTGCTGGACGTAGCGCTGGAAGTACCACTGGCCCTGCTCGACCGGCGTCGGCTTCTCCAGGGCGACCACGCGCGCGCCGCGGGGGTTCAGGTGCTCCATGAAGCGCTTGATCGTGCCGCCCTTGCCGGCGGCGTCGCGGCCCTCGAACAGGATCACGACGCGCTGGCCGGTGTCCTTGACCCACGCCTGCAGCTTGAGCAGCTCGACCTGCAGATGGTACTTCTGCCGCTCGTAGGCCTTGCGTGACATCAGGTTCCGGTACGGGTAGACGCCGGTCTGCCACGCCTCGACCAACTGGTCGTCCGAGCCCATCGGAATGGTGCCGAACAGCGGCTCGTCTTGTTCGAGGATCACCCGCCGCAGCCCAGGGATCTCGTCGGGCGACGTGCCGTCGAGAATCGCGCTCAGCCAGCGGGCCACCGCGAGCCGCTCCTCGGGACGGGCGTTGGTCAGGACATCACGCACGACGTTGAGCCGCTCGCCGACCGCCCCGCTGACCGCCTCCTCGACGACGTACTCCTCGATGCCGTCGGGGGTCAGGTTCGGCGAGGTGTCACCCGCGCTCGCGCGGCGGACCGCGCCCGTGCCGTCGGAGTTCATGCCGTGACGTCCCCTCGCGTGTCCTCGCGGCGCCGATCCGCGGCGCCCTGGTCATGATCCCACGGGCGCCCCGGAGGCCGCAATGACGCCTGGCCCCTGGGCGGGACCGGCGCCGGTCCCGCCCAGAAGCGGCGCATCCAGGGGGCACTGCCAGCACTCCGGCGGCGGCGTCGGCGCCCGCACGGGATTCCGGATCGTCACGACGGCGATCAGCGCACCGATCACGCACGCGGCGGCCGCGATCAGCACGGCCTCGTGGAAGCCGCTGGCGAAGATGTCCGGGTGCAGGTAGCTGTCACCGGTCAGCCCGGCGATGCTCGGCAGCACGCGCCACGGTGATCAGCGCGGCGACCCGGGCGACGTCGTTGTTGACCGCAGACGCCACGCCGGACTGCTCGACCCGGGCCGCGGCGAGCACGGCCGCCGTCAGCGGCGCGACGGTCACCGCCAGCCCGAATCCGAGCACGACGACCGCCGGCAGCACCTCCCCGGCGTAGCTGCCGCCGGTGCCGATGCGCGCCATCAGCGCCAGGCCCGCCGCAACCACCAGGGGTCCCACCGACATCTGCAGCCGCGGCCCGATCCTGGCGGCCAGCGCACCCGACCGCGCCGAGAGCGCCAGCATGATCACGGTGATCGGCAGCAGCGCGGTGCCCGCGGCGAACGGCGAGAAGCCGAGCACCTGCTGGAGCTGGATCGGCAACAGGAACAGCGCCCCGCCGAGCGCGCCGTAGACGGCGAAGGTGACCGCGTTGGCACGCCGAGAACTGGCGCGAGGAGAAGATGCCCAGCGGCATCATCGGGGAGCGCTCCCGGGCTTGGGCGACCACGAACGCGCCGAGCAAGACCACGCCGACGGTCACCGAGGCGAGCGTGACCGGCGAGGCCCAGCCGCGGGTGGCGGCCTCCGTGAGCCCGTACACGACGCCGGCCAGCGCCCGCGCTGACGAGGATCGCCCCGAGGGCATCGATACGCCCCGCCGCGGCCCGATCCCGTGATTCCGGGACGTAGCGCGAGGCGACCAGGATCACCGCCACCGCGACCGGGACGTTGATGAAGAAGATCAGCCGCCACGAGATCGCGCCGATCAGCCAGCCACCGACAAACGGCCCGATCGCCGTCGCGACGCCGCCGAAGCCGGACCACGCACCGATGGCCTTCGGGCGATCGTCGGGGACGAACGAGGCCTGCAGGATCGCCAGGCTTCCGGGCGTCAGGAGCGCCGCGCCGACGCCCTGCAGCGCACGGGCCGCGATCAGCATCTGGGCGTCCGGGGCCAGGCCGCAGAGCATCGATGCGAGCGCGAACCAGACCGTGCCGATCAGGAAGACCCGTCGGCGGCCGAAGCGGTCGCCGAGCGATCCGCCCAGCAGCAGCAGCCCGGCCAGCGTGAGCGTGTAGGCGTTGGTCACCCACTGCAACTGGGCGACGCCGGCGTGGAACTGCCGGCCGATCGTCGGCAGCGCAATGCCGACGACGGTCGCGTCGATGCTCGCCATGCCCGAGCCGAGCACCGTGGCGGCGACCACCCAGCGGCCGGACGTCGATTTGAAGCCAAGCCGTCCCGCGGCGCCGGCGGCGACCGCGGGGGCGGGTCGCGACAACTCGGGCATGCGGTCAGTATGGCTGCGTGGCGGGCCGCGGCGCGACCCCGACCCGCACAGCCGGGCGCGGCGCTGCGGCCGACTTCCCCGACCGGCCAGCCGTTCGAACGGGTCGCCGAGCCGCGGCGCCGGCAGGGCCGCGCCGAGGACCCCGCTCATCGGTGCCTGGTCGACGGCCTCCGGCTCACGCGCCATCCCTGGATGCCGGCGGCGCGGGCCCCGGGTCCATCGCGAACACGAACATCCGGGCGGCGTCGATGCGCGCATAGACCGTCTGGGCGTCGAGGAAGTCCTCCCACTCCGTGCCGTAGCGGGGGACGTAGATCTCCAGGAGCGTCCGGCGGCAGCCCGCGTGCGCGGGTGACGCGACGTCGACGATTTCGGCCGTGCCGTGGACCGTCACCGCAAGATGCTCGCCCGGCAGGTGCGTCGCGCTGACCTGCGGCCGGGTGCGAAGATGCCGGAACTTGACCGAATCGGGGGCCGAGCCGAAATGGAACGCCCCGCGGTAGAAGATCCCGCCGACCGCGCTCACCAGCGGACGGCCGTCGCGGGTCACCGTGGCGAGCGCCAGCAGCCGCAGCCCCTCCAGGCGACGGCACAGCTCGGGCGCATCCAGCCGGCGCTCCGGCGTGATGACGCGGGCCAGGTGCGCGCCGGCACGCGCCATGCTCAGATCCAGCAGCGCCTGCAGCCGGGCGAGATCGGCGGCCGTCTCATGCATCGCCGCGCGGCCCGTCGGGCTCGTCGGCCCGCGCGCGCCCGCGCGGGGCGAGGATGTCTGCCGGGGAGGCCGCCGCGTCGCCCGACACGCGCACCCGGAAGACCCGGTACGTCCAGAACTGGTAGACGAGGACGACCGGCAGCAGCAGCGCGGTCGCAACCGTCATGACCGTCAGGGTGTAATGGCCCGAGGCGCTGTTGGCGACGGTGAGGCTGTCGGCGAACGCCGTCGAGGAGACCATCACCCGGGGGTAGAGCTCGACGAACAACATCACGACCGCGAGCACCACCGTCGCCGCGGTCGCGGCGAACGCGAGCGCCGGCCGTCGCGTCCACGTGCACCACAGCGCCCCGGCCACCGCCAGTACGCCGAGCACGAGGACCACCAGCCCGCCCGCCAGATGCTGGTGGTTGGTCGTCGTGCCGACCGCCAGCGTCGCCGCCAGGAAGGCCGCGGCGAGGACCGCCGCCGGCACCGCCAGGCGTGGGGCGAGCGCCTGCGCCCGCCGGCGGAGCTCGCCGTGGCCGCCGCGCATCCCGAGATACACCGCGCCGTGCAGCGCGCACAGCGCCACCATGGCGACGCCGGCCAGCACCGAATAGGCGCTGAACAGGTCCCAGAAGGAGCCCGTGAACTCCTGGTTGGGGCCGATCGGCGTGCCGGAGAGCAGGCTGGACAGGCCGATCCCCCACAGCAGCGGCGCCCCGTACGAGGCGACCACATTGACCCAGGTCCACAGGCCGCGCCAGGCCGGGTGCCCGGACTTGGTGCGCCACTCGAACGACACCACCCGGATGATGAGCAGCACCAGGATCATCAAGAGCGCGATGTAAAAGCCCGAGAACATCGTCGCGTACCACTGCGGGAACGCGGCGAACGTCGCCCCGCCGGCGATCAGCAGCCAGACCTCGTTGCCGTCCCACACCGGTCCGATCGCGGCGAACATCGCCGCGCGGTCGGACTCGTTGCGCCCCAGCACCGGGATCAGCATCCCGACGCCGAAGTCGAAGCCCTCGGTCAGGAAGTACGCCGCCCAGAGCACGCCCACCAGCACGAACCAGGTCGTCTGCAAGTCCATCAGTACTGCGGCGCCGGCACCGGCACCTCTCCGATCGGGACCTCGCCGATCTCCGGCGGATCCAGACGCGCGTAGCGGCGCATCAGCCAGAAATCGACCACCGCGAGGGTCGTGTAGAGCCCGACGAACACCGCCAGGCTCAGACCGACCATCGCGGTGCTCGACGTCGTCGAGACCCCTTGGGCGGTGCGCTGCAGGCCGTAGACGATCCAGGGCTGGCGGGCGGTCTCGGTCAGGATCCAACCGGCGAAGTTCGCCAGGAACGGCAGCGCGATGCCCCCGAGCGCCGCGCGCTGGAACCAGCGCGACCCGACCAGGCGCTTGCGGCGCACGAGCACCGCGCCCCAGATCGCCAGCGCCGCCGCCAGCGTGCCGAGGTACGCCATCACGCGCATGCTCCAGTAGGCCAGGCGCACGTCGGGGGTGTAGTTGCCGGGCCCGTAGGTCTGCTGCTCTTGGGCCTGGATCTGGTTGATGCCCTTGACCTCGGCGGTGAACGAGTTGGTCGCCAGGAACGACAGCAGCCCCGGGACCTCGATCACGAAGCTCGGGGTCGGATCGCTCGCCGAGAAGCCGCCGATCTGAAACAGCGAAAACGGCGCCGGCTGGGCGGTGTTCCACAGCGCCTCGCTGGCGGCGATCTTCATGGGCTGAACCTCGGTCATGGCCACGCCGAGCTCGCTCCCCCACCCGAGCTGGACGATGCTGACCGGCAGCACCACCAGGATCGCCAGCGTCGCCGCCCGGCGGAACAGCTCGACGCTGCGCCCGCGCAACAGGTGCCAACAGGCGACCCCGAGCACGACGAACCCGCCGGTCATCAGGCCGGCGAAGATGACGTGCACGAACGCCATGATCGTCAGCCGCTGGAAGAAGATCGACCAGATGTCGTTGGCCTGGGCGCGGCCGGTCGCGGAGTTGATCGTGTAGCCGACCGGGTGCTGCATCCACGAGTTGGCGGCGATGATGAAGTACGCCGACAGCCAGGTGCCGAACCAGACCATGTACGCGCAGGCCAGATGGACGCGCGGGCCGAGCAGGTCGCGGCCGAAGATCCACAGGCCGATGAACGTCGACTCGAGCATGAACGCGCCGATGCCCTCGATCGCCAGCGGCGCCCCGAACACGTCGCCGACGTAGCGCGAGAAGCCCGACCAGTTCATGCCGAACTGGAATTCCTGGACGATCCCCGTGGCCGCGCCGATCGCGAAGTTGATCACGAACAGCACCGTGAAAAAGCGGGTCAACCGCAGCCAGCGGTCGTCGCGGGTGCGGTACCAGATGGTCTGCATCACCGCCAGGAGCGGTGCGAGTCCCATCGTCAGGGGGACGAACGTGAAGTGGTACAGCGTCGTCAGCGCGAACTGCCACCGTGCGAGCTCGAGGGCGGTGCTCACGCCGCGATGCTCGCAGAGCCCGCCAGCAGGCGCAATACGCCGTGCGGGCCGGCGGGGCCGGGTCCGGTCCGGCGACCGGCTGGTACGGTCGTCGTCGGGCCGGGTGCCAGACCGGCGGCGTCTCACGGCACACGACGCGAGAAGGAGCAGCACGTGGCGAGCGCCCTGTTGGTGATGGACATGCAAGACGGGATCGTCGCGCGCATCGACGACGACGGCGCGGTGCTCGGCCGGGTCGGCGGCGCCGTCCGGGCCGCCCGCGCGGCGGGCGTTGCGGTGATCTTCGTGCGCGTCGCGTTCCGGCCCGGCTACGCGGAGACCAGCCCGCGCAACAAGCGCTTCGGCGCGATCGCCGCGCACGCGGGCGACACCTTCACCATCCACAGCCCCGCGACCCAGGTGCATGCCTCGCTCGGACCCGAGCCCGGCGAGCCGGTCGTGGTGAAAAAGCGTGTGAGCGCCTTCGCCGGCAGCGATCTCGAGGTGCTGTTGCGGTCGCTCGAGATCACGGAGCTGGTACTGACCGGCCTGGCCACGAGTGGCGTCGTGCTCTCGACGCTCCGCGAGGCCGCCGACAAGGACTACGGGCTGACGGTGCTCTCGGACTGCTGCGGCGACCAAGACCCGGAGGTGCACCGGGTCCTGGTCGAGAAGGTCTTCCCCCGCCAGGCGGAGGTCATGACGGCCGACGAGTGGGCCCGGACGCTGACGCCGTCCGCCTAGCGGCCCCGGGGGCTACAGGCCGGGGCTCCGGAGCATGATGGCCGCGTCGGCGAAGACCGTCGTGCCGGTCACATACGACGCCCCGGGGCCTGCCCAGAACGCGACGACGCTGGCGATCTCCTCGGGCTGGGCAATGCGGCCGAGCGGGATGTCGTCGCGAAGGCGCGCGAGGTTCCCCGGGGTCGTCTCGACGGTGTTCATCGCGGTGGCCACCGCGCCCGGCCCGACGCCCACGACCCGCACGCCCTTGGGCCCGAGCTCGATGGCGGCGGTCCGGGTGAGCGGCCGCATGCCGCCCTTCGAGCAGCCGCCGGCGATGTTGCCCGGCATCGGCCAGTCCGCAGGCGCGGGTCAGCCGGCCACGCCTTGGCCCTCCTGGTCGATCGCCGCGTCGAGCAGCCGGTCGAGCGTGACGGCGGCCCGGATCAGCGCCAGGTGCGTGAACGCCTGCGGGAAGTTGCCCAGTTGGTCGCCCGGTGCGGCCGATCTCCTCGGAGAACAGGCCGAGATGGTTGGCGTAGGTGTGCATCTTCTCGAACACCAGGCGGGCGTCACGCAGGCGGCCGCAGTGGGCCAGCGCCTCGACGTACCAGAACGTGCACATCGAGAAGGTCCCCTCGGCGCCACGCAGGCCGTCTGGCGAGGCGGCCGGGTCGTAGCGGTACACCAGGCTGTCGGACACGAGGTTCGTGTCCATCGCCTCGAGGGTCGAGATCCAGCAGCGGGTCGTGCGGGGCGACGAACTCGACCAGCGGCATCTTCAGGAGCGACGCGTCGAGCACGTCCGAGCCGTAGTGCTGCACGAACGCACCCCGCTGCTCGGAGAAGCCGCGCTCCATGATCTGGTGGTAGATCCGGTCGCGCTCGCCCATCCAGCGGATGATGTCGGCCGGCCGGCCGCGCGAGAGCGCCAGCCGGACGGCGCGGTCGAACGCGACCCAGCACATCAGCCGCCCGTAGACGAAGTCCTGGTCGCCGCCGCGGGTCTCCCAGAGCCCGGCCTCGGGCTGGTCCCAGTTGTCGCAGAGCCAGTCGACGACGCGGCCGAGGGCCATCCAGGTGGCGTGGTCGATCTCGAGCCCTTGCTGGTTGGCGGCGTAGATCGCGTCGATCATCTCCCCGTAGATGTCCAGCTGGACCTGGTTGGCGGCCCCGTTGCCGATCCGCACCGGGCGCGAGCCGCGATGGCCCGACAGGTGCTCCAGCGCGAATTCGGGCAGGTCGGGCGACCCGTCGACGCGGTACATGACCTGCAGCGGCCCATGGGCGTCGCCGTCGCGCTCGCGGATCCGGTCACCGAGCCAGTGGATGAACGCCGCGGCCTCGTCGCGGTAGCCGAGCCCCAAGAGCGCCGCGACCGAGAACGACGCCGTCGCGCACCCACGTGTAGCGGTAGTCCCAGTTGCGCTCGCCGCCGATCTGCTCGGGCAGCCCCGCGGTCGGCGCGGCCACCGGCGCCCCGGTGGGCGCGTAGATCAGCAGCTTCAGCGTGATCGCCGAGCGGTCGACCATGTCGCGCCAGCGGCCGCGGTAGGAGGCCTGCCCGACCCAGCGTTTCCAGAACAGCCGCGTCTGCTCGAACAGGTCGCTGATGACCGCCTCGCCCACCGGCTGCGGCCCGACCTCACCCTCGGCCTCGAGCACCAGGCCGGCGCGCTGGCCGGCGCGCAGTTCGAGCTGCGCGCGGACCCCGCTGCCGGCGCGCGTGAGCCCGGGTGCATGCAGCATCAGGGTCAGGTCGGGGGTCGAGAAGACCGCGCCGCCCTCGGTGACGTGCAGCTCATGGGGCTGGCGACCGTAGTCGAAGCGCGGATCGCACTCGACCTCGAAGCGCATCCTGCCGCGGACCACCTGGATGATGCGCACGACCCGCCGGTGCCCGGGGTCGACGCCGGGCTCGGCGGCGGGCATGAAGTCGATCACCTCGCCGACCCCGGAGGTGCTCAAGAAGCGGGTCGCCAGGATCGCCGTGTCCGGCAAGTACAGCTGCTTGACGGTGCACTCGGGGTCTGACGGGCCAGACGCGGAAGCGCCCGCCGTTGTCGGTGTCGACGAGCGCGGCGAACACGCTCGGCGAGTCGAAGCGCGGCAGGCACAGCCAGTCGATCGTTCCGCGCGTGGAGACCAGTGCCGCGGTGTGCAGGTCGCCGATCAGGCCGTGCTCGGATATCGGTGGCTCGGGCACTCCGGACTCCCTCGTGGACGCCACCGGCGGCGGCGGGGTCCGCGCCAGTGTTCCAAACACCACCGCGCCGGCGCAACCGCGGCGCCGGCGGCCCGCAGGACGCGGCGCGGCCGGCGCGTCGTCGTAGAGTGAGGGCATGCAGGTCACCGGCAGCGTCTGCGTCATCACCGGCGCCTCCTCGGGCATCGGCGCGGCAACCGCGCGGCTGTTGGCCGACCGGGGCGCGAGCGTCGTCCTCGCGGCGCGGCGCGCGGACCGCCTCGACCGGCTCGCCGGCGAGCTGCCCGGGGCGCTCGCGGTACCCACCGATGTCACCGCGCCCGGGGCGCTCGAACACCTGGTCGAGCGCACCCTCGACACCCACGGGCGCCTCGACGTGCTGATCAACGACGCCGGCCAGGGCCTGCACGTCCCGATCCTCCAGCTGGATCCGGAGGACCTGCGGGCGGTCTGCGAGCTCAACGTCATGGCCCCGTTGCGCGCCATGCAGCTGGTCATGCCCGCCATGCGCGCCCAGGGCGGCGGCGCGATCATCAACGTCAGCTCGGCGACCTCGCTGCGGGTCTTTCCGGGCCTGGGCGGCTACTCCTCGACCAAGGCGGCGCTCAACATGCTCTCCCAGGTCGCCCGGCTGGAATTCGCCGATGCCGGGGTGGTCGTCTCGGTCGTCTACCCCTCGGTGACGGCGACCGAGTTCCACCAGCGCCTGCGCGCGGGGTCGTTCGCCGGCGGCGGGCACCACATCCCCGTCGATCCCCCCGAGCTGGCCGCGCAGGCGATCGCCCATGCGATCGTCTCGGGCGCCGCGCACGTGATGGTCAGCGACCCGCCGCGCGAGATCACCCCGGGGTCCGACGGCGACTGGTCGGCCCTCTTGGCTCGCCAGGCGCCGCGCGCAAGTGGGGCACCGCGATGATTCTCGTCACCGCGGGCAACGGCCGCACCGGCCGGGCCGTGGTCACCGCGCTTGCCCGCCACGGGTACACGGTGCGGGCGTTCGACATCGCGCCCGAGCCCGCCGAACTCGTCGATCTCGGCGCCAGCGAGGTCATCGCCGGTGACATGCTCGAGCCGGCCGAGCTGGCCCGGGCAATCGACGGGGTCCGGGCGGTCATCCACATCGGGCCGCCGATGCACCCACAAGAGGCCGACATGGGCCGCGCGGTGGTCGCCGCCGCACGCGCGGCCGGCGTCACGCACTTCGTGCAGTTCTCGGTGACCCATCCGCAGCTCGAGCCGCTGCTCAACCACCAGGCCAAGCTCGCGGTCGAGCGGGCCGTGCTGGTGTCCCGGCTGCCGTTCACGATCCTGCAGCCGATGCACTACATGCAGAACATCGACATCGCCCGGGTCATCGCGACGGGCGTGGTGGCGCAAGCCACATGACCCGGCCACGCGCTCGCACACGTCGATCTCGAGGATGTCGCCGAGGTCGCCGCCCGCGTCGTCGGTGACATGCGCGTCCACCGCTACGCGACCTACGAGCTGTGCGGAGACGATTTCATCAGCGGCCACGACATCGCGCGCGATCATCGGCGCCGCGGCCGGCGCGCGGTCGTCGCACGGCAGGTGCCCGTCACACCGCGCGGCGGCGAGCGCGGCCACGCCGCTGGGCGCGAGGACTACCGTGCCGACGCGATGGTGCGCCTGTTCGACCACTACGGCCGCTACGGCATCACCGGCAACCCGAACGTGCTGACCTGGCTGCTCGGCCGTCCGCCGACGCGGTTCGCGGCCTACGTGCGCCGGCACCTGCCGGCCGCCTGAGCTCGGTCAGCCGGCGCAGCCGCCCGTCGCCACCGCCGTGTCGGCGGCTTCCGCGGCGCGGATGTCACGCTCGACCGGGCCCATCGCCAGCGCGTAGCCGACGCTCGGGTCGGTCGTCGCGCGTGCGAACACCAGCCCGATGACGCGTAGCCCGGCGGCCGTGCGCGCGACCAAGGGGCCGCCGGAATTGCCCGGGCGCACGACCGCGTGCAGCTGGTACACCGAGCGCGTCACCAGCGAGTTGCCGTAGATGTCCAGCCCGGTCGCCGTGAAGGCCCCATCCACCGAGGCGGGGACCGCCGTCAAG
Source organism: uncultured Thermoleophilia bacterium (assembly GCA_963768285.1). Classification (GTDB taxonomy): domain Bacteria; phylum Actinomycetota; class Thermoleophilia; order Miltoncostaeales; family Miltoncostaeaceae; genus CAITWD01. The sequence continues at coordinate 82,124 of CAVYHI010000010.1, forward strand.
GGTCCGCCCTCGGGGTAGCCGAGCGCAACGGCCTTGACCCCGCGCGCGGCCGTCTGGGGGTCGATCGCCAGCGGCCGATCCGGCAGGCCCGGGACGCGCAGCACCGCGACGTCGAGCTTTGAGTCGAACAGGATCGCGGTCGCCGCGTATGAGCCGGAGCCGTCGACGACCCGCGGGGAGGGGTCGCCCCCGACGACGTGGGCATTGGTCACGACGATCCCCGGCGCCGCAACGAACGCGGAGCCCTCGACGATCCCGCCACAGGCGGGTCCCAGCACCTTGACCGTCGACGGCCCCGCCGCATCGAGGACGGCGCGCACGGCAGCGTTCGAGGGCTGGGGCGCCGGGGCCAACAGCTGCGGCGGCAGGGTGGCGAACACGATCGGCAACCCTCGGGAGGCCAGCACGGACTCGATCCGCGCGAACACCGACGGCACCGTCGGCAACGCGCGCGTCAGCTGCTGCAGGATCGCCGAATCGCGCAGGCCCCGGTCGATGGCGTTGCTGCGGCTCGAGGCCGCCAGGTTGCCGACGAACCACACCGCCAGCAGCATCGCCACGGTGGCGATCACGACACCGAGCGCGTCATCGACGACGCCCAGGTGCACGCGGCGCACCACCCCGGCGACCCGCCACCCGGCCACCTGGCCGACCGATCCGCAGACGACGACCGCCATCACCACCACGGCCAGCGCGACGAGTCCGGTCGAGGCCGGGGCGAAGTGCCGCGCGATGACGGGTGCCGCGACGACGCCGACCACGAGCCCGATCCATAGCCCGCCCAACGACAACAGCTGCCGGATGGCCCCGGTACGCCATCCGTGCAGGGCCGCCAGCACCAGCACGGCCAGGATCAGGTAGTCGACCCAATGCACCACGGCCCTGAGTGCCCCCCGAATCTGCCGGAACCAACCGTCGCGCGCGCGGCCCGCCGCCGCGCGAGCGACGGCACGGATTGATGGCATCGATCGCCACGCCGGGCAAGACCCGCAGTGGCGACCCTCACATCACCGCCGGACGGCACCCTCGCGCCGCCCGGCGCGAGGGTGCCGTCCGGTTAGAGGCGCTGCATGACCCGGAACGCGGCCCCGGTGGGGTCGGTCACCGCTGCCAGGCGACCGTAGGGGGTGTCGTTTGCCGGCATGGTGACGCTGCCGCCCAGCTCGACGATGGTCGCGACCGCCGCGTCGGCGTCCGGGACGCCGAAGTAGATGCCCCAGTGCGAGGGGACCTCCGCCGGCAGGAACTCGGAGGCGTCCATGATCCCGGCAAGGTTCTCCCCGTCGCTGACCGCCACGGTGTAGCGGAACTCGGGCGTGTCGCTCATGACCTCGGTCGTCCAGCCGAAGACCCGGCGATAGAACTCGGCCGCGCCGTCGTAGCTTTTGGTGTTGAGCTCGAACCAGCGCGGGGCGCCGGGCTCGTCGTAGAGGGCGAGTCCGGCGAAGGCCATCGGCTGCCACATGCCGATCGCCGCGCCACCGGCGTCGAGGATCACCGCCATCTTGCCGAGCTCGCCCACCTGCATCGTCGGCACGATCACCTGGCCACCGAGCTCGGTCGCCCGAGCCACCGTGGCCTCGGCGTCGGCGGTGCTCAGGTACACCTGCCACAGGTCCGGCACGCCCTCGCCGGCCATGTTGGTCATGCACCCGGCCACGCCGATCCCGTCCTTGAGGAACGAGAAGTAGCCGCCGAATTGCGGGTCCGGGTCCGCGGCGGTCCAGCCGAACACGCGCGAGTAGAACGCGCGCGCGCCATCGATGTCCGAGGTCATCAGGTCAACCCAGCAAGGGGCTCCGATCGGGGCCCGTTCACGCGTCGGCATCATGGTCTCCTTTCGCGCCGTCAGGCGCGCAGCGGCCCGCGCACAGGGGCTCGCGGGCGAACATGGGCGTCGCGGCGGGCCGGCGGGCGCCGCCTAGTCGCCCCGGTGGGGGGTGTAGGTGAGGATCACTGTGCCGGAGGCAAGCGGGTGCGCGGAGGTCAGGTGCAGGACCGGCGCCGCGGGGGCCGGTCCGAACAGGCGCGCCCCGCCGCCGAGCACAATCGGGAACACCATCAGCCGGTACTCGTCGACGAGATCGGCGTCCATCAGAAACTGCGCAAGCCTGCGGCTGCCGACCACGAGAATGTCGTTGCCCGGGGTCTCCTTGAGGCGGGCGACCCGCTCGGCGACGTCGCCCGAGATCACGGTGGTGTTGGTCCAGGTCGGCTCGGCGAGAGTCGTCGAGACCACGTACTTGGGCATCTCGTTCATACGGTCGGCGAACCCGACGTCATCGGTCCGGCCGGGCCAGGCGTCGGCGAAGCCCTCGTAGGTCACGCGCCCGAGGAGCATCGCGTCGTGGGCGAAGATCTCGTCGAGCTTGTACTTCATTCCCTCGGGATCGGGGAACCTGAAGGTCCAGCCGCCGAAGGGCGTCCCCTCGGCCCCGCCCGGGTCTTCCATGACGCCGTCGAGCGACAGGAATTCGGTTACGACGATTCTGCGCATCGAGGGGTCCGTTGGTGGGGGACGCGAACTCCATCACGCCAAGCCGCCTGCACGTCCATCATCGCACGTCGCCCGCGGGCGCGCACCCTCCCGGTCCGACTCGCCGCGGCCGTGGTTACGATGCGCTGGGCACGCACCTGGTACGCCACGACCGCGGCCGTCACCCTCGCGGCGCTCGTGACGCAGCTGACCATCAGCGTGGCCGAGGTCCCGGGCCGCGGCTTCGTCCCCGACCCGGCCGCCACCGGCACCCTGGGGCGCAGGGTCGTGTCGTTCTCTTCCTTCTTCACCATCCAGAGCGACATCCTGGTGCTCGTGGCGGCGATCGCCCTCGCGATCGCGCCGGCGCGCGGCGAGTATTGGCTGCGGTGGGTGCGGCTGGCCGGGCTGATCGGCATCACGGTGACCTTCCTGGTGAACGTCATCGTCCTGCGGCCGCTGACGGCCAACCGCTACGAGGGCGTGTGGGTGGTGACCGACCTCGCGCTGCACTACCTGACGCCCGCGCTTGCGATCGTGGGCTGGCTGTGGTTCGGTCCGCGGCGGCGCTTTTGGCCGCGGCTCGTCGCCGACGTGCTGGTCTGGCCGGCGCTGTGGGTCGTCTGGACATTCATCCGCGGGGCGATCATCGGCTGGTATCCGTATCCGTTCCTGGACGTCGCGCGGCACGGGTACGCGTTCGCGCTGGCCGGCGTCGCGATCGTCACGGTCTTGGGGGTCGGCCTGGGCGCGCTGTTCGTCTGGGTCGACCGGCGGCTGCCGCCGAGTCCCGGCACCGCGGACGTCGCCGGGCACGGGCGCGCTTGAGCGGCTCGGCGCCGGCGTGCGAGAGTGTGCCGATGACCGGCGAGAGCCCGACCGGGCGCGAGGAATGGACGGCCGCGGCGCACGCGTCGGGGTTCATCGCGCGACGCCCGCGCCTCGGCCGCGCCGGCGACGGCGACGAGGTGCTGGACGACCTGATCCCGCTGGCGGCCACCAGGATCCTCGACCTCGGGACCGGCGGCGGGCACCTGATCGCGCTCCTGGCCACGCGCCGGCCCGAGGCGACCTTTGTCGGCCTCGACGTCTCGCCGACGATGCTCGCCGCGGCCCGCGCGCGCTTTGACGGGAACCCGCGCGTACGCGTCATCGCCCACGATCTGACCGCGACGCTGCCGGACGTCGGCCATTTCGACGCGGTCGTGTCGGCCTTCGCGATCCACCACCTCGAGGATGCGCGCAAGCAGACGCTGTTGGCGGAGATCTTCGAGCGCCTGGCCCCGGGCGGGATCTTCGCCAACCTTGAGCACGTCAGCTCGCCGTCGCCGCGGCTGCACGAGCAGTTCCTGGAGGCGATCGGCTACGGACCCGAGGACGAGGACGCCTCGAACCGGCTTGTGGACACCGCGACCCAGCTGGCCTGGATGCGGGAGGGCGGCTTCGCGGACGTCGATTGCATCTGGAAGTGGCGGGAGATGGCGCTGCTGGCGGGGGTGCGGCCTTGACAGCCGCTGGTAGTGAGTGAATACTCACTATCGCGATGACGGCGACCACACGCAAGACCGCTGACGAACGTCGCACCGCCGTGCTGGCGGCCGCGCGTTCCCAGTTCGCCGAGCACGGCTACCACGGCGCCTCCACCGAGGCGATCGCACGGGATGCGGGCATCTCGCAGCCGTACCTGTTCCGCCTGTTCGGCACCAAGAAGGAGCTGTTCGTCGCGTCCGCGCGGACCTGCATGGCCGAGACCCTCGCCGCCTTCCAGGAGGCGGCCGACGGCCTGACCGGGCCCGAGGCGCTGGAGGCGATCGGCTGTCGCTATACCGAGCTTCTGGGAAACCGCCAGATGCTCAAGATGCAGATGCAGATGTACGCGGCGGCGTGCAACGACCCCGAGATCCAGCGCGCGGCGCGCGACGGGTACGGGGCGCTGTTCGAGTACGTGGAGCGCGTCTCGGGCGCCGGCGCGGACGTGGTGACCGAGTTCTTCTCGCACGGCATGCTGATCAACGTCATCGTGGCGCTGGAACTGCAGCAGTCGAGCGATGCCTGGGCGGTGCGCATGACCGCCAGTTGCCTCACACCTGACAAGTAGCCCGTTTTTTTGTAGCCATGGAAGCTAGTAACTAGTCACTTTCTCTCCTCGAGAAAGGCCTCCCATGACATCCCACGGCGGGCGCCGCGGGGCGGTCTGGACCTTGATCCTCACCTCCGCGGCGCTGTTTATCGTCACGCTCGACAACCTGGTCGTCACGACGGCCCTGCCGACCATCCGGCGGGACCTGCACGCGTCGATCCAGCAGCTTGAATGGACCGTCAACGCCTACACGCTGACCTTCGCGGTGCTGCTCCTGACCGGTGCCGCCCTCGGTGACCGCTTCGGGCGGCGCCGGATGTTCGTGATCGGGATCATGACCTTCGTCGTCGGCTCCGCCGGGGCCGCACTGGCTCCCTCGATCGAGTGGCTGATCGCCGCGCGGGCCTTCCAGGGCATCGGCGGCGCGATCATCGCCCCGCTGACGGTGACCATCCTCTCGGCCGCCGTGCCACCCGAGCGCCGCGGCGCGGCGCTCGGCATCTGGGGGGCGGTCGGCGGTCTCGCCGTCGGGCTCGGCCCGGTCGTCGGCGGCGTGATCGTCCAAGGGGCATCGTGGCAGTGGATCTTCTGGCTCAACGTCCCGATCGGGCTGGTGCTCGCGCCGCTGGCGGCGCGCCGCCTGGACGAGACCTACGGGCCGAACTCGGCGTTGGACCTGCCGGGCGTGGCGCTCGCGTCGGCCGGCCTGCTCGGCGTCGTCTACGGCATCATCCGCGGCAGCCAGGTCGGCTGGACCACGACCGAGGTCATGGGCTCGCTGACCGTGGGCGCGGTGCTGCTCGCGGCGTTCGTGCTCTGGGAACTCCGTACGCGCACGCCGATGCTGCCGATGCGCTTCTTCGCGAACCGCACCTTCACCGCGGCCAACATCGCGTCGCTGCTGATGTTCTTCGGGATGTTCGGGTCCATCTTCCTGCTGACCCAGTTCCTGCAGACCGTGCAGGGCTACTCCCCGCTGTCGGCCGGCCTGCGGGTGCTGCCGTGGACCGCGATGCCGCTGATCGTGGCGCCGATCGCGGGGGCCCTCTCGGACCGGATCGGCGGTCGCATGCTGATGGCCGCCGGGATCGGGATGCAGGCGATCTCCCTGCTGCTGCTCGCCGCCCTCGCCTCGCCGACGGCCGCCTACACCACGCTGGTCGTCCCGTTCATGATCGCGGGCGTCGGGATGGGGCTGTTCTTTGCCCCCGTCGCCAACGTCGTGCTCGGATCGGTGCGTCCCGCGGAGGAGGGCCAGGCCTCGGGTGCCAACAACGCGATCCGTGAGCTCGGGGGCGTCCTGGGCGTCTCGGTGCTGGCCACGGTTTTCGCCCAGTACGGCAGCTACCAGTCGCCGCAGTCCTACGTCGACGGCCTCATCCCGGCCGTGTACGCCGGTGGGGCGATTGCCGCTGTCGGCGCCGTCGCGGCGCTGTTCATCACGCGCGCACGCCGGCAGGAGGCACCGGCCGCGGCGGCCGCCGAGCTGCTCGGCGATCCGTCGCCCGAGTCCGCTTGACGGCCGGTCCCGGTGCCGTGGCTCGGCCCGCGGCACCGGGAGGCCGGAAGCGCTCCTCGGCGAGGCCGGTGGCCGTTGAATGCGGCACATCGCGCGGGGCCACCGGCCGGACGGCCGCAGCCGACGTCGGGATGCTCCCAGGCGTCGGGCGCGACACGCCTCCGATCCTCGTCGGCCTGGTCACCGCCACGGACCTGCTGCGGGCCCGGCAGCGCCTGCGAGTCGAGGAACGGCACGCCGCGCGCGCTGCGGCTCATCGGCCGGCGGCGCCGGGCGCGCACCGCCGTCGGGGCCGCATCGGAGCGCTAACCCACACGGGCGCCGCGCGCCGCCGCGTCGATCAGCGCGGCGTCGGCGGTGGCCGTCGACGAGGAGATCACCAGGCGGTCGAACTCCGCCCCCGCCGCGTCGACCACGACGGCCGGCGTGTGCTTGTACACGGCGGCGAAATCGCGGTGTCCGCCGCCACGGCGCGTGCCGAGCGCGATCACCCCCGGCCAGCCGGTGCCCGGTGCGCGCAGCCCGCGCAGCTCCGGCCACGGATCCTCGGCGACCCGCACCCCGCGCACCGCGGTCAGGGGGATGCGCAGGTCGGCATGGAAGCCCCCGGCCTTCTCCAGCAGGCTCAACCGCACGACCAACTCCTGCCCTGTGATGACGATCTGCGCCACGGGCCGCTCCCTGGTGCGCCAACGGTTCTGCGCCGATGGTAGTGCCGATCGGGCCACGGTCGGCTCGTGGCGGCCGCGGCCGCGGATCGGCTCGCCTGCGATCGGCAACAGGGGGGTGCGAGGTGAGCCCGGGGCGCCTGCACGCACCGATCGACGGGGTCTTCGCGATCGCCATCACGCTGCTCGTCCTCGACCTGCCCCGGCGGGCGTCCTCGGCACGCGACCCACGAACTGCTTGCCAACTGGCCGGCCTTTGTCGCCGACGCGGTGTCGTTCGCCGTGCTCGGGGTCCTGTGGATGGAGCGCTACGGGATGATGGGCGCGGTACGGGCGATCGACCGGCGCGTTCGCGAGCGTACGCTGGTGTTCCTGGCGTTCGTGCCGATCATCGCGTGGCCGACGGCGCTTGCGGCGAGCTCCGCCGAGACAGCCAGGCCCTTCCGGCCGCGGTCCTCGACGCCGGCACCATGAGGGTGATGGGCCTGACCTTCGCCTGGCGCTGGCGCGACCTGGTCCGCCACCCCGAGCTGGTCGTTCCCGTGGCGGTGCCGGGGCGCGTGGTCGGCCTCCGGCGCGCTGCTCGGCCGGCTCGCCGACCTGCTCGCCATCGGGGCGGCGGTCATCAGCACCTGGGCCTCGTTTGCGATCGGCGCCGCGATTGCGGTCGACTTTGCGGTCTCGGCGAGCCCGGTGCCGACACTGTTACTGCGCGCCGCGCGCACGGGCTCCGACTAGGCGCGCGCCCCGCCGCGCGGCGCGTCGCCGCGGATCAGCTGCTGGTGGGCATGACAGAAGATCTGGCCGCCGAAGCGCCCGGGCTGGCTCATGCACGCAATGCGGTCGTCCTTGGAGACGCTCACCCCGCACAGCGCGCACGAGGCGAAGCTGCCCGGCGTCCACGCGGGCGCGGGGACCGGTCGACGGGCGGGCGGCGGGTCCGGCCGGGGCAGGGCGGCAGGCGGCGGCGAGACCGCCACCGGCGTCGCGGTCTGGGCGACGGGCGTCCCGGCATCTGGGGGCGGCGCCGCGACCGTCGCGGCCAGCTCGGGGATCGCGACCGGGGCACCCGGCAGCTCGCCCGGGACCCCGTGCAGGCCCAAGAGCTTTCCGACCAGCTTCTCGCGGTCCCAGAGCGCGATGCCGTTGGCCTTGGCGAGCCGCTTGGCCTGACGGGTGAACTGGCGGTTGGCGACGACGATCGCCGCGTCGCAGTGGTAGTCGGTCATCGCCCCGAGGGCGGCCTGCACGGCGGTGACGCCAAGGTGCTTGCTCCAGCGCTTGCCCTCGACGAGCGTGCGCGTGCCGTCCTTGGCGACCACCAGCTCCGCGGCGAAGTCGCCGTGCACCCGCGAGCCCTCGATCTCGTAGCCAAGATCCCCGAACAGCGCCGCCAGGAAGGCCTCAAATGTCTTGACGTCCATCCGGTCGACGCCCGTGATGCCGGAGCGCGAGACCCGGATGCGCTGGTACAGGGCAACCACGGCAGATGCCACGAGCGCCGCCACCAGGATCCCGACGAGCATGCGTGGCGAGGCCGCCTGCCCGATCGGCAGCAGGCTGGCCACTTCGTGCGTCGCGGCGCCCGGCAGCACCGCGGATCCAGCCGATGCGCTCATTACCCACTATCTCGACACACCGGGCCCGTGGCTGAACCCCCTCTTCGCGCGGAGCCCTGCGCGCGGACCGATGGCCGCGCCGCGGCGGCACTGCGATACTCGGCCCCGTGAGTCGCGGACGGCTCGAAGCCTTCTCGGACGGCGTGATCGCCATCCTGGTGACCATCATGGTCCTCAACCTGCGGCCGCCGTCGGGCGACCGCTTCGATGACCTGCGCGCGATGGTGCCGAACCTGCTGATCTACGTGCTGAGCTTCGTGATGCTCGCGATCTACTGGAACAACCACCATCACCTGATGCAGGTCGTCGAGCGCATCGACGGCCGGGTCCTGTGGGCGAACATGGGCCTGTTGTTCTGCCTGTCGCTGACGCCCGTCGCGACGGCATGGCTCGGCCCGCATTGGCGTGCGAGCGGCCCGGTGCTCGCCTACGGGCTCGTCCTGCTGGCCGCGGCGATCGCGTACTTCATCCTCACCACCCAGCTTTTACGCATCCACGCGCCGGACTCGCGCCTGGCCGTGGCCATGGGGCAGGACTGGAAGGGCAAGCTGTCGATCGTCGGCTACGTGGTCGCCGTGCTGCTGGCGATCGTGGCGCCGCTCGCGGCGATCGCGATCTACATCGCGATCGCCGTCGTCTGGCTGGTGCCGGATCGGCGCATCGAGCGGGTCGCCGCCGACCGGGCGGCGCCGCCCGGCTAACGCTCCCGGCCACCCGCCGCGGCTGACCCGACGCCGGCGGTGGGAGCCGAGGACCCCGAGGGCGTGGGGTCACCGCGACAATGACCATTGTGTAAATTCGCCGACCTCGGGCGTCCGACCGCTCAAGTCCGTCGTACGGACGGTCGAGGCGGAAAAGGAGCCCGTCGCGCGCATGGCGTCGCACGTGCTCACCAGCACGGCAACTCCGCGAGGGGTGCCCGGCCTTTGGCACGCGGCGCTCCGGCGGGACGCGACCGGACGGACAGCACGTGGACACCAGCACGTCGACCGCGGGGCCCGACCCCGCGGCGCACACGACGACCCCTCGCATCGGGCGCGGGCGGCGGCGGAGCGCCGCCGCGGCGGCGCTCGTCCTGCTCGCGGTGGCCGGCACCGCGGCCGCCCAGACGGTCACGTTCACGTTCACCGGACGCGGTTACGGACACGGCGTCGGCATGTCCCAGTACGGCGCCGAGGGCGATGCGCTGCACGGCTGGAGCACGGCGGCGATCCTGGCCTGGTACTACCGCGGCACCACGCTTACGACCGAGTCGGCGACCACGCCGATCCGCGTGCTGCTGGCAAGCGGCCAGGCGACGGCAGGGGTGGGCGTCCAGGGCTCCGGCGAGCTCCAGGACCTGCACACCGGCACGCTCTACGCCTTGAAGGCCGGTGTCGGCTACACCCTGCGCCCGGCCGGCGCGGGCGTGCTGGTCGAGGGCCCGGGCACGACCAAGGTCGTCCAGACCGCCGCCGGGGTCGAGCTCAGCCCGACCGGGACGGGGCTGGTGACCTTCGGAGGCCGCGCCTACCACGGCATGCTGACGGTCGCGGTCGCCGGGGGGCGGCTCGAGACGATCAACACGGTGCCGCTCGATGCCTATGTGCGCGGCGTCGTCGCCGAGGAGATGCCCTCGAGCTGGGCCACGGCGGCGATCCAGGCCCAGGCGATCGCTTCGCGCAGCTACGCGCTGGCCAGCCGACGCCCGGCGGCCGCGTTCGACGTCTATCCGGACACCCGCAGCCAGATGTACGGCGGCGTCGCCGCCGAGACCGCCCCCACCGACGCCGCCGTGAGCGCCACCGCCGGCGAGGCGGTCACCTACCACGGGACGATCGTGCAGGCGTTCTTCTTCTCGAGCTCGGGCGGCCACACCGAGTCCATCAACGACGCCTGGGGCGGGCCGCCGGTCCCCTACCTGGTCGGCGTGCCGGATCCCTATGACGCCATCTCGCCGATGGACCCCTGGCGCTCCCCCCCGACGGTCACCGGGACGCAGCTCGGCCAGCTGCTCGGCCTCGGATCGGCGGTGACCCGGATCGCGATCATCTCCCAGGGCACCTCCCCGCGTGTGCGGATGACCCGGATGACGCTCGCCAACGGACACGACGTCGACGTGTCGGGCGCCGCCATCCAGTCCGCGCTGGGCCTGCCGAGCACCTGGTTCGTCCCCGGTGGCCTCCGGCAGCGGCGCCCCGGCGCCGGGACCCGCACCGACCCCGACGGTGACCAGGACCCAGATCGCCGACTACGTGGTCACCCACTACACGTACTCGCGCTGGCGTCACGCGGCGGCGCTGTTGGTCGGCGAGGCCGCCCACCATCCCGGCCCGGTGGCGGCGATCCTCGCCCGCGGCGCGAACGCCCGACCGAGCGCGGCAATGATCACTGCCTTTGTCGCCGGCCACTACGCACCGGCGCGCCGTGCGGCGGCGCTGCGGGTAATCCGCGCGCTGCCGGTGCGCCGCCAGATCCAGATCCTGGCCCAGGTCGTGCTCCGTGGCTGAGCGCCGGCTGTGACGCGCGCGGCGCCGAGCAGCCGTGATTTCAGCCAATTTCCAGGGTAATCGCCGTCGGGGGTGCTGCATGGCGACCGGACGCGGCTTAACGGGTCCATAGCGTCCGGCTCAGATGTTTCTCACCTCACGGGCGAGGGTAGGAGGCACAACAGATCCTCCCCCCGGCCCCGCCCCACGAGGAGCACCCATGAGCATCCATGCGGTATCCCACACCGGTTCCAAGCGGTCATCGGCACAGGCGGGCGGACCACCTCCCACCGACGGCCCCGAGGTCGTCGATCTGGCCCGCGTGCGTGCGCAACGCGCCGAGGGCCCGGCCCGGCCGCGACGGGCCCGCGAGCGGCTGTCGGCCCTGCGGCGCACGGCGCTCTCCGACGCCGTCGGCCGCGTGGCCCGTACCGGGCGTCCCCCGGTGCACGCCGCCATGCTCGTCGACCGCGAGTACGCGATCACGGTACGCACCGCATCGCTCGCCGGGGCGCAGGAGCTCGCGCAGGCGATCGAGCGCGTCGTGCCGGCGCTGATCGCCCCGGGGTTCCGCCGCTGCCGCATCGAGGCCCGTGCCCGCGAGGGCGAGCTGCCCTTGATCATGGTCGAATGCGCCGCCGGCGACGCCCAGGCGCTCGATACCCTACTGCGTTCGCTCGAATCGATCACCGGGACGCCCCTGCGGGCGAAGGTGATCGTCCACGGCGCCGACCGGCCCTATGTGCGCAACTGGGTCGGCGCATGGATCGACCGCGACGCGCGCCGCCGGGGCCCGGAGGTCTCCGGACCGCCGCTGTCGCCCGCGGCGGCGTAGCGAGCCCGTCGCGGGACGCGCCGCCGGGTAACGGACTCCGGCGGCGCGCGGCGGCCGCCGTGACAAAGGCGTGAAATTTCCGCCGCTCGCGTGATATCCGCGTCGCAGCGGCGCACAGATCGCCCCCCATCTGACGCACACTCGGCACATGGCGTGCGCAGGTGCGCACGACTCCCTTTTTCCCAACGGGGGTGTCCGCATGCTCGATGTGCTCTATGTCGTCGGCACGGTGGTGTTCTTCGCGGTGATGGTGGCGTTCGTCGTCGGCTGCGAGCGCATCATCGGCGCCCGCGACGAAGACTGCACGCCGGGCGGCCTCGACGAGACGACGGAGCTGGCCGAATGACCGCCAACGACGCGCTTCGCCTGGCCGTCGCCGTCCTGCTCGCCGTCTTTTCTCGTCATCGCCCTGCTCTGGCCGGAGCGGCTCTAATGGGCCTCAACGACGTCGCCCAGCTGATCATCCTCATCGTCGCGCTGGCGGTGGCGATCCCGCTCCTGGGCGGGTACATGGCGCAGGTCTCTCGAGCGGCAGCCGCGCCCGGCGACCGGTCTTCGTTGCGGCTGGAGCGCCTCATCTACCGCCTGTGCGGATCGGGAACGAAGCGCTCCTGTAGATTGGACTTGCGTTTGCCTCCTGGGGAGGTTGCCCGGCAACACCGGGAAGCGGACAGGGTGCCAGCTAGGTCAGGCTTACTTGCCCCGAAGACGTCAAACGCTAACTTCACCACCACGGGGTAAGCGAGAAGGAGTCCCCGACACAACGCTTGCGAAAATCACACCTGACCCAGCCTATGGTTAGCGTCCGGGCTGCCGCAGGAGAGGGAAATTATCGTGCAATTTTTCAATGACTTAGGCTGGGGGGAAAAGACAAGTCGATGAAAGCTGGGTAGAAATCGCGTGGGTGCGGCATTTTTTGCGCTTTTTCGCGGGCGAGAGTGCCAATTACGGAGTGAGGATGCGGGTCTGTTCGGTGGAGATCAGTTCATAGTCGATTCCCCGCCAGCGAACGCGGCGGCCAAACGAAGATAGAAAATTCCACAGGTACAGAAATGGAACGACCATAGTTAAAAGGATGTACATCCAGGATTGCGCCATGATCTGCGACCGGAAGGGTGGAAGCGCTTCCGTGGCACCGATGACGCGTACGGCACCGCGGATGGTAGAACAATGTGCTGTC
>CAVYHI010000011.1:0-12684 GCA_963768285.1 uncultured Thermoleophilia bacterium
GTGCACCAGTGTTAAGTACATCCCAAGCGAGCTTAGGGCAAATGCGGTTGCGAACCGCGGTTCATCAGGCGGTCGCGGCACGGTCCGTCCCTCCGCCCGGAGGGCCGCTCTGCTCTTGACCTGGGCACCGGTCGGACGCAGCATGGGTCGCAGGAGTGACCGTGATGATCAGACGCGCTCGATGAACGCCTCCAGCAACCCGCTTGCCGCGGTGATCCACTCGATCATCCAGCTGCTGACGGGGCGCCGGCCACCGCCGGCGCCGCTGGCCTCGCGCCACCAGCGGCGCGAGGCCGCACGCATCCGCCAGCACACGAGCGGCGGCGCGCTCTGGACCCGCGCCGACCGGCATCCCAACCCCCGCAAGGGCAAGCGGGTCGTGAACGACCTCGGCGGCATCTCCGGGGACTCGACCTCGCGGACGTTCGAGGACTGAGCGAGGAACGCCGCGTGCGACGCGTCACCCCGCTGCTCCCTGTCTCGATCATCCGCTGTCGGCGATCGGCTGGTTCTTTAACACGTGGTCAGGACCAGCCAGAGCTGGTCGACCGCGGTTAGGGCGTCGAAGCCAGGCCGGCTGAACGCGCGGGCTTCATTGACAAGCATCCGCTCCAAAAGGGGAGCCGCCGTCCTGTAGCGAGCCGCCACTCGGCGATCCGTCCGTCCGCGCCGGTCCGAAGGAGGTCCTTGCCGGCACCTCCTCCGCTGGCCAGCGCCGGACTGCCGTCACTCCTAAGGGCGAGAGAGCTCGGTGCTTACTCCGGATGTGACTGGACTCGCTGCCTGACCGCCCGCCCGAGCGCGCCAAGACCGGCCAGGAACATGCCTGCGCCGATCACGGAGACGGCGTGGGTGGGGGCGAAGTCGAGCCCGAGCCAGTTGATAGCCACGTTACTGATGAAGTCGGCGATGGGCTGCGGGAAGATGGGTGGCGTGCTGTTGTGGGTCGCGGAGAAGATCCACTCCAGCGTGTACAGGAAGGCGAAGAACGCCCCGACAAGCACGTAGACGACCGCCACGAGGAGGCTGCGCGACCACCAGGCGAGGACCGCCAGGGCGAGCACGCCGCCGGCTGCCACGAGGTAGCCGAACGGCGCGGCCCAAGCGAACGGCCCGTAGTCGAAGGTGGTGGCCTGCTGCCGCTGGATGCCGAACAGAACATGCCAGTCGAACCAGGCGGCGAACAGCAGGATCGCCGCCGCAGCCACCAAGGCGATGATCGGGCGACCGATGCGACCGGACATCAGGTCCTCCTCCCAGCCTGCGGGATCGACCTCACCCTCGGGATCGCGGCCGTCCCTGTCAAGCTGCAGATGGCCCTCGCGGACGCGTCACCGACATGGCGCGCGTGTCAGAGCGCTCGGCCCGGAGAGAACGCACTCGCCAGAACGAGGTCCTTGCAAGACAAGGCTCGTGGTTCGAGGTGGTTCAGGCACCGCTGAGCAGTGTCGCCGTCCGCGGTGGCGGCGGTGTGCACCGCGCATACGCGACGAACGCCAGGATCGCGGCCGCGACAGCGAGCGCCTCGTCGAGGGTAGTCAGCGGGACGAAGAGATCCAGCGACCCGATCGCCAGGACGACGTTAATGGCCAGATTCGGCGCCAAGCCAGCCAGACCGGCGAGCGCGGCCACCCCGAGCAGGACCCAGAAGGGCCTAGGCGCCTCCCCATCGATCCAGGCGGCGAGGGGCACCCAGGCCGCATAGGCGGAGATGGGCGCACTGGCGAGGATGATCGCGGCCGGGGCCAGCGCGGCCGGCAGCTCGGAGGGGGGCATGGATCCGGGGTGGGTGACCAGGTAGAGGAAGACCGAGGCGTTGCCCACGAGTTCCACCAGCACGAGCACGGGGAGCAGCCGTCGCACCCCGCGACTGGGGGGCCGCTCGCGCAGACGGGCCAGGCCCAGGGCGACGAGGAGCATCCCAGCTAGCCCGAGCACGGCAGGTCCCGCCCAGAGGGCGAACTGCCGCCAGGGGTCGACGGTCCCGAGACTCCATGCCGCGACGAGCGGCAGGAGCGCCCGGCTGAGCGCGCCTGAGACACTTCCTGCCGCGAGGCCGGCGAGCAGCAGGCGGTGGCTGCGCCATGCGGTCGGTACGCGGTACAGCAGCGCCGCGGGGCTGGCCACGCCGACGACCGCGGCAATCACGGCCAGAGCGCCGCCGAATGCGGGGCCCTGCACGAAGGACGCGGCCCACGACAGCCCGACGAGTCCCGCCAGGAGGAGGAAGCCCCAGCCGAGGAGAGGCAGCGACGGTGGCCCGGGCTCGACCACGCCGAGATCTCCGTCGGCGAGACCTGACGGCTCCTCCAGCGCGGCGTGCTCAGGGCCCATGCAGCCAGCCTGTCGCTACTCGCTCGGCGAATGGATCGGGTCGTCGCGCGTCTTCCCGCAGCCAGACAGGGCGCATCGCGACACACGGAGACTGGCGTCTGCCACGGCCAGCGGGGAGGCCATTTGGAGCCCGCGCTGGACAGCCCCCCAGGGCAAGGGCGGAGCGGGCGTCACTTGGTTCGACGAACCGGTGCGGCCCGCTCGGACCGGGACCGCGAGTGGAGGATCGCCGTGGCCGGAACATCGCCCACCTCCGCGGTGTGTCGTGACACTGCGCCGACCCCCACCACCAGTCAAGTCGGCCTGTCTCAACCCCCGTTTCGGAGCACCCACCTCGGTCCGGAAAGAGGTCCTTGCGGAGGGCCGCCGGGGAGCCGGCGGAGAGGGCAGGCCGGATGCCTGTCAGTCCGGCCTGCCCTTCCGATCAGGGAAGTCGAGACAGGCTAGGGGGTGCGCCCGCCCAACGCCGGACCAGATGGTCGAACCGGGTGCGGTAGAGGCTGACGTCGTGGTCTAAGTGCATCGTCGTGGCTGGCCTCGCGCCTTGGGGAAAGCTAGCCGGCCTGGTCCGTCATGGCGGGGGGCCAATCCGTGGCGCGGCTCGGGTGCTGCCTCAGCGACCACCAGAACCGAGAGGATGACCGTTGGTCCAGATGTAGTCGGTGAGGTGAAGGCGTTCAGGCCCCGGTTACCGGCCGGGGTTCGCTCGTTGCTGGTCGCCCCGGCGCAGTCGCATCGGCTCCTCGGAGACGACTGCGAGGCAGCTCGGCGGTGACAGCAGGCACCGCATTCTGTAGACAACCCGGGGGCCTGCAAGGTAGGCTGTTAGGGCCAAATGGCACAGTGCAGGCAGGCCATGAGACCCTCCCGCGCTTCCTCACCCGCCCGGCGCATTCTCGCCCAGCTCCGTCCGCGACGCGGTCAGGCGCTGGTCGAGTTCGCTCTCATCCTCCCCGTAATGATGCTCGTGCTGCTCATCGCGATCGACTTCGGGCGGCTCTTCTTCTCCTACATCCAGATCACCAATGCCGCCCGGGAGGGCGCCGCCTACGGGGCCACGAACCCCTCCGACACCACGGACATCACGACGCGGGTGCAGCAGGAGACCGACGCTCAGGGACAGGGCGGTGAGCACGCTCTTTCCGTCAACGTGACCTGCACAGTGGGTGGGACCCAGACGACCGAGGCATGCAGCAGCGCCCCCGGCGGCGATCAGGTCAACGTGGCGGTGAGCGAAGTCTTCAGCTTCATCACGCCGTACATGGGCACCTTCTTCGGCAGCAACTTCACCATCGGGACAACGGCCAGCGCCCCTATCTACGGATCGGCCGCCTTCGATCCGGTGGTCCCGACACCTACCCCCACGCCAACACCCACGCCAACGCCGACCGCTACGCCCACGCCCGGCCCCACCCCGACGCCCACGCCAACTGCGACACCCACCCCGACGCCCACGCCGACGCCCGCCATGTGCACGGTGCCCAACTTCAGCGGCGTGCATGCAAATTCGGCAGCGAGTCTGTGGACGGGTGCGGGATTCACGGGGAGCTTGACGAACAACGGTCACGGCAACTCGCCGCTGAGTACCCAGTCTCTTACAGCGGGC
Organism: uncultured Thermoleophilia bacterium; assembly: GCA_963768285.1. Lineage (GTDB taxonomy): Bacteria > Actinomycetota > Thermoleophilia > Miltoncostaeales > Miltoncostaeaceae > CAITWD01. The sequence continues at coordinate 3,941 of CAVYHI010000011.1, forward strand.
GGCAGCCAACTCTGCACCTCCGGCATCACGGTGAGCTGACATGACGCGCAGGCACGATCACGGCCAAACCCTCTTGGAGTTCTCGCTCGTCTTCCCGGTCTTCGTGCTCGTCCTCTTTGGGCTGTTTGACGTGGGCCGCCTCGTCTACTCCAACAGCGTCCTCTCGCAGGCCGCCCGCGAAGCCGCCCGTGTGGGGGCGGTGGAAGCGGGATGGATCGGCAACCCCAACGCCGACCCGAGCTGCAACCAGTCGGGCGGCCCCGTGTGCCCGCCCTCGTCGGCCGCCCTGTTGACCGACGTCACGCGCGCCGCCAACCGGATGGTCGCCGGGATGGGCACCATCACCAACGTCTACCTCGACTGCACCGCTCCGGGTGGCGCCCCCACTGGGGCGTGGGCCACGGGCGACTGCAACCCGGCGAACAGCGAGAACACCACGGGCGATCTGGTGTCGGTGCGCGTCGTCTTCACGTTCACACCAGTGACTCCCGTGATCGGCCAGATCATCGGCAGCGTGACCCTCTCGGGCTCGGCCACGATGGTCATTGACTAGGAGCGCAGCGATGATCCGCAGGCAATCCGTCAGGGACGGCAGGGGTCAGGTGATCGTCCTCTTTGGGCTGTGCCTGACCGCCATGCTGCTGGCCGTCGGACTCGTCATCGACGGCGCCTATGCCTTCGCCCAGCAACGCGGCGCTCAGAACGCCTCCGACTTCGGCGCCCTCGCCGGTGCTCGCATCGTCGCGCTCGACATCAACGCGAACGCCAACGGCGGGAGCGCACCAACCGGCTCTGACGTGGAAACCGCCATCCAGCAGGCCGTTACCGCCAACGGCGGCAGCGTCACGTTCGGCAGCCCGAACGGCCCCCAGCTACGTCGATGACAGTGGGAACCTCTTGGGGTACGTGGGAGCCGGTGCCATCCCCGCCAGCGCGGTGGGCGTGAAGGTCGGAGCAGCCAAGCATTGGGCACCGTTCTTCCTCGGCCCCATCGGCGTCTCCAACTGGACGGCGGGCGCTCAAGCCGCCGCCCGGGGCGGCTTCCTCGCCGGAGCCCCGGCAGGCTCGCTGCTGCCCATCGGCGTCTCGATCTGCAACTTCCCCAACCCCCGGCAGCGGCCAACTGCTCCAGCACGGTGACCCAGTTCAACTTCTGTCCGAGCACCGAGACCGCGCAGCAGTGCGGCTCGCAGAACCTCACCAGCGGCGGCCTCAACCTGCCCGGTGGCTTCGGGTGGCTGAAGTTCGGCTGCTACCCGGGCAACGACGCCGTCGGTGACGGGCAGGGCTGCAGCAACAGCCAGCCATTCCTGCAGCACGAGATCGGCGACAACGGGCCGAACGGGAACCTGCCGCCCGGCCACAGCTACGGCTGTTGCGGCGCCATCCCAAGTGGCTCGGTCATCGACATCGGGAGCCTCCCCGGCAACAAGCCTGCGGATCTCAGCTACTACATCAACACCGACGTCACGGTGTTGGTGCCGGTGTACCTCGACGCACAGGGCAACGGCTCCAACGGCTACTACGAGGTCGTGGGGTTCGTCGGCCTGCAGCTCACCGGGAGCGACACGCAGCACGCAAAGTGGCTGACGGGGGTCTGGCGCCAGCCGGTGTTCAGCGGACCGACAACCCCGACCGAGGGCCTTCCCGGCAGTCCTCTCGCGATCCAGCTCATTCAGTAACGGCTCACGGGCGCTCGAGCCCGCTAGCAGCCGGAGGCAGCGCGACCCTGGCCCCCGAGCGTGCTCGGACGAGGGGTCTCCGAGGCGTTCGCCCGCCAGACGGCGGCTGCCGGATCGCAACCAGAGGACTGGATACCCGACGCGGGCCGGCTGCGCAGGGCGCTCCGCAAGGGCCTCGTTGCGGACCGAACGAGCGCGTCCGAAAGGCTGGTCACAACGGTCACTGCGGCCATCGCACTGGCCGCCGCTGTCCGCGCATTCCGATGTCCGTGAAACCGCACACGGCGTCGGCCTACGGTCGCTGCACGCCCTCCCCGGCCAGGAGCCGTTCGCGCAGGGCACGACGCTGCGCCTCGAGCCACGCCCTGAAGGCCGTATCCCGGTGCTGCCGCCAGTCGACTCCGGCCCACCCACAGGTGCACAGCGCCACGGGTCCTATGGTCGCACCGCGCTCATGGCCGGCCAGGAACTTCCGTGCCTTCTTGGGGCTCGTGATGTGGAGCTTCATGTCGCCGCTGCCTCGCCACCCACTCTCGCGCCCGGCCCTCTGGCGCGCAAGAGCCGAGCCGCCCTACGGCGTGGTGTTACCTGCCAGAAGGACCAGCGTTTCGGGACGGGCGACCTCGTTTCGGGCGAGATCTTGCCGGCTGGTGCGCCGGAGTGGCCACCGCTCCGGTGCGCCGGCGCCGGCCGTTCCACCGGCGCCCCGGCCAGACCGTGGGTACTACAGTCGCTGCCCGCCAGCGTGCTACGGGAGGTTCGGCGCGAGGGTATACCGTAGAGGGGCGTTGCTCGCGTGTCGTTGCAGCTGGGCGACCGTCGAGCGGCCCTCGGGTGTGGACTGATGCGGCACCCTGCCCGATCCGCGGAGGACCGCGATGGCCCAGCATCCCCACGACCAGCAGGCGGCAAGGCTCGATGCGAGGGAGCTCGGGGAGCTGACGCCCGAAACGCCCCAGACGCTCTCGGCCGAGCTACTCGGCATCGACGATCCGCTCGACATGTACTTCGGCGAGATCGTCCGGGTGCCCCTGCTGGCGGCCGAGGAGGAAGTCGTCCTCGCCAAGGCCATCGAGCTCGGCGAGCAGATCGCCGAGGCGCCTTGGCAGGGGATCCTGCAGCTCTTCGAGTGGACCCGCCACGACACCGAGCGGATGGCCCGGACGCGGTATCCGCAGTATCGCCTCCCATACGGACCGGAGGCGGAGCGCATGGTCCGCGCCGCCGTCGCCGAGGAGGCCGCAGCCGGCCCGCTGGTGGCCGCACCGGACTTCCCTTTCGACAAGGCGGCCGAGGATGCCCAGTCCGACGGGACCAAGGCGCTTCTCGTGGAAGCGCGCCACCTGACCGCGGCCTGCAACGAGACGCGCACGCCGGACGCGTTCGTCACGCTCCTCGATTTCGGCTGCGCAAGCTCCGCCATCCGAGCCGCTCGCGGAAGCTGCGGGACTTCCTGGAGTAAGCCGCTGGTCGGGCCCCAGCGGCCGGGCTGCCGCAGTCATCCGGGGCCTGCCGCACGCGTCAGCACCGATGTCGCTCTTGCGTCGCCAGGCGGAACGCTGTGCGGCGCTGTGTCACAAGGGCCTCATTCTGGAGCAGGCCGGCGACGGGACTCGCCGAGCACGTGGTGCCTCCTCCGGGCCTAGTTCCCGTTTCGGTTCACGGGCCGACAGGACTGGCAGCGTGGTTGGTGTCTGTCCTCAAGGCGACCGTTCCGTCGACTGGAACTACTCGGCGCGCACACGGAGGGCAACCGCCCGAACGCGATCGGCGAGGCAGGGGTGCCGCGACAAGGTAGCCGCTGCGCGGGCGGAGGAGCGACCCGACTGACGGTCACCGGCGCCCGGCTTCATGTCCTGGCACCGCTCGAGGCCAAGGCGGTGGACGCGATCCAGCGCGCCTGACGGGGCCCAAGTACGATCGACGCCGATGAGTCGAGCGTATCCCGCCACCCGGGGGCCATGGGGCAGTACGAGCTCGCCGCGATGTCACCGAAGCGGCCCCGCCGTGGGCACCCCTGGGTGCGCAGTGGACGGACGCGGCGTCGACGCGCGGGCGGCCGTGCGTGACCGGCCGAGCGGCGATGACGCCAAGGTAGCCGGGCCGTGAATGACAGCGAAGTTCCGGCGATGAACCCGGCGGTGGCCACGAGGATCCGAGAGGAACTCGCGCGGCTGGACAAGCTGTGGCCCCGACTCGAGGCTGCGCGCCGCGCCCCGGCAGCGCCGGGTTCGAACGCAGCCAAGGACAACGGGCTCCCCGAAGCTCGGTTGGTGAATCTCCATGCAGGCCAGGCGCTTTGGTCGGCGATCGACCATCTCAACACGTGGCGCCTGCTCCTCGAGGGCGCGAAGGTTCCGACTGTCCCGATCCTCGCGCATGTCACCCTGCTCCGCGGGGCAATCGAGGGCGCGATGATGTGCCGCTGGCTACTGGAGCCCGGCAAGCCACCGATGACGCGTGTCGCGCGTGGGTATGCAGCGCAACTTGACGAATACTGCGAACGCGCCCGCTACGAGGCGTCCAAAGAGTCAGGGGGCCCGCCGCACTTCCGCGGCGTGAGCGCGCCAGAGAGGATCGCCGAGCTCGTCGAGAAACAAACGGATGCCGGCATTCGATCTGTCGGGCTCGCTGACCCGACTTCGCTGGCGATGAAGTACGGCCAGGAGAGGTGGTTCCGCCTCGCGAGTGCCGCGGTGCATGGCAAGGAATGGGCGCTCCTGGCGACGGACTTCGACCCAGCCTCGATCGAGCAGGTCGCACCGGGTGTTGTCGGCAGCCTCGTCAGCGCGTCCGACGATGTCGCGCTCGACTTGACCCTTGTCGCGGTCCAATTCGTCGAGGCGGCGATGGTGGACTTCGAAGCCTACCGCGCGCCTCGCGGTCGAAACGGCCGCGCGCCGAAGCGTTCGGCCGCAGTGTGAGCGCGGTCGCTAGCCGCCACCTGGCCTCGCCTCCGTGCCCTGGCGCTCAATCCCGGCACATTCATCGACGGGCCCGAAGGCGCAGGCACAGAGCCCGGGCGACGAACCGCGCCGAGGACTAGCTGATCGCGGCCAGGCGCCGGCCGATGCTCTTGGACGCGATCCGCACGATTACCCGTAAAGGCTCGGCTCTCGTCCTTTGAGCCCGATGACTTACGCGGCCCCTCGGAGCGCATACGCGATCCACTCGGGCAGCACGATCCGAGGTTTGGGAACGGCAGGCTCAAGCCCCCTGACGGCGCCTAGGCAGACACGCACGATTTCGGGGTCCCGCGGTCTGTCTGGGTGGCGCTCAGAGGCGGTGCCCGATGAACTGGCAGCGGCGGGCGAACATGGCAATCAGCTCTCGCGGCGCTCGCGGTGCGCCAGCTGCCCGCTGAAGGCTTCCCAGCGCGCCACCGCCACATCGACGTAGCGGGGATCGAGCTCTAGGCCCGCACAGCGTCGACCGGTGCGCTCGCAGGCGATGAGGGTCGAGCCTGACCCGAGGAACGCGTCGAGGACGAGATCGCCCGGGTGACTCGAGTTGGCGATGGCGCGTTCCATCAAGGCGAGGGGCTTCATCACCGGATGCAGCGGCGCCTCGGCCGGTCGGGCGATCTGCCAGACGTCGGACTGGTCACGATCGCCGCACCAGACGTGCTCCGCGCCTTCGCGCCAGCCATACCAGATCGGCTCATAGCCGCGCTGGTAGTCGGCCCGGCCGAGGGTGAAGTGGTCCTTGGACCAGATGATCGTGTCCGACCAGTGGCCGCCTTCCTCGGCCAGGACCCGGGCCAGGAGCGGCCATTCCTTGCTCGACATGCAGACATACAGCGCGCCATCGACCACCGCGAGGAGCGCACGCGCCCAGGCTCGCACGAAGGTCTCCCAGGCGGCCGGATCGAGCGCGTCGTTGGCGATGCGCCGTCGCCGAGTCCCCGTTGCTGGCCACCGTGGTCGCCCAGAGCCACGTTGTATGGCGGATCCAGGAAGGCCATGGCGGGTCGCTGGTCGGCCAGCAAACGTGCCAGGTCGTCGGTCGATGTGGCGTCCCCGCAGGCGATGATGTGGTCACCCAGGTGCCACATATCCCCGACGCGCGTGCGCGGCTCACGTGTGGCTGCGTCGAGCGCGCCCTCGAGATCGAAGGACTCCGGACGCTCGCGCTTCTCCCGCGCGTCGAGGCTGCGGAGGAGATCGCGGATCTCATCCTCGCCGAAGCCGCTCAGTGACACATCGACATCGGGGGTCGCCTGTAGTTCCCCCAGCAGACGGGCCAGGAGGGCCTCGTCCCAGCTGCCCGAGATCTTGTTGAGGGCGAGCCCCAGCAGGCGTGCTTGCTCGACGCTGAGGTCGAGCCAGATCACGGGCACGCTCGTGTAGCCCAGTCGACGGGCGGCGACGAGGCGCTGATGGCCGCCGATGACGGTGCCGTCCTCGCGCCGGGCAATGATCGGCTCGACCAGGCCGTAGGTGCGAATGCTGCGCTCCAAGGCATCGAGCTCGGCGTCATCGATACGCCGGGGGTTGGCCGCGTCAGGGTGGAGGTGCTCGATGGGCACGTCCGCGATGGCGAAGGTGGGTGTGGTCGTCGTCGGCGACATGGCAGTCCTCCCTGCCGGGCGATGAGGTTCCGAGGCAATGGCGACGCCGACCGCGCCTGGGGCGGTCTCGATGTCGGCCTGGAATGGCAACTCGCGGGGCATGCGAGCACGGTAGTCGAGCCGCCGCGCTGGTCTGGGATACGAACTCAGGCCCAGCTGGGATGCAAACTCGCGGGCAACTCGCGCAGGACGCGGCGGTTCGTCGCGCAGACCTCGTCCTCGAACGTGCGCCAGAGGCGACTGTGCCGCTTCACGAGCGCCTCGAAGTAGTCGACGTTGTCGAGCGGGCCATGCAGCTCGTGCTCGCAGCGCATCCAGATGCGAACCGCCTCTCGATGGGGGACGTGTTGTCCCACGAGGGCGGCGCAAAACAGCGCGCGCGCCAGCACGGCGGCGCTGTGCCCGGAGCGCCAGGAGTCGCCGGTGCGCGTGGAGGCGCCCTCGCGCCGGCCCGAGGGGAAGGTCTCTGCGACGAAGGCGCGGATGCTTTGCAGCCCGGCGTCCTCGCCCTGCGGCAAGAGGCGCAGGGCTGCCTCGCGATCGCGCGTGGCACTCGTGGCGGTGAGGACAGCCGGGCCCGACGCGTCGATCGAGAGGACCACCACTGCGGGGTCCGAGCTCGGCCGGGGCTCGATAAGCCCCGGGAACACCCACCAGCCCCCATCAACGTCCTGGAGGTATCGCTCTCGGTGCGCGGCGAACTGCTCGGCCGACGGAGGCCCATCGATCGGCCACCCGATGGGACGCACGAGCCCCCGCCACGAGGCGATCAGGTCACCGGGCCCTATCACATCGAGCACAGGGACGACGCGCGTGTACCACTCTCGAACCGCAGCGATCCGTGGGTCGTCCTTCCGCATCGGCTCATTGTGGGCGCCGCCGCCCGCGGGCGCGGACAGGGTCCGCACCTGACCGCCCTCTGGTGCTGTAGTTGCGCACGCAACGAACTGAGCAAGTCCGGCACCGGAGCCTACCTTCGCCTACCAATCCCTACCTCTGCTAGGCAGCCGGGTTGGTAGGGCGGACCTCCGTATTCGTAAACAGCAGGTCCTCGGTTCAAATCCGAGTGTCGGCTCCAGCGACCGAACAGAGGCGGGCCTTCGGGCCCGCTTCTTGTTGACGGGTGGCGGTTTGACCACCACGTTGACCACCACGGCGCTGGACATCGAACCCGAACCCATGTCCTCCGGTACTGGTCAGCGGTTCGAGAGGACGGCCTCCATGCGGTCAGCGGCTTCCCGCTGGAGGGCAGGGACGACGTGGCTGTAGGTGTTGAGCGTGAGGCTGAGTCTGGCGAGTGGCCGAGCGTCTCCATGACGACCCGGGGCGGGACGCCTCTCGCCGACCATCAGCTCGTGGTTGTCGCTCGCGACGACGACTACTTCTTCGGGGTGCTTCAATCCAGAGTCCACGAGCTGTGGTCTCTCGCCGTCGGCCCCAGGCTGGAGACAAGGCCGCGATATCCGCCGCAGACCACGTTCGAAACGTTCCGTTTCCCGATCCCTCAGATCAAGTCCGAGGTGAGATCGCGGCGTCTGCACAGAGGCTCGTCGAGCTCAGGGACGGCTGGTTGAGATCCCCCAGGAGCGACGGAACCCGAACTCGCGAGGCGGACGCTGACGAACCTCTACAACGAGCGCCCGACCTGGCTCGCGACTGCTCACGCGACCCTCGACCGCGCCGTCCTCGCCGCCTACGGCTGGCCGCCCGACCTCCCTGATAACGATGTTCTCGCCCGGCTCCTAGAGCTGAACCTGTCGCGCGAGCCGGCCTGAGCGACCCCACACGATGGGTGCGTCGTGTCGATGTGGTGCACCCGCGCCATCTTCGCGCCCGTGCCGACGTGCTAACCCGTGACGGCAGCACGGGCGGGAGACCCAGCCTGCGGTTGCGGGTCACCACGCCCCGGGGTAGGGGGCGAGCGGCACTAGGCAGCGCCCGCGGAAGACACCATGCTTGCTGCAGCTTCGAAGGAGGCGCTGACATGGACACCGGGTTCATGCTCCTGGTGAGCCTCGTCCTGGCCGTCGTGCTGCTGCAGGTCGTCGTCTCGATCCGGCGCGTCTGGCACCGGCGTTGAGGTTGCCGGCCGATGAATGCCGCCGCTCCCGGGCGCCTCGAGACCGTCTTCGCTTGGTCGGGCGGACGGCGCCTCCACCTGCTCTCCCAGGGGGTGCTCAGCGCGCGGCGGCGGGCGGCGGTCGTCCACGCCATCTCCCAAATCGCCGACGTCGACGACCTGGAGCGGGCGCTCGGGCGCATCTTCCGGCACCGCATCCAGCGGCGCCTGCCGGCACACGCGGGACCGGACCTCTGGTTTGAGGTCGGGCCGTAGCCGTCGCCCGCCCACGTCCGGCCCTGCCGGCCGCGCCGCCAGCTCCATCAGGCCATCGTTGATCGGGTGGCGACCTGGGACCTCCCCGCCTGTGGTTCCCTGAGAAGTGAGCGGGGCTCGACGCCCGAGGCGATCCCTACTCCAATCGGGGAGGATT
>CAVYHI010000012.1:0-51746 GCA_963768285.1 uncultured Thermoleophilia bacterium
TTGCGCAGGCCTTAAGGGCGGCGGGTCGTGCCATCGGTCCGCCATCCGACGCGTTGCTTGATTTAATTGGTGGATCTGGGAGTCAACAGCGAACCATTCTCTATACCCAATTCCCTGTTTATCAGGGAATTTACAGGGAATTTTATCGTTTCTGGGACCGAAATGAAAAAAGTGGCGTCGATATGATGACTCATTCCAGTGGGTTGCAAAGGAATTCCCTACTCAACATAGCAGGGAATTTTTTTAACATATCAGGGAAATTTAATCGCGTAACAGGGAATTATCAAACGAGGAACATGTGGCGTTGTCCCGGGGTATGAGCGTGCTAATCTCTAACGTCCAAGTATATTGTCTTAAAAGTATAGATATCACCTGAAGACCTTAGTTTTTCAGCCTTATATAAAAGTACCTATCTATTACAGATATATATACTATGATTCGAGCTTCAGGTGCTTATAGTGATCGTTATTTCATCAGCTTTGTCTACGAGCTGAAGTATTATGTTTCGTAATCTCTGGTCGAGTGTCTACTCACGCAACTTATAGATTATATTGCTTAATCTACACTTTGCCAAAACTGTAGATTTGTAAACATAATCTCTGGTTGAGGGAGTGGAGATGTAGCCGATGATTTAGTGCAATAATCATCGGTATTAGAAACTCATTGATTATATTGCATAATATCTACTCTAGAAACAATGTATACTAGAAAATAATCCTCTACCAGAGATTGCTGGAAGAGTTATTATTCATCAATAATTAACAAACACTTCATACAAGCCTAACAAACCGGTGTTATCTACTCATAAACTTAACAAATAAAATAAGGAAGGATAGTATGAGGAAAATATTAACACCCTGGCTTACAATTTGTCTGGTCTTTATCTTGCTGGCCCCCGCCCCGGGTGGGTAGATAACACATTAGAAAATCGTGTTCAGATCCTTGATCGGCCGCCGCCGCCGCACCGGCCGCCACGCCCGCTTCGAAGCCCGCGTCACCTTCGATCCCGAGACCGATCAGCGCGCCGATCTTGCTGCCGAGTTCCCGGGCCTCTTCCTTGCCGAGATTGCTCAGATGCATGACCTCGATCTCGCCGTCGGCGTCCTTGTAGACGGCCAGCGCGTCGATCACGCGCACCGTGTCGGTCTCGCGCAGCCTCTCAAGCTCGTCGATGACCTGTCCGTGAAAAGTCCGGATGCGCAAACCGAATGGCGATGAGTTGAACCGGTCCGATAGCCATTCATGACCTCCTTCGAGGGTCGGGGTGATTGACGGCCGCGCTACCCGCGGATGTCGGAGCGCACCTCGCCCCAGCGCACGGTCAGCGCGTACAGGACGACCACGTCGAGCCCGATGATCACCAAGCACCAGAGCGGGTAGGCCGGGAACCACGCGAACTGCCCGATCAGGTTGACGAACACGACGATGATGGCGAACCAACGCGCCCAGCCATGTCCAGACAACAGCCCGAGTCCTCCGAGCGCCATGACGATCCCCCAGATCACCAGGGTCCAACCCCACGCTTTGTAGTCCGTAGTCACAAGGAGTCCCGAACTCGGCAGCACGTAAGTCGTCTGCTTGAGGAGCGCCACAACGCCTTGAATGACGTTGATGCAGCCGATCGTGAACAGGACAACCCCGGCAAAAAAGATCCAGCCGGTCCAGGAAGACCGCTCCCATTGCGCCTGATTCGACATGTGATGCCTCCTTGTCTCGCGGCTCCGCGGGCGTCCGAACCACCGCGCGGCCCCGTCGTGGGGCTGCGGTCCGTCGGCGTGTCGATCTGCGACGTTAGGCGTGGCCACGGGACACCTCGCGCTCGTTGGCGCCGTTCACCCGGGTGATTCCGCAGCACGGAGCCGATCGAGCCGGGGCCAACCCGCCGAGGGAACGCGCATGCCGTTCTGACGCCGACGCCGCGCGCACCAGGCCCATCGGACGCTGCGCCGGCCAGGTGGCGCCGATACGACGGATGATCAACGACCGCCACTGTATGCGCGCGGCCGTGCCGCGCCGCCGGACGGCGCTGCCCTATGTCGGAGCTGACTCCGGAGCCGCGCGCGCACCGGGCTGGACCGTCGGAATACCGCGGGTGAACAGCAGCGCGACGAGGGCGAACAGCGCAAGGACCGACACGGCCGCCCGTAGCCCGTCGATCCGGGCGGTTGCATTGGCCGAGACGACGGCATCGGCGGTCGCCGGGGGGACATGCGCCGCCGACAGCGCCGCCTTGAGGTCGGCGTCGGACAGGAACGGGACGCCGCTGGCAAGCTCGGTCTGGGCATGGGCGGCCACGGTGTCGGGGACCTTCGGGTTGCCCTGGATGCCGGTGAAGAACGACGCGGTCAGCGCGGAGATGAGCACCGCGCCGGCAAGCGCGGTGCCGATCGAGGCGCCGAGCTGGGTGCCGGTGTTCTGCAGCCCGCCGACTTCGCCGCTCTGCTCGTCCGGGACGGAGGACACGGTGACGCTGCCGAGCTGCGAGGCCATCGCGCCGAGTCCTGACGCCGGCGAGCAGCAGCGGCCACGTCACGATCTCCGGGCCCGGCGCCCGACGTCGAGCAGCAGCACCAGGAGCACGAGCCCGGCGAACAGCGACATGAACCCGAGGTTGCACCACCCGCCGCGGCGAGGCGTTCGGGCGAAGCTTCGGGACGCCGCCGCGGCGAAGGCGAGCAGCGTCAGCGAGAGCGGCAGCAGCCGCACGCCGGTATCGATCGCCGACAGCCCGAGCGCGACCGACAGGAACAGCGGCACGACGAAGAACAGGCCCGCCTGGACCAGGAACATGAACAGGAACGAGATGACGCCCGCCGCGCAGCTGGACGTTGCGCAGCAGCGCCGGGTCGATGAGCGCGCCCGCGCCGCCGCGTCCAGGCGCCGACGCTCCCACCACAGGAACACCAGCAGGACGACGCCGCCGCCGAGCACGAGCCAGATGACCGGCGAGAGCCCGAACCAGACCGGCGCATCGGGCTTGGGCTGGACGAAGCCCCAGGTGCCCGACCGGAGGATCGCCGAGCACGACCAGGCCGAGGCCGAGCGCCGACAACGCGGTGCCGACCAGGTCGAGCCGCACGCCCTCCTCGGCCGGGCGTGTCGGCCACCCGGCGCGCCAGCAGGAGGATCACCATCACGATCAGCACCTCGCCGGCGAACACCCAGCGCCACGAGGCGTACGTGGTGAACAAGCCGCCGATCAGCGGGCCGAGCGGCGACCGCGATCGCGCCCGCCGACGGCGACCAGCCCGTAGGCGCGGGGGCGCTCCGGGCTTGCCGAAGTTCGCGGCGACGAGCGCCACGATCGCCGGCATGATCAGCACGGCGCCGAGCCCTTCGAGGAACGACCAGCCGATGATCAGCACCGTCAGGTTCGGCGCCAGCGCCGTCGTCAACGAGCCGCAGCCGTAGATGACGCAGCCGATCGAGAAGGCGCGCTTGCGGCCGATGATCTCGCCGATCTTGCCGCCGGTGATCATGAAGCGAGGCCATCACCAGCGTGTAGAGCGTGATCGCCGTCTGGATGCCGGTGACCGTCGTGCCGACGTCCTTGGCGACGGTGGCGATGGACGCGTTCATGACCGACGTGTCGAGGGCCATGACGAACTGCCCGGCAGCCAGCGTCAGCAGCACCATGCCTGTTGCGCCGACCTGTCGGTCACCTGTCTGCGTCATCGCTCCTCCGCCGCGGTCGGTCCCGATCCCGGCCTCGTCCGTCGGTCGGCAAGCATAACCGTGCTGCTCCGCCGGAATGACGGCATCAAGAGCATCTCGCGCTCATCCTCGCGATGCGGGCGAGCCTCCGCGAGCTGCCGTGGGGGTCGCGGCGGGGCGGCCGCCACCCCGAGCAGCGGGCGTGACCACATCGGTGCCCGGTTCCTGCTCGTACTCCGTGCGCTTCTTCGTCGTCGTCGCCGCCGCGCCATCGTCGTCAGGTCCACGCGGAGGCGCCTTGCTGGTGCGTCTTCCCGTCCACGTTCCGCCGGTGCGTTAGCGCCCCTGATCGGGCCGCGGTGGGCCGCGCTCCTGGTGCACTGCGGGCCGCCGTCATGTCGCTCCGAACGCGATCTTCATCAGCATAAGAACGCCGTCACGCAACCCCTCGGGCAGGAACGTCGCCGGCGACGCTCCCGGGTGGTGCGGGGCGATCCGCACTCCGCAGCGCGCCCGCCCGGACCGCGAACCGCAGCGGCGGCTCGAGGACCAGCGCCTCGCCGTCGACGCCGGCCGGCACCGGTGCGGCGCAGGCGACCTCGAAAACCGGCGCGGACCAGTGACGCAAATGGCGGCGATCGCCGCCATGGGCGCCCGCGGCGGCGACCGCGATCCCCAGCACGCCCGCGTCCAGGCGCGGTCGGGTGCCCGAGGCGAGCACCCGACCCAGGCGATACACGTTGTTGGAGACCAAGATCACGGCAGCCGCGTCGTGGACCACACCGTCCGCACCGGCCCATCGCAGGGTGGACGCCCGCGATCCGCGTGCGCCGACGACAGCGGGCACCGTGTCGAGGATCTCCGCAGCTTGGCGTCCCGGTAGCCCTCGCGCTGCACCGCCTCGGCGTAGAGCCCGAGCGAGACGTTGTTGACGAACGTGCGCCCGTTGACCTCGGCGAGATCGACCACCCGCTCACCGCCGGAGACAAAGGCATCCAGGGCCCCCACCACGTCGTCGCGGTCGACGCCGAGATCGAGGGCGAAGTGGTTTCGCGTGCCCGCCGGGATCAGGCAAACGGCAGGTCGTGCTCGGCCGCAAGTGAGGCGACGAGTGCCGTGCCGTCCCCGCCGGCGGCGGCGATCGCGTCCGCACCGGCGGCGATCGCGTCGCGCACCAGCTGCACGATGTCGTCGCCCGGCGCGAGCTCAATGGGCTCGATCCCCCGTGCGTAGGGCGCCTCCGCGGCGAGGTCGGCCTCGAGGCGCCTTGCCGCCCCCGAACGCGGATTCCAGATGACCACCGGCTGCCGCGGCCGGGGCGCCGCGGGCCACCGTACGTGGTGCCCGAATGCCCGCCTGGCCAGCGCCAGGCTGAACGGCCAGCACATGATCGGCACCAGCGCGTCTACGACGAGGCCGCTCAGGATTCCCACGACGATCGCCGCCACCAGCAGGGCGGCGCCGAGCGCGAGCAGGATCGATCGCGCGGCACCGCGGCGCAGGATCCCCGCCCACCCGGCGAGGCCCGCCACGACGAGCAGGGCGGCGATGGCGAGGCCACGCAGGAGCGATGCGACCGCGCCCTCTACGAGGATGGCGGCGCTCACCACGAGCAGGGCTAGGCTGCCGATCGCAACAAGTCGCGTCATGCCGGCGAGATTTCTAGCACCATGCCGCCGGGGCCGCGGCGTTGGGAACGCTCGCAGACCCGATCGGGACGGCGCTCGTCCGCCTCATAGCCCTCGACGCGGCCGCGCAGAAGGCCCGAGGACGCCGGACCGACAGGGCTCGTGGCGCGCGTCATCGGTCGACCCGCGCCCACCAGCCGCGATCCGGCCGAAACGCCCGCGCCGGACGGCCGTAGGTGTCGGTCTCCACGCGGTACACCAGACCGGCCGCAGGCTCGTCGAGCCGCTGTTGGTCGGTCCAGTTCTCGGTGGCCGTGGTGATGTAGAGCCGGCGCAGTCCAGGCCCGCCGAACGCGCACGAGGTGCTCTGCTCGGCCGGGACGCGCACCACGTTCCGAAGCACACCGTCGGGGGCGTAGCGATGGACGCGCCCGCCTCCATAGAGCGCGACCCAAAGATCGCCGGCGGCGTCCACGGTCATGCCGTCCGGAGCACCAAGCCCAGCATCAACCGCGATCAACGTCCGCCGCCGCTGAGACCGTGCCCCAGACGGCATCGAAGGCAAACGCGTCGACGATGCCGGGGCCGCTGTCGACCAGGTACATCGTCGTGCCGTCCGGACTCCAGTCCAGCCCGTTAGGGATTCGTGAGGTCGCCCACGACGAGTTCGGTCCGTCCGTGCCGGTCGAGCCGGTACAGCGCCCCGCCGAGCGGCGCGATGGTCGTCGGCAAGCGACCCGGCCCAGAAGCGGCCCTGTGGATCGCACCCGCCATCGTTCATCCGCGTTCCGACCGGGCAGACGTCGGCGATGACGCGCGCGCAGCACGCCATCCACACCAAGGTGGGCGAAGCCGCGGTCGGCGGCGAGCAGCCAGCCGTCATCACCCGCGATCGGCGCGATGGCGCGGGCCGTCCCCGGCAGGCGGTAATCGCGCACGGCGATCAGCTCGCCGTCGCCGCCGACCCGATCCCGATAGACCCGCCCGGCGAGGATGTCGACGCGCAGGAGCTCGTCGCGGCGCGCATCCCAGACAGCGCCTTCGCCGAGCACCGTCTGCTCGGGCGCGCAGGCGACGGCGCGACTGCCCGGATCCAGGTTGCCGGAGGGATCGCCC
Source organism: uncultured Thermoleophilia bacterium (assembly GCA_963768285.1). Classification (GTDB taxonomy): domain Bacteria; phylum Actinomycetota; class Thermoleophilia; order Miltoncostaeales; family Miltoncostaeaceae; genus CAITWD01. The sequence continues at coordinate 6,399 of CAVYHI010000012.1, forward strand.
GCGCCCATCGCCGCCCTGCGCCCGCTCGTCTTACCCATTCGCGAAGATCTCATGCGAGAGCATCCCGCCGGAGACCACGCGCGCCTTGAAGCCGTTCTGCATCAGGATGCGCGTCGCGTAGTAGGCGCGCTGGCCGGAGCGGCAGACGACGAGGATCTCGCGGTCGCGCGGCAGCTCGCCCAGGCGTGCGCGGAGCTCGTCGAGCGGGATGTTGACCGCCCCCGGCACGCTCTCGACGGCGAGCTCCTCGGGATGGCGCACGTCGAGCAGGAACGCCGTCGCCGAGGCGTCCCAGTGGCCGATCGGCATGTCGCCGCGCAGGACGTCGGCCGCGACCATGCCGGCGAAGTTGACCGGATCCTTGGCGCTGCCGAACTGCGGCGCGTAGCAGAGCTCGGCCTCCTCCAGGTCGTAGATGGTGGCGCCCAGCTGGATGGCCATGGCGAGCGCGTCGATGCGCTTGTCGACGCCATCCTCGCCGACCGCCTGCGCGCCGAGGAGGCGTCCGTCGGACTTGCGGAAGAGGACCTTCATGGCGAGCAGCTTGGCGCCGGGGTAGTAGCCCGCGTGCGAGTTCGGGTAGAGGTAGATCTTCTCGTAGTCGTCGTCGCCGAGGCGCTTGAGCGTCTTCTCGCTGGCACCGGTCCAGGCGACCGCGGCGCCGAAGAGCGCCGAGGATCGCGGTGCCCTGCGTGCCGCGGAAGCGCGAGTCGCGCCCGGCGATCACGTCGGCCGCGATGCGGCCCTGGCGGTTCGCCGGCCCGGCCAGCGCGACCAGGCTCCACTCGCCGGTGACGAAGTCCTTCACCTCGACGGCGTCGCCGACGGCGAAGATGTCCGGGTCGCTGGTGCGCATCTGGTCGTCGACGCGGATGCCGCCGCGCTCGCCGATCTCGATGCCGGCCATCTCCGCCAGCGCGGTCTCGGGCCGCACGCCGAGCGCGAGGATCACGATGTCGGCCGGATAGCGTCTTGCCGGACTTGGTCGAGCACCTCGAGCGCGCCGTCGCTGCCTGCTCGAAGCCGGCGACGCCGTCGTTGAGCACGAGCCGGACGCCATGCCTCTCGAGGTAGCCCTCGACGATGCGCGCCATGTCCGGATCGAGCGGCGCCAGGATCTGGTCGAGCCATCTCGACGCAGCGTGACGTCGAAGCCGCGATGCACCAGGTTCTCCGCCGTCTCGAGGCCGATGAAGCCGCCGCCGATGACGACCGCGCGCGTCTTGCGGCCGCGCCGTCTGGAAGCCGGAGTATCTGTCCATGCCGGCCAGGAACCGCGTGCCGCGCTCGATCCATTCGCGGATCGCCCGCGCGTCCGGCACGGTGCGCACCTGGAAGATGCCCGGCAGGTCGATGCCCGGCAGCGGCGGCCGGATCGGGGCGGCGCCGGGCGAGAGCACGAGCTTGTCGTAGGACTCGGTGGTCACCTCGCCGGTCGCGACGTCGCGCAGCTCGACGGTCTTGTCGCTCGGCCGAGATCGCCGACCGCTTCGCAGTCGTCCGGCAGTCGACAGCGAACATGCTCGCGGAAGGTGTCCGCGGTCGCGACCAGCAGACTCGACTCCTGCTCGATCACGCCGCCGACGTGGTAGGGCAGGCCGCAGTTCGCGTACGAGACGTACGGCCCGCGTTCGACCATGAGGATCTCGGCGTTCTCGTCGAGCCTGCGCAGGCGCGCCGCGCACGAGGCGCCACCGGCGACGCCGCCGACGATGATGACTTTCATGACAGCCTCGTTCTCCGTGGGGCAATGACGTTCTTGGGGACCAACATCGTGCGACACCGGCCGGCGCGGCGCTCGCGACGTCCCCGGGCTGGCGCCCCACATCGGTCCGTATGCCTGTTTATCTCACCGGCCTCGCGCCGGGGCTGATGCCCCGCTCGCTGAGCAGTTGCGCGCCGGGCGCGAGCGTGACCGCCGCCGTTCCGGCGCGAAATGCGTTCGGAGGGCGGGTCATCGGTTCGATGGCGATGCTGCGTCGCATGGTGTTCGGGACCGTGTCGCCGGCAAACGGCATGAGATATGGATAGGTGGCGTCGACCCACAGCGACGACGCTGGCAGCGTCGTCGCGCCGCCGAAGCACGATGCGCGCACGGTCGTCCTCGTCTCGCTCGAGATCGGTAGGGCCGTGGTCGAGTCGCATCGGTCCGATCGGCCGCTTCAATCGAAAGTCGTGCTCGGTACCCTCGACCGGTGCCTCGCCGATGGGGATGCCGCGCTCGTCGGCCTGCAGCACGGTTCGCGCAGGCACCCGCAGGATGGCGTCGTCCACGGTGGCGGTCCCGACGGTCAGGTACGGGTGTGCGCCGCTGCCGAACGGACACGCGTCAGGCCCGTCGTTGCGCGCGGTCGTCGTGACGCGAAGGCCCTCGGGCGAGAGCAGATACTCGATCCTGAGCGCCAGGGAGAACCGGTATCCGGGCTGGGGGCGGAGGTGGTGCTCCATCACGACCCGATCGGCCCCGAGCTCGGCAAGGGTCCGCGAGGCCCACCGGACGAGCCCGTGAATCGCGTTCATGCGACTGGGTTCGGAGAGCGCGAGTTGCTGGCGTCGCCCGGCGAACGTGCGGCACCCGTCCCGCACCCGATTCGGCCAGGGGATGAGCACCTGACCGCGGCCGGCGGAGCACATCTCGCCGAGCCCGTATCCGTCGAGCAGCACACGACCGTTCGCCGCGTAGGTGCGCAGCCCGTCGCCGACCTCAACCACGACGGCGCGCTGGCCGTGCCCGGCGATCTCGTACGGGGCGCCCGACGGCGCGATCACCCCGGCACCGGAGGTCGCCATCGCGACCTCCCGGACGCTACCGAGCCTGCCGTCACGGCTCATGTGAACTCCCCCAGCTGCTCCGCAGCGATGATCCGCCCCGCGGCCTCGATCAGCGCCAGGTGCGAGAACGCCTGCGGGAAGTTGCCGAGGTGGCGCGCGCGTGTCGGCCTCGAACTCCTCGGCGTAGAGCCCGAGGGGCGAGGCGATCCGCAGCAGCCGCTCCACAGGTCGCGCGCCCGCTGCGTGCTCGCCGACATCGCGAGCGCCGAGACCAGCCAGAACGAGCAGATCAGGAACGTGCCCTCCTCGCCGGCAGGCCGTCGTCGGTCTCCTCGGTGCGGTAGCGCAGCACGAGGCCGTCCTCGGTGAGCTCGTCGGCGATCGCCAGCACGGTGGCGCGCACGCGCTCGTCGTCGCCGGGCAGGAAGCGCGAACAGCGGCGACCAGCAGCGTCGAGGCGTCGAGCGCGTCGGTGTCGTAGTGCTGGCGCAAGACGCCGCGCTCGTCGACGCCGTGCGTCGAGGATGTCGGCGCTGGATCTCGTCGGCGCGTCGCCTGCCACGTCGCTCGGCAGCTCCGGCGTCGCCGCGGATCGTCGGCCAGCTCGCGCGCCGCGGTCCAGCGCGACCCAGCACATCAGCTTGGAGGAGACGTAGTGCTGCGGCTCGCCGCGCGCCTCCCAGATGCCCTGGTCGGGCTCGCTGCCAGACGGCGGTGGCGCACTCGCGCCTGGTCTGCCACGCACCGGCCACAGCCGGCGCGGGCAGTGCGTCGCGCTGCGTTGCGTGTGCAGGTAGGACCGAGTCGAGCACCGCGCCGAAGACGTCGTTCTGGCGCTGGTCGTAGGCGCCGTTGCCGATCCGCACCGGCCGCGCGCCCTCGTAGCCCGGAAGGTGCGTCGCAGCGTGGACTCGGTCAGGTCGCGTCGGCCGTCGATCCCGTACATGATCTGCAGCGACGCCGTCCTCGTTGCGGCTCGAGGTCGGCGACGTACTGCATGAAGTCGTCGGCCTCCCAGTCGAGGCCGAGCGCAGTGCAGCGCCTCACAGCGTGAAGGTGGCGTCGCGCATCCAGCGAGTAGCGGTAGTCCCAGTTGCGCTCGCCGCCCGGCGTCTCCGGCAGCGAGGTCGTCAGCGCCGCCACCGTGCGCGCCGGTCGGCATGTAGGTCAGGCCCTTGAGCGCCAGCGCCGAGCGCTGCAGGGGTCGCGCCAGCGGTGGTCCGGGATCCGCGCCTGCGGCCAGCCACGCGCGCCAGAAGCGCACGGTCGCGTCGATGTGCTCGCCTCGGCCTCGCTCGAGCGTCGTCCGGGCCGGCGAGCCCCTCCGCCCAGCGACAGCGCGCAGAAGCGCTGCTCGCCCGTCGCCAGCACGTGGCGCGCGCGCACGCGATTGCCCTCGATGCCCAAGCGCGAGGTCGGTGAGCAGCCGGATCGGTCTGGCCCGCGCCGGTCGCGTCGGCCGCGTGCCGGTCGTCCTCGACACGAGCGTCCACTCGGCCGGCGTCGCGCCGTAGTCGAACACCGGCTCGCAGACGAGCTCCACCTCGACCTGCGCCCTCCAGGCACTCGACCGTCCGCACCAGCAGGTGGTCGGCGTCGTCGTCGGTCGGGCGGCCGCGTGTGCGGCGTCGACCGTGTCGTCGCCGTGCCGTCGGCCCGATCGTCAGCGCGTCGCGGACGACGACCCAGCCCGTACGGCGTCTTCCAGGTCGTCTCGAGCACGTTGGTGCCGGGCTCGTAGCGCGCGCCGGACGGGACGTTGATGCCGAACGGCGCCGAACCGGAAGTACGCCGGCCTGGCGGTCGAGCAGCGCTGCCGAAGACGCTCGGCGAGTCGAAGCGCGGCACGCACAGCCACTCGATCGAGCCGTCGGGGGCGACCAGCGCGCCGGTGTGGCAGTCCGACAGGAACGCGTAGTCGGCGATCGGCGGGAACGGCGAGGGCGCGGCCGCGCTCTGCTGACGGGCTGCGGTCTGGGGCTGCGCGCGCTCATGAGCGCCACCCACGGGCTCGTGCCAGCCGCCGAATCCCGCGATCGAGCGCGTCCGCGGCCTCCGGACCCCAGGAGCCCGGGGCGTAGGGATGACCGGGGGCGGCGTGTCGAGCAGCGGCTGCATGATCCGCCAGCGTCTCCTCGACGCCGTCCTGGCGCGGTGAAGCGCGTGCTGTCGCCGCCATCGCGGCGCAGCAGCAGGACCTCGTAGGGCGTGGCGCCCTCGCCGCCCTCCTCGGCGAACTCCATGTCGAGATGGATCGGCGCCGGCTGCGAGCGTGTCGGCGCGCTGGGCGTCCAAGCGATCGCGGATGCCGGTCGTCGGGGTCGAGCTTGACGACGAGCTGGTTGGGCTTCGGGCGCTGCGGCCGGCCGAGCGAAGCCGAGCCGCGGCGGGTGCTTGAAGACGAGCCGCAGCTCGGTCTGGGTGACCGGCAGGCGCTTGCCGGTGCGGATGAAGAACGGCACGCCCGCCCAGCGCCAGTTGTCGATCTCGAGGCGCAGCGCCGCGTAGGTCTCGGTGGTCGAGTCGCGGCGCGACGCCGTCGATGTCGAGGTAGCCGTCGTACTGGCCGCGGACGTAGTGCGCGGGGTCGGCCTCGAGCGTCGCGCGGAAAGCCGCCTAACTTCGCGTCCTTGATCGTCTCCGGGTCGCCGCCGGCGGGCGGCTCCATCGCGGCTGCCGCGACGCAGCTGCATGAGGTGGTTGACGACGACGTCGCGCAGCGCGCCGACCGGGTCGTAGAAGTGTCCGCGGTCCTCGACGCCGAAGTCCTCGGCCATCGTGATCTGCACGCACGCGATGTAGTTGCGGTTCCATACCGGCTCGAGCATCGTGTTGGCGAACCGCAGGTAGAGGATCTCCTCGATCCCCATCTTGCCCGAGGAAGTGGTCGATCCGGTACAGCTGGGACTCGTCGAGGTACTGGTGCAGTCGGCCGCGAGTGCGCGCGCGGAGGCGAGGTCGTGGCCGAACGGCTTCTCGACCACGACGCCGCGCCGTCGCGTCAGGCCGCGTCGGGCAGGCCCTCGACGACCGGGCCGAACAGGAACGGCGGGATCTCCAGGTAGAAGACCGGCGCTGTGGCGCCGCCGAGTGCCGTCGGCGACGCGGCGTAGGTGGCGTCGTCGCCGAAGTCGCCCTCCACATAGGACAGCCGGGCGGCGAAGCGCTCGAAACATCCCCGGGTCGAGCGTCTCGCCGGTGCGCGTCGATCGACTCCGCGCGCGCTCGCGCAGGAGCTGGTCGGCCTCCAGTCCTCGACGGCGACGCCGACGATCGGGCAGGTCGAGCAGTCCGCGCCGCTCCAGCCGGTAGAGCGAGCGGAACGTCATCACGCTGGCGAGGTCGCCGGTGATCCCGAAGATCGACGAGCACGTCGCAGTTGGGACCCGACGGTTCAGGCATCGTTGTCTCCGTTTTGGTCGAGGGCCCGTCGCCAGACGACGGGCCATGCGAGCGCTCCTTCTCCCGGGCCCTGGGGGGTGTCCGCGACGATGCGGCCCGCCGGCATGCCGATCATCAGGCATGTCCGAACCCGACGCTAGGTGCTCGGACCCCGCGCGCTGCTCTGCGTGGAGGTTTCACCCGGGTGATCGCAAAACGGGCGCGCAGGGGCCGGCGGAGCGGTCGGGGTCTGGCGCGATCATCCTGCCGAGATCCGTGGCTCCGTGCGCGACCACGCCACCCGGCAACCGACGCTGCGACCGGCCGGCGGGTCAGTGGACCGAGCGGTGCCCGCCTGCGAGACTCGCGTTCGCCGATGGCCGAAAACCCACGGAGCGTGTGACGGGCTCCCCAGGTTCGTCCTGGCATGCCGAGCGAAGATCGACTCCCCCGCTTGCCGAGGCCAAGCTTGCGGTCCCGCACAGCGCCGCAGCGAGCTTGCTCGGCCACGCGTTCAGGGGATTCTCGCCGAGGGCGATGGCGGGGCGGTCACGCTCGTTTCGGCTCCCGCCGGGTACGGGAAGAACCACGGCGGTGCGCGCATGGTGCGCGAGCCTCGACGCGGGGTTGGCGTGGCTGACGCTCGACGGCGGCGACAACGACCCGGTTGCGGATGTGGACCTACCTTGCGACCGCGGTCGACGCGCCCGCCCGGGGCTCGGGCGGCGCGCGCTGGAATTGCTGCATGGGCCCGGAAGCGCCCTCGAGCACGCTGTCGACGCGCTGATCAACGGCGTCGCAGCGCTCGAACGTGAGGTGGCCATCGTTCTCGACGACTTGCACGCGGTTACCGACGAGTACTGCTTGGCCTCGATCATACGCCTTCTCGCACTGCCTCCCAATGCACGCGTGGTGCTCGTCACACGGGTGGACCCGGCACTGCGTCTCGGATGGCTCCGCGCCGGTGGCGCGCTCACCGAGTTGCGGGCCCGGGAGCTTGCGTTCAGCCCTGCAGAGGCGCGGGAGCTGCTCGTCGCACATGGTCACCTCGAGCTCGGGATGGAGCAGATCGAGGCGTTGGTCCACCACACCGAGGGTTGGCCCGCCGCCCTGGTGCTCGCCGGACTCTGGCTGCGCACGGTCGATGACCCCGCGTCGGCCGTAGACGAGTTTGGGGGCACTCATGAGTTCGTCGCCGAGTACCTCAGCAACGAGGTCCTCGCCTCCCTGGCCCCGGACCAGCGGACTATCCTCTACGGCGCATGGGTGCTCGGTGACTGCACGCCGGAAATCTGTCGACGCCGTGTCGAGCGCAACGATTCGGTATCTGAGCTCAACGACCTCGAGCGTTCGAACTTGTTTGTCGCGCGCTCGGCCGCGGAGCGTGGTTCAGGATCCACGCCTTGTTTGGCGAATATGCCCGTGCGCAGCTCGCCGCGCTCGACCCCGATGCTGCAGCTCGGATCCACCGGCGTGCCGCCGTCTGGCTCAGGTCACGCGGGCTCTCCGTCGAAGCGATCGCGCACGCGGCGGCGGCAGGCGACCATCAGCTCGTCGCCGAGGTCCTGGTCGAGTTCCACAGGCCGCTGATCAGGAACGGCGCCGGACGAACGTTTCTTCGCTGGGCCCGATCGTTGCCGGACGACTGCATCATCGAGCATCCGGAGATCACGGCCGCCGGCGCAATTGCCGCGGTGCTGGTCGGCGGGACCACTACCGACCAACGCCGATTCCTGCGGCTCGCGCGAGAGGCACAAGCACGACATGCGGAGCCGTATGTCGAGAACTGGGTGCTCGTCGCGCGCGCGCTCACGGTCGACGACGGCGTGGACCAGGCGCTGCGAGACGGTCGGAGGGCCGTCGAGCTGGCGCAGTCCGGGTCTGGCGAAGTCATCACCGGCGCGTTGGCCGCCTATGCCCGCACCCTCCTTTTGTCCGGCGAGCTTGACGACGCGTCGACCATGGCCTTGCGGGCCCTCGAGCACCCAGAGATCGAGCACCGCGTGCCGACCCAGGTCCACGCCCACGCTACGCTGGCGCTCATCGACGTTGAGCACGGACGACTCACCTCCGCACGAGCGCACGCGGACGCGGCAAGGGCTGCCGCTCGTCGCATCGGCACGAGCCGCACCTGGCTTGGCGCCAACGCGGCCGCCGCCCTCGGATTGGTACTGGCCGCCGAAGGCGACCTCGCCGAGGCAGAGCACGAGCTCGCCACGGCGGAGCATCTGTTCAGGGACGAGGTGCCGAACCTGCACCAGAGTTGGGTCCTCGTGCTGCTCGGCGACCTGCGGGTCCGTCGCGGCCGTCTCGACGACGCGGAGGGGGCCCTGGTCGCAGCCAGGAAGGCGTTGGCCGCGCTCCCCGACGGCGGGCGCATTCCGGCGCTCGCCGAGGCGGCGGAGCACAACCTGGAGTCTGCCCGAGCCCGAGCGCGCGCCGGGGATCTGGTCGAACGGCCCAGCGAGGCCGAACTCGCCGTACTGCAGCTCTTGGCGAGTGATCTGACGACCCGTGAGATCGGCGGGGCACTCTTTCTCTCCGAGAACACCATCCGCTCACACAAGCGGGCCCTGTACCGCAAGCTCGGCGTCCACGCCCGGACAGATGCGATCGCACGGGCGACCGCGCTCGGCCTGCTGCGGCAACCGCAATCACACGGGTGATCGAAGCGCGACACCGATAGATCAGGATCAGCCAGTGCCATCGTCGGAGCCATGGCCGCGAGGACATATCGACTGATCCTCGATGGGGAGCTCAGCGATCGCATGGGGCTCGCCCTCCCAGGGATGACCATTACCCGCGGCGCAGGAACGACAACACTCGTCGGCCTGGTGCGCGACCAGGCGGAGTTCCAGGGCCTCCTGCAACGCATCTGCGGACTCGGGGTCACATTGCTCGAGGCCAAAGCGATCGACGACCCACCCGCAGCCCCTGCGCCTCGTGATACCGGCCAGCGTCGGTACGGCACAGGGCATCCGGAAGCGTCCTCATGAGGGGGAATCCACCCGGTCAAACACCGGACGCCCCCTGAAGGCCCGTTCAGACACCGACATGCGCAACAACCGGAAGGAACCGACACATGGCTGAGGAAGCGAAGCGGGTCTCCACCACGGTGCCGCTGAACTGGAACGAGGTCTGGTTCACCAACTGCCCGATGGTGTCGGCCAACAACGTCGACCAGGAGCTGGGCTGGTGCCGCGAGGAGTTCAAGAAGATCGGCGTCGAGTACGCCTACTTCCGCCACGCACCCGAGAACAACTGGTACCCGCACTACATCCACAACCTCGACAACCTGATCCGCTTCGGCGGCCTCTACCCGCCGATCCACGTCAACGCCGACATCCGCCGCACCGTGCTGCTGGGCGCGACGCTGGGTCTACGAGGGCGGCTGCATGCGGTGCGCGCCCGCGACACGATCTTCCGGATGGAGGACCTGCAAGGGCAAGAAGATCGGCCTCTCCAAGAGCCTGAACACCATCAAGAACGACTGGTGGCGCATCCAGGAGCACATGGGCATCGAGAACATGCTGCATGCTGAACGACATGACCATGGACGACGTCGAGATCGTCGAGTTCCCCTACCCGGACGACTGGTACGACAAGCCCGAGATGCTCCAGGTGCCGATGAACAACCCGTCGGAGCTGTGGATGCGGCGCGACCACAAGCACGACCTCGCCTTCCGCCCGCTGGAGACGGCGCTGCTGGCCGGCACGGTCGACGCCATCTACACGCAGAGCAAGGTCTTCCAGCACCTCCAGGAGGCGACCGGCAAGATCAAGGTGATCGAGGACCTGTCCCGCTACCCGGACTGGACGCGTGCAGGTCGCCAACACCCCCGCCGTCATCACCTGCACCGACGTGATGGCCGAGGAGCACCCCGAGCTCGTCGTCGCCTACATGAAGGCCATGATCAAGGTCGGCCGCTGGGCCAACGAGAACAAGCACGCCGCCGCGGCGATCCTCAACCGGCAGACGTTCTACCTGCGACGCCGAGGACACCTACCAGGGCATCAAGGACGTCGACATGGTGCCGAGCCTGAGCGCCGCAGAACATGGCAGTCCATCAAGATCGGCAAGGACTTCATGTTCAGCCACGGCTACATCAAGAACGACTTCGACGTGGACGAGTGGGCGCGCGCCGGAGTTCCTCGAGCAGGCGGCCGAGGAGGTGCTCAAGGAGGAGTGGGAGAGCCGGAGCTGGAGCAAGCTCCCCGAGGGCGGCGGGCTCGAGGTCGAAGGCGTGCGGCTCGGATAGCGCGAGTCGCAGGCTGCAGCGGCGACTCGGCGTCAGGCCTGCGGCACGCCGCTCGCCAGAACCAGGAGGCGATCGCGATAGGAGACACGCATGCCGGCTCAGCAGGTCCCCGAGTCGAACAAGACCACGCTCGGGCTCTACGTCACGCCGAGCGAGGCGTACGACATGTGGAAGGCCGACCCGGACAGCGTTCACGATCCTCGACGTGCGCACCTTCGAGGAGTACGTCTTCGTCGGCCACGTCGAGATGGCCAAGAACATCCCCCTGGTCTTCCCCGGTTCGACCCGGAAGGTCCCTCCATGCCGGGCAGGCCGCCCGGGTGCTCCGGGGAGGCCAACCCCGACTTCGTCGCCAAGGTGAAGGAGGCGTTCGGCGCCGACGACACGATCCTGGTCATGTGCGCGACCGGGGGCCGCGGCGCCATGGCCGTCAACGCGCTCGCCCAGGCCGGGTTCACGAACGTCTACAACATCGTCAACGGCTTCGAGGGCGACCGGGTCGACGACCCCGGCAGCGTCTACCACGGCAAGCACATGCGCAACGGCTGGAAGAACGCCGGGCTGCCCTGGGGCTACGACTTCCACCCCGACCTGATGTGGGAGTCGCCCGCCTAGCGCGTCGCGCCCCGCCCGGATCGGGTGACGGGCCCACCACCACCCTCAGGAGGCAGAACCATGACAAAGACCGCCGCAGGGATGGTGGCCGAGGCCCAGTCCCAGATCGAGAACATCTCACCGCAAGACGCCCTGCACGAGATCGCATCCGGTGAGGTCGTCATGCTCGATGTGCGCGAACCGGTGGAGTGGGAGCAGCACATCAAGGGCTCGGTGCAGGTTCCGCGAGGGCTGCTCGAGTTCGCAGCCGACCCCTACAGCCCACGCCACGAGGCCGAGCTGGATCCGGACCGCCGGGTGATCGTGTACTGCCGGTCGGGCGCACGCGCCGCGCTGGCGGCCGTCACGCTGAAGACGATGGGCTATGAGGACGTCGCCAATCTCGCCGGCGGTCTTACCGCCTGGAAGGACGCGGGCCTGCCGACCGTCGAGCACCACGCGGACCTCTAGCCGCGGCCTGCCAGGCGCGTTCATCGGCGGCATGCACCGCGAGCCGTAAGCGCACGCGTCGCCGCAGCGCCATCCGGCAACGGACACCACACGGTGGCGGCCTGATGCCTCATCGATCGCGCTGGCGAGCATTAGTGCAGACGGCGGCCGCGGTGCGCAGCACCGAGCCCGCACGCGTGGAGGCAGCGTTCCAGGAGGTAGCGGCCGGTACCGCTGGCTCGCACCACTCGCCTTTGCCGCCGGCACGGTGGCGGTGGTCTTCGACGGCATCCTGCTGTTGATCCGCAACTGGCGGCTCACGCTGCTGCAGCTGGTGCCCGCCACGTGGATCTATGTGATGACCTGGAACCTGCGCAACAACATGCTGGCCCACCGCCACCCGCCGATCGAACGCACCGGGCTGGCCGCGCTCGTCGCGATCGTCGTCGCCCAAGTGGCCTACTGGTGTAACGCCACGTTTGCCTACACGCTGGTCCAGGGCGCCACTACCGATATCAGGGCCGCCTTCCGCCAAGCGCGATCCCACTGGCGCTTCGTCGGTGGCTTTGCGCTGCTGACCGGTTGCCTGCAGGCGATCGTGTGGCTGCTTATGCCGAGTCTGCAGCTGAGGTGGTATTGGTTGGCGACGCTGATCATGTTCGTGGTGCAGATCTACATGTTTGTCGCCATCCCCTCATGGCTGATCGGCGTGCGCAAATCGGGCACCCGTCGTGACCGGGCCGTTCGCAGCCTGACCACCGGCGTGCTCAGCGGGGTGGCAACGACGCCAGGATTCCTGTTGAACCGCATCGGCTTGCTCCTGCTGAGTGTGAGCTCACTCTGGGTGGTCGGCGTCGCGCTGGTCGCGATCGCGGCCGTGCTGCACGTCACCGCCAGTTCGTCGGTCCGCGTGGTGAAGATGTCTGTGCGCCTGCGCCCAGGCGAAGCGGCCGCCCCTCCGTGATGCGGCGTGGCTCACCCGCGAGCCCGGCTCAACGTCCGGCGGCCCGCGGCCGATGGGACTTCACATGAAACGCACCCCATCCCTTGCGGTGTCGCTTGGTGGCGCAGTCGCGGTCGCGCTGGCCGGTGTCGCGGTGCTCGCCGCACAACCCGCCCCGCCTCCGTGGGCCCCGCACTGCACGCTCTTTCCCAACGGCAACGTCTGGAATCGGCCGGTCAGCGGACTGCCGGTTGCGCGCGACTCCCATCAGCTGCTCGCGGCCATCGGCCTGGGGAGTCGCCTCCACCCGGACTTCTCAGACCATGGGGGGTATGGGATCCCGTTCAACGTCGTGAACTCCCGCACGCCCACGTACCGGGTCACGTTCCAGTACCGGGCCGAGTCGGATCCGGGCCCGTACCCGATCCCGGCGAGACCGAAGATCGAGCAAGGCTCCGATCGGCACCTCATCCTCGTGGACCGCGACACGTGTCGTCTGTACGAGCTCTATGCGGCCGTCCGCGTCGGGAACAGGTGGACGGCCGGCTCCGGTGCGATCTGGAACCTGGCGAGCAACGCCCTGAGGCCCGCCGGCTGGACGTCCGCCGACGCGGCTGGGCTCCCGATCCTCCCGGGCCTGGTTAGATACGACGAGGTTGCGCGCGGGGCCATCCTGCACGCCTTGCGGTTCACCGCCCCGGTGACCCGCAAGGCGTTCATCTACCCGGCCCGCCATCAGGCCGGCGCGACGAGCGACCCGAACGATCCCCCCATGGGCCTGAGGATTCGGCTCAAGAAGTCCGTGTCACTAGCGGGCTTCTCGCCACAGGCGCGCGTCATCCTGATCGCCCTCCAGACCTACGGGATGATCCTGGCCGACAACGGCAGCCCGCTCTATGTCAGCGGCGTCCCGGATCCCCGGTGGAACGATGACGAGCTCCGCCAGCTCAGTCGGCTCACCGGAGCCGATTTCGAGGTCGTCGACACGGGTCGGCTGCGGAACCGGTAGCCCCACGCGCGTCGCCATCCCAGGCGGGCCGGCGACCGTCCGCTGTCGGATTTCCTGGTGCGGTGACCGGACGAGACGATGTGGCCGTACTGACGGGGTCCACGGGCCACGGCGATGATCGCGCGTCCCGCTTCCGCGCGCCAGCATGCCCATGGCAGATCGCCAGCGCACATCGCAGGCGGGGGCCGTCGCGACGACACCCGGCCGGAGCAAACGTGACCTGCACCTCACATGCCCCAAACGTCGACAGCATGGCAGCCGAGGCAGCCGTCGGAGTCCATCTGGAACTCGGAGGGGTCCGCGCCGAGGATCGCGACACCCGCGACGTTGACGGTTCCCGGCGTGTTATTCGTGTGCGTGAAGGTCTGCGTCGGTCCCCCGACGTGGATGTCGGTGTTGCCGGAGTCCCACGTGCTCGGCGACGGCGTCAGCACCGACGTGGCCGCCGACGCATGCGGCGCCAAGGCGACCAGCCCCACGAGGGCGGCCACGGCGAGCGCGACTGCGCGACGGCGGGGATTCGGGCCGGATGCATTCGGGGCGAACCTTGGGGAGACCCCTGGATCACGCGGGTGGCAGGCCGCGAACACGCTCAGGGGCTGAGATGACGCTGATATCGGTGCCGACGGGGGCCACTTGAGTGAATCGTCACGGACGCAGATCGCGGCATCGACCACGCGGTCCGACCGTGCCGGCGCGGGGATGGCTGTCGAGCCGGGCATATGGGGCGCCAGACCGCCTGCGCGCGGCGTCGCGTCCTCCGGACGCTAGGTTGAGCTCACCGCGTCGCCAAACAGGACCCGATTCGTGCAGCAGCTCTTCGACCTTCTCGCCGCCGTCACCGTCGCGATGCTCGTGGCCGCGGGCCTTGTTGCGGTGACGCTGATGCTATGGGTGCGGGCCCAGCGCCGTCGTGCGCGCCGGCGCGTGGAGCGGACCCTCGACCGTCTCGCCGAGCAGGTCGCATCACGCCTCGCCGCAGGCGACGCGCCGGGCTGGGCACTCGAGCGGTACCGGCGGCTGACCGACGATGCGCGGCAGGCGCGGACGTGGGGCGCACTACAGCGGCTTGTCTGGCGCGAGCGCCTGCTCGACGAGGCGCTCGGCGTGGTCCAGAGCGCGTCCACCCGCCGGGACGCACTGCGGCGATACCGGCGGACGGACCGGCGGGCCCCGCACGCTCCCCGCTAGGCCGTCGCCTGTCCGCGGACACGGCATCGACCGCGCCCAGGACCACCGTCCGGCACCCTAGACGGCCGGAATGCCAGGAGGGCCGAGGATCTCGATCCCGTACTCGGCCGCAAGCGCCGTCAGCCCGCGCGATGTCGGGCGGTGCGCTTGGAGGATCCGGAGTCGTGCGCCGCCCGGCCGGCTTCGCCGCGGCCCGCATGCAGAGGTCAACGCCGGCCGGCGCGGTCACCGGCAGGACGCGCGCCGCCTCCGACGACACGTGGAAGGGGAGCCGCCGCGGCGCACCGAGCGATGCCGACTAGCATTCGACTGCGGGGACCACGCGTCCGCATTGCGGACCGGACCTGGACGGGGCGGCTGACCAACTGAGACGCATGGCACTGGTCCTTGCCGCACTGCTGGCGATCGCGGGCTGCGGCGGCGGAAGCGTTGCCACGGGCCCCGTGACGACCTCACCCGCCGGATCCGCGCCGACCGGGGCGACTCCAGGGCGAACGGCCGCCGACGACCTGGCCCCCTACTTCAATGCGGCGCAATCGATGGATCGACAGCTTGCCGCGGCTGCGGTTCTGGTCAACGGCGGCATCCACGCCGGCACGATGCAGTTCGACCAGGCCACGCTGGCTGCGATCACCGCCATCCAGCCCCGAACGCTCGGCGCGAAGATCCCGCCGGGGCTCCCGCCCGAGCTCGAGCGCCGGGTCCTGCTCATGGACAGCGAGCTCGTCTCCCGGCGTGCCGCGTTCAACGAGGTGCTGCGCGGGACGGCCGGTAGCGCCTACGTCGTGCGTTGCCTCGCCAATGGGGCGCCTGCGGCCGCGAGATTCGCCAGCGACCTCGCCGCGGCGCGGTCGCTGGCGACGCAGACCCCGCCGGTCGCGGCGCAGCCCCACGACTCGCGTGCGGCGGCCGACCTGGCGATCACGCTGCAGTACATCGAAGGGGTCAACACGTGCTGCGGCTCGTGCGGCGGAGTGCTCCTGACCCAGCTGCCCCGCATCTCGTGGGCACCCACGCAGGGCTGGGACGGGACCATCACGGTTGCGGTGCCGTCTAGGCGTTGGTCGTGAGCGTTGCGTTTCGGGCGCACTACGTGCCCGCAACCGGATGGTCGGTCGAGCTTCGCGCAGGCTGACGCCGGACGCGCGTACGTGCACGGTGTCGCGGTGGCACGGCGACCGCGGACAGGCTCCCGCCGACCCCGCGGGATGTCGCCGGAGCCATGACTCGACATCCGCAGCGGCCGCACGACGTGCCCGCCTGCGCCGCGGACGTCTGCCGATGACCGCCCACGGGCCGCGCCGTTACCGTCCGGGCCGTCCGGCGAGGGCCTTGGCGTCGCGGCGTTCCCGCTCGCGCGAAGTGCGGCCGAATCCACCGCGCCGCAGGACCGGCGGCCACGTGCGCCCGGGCCCGGGCGCACGTGGCCGGGTCGCCGCGGAACCCCGCCGGCGCCGAACCGCGCCGACGATCGGGTACTCTGTCCTTCGGACGACCTGGGCAGCGAGCAGGCCTCTCCCGCAGGCGCCGTCCGCCAACCGAGTCCCACCATCCGGTATCTGGCCAGGCGCGGTTCGTTCGGTGGCATCTTCCCGCCACCGGTCGCCACGCACGGCCCGGCGAGGCATGATGGCCGCTCGGCGACTGTCCGCACCCACGACGACGCAGGAAGACCGTTCCCATCGCCGCTCCGGTACGCCCGCGCGCACGCACGCGCTACGCCGCCTCGACGCAGCCGTAGCCCTGCACCCGCTCCCCCGCCCCCTCCGGCAGGGCCGCTGATGCACGTAATGACCGCATGGTGCGTGCGCCATCGGCGCTGGGTCCTCGCGGGCTGGATCGTTGCGTTGCTCGCGCTCACACTCATCAGCCAGGGCATCGGCAGCACCTACACCAACGACCTGTCCCTGCATGGCACGCAGAGCTACCAGGCCGAAACGCTGCTCTCGCAGGCGTCCCCGGGCTCACGCGCCGACCATGAAGAGATCGTGATCGGGGTCGACCACGGCACCGTCACCGCCCCGGCGACTCGCGCCCGGATCGAGGCGCTGCTCCACCGGGTCGCCGCGCTCGGGGATGTCGCGTCCGTCGCCTCGCCGTACGTCCCGGGCCAAGGCGGCCAGATCTCGCCGTCCGGGCAGGTTGCGATCGCGACGGTGACGATGGCGCCCACCACGCCGAGGACGCCGGCCGACGCCGGGCAGACATTTGTTGACACGGTCACCGCCGGCGCTGGCCACGGGCTCACGATCGGGATCAAGGGCGACATCGCCTCCGCATCCAGCCAGGGCGGCATCACCACGGTGGCCATCGGCGCGGGCGCCGCGCTCGTGGTCCTGTTCCTGGTGTTCGGATCGCTGCTGGCTGCGACGCTGCCCTTGATCACCGCCGGCATCGCACTTGGGATCTCGGTGGCGATGATCGGGCTCCTGTCGCGCATGACCGACGTCGCGTCGTTCGCCTCGGAGCTGTCGCTACTGATCGGGCTCGGCGTCGGCGTCGACTATGCGCTGTTTGTCGTCACGCGCTACCGCCAGGGACTGAAGCGTGGCAAGCCCGTCGATCAGGCCATCGTCGAGGCGGTCGATACCTCGGGGCGCGCGGTGCTCTTCGCGGGATTGACGGTCTGCATCGCGCTGATGGGCATGTTCGCCCTCGGCATCGGCTTCCTGTACGGCGTCGCGATCGCGGCGTGCATCGCCGTCCTGCTTACGGTGGCCTCGGCGCTGACGCTGCTCCCTGCGCTGCTCGGCTTCTTCGGGACCCGCGTGCTGCGACGCACCGCGCGGCGCGAGCGCCGCCAGGGGCGCGTGGTCGCAACCGACTCGTCGCCGCGCTGGGCACGATGGGCACGGACCGTCGGGCGGCGGCCGGTCGCCGTCGCCGCGGCCGCCACGATCCTGATGGTGCTGCTGGCGGCGCCGTTCTTTGCGATGCGGCTCGGCTCGGCGGACGCCGGCACGAACCCGGTCGGCACGCCGACCCGGACCGCCTACGACCTCATCGCCCGGGGTTTCGGGCCGGGCGTCAACGGGCCGCTGCTGCTCGTGGCCCGGGTCGATGGGCACGGCCAGCAGGTGGCGTTCGCCAAGGTCCTCGACGAGGTCTCGCACACCGCGGGTGTCGTCGGGGTGAGCCCGGCGTCGTTGGTACGCGGCACCGACGGGACCGCGACCGTCATGTCGGCGAGCGTCGACACGAGCGGCGCGCCGCAGGACGCCTCGACGAGCGCGTTGCTGACCACCTTGCGCGATCGCGTCATACCCGCCGCCAGCCGCGATGGGCTTCAGGTGCTCATCGGGGGCCAGACGGCGACGATCAACGACTTCTCGGCAGCGATCACCGCGAAGCTGCCGGTGTTCATCGGTGCGGTACTCGGGCTGTCGTTCCTGCTGCTGGTGCTGGTCTTCCGGAGCCTGCTGATCCCGGCGATCGCGGCGTTCATGAACTTGCTGACCGCCGGGGCATCGTTCGGCTTGATCACCGCCGTGTTCCAGTGGGGCTGGCTCGACGCGATCTTCCCCAACGGCTCGACCGGGCCGATTGAGCCGTTCGTACCGGTGATGATGTTCGCCATCGTCTTCGGGCTGTCGATGGACTACCAGGTCTTCCTCGTGACGCGGATCTACGAAGAGTGGCACCGCACCGGTGACACGCGCGTCGCGGTCACCCGGGGGCTCGCGGCAACGGGACGGACCATTACCGCCGCAGCCGCGATCATGGTGTTGGTGTTCGCCGCATTCATCCTCGGCGGCGACCGTGTGATCGAGCTATTCGGCCTCGGGCTCGCCGGCGCGGTGTTCCTCGACGCGGTCGTCGTCCGCTCGGCGCTCGTGCCGGCACTCATGTTCCTCGGCGGGAAGGCGAACTGGTGGATGCCGCGCCAGCTCGACCGTGTCCTGCCCCACCTCAACGTCGAGGGCGACGCCCAACCGGCCGCACACCCGCCGGCGCCGCCGACCGGGCCCGCCGCCAAACCCATGCCACGCCCGGTGCTCTCCAAGACGCCGGCCTGAGCCGCAGATGACCGTCCCGGTCCGGCCGGGTACCCGATCACGGGGCCGGCCGGCGGACGATCGCGTGCGGTGACCTGGCGGCCGCCCCAGATGCTCAGTGTCGGGGGCCGCACGCGTCGGCGACCGCCGCCGCCGCGTCAGGCAGGCGCCGGCTCTATCGCATTCGCTGAGGCGCCCGCACCGAGCAGCATCGCGACCTCTTCCCACTCGACCGCAGTCTGACGACCCGCATCGAATTGCGCGGTGAGCGCTGCGTGGACCCGTCGCAACTCGGGGTCATCCTTGGGCAGCTCGCGACCGGCGTGCTGCTTGATGACGAAGATGAGCCCCGCGAGGCCGGAGTCTTTGGTGAGGCTGACCTCGAGCGGGCGCCCGAGCAGACGCGGCACGTCAAACGGCGCGTACATCGACCAGAATTTGTTGAGCCCGTCGGCGTGGATCCCCGCGCGGGTGCGATGCGCATCGCGGCCAAACAGCGGGTAGCGGGGCGCCAGCGGTTCGCCCAAGCCTTGGTAGAGGTCGGCGAGGTCGTTCAGTGCACGGAAATCCGGGAGCTCCGGACCGATCAGACCCATCCCGATCAGGTGCACGAGCACGCCCTCCAGCGGCGCGTTCCCGGTCCGCTCGCCCTTGCCCAACAGCGTGCCGTTGATCACCGCGCACCCGGCCATCACCGCCGCCAAGCAGTTGGCGACGATCAGGTGCGTGTCGTTATGTGGGTGGAACTCCAGCTCGTCCGGCGTAACGCCGAGCGCGCGCAGGCGCGAGATCCAGCGGGGCACGGATCGCGGGGCCTCAACGTTTGCGAAGGGCAGGCCAAGGCCCATGGTGTCGCAGACGCGGAACTTGGGACGGACCCCGGCGGCGGCACAGCGCTCGAGGACCGCGTCGGCGAAGGGCAGGACGAAGTCCTCCGGCGCGCGGGTGCAGTCCTCGAGATGCACGCGTGGACGCAACCCGGCATCGAGCACGGCGCCGGACGGCGTCGAGATACGTGTCGGCGGCCTGCCGACGGCCGCCGGGCGTGAACTTGTAGAAGGTGTGGTAGTCGCTGGCCGACGCAAGCATGCCCGTCTCGCGCACGCCGGCCGATCGCACCAGATCGGCGTCCTTGCGCGTCGCCCGGATCCATGTCGTCGGCTCAACGGGGGCACCGGCGCGGAAGCGGTCGACCGCGCGGCTGACCATCTCGCGGTCGGCGGGCCGGTAGACGAAGAACTCGGCCTGCCGGATTGCCCCGCTCGATCCGGTGAAGGCGCACATCAACTCGTAGATCCGCATGCCATCGTCGGCCGTCAGGGGGAGTCCCCCCTGCTGTCCGTCGCGATGGGTGGTCTCGGTGGTCCATGCGCTCGCGGGCAGTTCCGGCGGCACATCGGTCCAGCGGACCCGGGGAAAGCCCTCAGGAGGAAAGGCGGCGGGAAAGAGCTCCGGCTGTTGGGGGTTGTCGATCCGTGTCGTGTCCATGAGCTGACGGTACGACCGTCATCAACATTGATCAAGGTTGATTGATACGATCAACCCATGTCCTTAACGCCGGATCTGTTGACCGCCGAAGAGGCCGCCCGACGGCTCGGCGTGTCTCGACGCACGCTGTACGCCTACGTCAGCCGCGGCCTGGTGAGCTCGGAGCCGGGGCCGGGGCCGAGCCGCGCACGCCGCTACCCCGCCGCGGCGGTCGATGCCGTGCTGGCCGCCCGGGAGCGCCGGACGGACCGCACGCTGGCCGCGCATGACTCGCTCTATTGGGGGCTGCCGGTACTCGACTCCGCGCTCACGCTCATCGACGACGGACGCCTGTACTACCGTGGCCGCGACGTGATCGCGCTGTCGCGGCGTGCATCGTTCGAGGCCGTCGCGTGGCTGCTCTGGGACGGGCCGGGTGATCCTGCAACTCCGGGTCCGCTGCCCTCGCCGACCGACGCCGCGGCGGCGGACCCCGTTGCCCGGCTCGCGCAGCACCTTGTCGGCCGGGCCGGTCGGTCGATCCGGACCGTCCGGTCGGTCGACGGCGCGGGGCTCACGCGCGCGCTGGCGATGATCGGCGAGTTGTTCGCGGTCCTGGGTGCGGTGGGTGACGGACCGCTCGCCGCACGCCTGGCCCGTGGCTGGGGCAATCCCGAGGCCGCCCCGGACCTGGAGGCCGCCCTGGTCTGCTGCGCGGACCATGAACTGAACATCAGCGCGTTCACGGCGCGCTGCGCCGCATCGGCCGACGCGCGGCTCGAGTACGTGCTGCTGGCGGCACTCTGCGCGTTCTCAGGCGGACGGCACGGCGGCGCCACCGAGCTGGTCGAGGCACTGCTGGCGGAGGTCGATCGCATCGGTGCCGCGCGCGCGGTCGAACGTGCCGGCACCGGTGGCGTCGTCCCCGGCTTCGGGCACCCCCTCTACCCCGACGGGGATCCGCGCGGTGCCGAGCTCATCCGGCGCGCCCGCGACAACGGCGGCCTGCGTGCCGACCGCGAGGAGCTGATCGCGCTTGTCGGTGATCAGCTTGGGCTGCATCCGACCCTCGACTTGGGGCTCGTGCTGCTTGCCGAGAGCCGCACCCTCCCGGCCGACGCGGCCGCGGCGACTGTTCGCCCTCGGACGCAGTGCCGGCTGGATCGCCCATGCCCTGGAGACGGTCCGGGACGATCGGCTCATCCGACCGCGCGCGCGCTATGTGGGTCCCGCGCCCGTCGCGGCCGCCGGACCGGCCTGACCGGCTCCGAGCACGGGGCTCACAGGCGCGTCGGACGCGTTGCCTCGAGGTGGATGGGGGTCGTCCGCGAGAGCTCGACCACACCGGCCGCCATGACGGCGAAGGCGACGGCCGCGACAAGCAGGCGCGCCGGGTCATGGGTGAACTGCTCGTCAAACAGCCAGACGCTCAAGAAGATGCTGGCGACTGGGTCGATGACGACGATCATCGGCTGCGAAACGCTCAGCGGTCCGACGTGCAGGGCCGTCTGCTGCAGCACGACGCCGGCCAAGCCGGTCACCGCCAGCGCATAGACCGGCCAGTGCAGGAACATGCCGAAGACCCCATCGCTTGCCAGCGTGTCCGTCGTCGCCTTGATGAAGGTCGCACACAGCGCCCACGTGAGCGCGGCTGCGGCGCCGTTGAGCGCCGCCTTGCGCACGGCTGATCCTCGCCAGGCCAGCCCGACCGCCGCGCCAATGATGCCGCCGACGATGAGGACCGTCGACACCCATGCCGTGCCGCTCGGGCTGGGGCTGCCCCCGTGCGGATCCGCGGCCACGAGGAAGACCGCCAGGGCGACGCCGATAGCGGCGGCGGAGGCCCACGCGATCGCGACGACGTGTTGCCGGATGAACAGCCGGCGCAGCACCAGCGTGAACACCAGCTCGGCGATGAGCAGCGGCTGCACGACGGCCAGCTGACCATCGTGGAGGGCGATCGCGTAGAAGACGAACCCGCCGATCGCCGCGGCCGACCCGAACCACCACAGCGGATTGCGCAGCAGGTAGAGCGCCAGCCGCCAGCCGCCGTGCCGCTCCGGGGCGGTGACGCTTGCCGAGTGCTGGGTCATGATGTTGACCGCGTTGGCGAACGCCGCGGCCAAGGCGAAGGTGACGGTGACCGTCATGCCGCCGCACGATACGCGCCCGCACGACGCACTGCCGCCGGGTCTCGAGAATCGTGCCGCGGACGACGGCCCGGCCCGACCGTCGGCGCCGCGATCACGCCCAGCGGCGTCCCCGACGGGCGCGGTGCTACCGTCGAAGGCCATGGCCATTCGCCTCATCGCCGACGAGCGCCGTGCCCTCGACGCGTATTCGCAGGTCGTCGTCACGGCCAGCGAGCGCCTGTTGCCGTCGGTCGCGCACCTGCGTACCGAGCGGGGCAGCGGGAGCGGCGTCGTCTTCTCCGACGACGGTCTCATCATCACCTCCGCACACGTGGTCGCGCGCGCAGGACAGGTGCGGGCGTCCTTCGTCGACGGATCCGCGTACGCGGCCGAGGTCATCGGCTCCGACCCGCTGTCGGACTTGGCCGTCCTGCGCGCGGCCGCCGACCGACTGGTCCCGGCTGCGCTCGGCGACGCGTCGGAGCTGCGGGTCGGGCAGCTGGTCGTTGCGGTCGGCAACCCACACGGATTCGAGGCCTCGGTGACCGCGGGGGTCGTCTCGGCGCTCGGCAGGTCGCTGCCGACCAGCGCCGGACGCGTCGTGGACAACGTGATCCAGACCGACGCGGCGCTCAACCCGGGCAACTCCGGGGGCGCCCTGGCCGACGGCTCCGCACGGGTCGTCGGGATCAATACCGCCGTGGCGGGCGTAGGGCTCGGGCTGGCGGTTCCGATCAACGACACGACGCGCTCGATCATCGCGGCGTTGACGACCCACGGCCACTTCCGAAGGGCCTATCTCGGCTTCGCGGGCGGCCCACGTCCGCTGCCACCGCGGCTGGCGCGAGAGCTCGGGCTGCGCGCCGGAGTGGAGGTCGTCGAGGTCATGCCCGATTCCCCGGCGGCTGCGGCTGGGCTGCAAACCGAGGACCTGATCGTCAGCGTCGACGGCAGCCCAGTCGCCCGGGTCGAGGAGATCCAGCGCCTGTTGGTCGGGGACCGGATCGGCGCCGACCTCGTGCTCGAGGTGATCCGCGAGGGCCGTCGCATCGGCCTGCGGCTGGTGCCCGCCGAGCTCGTCGTCTAGGCGGGGCGCGGCGGCGGCCCACCTCGCCGTCGACGATGAGTCCCCGGGACGGCCGCGAGATACGTTCGGAACCGCGCGCGACATGCGGCCGCCGCATGGGCCGGTGCGTCAGCGGCCGCTGCCCGGGTCAGCATCCCGCCGACGCCCCGGTCGGGGTGCGCGAGCGCGGCACGCTCAGTCCGCGGTCGGCTCAAAGCGGGCGCGCCGCTCCCAGGTCGCGTGCTGCTCGCGCATCGCGACCAGCCAGTCGTCGAGCGTCTCACCGGCCGGCAGGATGTCGACCGGACGCGCGTCGACGAAGTGCAGGCGGATCCGGGGAGCGACCCCGCCGGGCAAGACGCCGTCGCGGGTCGGCGGGCACCGCTCGATCCGCGTGATGTCGGCAAAGGCGTAGTACTTCGTGCGCGCGCCCAGCAGGCGCTCGAGCGGATTCGGCACGAAGCGCAGCCCCGGGATCTCCAGGTGCAACAGGCCACCCCGGGCGAGCCAGCCGACGTTGACACTCACCAGCCCCCGACGGTAGACGCCCTCTTCATGGCCGAGAAACGCCCCGTCACGCAGACCGACCCACATCCGGTCCCAATCGGGGCGGTCCTCGCCGCCGGTCCAGTCCCAGTGCCCGAAATCCATTGGGTCGCTCCGCATCGGGGATGCGCGTCGGCGTGCGGTGAGAACTCACAGGTAGCACGCCGGGTCGGCCCGGGCCAGGGCGAGCGTCCCAATCGCGCCACACCACCGGACGCTTTCTCCGCACACACCGGGGGAGTCGGGACCCTCCGGCCGTCTGGGCGACCTGACCCGCGGAGACGGCCGGTCGACGGGCCGGCGAGCGCCCGCCGCACCACGGGCGGATCGCTGCGGCGGTCCCGTGCCGCCGTGGTCAGCGCGACCGGCGCTGGCCGTGCTCCGACATCACCGGCGCACGGTGCTCGCGGCGCCAGACGAGGCGCAGCGCCGACCAGTCGGCGTCCAGCGCCGCCACCTTCGTATCGACAAGGCCGAGCGGCAGCGCGATCCCGCGGACGACGGTGTCGGTGATGTCGCTGTCGTGCCCGGCGCCACGGCGTGGCCAAGCGGTCCACAGCATGCCCGCCGGAAAGATCCGGTCGGCAAGCACTGGCAGCCGCACGGCGAGCGCGTCGGCCCTCCGGAAGAACGCGATGACCACGTCCGCCGGCCCGCTGGGACCCGCATCGAGCAGGCCGTCGGGCGGGTCGGACAGCGTCCAGCCCTCCGGCGGGTCGTCGCACCACACCCGCCGTCCCGGCACGAGTCCGAGCTTGCGGGCCTGCGCACTGGGGTCCCCGCCCGGGCTCCTCATCGCAGCGACGCCGGCGCTTGGGCGAGACCTGCTCGGCGGTGTTGGAGACCCGCGCGTCGGCGCGGGGGCGGCGGTCGATCATCACGACACGGACCGACCGCCCACGCACGCCCGGCGTCTGTCGCCCCGCTGTTGCCCGACCGGCGCCAACCGCTCAACGCGCGAGGGCGGCGGCACGGCGGCATCCTGCGTCGAGCACTCGAGCACGAGCAGCTGTGACAGTTTTGAGGCGCTCTGCTCTCTCGTACTGGATGGCCTGTCACGGTCGCCGTCACCGCGTGCCTGCACGGTCAGGCGATCGCGCGGAGGGCGGTCGCGGTCCGATCGGCCTAGGCGCTCACCTCCGCGTAGACCTCGAAGACGGTCTCCTGCGGGGGCGTCGTAAAGCCGCCGGCAATGCCGGCCCCCATCCGCGGCATCAGGACCTCATCGCGGAATCGCTCCCAGCTGTCCTTCGACTCGTGCACCGCGACGATCGTCCACCCGCCAGCTGATGGACCGGCGATGTGGTAGATCTGGCCCTCCGGCAGCGCGCCGCCGCTCGGGTGCACCGCTGCGATCGATGCCTCGTACTGCTCCCGCGTCCCGCCGGGGAACTGGTGAATCACTGCATAGGACATCTCGTGCTCCTTCCAGGTAGTCGCGCCAGCGACGGCCGGCGTGGGCCGACGTGACGCGGACGCGAGGGCAGCATGGAACGTGCGGCGCCGCGGGACCGGACGGACGGCGTCCCGGGATCGCGCGACAGCGCGTGGTGGTCCTTGTCGCCGGCGTGCGCGAGCGATTCGACGCGCGATGGCGGTGGAACGTCGGCCGGCGCGAACGCCGGCTCCAGGCGGTGGCCAACTAACGCCTCCTGACCCACCTCGGTCTCCCCGGCTTCGACGGTCAACGTGTCACCGGGCTCGCCGGAGACGTGGCTGATGATGCCCTTCGGCCAGTCGCCCGACCTTCCGAGCGGTGGACGCCGATCAGACCGTTCACGGCGTGGGGGCTCCCGACAGCATCCGGCGTCGAGAATTCCAGGACGAGGACTTCGGGCATCGGGAGCCTCCGCTCGCGTGGTGATCGCTCGGTGGTGCCTGCGGTACGACGACGCTACAAGTAATGCTTGCGCCGGATCAACACCTTCGCCACGATCAGGACCGGCCGTGTAACACGGGCGCAGCGCCGGCAGCGGGGCGGGCCCGCTCCCACCGGGCCCGCCCCGCGAGCTCACCGGCGCCGCCCTACTCGGATTCGTACTTGAACGACACGCTCAGGCGGACCCGGTACTCGTCCGGCAACCCGTCTTCCCCGATCGTGACGTCTTGGCGGACGACCTCTGCGACGCGCAGATCGCGCAGCGTGCTGCTCGCCGTCGCGACGGCTGCACGGGCGGCGTCCTCCCACGAGGTGTCGCTCGTGCCGACGATCTCGATGACCTTGTACACACTCCCCATCACAGCCCCCTGGTCCGGATGTGCCTGTCATCGGATATGCAACAACGATCCTGCAGACCGCGCCAGGGGCAGTGCGCGTCAGGCTTCGGCGACCGCTGACGCGATCACGACGCTGAACTAGACTCGCTCGCAGGGTGTGCGCACCGAGGAGCTTGCCGCGTGGCCGACGCCGAGTCAGAACCTGCATCTCCGGACGGAACCACGGGGCCGAACCGGGAGCAGCTGGACAAGCTGTGGCACGACCTCACTGAGTTCGTGCGGTGCGAAGTGCAGGTCGCTGCAGATGCGCGCGCGCCGCGACTGCGCCGGGCCGGCGTCGATCTGCTGAAGGGCCTCGTCGGTGCGGTCGCCCTCGGGGCCGCCGTGGTGCTCGTCAACGTCGCGATTCTCCTGGCGCTGGCCCTGGTGCTGCCGGCTTGGGCCGCGGCGCTGATCCTGGCCGGGGTGTGGCTTGCGGTCGCAGCCGTCACGGGCGCAATGGTCTGGGGCCGCGCAGCGCCGGTCATCGCGGCGCGGCGGGGTGACGCGGGACCGTCAGCACCGGAGCTGCGCGCCGCCCGGGATGCCGCGTGGCGTGCCGTCCAGGAGGATCTTGCGCGGCTGGCGCCACCCGTCGCCGACCGGGTGGCGGAACTGGTCGCGCCGCTCGCGGCGCGCGTTGCGATGCAGATGGCCGCCGATGCGGCCGAGGGCGCCGTTGGCGAAGTCGTCGACGAGGCCGAGAGCATCGGCCGCGAGGTTGCCCACGAGTCGGAGGAGATCGTCGAAGAGCTCGCCGACGAGGTGCCCGGGGCGGGTGTCGCCAGTACGGTGTGGGATCTCGCACTGCTTCCCGGCCGCACCGGCGTCCGGATGGTCGCGACGGTCCTCAAGCGGCCGTCATCGGACGCGTCAGCGGATCGGCGGCGCCGGCCCTCCTAGCTAGACTGCGGCCGTCGCTCGGTCCCCGCACGAAAGGTGACGACACGATGGCCCCGCCACACGGTGACGAGGTTGCGGTGCTCGGCCTCGGACGAATGGGCAGCGCGATTGCCGAGAGCCTCCTGCGCGCAGGACACAGGGTGCGCGTCTGGAACCGGACGGCCGCCAAGGCCGACCCGCTCGTGGCCGTGGGGGCGACGCGGGCCGCAACGCCCGCGGCAGCGGCCGCCACAGCGCGGATCGTCATCTCGAGCATGCTCGACGACGCGTCGCTGCATGCGCTGGTCGAGGCACCCGACGGTGTGCTGGCCGGGCTCGCCGACGGCGCCGTCCATGTCTCGACTGCGACCGTGTCCCCGGGCTGCTCCGACGCGATCGCCGCACTGCACGCCGCACGCGGCCAGGCGTTCCTGGCCGCGCCGGTCGTCGGACGCCCCGAGGCGGCACGCGCCGGCGAGCTGCTGAGCCTGATCGGCGGCGCGGCGGAGGTGATCGAGCGGGCACGCCCGGGCATCGGCGCCTATAGCGCCCGCATCCTCATCACCGGTCGGCAGCCGGGGACGGCCAGCAGCCTCAAACTCGCGCTCAACTGCTACATCGCCTCGGTCGCCGAGCTGTTCGGCGAGGTCCTGACGTTCGCCGAGAAATCCGGGGTCGATCACGAGACGACCATGGAGGCCCTGCGCGGAATGCAGGGCGCGCCCGGTATCGTCGGCTACCTCGAGCGGATCGGGTCCCGCAGCTTCGACGACGCCGGGTTCGCGATGACGACGGGGCTCAAGGATCTCGGCCTGATCGCCGACGCAGCGGCCGCGGTGCGGTGCCCGCTGCCGTTGGCGATGGTTGCGCGGGACCGCACCATGAGCGCGATCGCCACCGGCCTTGCCGACAAGGACTGGAGCGCGTTCACCGAGGTCACTCGCCTGAACGCGGGCCTTGCGTGACCGATCAGCAGCTCGGCCGGCGTGCGCGGGCCGCTCGTACGCGGCAGCGCTGGCCGCCGCCCCGGCGATTCCAGGGACGCGGCCCGGCTCAGCCCCCCGGGGACCCGCCCGCGACCTCATACGACCACAGCTCGGACGCGACGGAGACGGGGCCGCCGTGCGCGGCCGGCCGGCTTGCCCCGGCATGGCCATGCGCGAAGGCGGGAGAGCTGACCCACCCCTGGAACGCGTCCTGATCGCGCCAGCGGGTGATCACCAGCCATTGGTTGCGTCCGTCGGTGGGGCGCAGGAGCTCGAAGCCCTCGAAGCCGTCCTGGCCGTCGACTGCCCCGGCACGCGCGGCGAAGCGCCGCGCCAGTTCGTCACCGGAGCCATCAGGCACGGTGATCGCGTTGATCTTGATCACGGTCATGCTGCGATCCAATCAGATCCGCGGGCCGGGGGCGATGCCGGTCGGTGCCGCCTGAACCAATGCGGCATCGACCGGACTGCCGCCCAGCCTCGCAGCGGGGCCGTCCCGCCAGGCGACGCGACCGTGCCGCCTGGCTGGCTGCGCGCACCTAGGCGTCGTGCCGGCGCATGAACTCGACGGTGGCCCGATTGAACGTCTCGGGATCCTCGTGCAGACCCGCGTGCGAGAGGTGTTCGAACACGACGACCTCGCTGCTGGCGATGCCGCCCCGGAGCGGCTCGACGAACCGTGTGGAGGTCACCTGATCGTGCGCGCCGACGGTGATCAGCGTCGGGGCGGTGATCTGGCCCAGCACCGGCGCGGCGTCGTGGTCGATGACCGCCTGCGACTGGGCCAGGAACGCCTCCAGCGGCTGCGCGGGGCGGCTACGGACGAAGTCCTCGAGCGCCGCCACGAACTCCGGGCGCGCCGCGTACATCTCCGGCGTGAAGCACCACGGAAAGATTCCGAGGATCACCGCGTCCGCCACGGTCGGCAGGCCGCGGGCAAGCGCCCGCCAGTTCTCCAAACACACCTTCAGGAACAGGTCGGTCGTGTCCCAGGCGCTGTTGAGCGTCAGCGAACGGACCCGGGCGGGGTAGCGTGCCGCAAGGTGGGTCGCCACCGCGGCACCGAGCGAGACACCGGCGACGTGGGCCGACTCGACGCCAATCGCGCCGAGGAACGCGGCGAGTTGGTCGGCATACCCAGCGGTCGAGTACGGGCCCGGGGGCTTGTCGCTCTCGCCGGAGCCCGGCAGATCGACTGAGATGCAGGAGAAGTACTTCGTGTAGTCGGGCAGCTGGAACGCGTAGCACGCGTTGTCGGCCGCCAGGTACGGGATCAACACCAGCGGCGAACCGTCGCCCTGGGTTTCATAGTTGATCGTCAGACCGTCGACGCTGACCTTCGGCATGGCTTGCTCCTTGGACGGATGCCTCTAGGCCGAACCTGGCCCCATGCGCGGGGCGCTGTCAAGCGTGCGGGCCCGGATCCCGTGCAAGCCACGCGACCGGGCGGCCAAGGTGCCGCGCAGGCCGCGGGCATCCGGCGGGGTCAGCCCACCGGCCGCCGAAGGTGTCGCCGGCACCCCGGAGCCGGAGCAATGAGCGCCGGGGTGCCGGCGGCGCGGCCGCCTACGGGCACTTGTGGCCGGCGGGATGCGTCAGCTTCGAGGACCCCGAACTGCTCGGCGCGGTGCTCGTGTTGGTGATTGCCGCGGCCAGCGTCGCCGTCTGGTGCGACGCCGGAGTGCTGCCCGAGCCGCCGCCCGAAGCGGCGACGGCCGCCGCGGTGCCCACGCCGACGACGGCAGCTGCCGCCAAACCGGTGACAAGGGCACTGCGCAGCGTGAAGCGCGTCATTCCACCTCCCGGATCGTTGACCCCTCCCATCGCGGCTGCTCTCCGCGATGTACGCCACCGTAGGCCCGGTACCTGAGAGTCATCTGAGATTCCCGGGAACGTCGCGTTAGCTGCGGCACCCGCGGGCACCGCAGGCCATCCCCGCCGCCGGCCGGCACCCGCCACCGCTAGAGTGGTTTCGGTCAAACCCCCTGGATGAGGAGCGGGATCCGATATGACGACGAAGGCCGCATTCACCCCCGAGGAGTGGACGACCGTCATCGAGGGACCGACGAGCGCCGGCATGATGGTCGTGATGGCCTCGCGCGGCGGCACGTTCCGCGAGACGTACGCGATGTCCAAGGCCTACGTCGAGGCACGGTCCGAGCACGGCCAGAGCGAGCTGCTTGACGAGATCGTCTCGGCGCGACCGAAGGCCGACCACACCCGCGCGCACTCGCCGGAGGAAATGCGGACCCACGCGCTTGCGATGATCCGCGAGGCCGTCGGCTTGGTCGCCGCCAAGGCGACGCCCGAGGAACTCGAGGGATACCGCAGCTTCGTGCTCACGGTGGCCAACAAGGTCGCCGCCGCGCACCGGGAGGACGGCCAGGACGTCAGTTCTCCCGAGGCCGAGGCCATCGCTGCGATCACGGAGGCCCTGCAGCCGGCATGAACCGGCGCGGGTGCCGCGGAGCGCGCGCGCCGAGGCCAACACGACCCTGAGACCGGGCCGGGGACGCGCGCTCGTCGGGGTCCCGGGGACCTCGGTGCCCGTGACGGAAGGCAGTCGGCCTGATCCGCCCGGGCGCCGCGCCCAGCTGCCGGGCATGCGCGCCGCTAGGCGACCCCTGCGAGCCATGCCCCGAGCCAGCTCGCCGCCACCACCAGCGCGAGCCCAGGGACGAGTCGCCCCGCATACGGCAGCCGCCCGCTCATCAGCGCCAGCGCCGTCTTGGTCACCGCGCTCGCCGAGACCGCGGCGAGGACGGGCGCCACCGCATCAGTCGGGGCGAGCTTGCCGGCGGCCACCAGGCTCGCGACCGAGACCGCACCGGCCTGGATATCGACCAGACCCGCCAGGCCGACACCCGCAACCAGGCCCGCGTTGCCCAGATGCGCGCGCAGCGCCGCCGCAATGAACAAGATCGCCGTCACCGAGACCGCAAACAGCACCGCCACCCGGAGGTCGAACGCGCGGCCCTCCTCAAGGTGGACCGGCCGATCGACACGCAGGGCGCGCAGGGCGAACGCCGCGGCGTAGATGAGCGCCGCGGCACCCGCGAGCGCCAACGGCAGGCCCAGATGGCGCAACGCGGCAGGGTACGTCGCCCCGACAACCACCGCGAGCTCGATCAGGCTCGCAAGCCCCGCCAACGTAGCCCCGGCAACCGCGGTGCGCAGCACGGTGGGCGCCTGGCGCGTCCGTGCGCCCATCGCAGCGACGGTAATCGTGCTCGAGATGAACCCACCGGCGAAGCCGGCCACCGTCAGCCCGAGCCGTGACCCGAGCAGGCGCATCGCCATGTAGCCACCCGCGCTGACCCCCATAACGATCACCACCAGGCGCCAGATGACGAAGGGGTTCAGGACCCCGTACGGGCCGACCACGCGGTCCGGCACAAGCGGCAGCACCACCAGCGCCGCGGCCGCGAAGACCAGGCCATCGTGGAGCTCGCGCGGGGACAGCGAGTCCCTGACGAACCGATGCAGCGGCCCACGCGCGGCGAGCAGCACCGTCACGATGACGCCGAGCGCGACCGCCAACGCCGGGTTCGTCCAGGTCAGCGCACCAATCAGGAAGGTCGTCATGAGGGCGACCTGGGTGGTCAGCCCGGGGTCCTCGTTGCGGCGCGTGGCGTACGACACGACCCCCGCGAGCGCGATGAACGCGCCGCACACTGCCAGCACGACCACGCCGCCGATCTCGGCAGCCAGACCACCCAGCAGCGCCACGAGCGCGAACGTCCGCATGCCGGCGGCCTCCCGCCCGGGCCCCTGCCCCTTGCGTCGCTCCCGCTCGAGCCCGATCAGCAGGCCGATCCCGAGCGCGACGAACAGGTGCCACTGGCGCGTGGCAAACACCTCGGCCGCCACCGGATGGACGGCGGTCACCGCGCGACCCCCGCCCGGAACGTGCACGCTGACTGCCCGCCGCGGCGGGCCCGGGGCCCACCGCGCGCTCCGAGGCAACGATTCACGGCGACTGCAGGGCGCATTGCACCACCTTGTCGGTGGGCCCAGTCTAGTTCGGCGATCCCCCAGACCGGCGATCCCGACCGCGGCGAGTGTGCCCGGTCCGCGGCTACCGCACCGGCGCGGCGCGCGGGTAGCGCGGGAGCCCGTCGTCGGGAACGGGTGCCCACGCCGGCGCCGATGCCGTGAACTGATGAAACGACGGACGGATGCCGGGGTCGGCGTCAAGCGCCCCGAAACGGATGTCGACCAGCTCGTCGCTGAAGGGATCGCCCGAGAACACGTGTCCCCCGCACCGCGCGCAAAAGAGCTTCGGGAAGCCGCTCGGCGGCGTGTATCCGGAGATCAGGTCGCGCCCGGCCAGCAGGCGAAAGCCCGCGCGCGGAACCCGTCCGCTGACCGAATAGCCGGTGCCGGTGCGATGCTGGCAATGCATGCAGTGGCAGTAGAGGGCCACGGTGAAGGGCGCCGTGATCTCAAAGCGGATCCCGCCGCACAGGCAGCGGCCGGTCAGCGGGCGCTGATGGGACGGCGGGTTCGGACTCACCGGCGCCTCCCCCACGCGGCGTGCGATTGCAGGTCGGCCATCATGCCCCCAAGGCCGCGGCGAGCGCGCCGAAGTCGCTCACCGCAAGCTCGATCCCCGCATCGGCGACCAGGTCGGTTGCCTGTTGCGGCCCGTATTCGCGCGGGCGTGCGACGAACGCGACGCGGAGTCCGCAGCGCGCCGCCGCCTGCAGGTCACCGTTGTGGGCTGCCACCATCATGACCTCGCCCGGCTCGAGACCCAACGCCGCCACGCTGCGCAGGTATACGTGCGGATCGGGCTTGTACGCGTGGGCGATCTCGGCCCCGAGCACGGCGTCCCAGGTCAGCCCGGCGTAGCGGGCGAGGTTCACCTGCAGCGCGATGTGGCCGTTCGACGCCGGCGCGACGACGAACCGCCGCCGCAGCCGTGCAAGCCCGGCGACGACGTCCGGCCAGGGCTCGAGCCGGTGCCAGGCCAGCGTCAGCGCATCGCAATCGTCCGGCCGCAGCTCGATGGCGAACTCGGCGAGCACCTCGTCGAGGGACTCGTGGTGCAGCACGTCGAGGGTCGCCCATTCGCGCATGCCCGCGCGCACGGTGTCCATCTGTGGCTGGTAGCGGGCCCGCCAGGCGTCGGCGAACGCATCCCAATCGACATCGGCCCGTCCGTAGCGGCGCCCGAGCGCGGCGGCCTGCCGGGCGATGCCGGTACGCCAGTCCACGCACGTCCCGAAGACGTCGAACAAGAGTGCACGCGGTGGGAGACGCCTGGGTGCGGTCGACATGTGCCCTCCTTGGCGGGTGTCGGCAGCCCCGACACAATAGCCGGATGTGGGCCGCCGGTGTGCCCGGCGGCCCACATCGGGGCACCCGCAACTGCCGGTGGCTCCCCGGGGCAAGGGTAGGCATTCCGCGACCCGGTGGGGTGTAATGGTCGGTGCCAGCTCGCGGCGACGGTGCCTGCGCCGCCCGCCGGTTCCGAGCCCGTCCGTCCCGATCGGGGTCCCATGAGCACACAGATGTCTGACAACCTTCCGGGGTTCCGCCCCACCATCGTCGAGCACTTCACCGTCGAAGAGCGCCTGGCGCGCGGACGGGCCGAACGCAAGGCCGTACCGCGCAGCAAGCACGCCGACTTCGCCCCGACGCTCGACCGCGGCGACCCGATCGCCCTGCTGGAGCCCAGGCGGCCTCGCGGGCCCAGGAGCTGGTGCCGATCCGCTACGGACGCATGATGGTCTCGCCGTTCACGTTCTATCGCGGGCGCGGCGCTCGTCATGGCCACCGACCTGGCCTCGACCCCGACGACGGGGCTGCGCGTGCAGCTGTGCGGCGACGCGCACCTGTCCAACTTCGGCGTGTTCGGCTCTCCCGAGCGTCGGCTGGTGTTCGACATCAACGACTTCGACGAGACCGCTGCCCGGGCCGTTGGAGTGGGACGTCAAGCGCCTGGCCGCGAGCATCGAGATCGCCGGGCGCGACCGCGGCTTTACCCGCGCCAGGAGCGCGTCACCGCTGTCCGGTCGGCCGTCGCGGAGTACCGCACGGCGATGGCGCAGTTCGCCGGGCCAGACCAACCTCGAGGTGTGGTACGCGCAGCCTCGACATCGACGACGACCCTCGAGAAGTTCCGGCCGCAGGTGACCAAGGCGATGCTGGCCCGCACCGAACGCGACGATCGCCAGGGCCCGGACCCGCGACAGCATGCACGGCGCTCGCCAAGCTGACCGAGTGGTCGACGGGTCAGCCGCGGATCAAGAACGACCCGCCGCTGGTCATCCGTGCCGAGGCGTTCATGACCCCGCGAATGGCGCCGGCCGCTTGACCGATGTCGAGCTCCGCACGACTGCCTGCGGTCCTACCGCAACACCCTGGAGACCGATCGCCGGCAGCTGCTGGAGCAGTACCGCGTTCGTCGACCTGGCCCGCAAGGTGGTCGGGGTCGGCAGCGTCGGCACGCGCGCCTGGATCGCGCTGCTGCTCGGCCGCGACGACCAGGACCCCCTGTTCCTTCAGCTGAAGGAGGCCGAGGCCTCGGTGCTCGAGGCGTACGTCGGGACCAGCGCTACAAGAACCACGGCGAGCGGGTGGTCGCCGGCCAGCGCCTGATGCAGGCGGCCAGCGACATCTTCCTCGGCTGGCTGCGCGTCGAGGCGGATCGACGGCGTCGACGCGGGACTTCTACGTGCGCCAGCTGCGCGACTGGAAGGGCTCGGCCGAGGTCGAGGAGATGGTGCCCGGCGGGCCTGGCCAACTACGGCGCAGCTGTGCGGCTGGACGCTCGCCCGCGCCCACGCCCGCTGCGGCGACCGCATCGCGATCGCCGCCTACCTCGGGCAAGTCCGACGTGCTTCGACCGGGCGATCGTGCAGCTTCGCGCCACGACTACGCCGACCAGAACGAGCGCGATCACCAAGCACTGTGCGACGCCGTCGCCAGCGGGAGGATCCAGGCCGAGACCGGCGTCTAGAGCGGCCGCGGTGCCACGGTCGCGACCCGGCGAATCACGGGCCGCCAGACGCGATCGTGCGGCCGCTAGCGGCCGTGGCAGACCTTCCACTTGCGGCCACTGCCGCAGCTGCAGGGATCATTCCGACCGCGGCGGGCATCCTGGGTGGCATACGCCGCGCTGATCTCCGACGGTGCGCGCTGCTCGGCCAGCAGGCGCGCCATCGCGCGCATCGGCCCGTCGACGTGGGTGAAAAAGCGCTTGTAGCCGGCGCACAGGTAGTTCAGACCGGGTTCGCCGTCGGGCGTGGTCAGGAACCGGTCCTTCGGGCAGCCGCCGTGGCAGGCGAAGCGCACCTCGCATTCGCGGCAGTACCGCGGGAGCGCATCGCGCTTGGCCAGCCCGAAGGCCACCTGCGCGGGGCCCGACGCCAGCTCGGCCAGGGGCGTCTCGGTGATGTTGCCGAGCCGGTAGTCGGGCTCGACGAAGTGATCGCACGAGTACAGGTCCCCGTTGTGCTCGAGCGCCAGCGCCCGGCCGCAGGTCTCCGCGTGTACGCACAGGCTCGGGGGGGCGCCCACCCAGTTCGCCAGGGCGACGTCGAACATCTGCACAAACACCTCGCCCACGTCGCGCCGGACCCACTCCTCGAACACGTCGACCAGGAACTGGCCGTACTGGGCGCCCGTGACGGAGCGGCTGGTGACGCGCTCGCCACCCTGGACATACAGGGGACGGTCCCGCCAGGACTCCCACGTGGCCGGACCCTCGGGTCCTTCGGCGCCGACGCGCTCGATGATGGGAATGAACTGGATAAAGCGGGCCCCACACTCGTCGCGCAGGAACCGGTAGACCTCACGGCCACGATCGGCGTTGACGGCGTGCACGGTCGTCAGGGCGTTCCACTCCGCGCCGGCGGCCCGCAGGCAGGCCAGGCCGCGCATGACCTGCGCGAACGAGCCGGAGCCGCCTTTGGTGACGCGAAACGCGTCGTGCACGTCCTGCGGGCCGTCGATCGAGATCCCGACCAGGAAGCGGTGCTGCGCGAAGAACTCGGCCCACGCAGCATCGATGCGCGTCCCGTTGGTCTGGATGGAGTACTCGGCACGCTGACCCGGGCCCAGCAGGCGCTCGGTGAGCGCGACCGAGCGCCGGAAGAACTCCAGCCCCATCAGGGTCGGCTCGCCCCCCTGCCAGGCGACCGGCACGACCGGCATGCCGGCGTGCGCGTCAATGAGCTGGCGGACGTATGCCGCAAGCACGTCGTCGTGCATCCGGAACTCGGAGCCCGGATACAACATCTCCTTGGACAGGAAAAAGCAGTAGGCGCAGTCGAGGTTGCAGACCGCGCCCGTGGGCTTGGCGAGCAGGTGCAGGCCGGCGCCAGGCAGCGTCTTGTCACCGGGAGGGGTGGCGCACATGTGCCCAGCGTACCGCGCGACGGGAGCGGCGATCGCCCGCCCGTCCGCGCCGCCACGAGCCGCACCAGGGCCCGCGGCGCGGCGATGCCCGAAACCGGCATTGTTAGGCTTCGGGCGCCGCCGACCACCCGGCAGGCCCCCGACGCCGGCGGACCCCGGCGCTCCGATCCCGCCGCGCACACCAGGAGGAGCCGCTGACCACGCTGGTTGCGAAGGACGCCGCCAAGTCGGGACCGGTGCGCGCCGGGCTCGTGCTCACCAGCCTGATCCTGGTCGCCGCCGTCGCGAACCTCAATCTGGCCGTGGCGAACGTCGCGCTGCCGTCGATCGGTGTGCACTTCGACTCGACCCAGACGACCCTTGATCTCATCGCCGTCGGCTACTCGCTCGGCCTGGCGTGCTCGGTGCTCTGGCTGGGCGCGCTCGGCGACCGCTACGGACGCAAGACGATGCTGATCACCGGCACCGTGCTCGCGATCCCGATGTCGCTGCTGGCCGCGCTGGCGCCGTCGGACGATGTCCTGTTCATCGCCCGCTTAGGCGGCGGCGTCGCCGCCGGCATGGCGTACCCGACGACGCTCGCCCTCATCACCGCCCTCTGGGCGCCCGGTCCTCTGCGCACCAAGTCGATCGCGCTGTGGTCCGGCATCGGCGGCGCGATCGCCGCCCTCGGTCCGCTGCTGGCCGGCTTCCTGCTCGAGCACTTCTACTGGGGCTCGGTGTTCCTGATCACCCTGCCCCTGGCCGTCGTGGCCATCGTCCTGTCCTGGATCTACGTGCCCAGCCATGTCAACGAGAGCAGCGAGCCGGTCGACAACCTGGGCGGGTTCATGTCACTGGTGCTGGTCGCGTCGCTGATCCTGGCAATCAACTTCGCACCGGTGCAGAACGCGCACACCGCCGCGATCGTGCTCGGCGTGATCGCGGTGCTGGCATTGATCGCGTTCTTTGCGCGTCAGCGCCGCGCGGCCAATCCGCTCTATGACCTGGAGGTCGCCGCCCGCCCGCCGTTCTGGGTCGCCGCCTGCGCCGGGGTGATCGTCTTCGGATCGCTGATGGGCGCGATGTTCATCGGCCAGCAGTACCTGCAGAACGTGCTCGGGTATTCGACCCTCGACGCGGGGCTCGCGATCCTGCCCGCGGCGGCGCTCATGGTCATCGTCGCACCCCGTTCGGCGAAGATCGTCGAGCAGCGCGGCGCCCGATTCACACTGCTGTTCGGGTATGCGTTCGTCATGCTCGGTTTCTTCACGATGCTCATCCTCTGGGATGAGGGCGCGGCCTACTGGAAGATCGGGCTTGGGTATGCACTGGTCGGGATCGGCGTCGGGCTGGCCGGCACGCCGGCCTCCCACTCGCTGACCGGATCCGTGCCGGTGCGGCGGGTGGGCATGGCGTCGGGAACGGCCGACCTGCAGCGCGATCTCGGCGGCGCGATCATGCAGTCGATCTTCGGCGCCCTGCTGACCGCGGGCTACGCGGCGGCGTTCACCAAGCTCATCTCCTCCAGCGGCGCGAACGTTTCCTCGAGCGTGCAGGAGCAGCTGACCAAGTCATTCGACGGCGCGCAGGCGATCGCCAAGGAGTACCCGCACGACTCGAGTCAGATCACCAGTGCCGCCAAGACCTCGTTCCTGCAGGGCGACCAATGGGCGTACGCCGTCGGGGTGCTGGCGGTGCTGCTCGGCGCGATCATCGTCTTCTACTTCTTCCCCAAGCACGACGAGGAAGTGCGCCTCCTGGCCGCATACCAGGCCGCGGACGAGGGTGAGCCCGCGGGCGGACCGGGGTCGGCCGCGGCCGAATCACGTGGCTGAACCGGCGATGTGACCATCGGCCGCCGGGCGGCGCTGCCGGATGTGCGTCGGCTCCACTGAGGTCGACAATGCCGACACGGGTCGCGCTGCCACAGCCGCGTTACGTGGTCGCCCGCGCAAGTGCAGCGGCCATCTCCACACGCACTCCCGGGCCCCGGGGAGACGAGGATGGCCGTATTGGTGGGCAGCAGACGCGCACGGCCCACGCCTCCTCGTTCCTCGGTGCGGAGAGCGACAAACAGGTATCCACAGAGCCGATTCCGACCGGTGAGGCAACGGTGAAGATGCTGTTCGAGACCGACGCAAGCACGCCCGACACCGACGGCGACGTCACGCTCATCGCCAACGACAAGCAGATCGGCGACGGCCGGCTCGACAACCCGGTGCCGAGCGTGCCCGTCGTACCCCGGCGGGGGCATCGGCAGGGACCACGAGCTCGTCGTCGACCTCGACGACACGGACAAGGCCCCGTATGCGTTCACGGGCACGGTGCGACGCGTGATCGTCGATCTGACCCCGGCCGATCACACCGGGGAAGTCGCGCTGCGCGCGCGGGCGTCCACTCGGTGGCCCACGGGGTCAGCGCATCGCCGAGCGCCCATCCCGTCGGGTCACGGATCCGGCCCGACGGGATGTACTCGCGGGGTCTGGACCCGGGCGCGCAGGATCCGCCGCGGGGCATGTGCCGCATACCGCTAGAGCGCGATGACCCCCCGGACGATCTCGTACGCCCCGACACCCGCGAGCACGACGATGCCGATCTGCATCAGGTGCGTCCCAAGCCACGCGTTCGCACCGGCGATGGTCCGCCGAGTCGCGTCGGGCGCGACGAGATACGCCCCCAGCGGCACCCAGATCAGCACGAACGCGACCACGTTGAAGGCGACCATCAACGCGATCCGCGGTCCCCAGTTCGGATCGTCCTGCGCGATGTCCTTGAGCGCGGCCAAGTAGTAGATGCCCGGGAAGCCGAGGATCAGCCCGAGGATGAACATGCTGCGCGGAGAGCTCTTGGACAACAGCCGCTTGACCGGGCTGGGCCGGCCCGCGGATGCCGGCGTCGCCCGCTCGCCGGACCCCGTCCTGCGGCGCCGGCGGACCGCCAGCACGATCGCGAGCCCAATGCCGAGGCAGCCGATCGCGATGTCGACGCCCGGACCGAATCGGTGCGAGCCGCGGTGGTGCGTCAGGTCCAGGCTCTCGAGCGCCACCATGATGATGGTTCCCGACACGAGACTGACCAGCCCGCCGCCGGCCAGATACCACAGCAGCATCCTGTGCGGTTCGGGCGTGGCGAGCGCGACGAGCACGATCGCCAGCAGCACCGGCGAAAACGCGGACGCAAGCGCCAGGATGCTCAGGTGGACGGCCACGCAGCCCCTCCGGAGAGCTCGATCCGCGCACACGCGACCCGGCCCCAGACGGGCCCCCACCACATGTCCGCACGCCCGCAAGCGTAATCGCCCACGGACACGCGCGCGCCCCGCGGCGACACACAGCCGGTGCCGCTTGTTTGCCCGCGTGGCTGTTGCGCGCGCAAGACCGGCTCGCGCCGCGAGCGCGGGCTCCAGAGCCTGAGGACCGGCGTCCCAAGCGGCGTGGCCGCGATCCCCGGCTACCTGCGCAACCGGATCGGGCTGCTGCTTCTGAGCGTCGGACCGCTGTGGCGGGTCGGTGTGGTTGCAGTCGCGACGGTGACCCACGCGGCCGCGAGCTCCTCGGTCCGCGTCGTCAAGATGTCGGTGCGTCGGCGCGGCGGCGTGCCTGCTCCGCAGTGAGCCGTGGGGCCGGGCGCTAGGTGACCTGCATGACGCGCAGCACGTCGGTGGTGCGCGACCGCCCGTCGATGCCGGCCAGCACGACGACGATGTCACCGGTCCGCACGAGGCCCCGGTCGCGGGCGGTCGTGACGGCTTCCCTGACCATGTCCTCGTTCTCGGCGAACGCCGACAACGGCAGCGGCGTCGCCCCCCAGCTGATCGACAGCTGCTGGCGCACACGCGTGTCGGGGGTGAAGCCGAGGATCGGCACCTGCGGCCGATAGCGGGCGATCGCCCGCACGGTGAACCCCGAACGTGTCAGGCAGAGGATCGCGTTGGCCTCGACCTCGTGGGCGACGCGGCGTGCGGCGTCGGTCATCGCATCGGTGATGCGCCGGTACCGTCCCTCCGAGTTGTGCGGATCGTTGACCCGCAGCCGCGTCACCAAGCGCGTCCAGGCCTCGTCGTCGAAGTTGGCGTCCGCACGGGCGCAGAGGCGCGCCATCGTCGCCACGACGTTGACCGGATCGGCGCCGACGGCCGTCTCGCCCGAGAGCATCACCGCCGAGGAGCCGTCGAAGACCGCGTTGGCGACATCCGAGGCCTCGGCGCGCGTCGGGGTCGCCGCGTGGGCCATCGATTCGAGCATCTGCGTTGCGGTGATGGCCGGACGGCCGTGGGCGATGCACTCCCGGATAATGTGCTTTTGCAGGTGCGGCAGGTCCTCGATCGAGCACTCGATCCCGAGGTCACCGCGCGCGATCATGATGGCCCCGGCCGCTTCGAGGATGCCGGCCAGGTTGTCGACCGCGCTGCGGGTCTCGATCTTGGCGACGACCAGCGGTCCACGCGGATGCGGCTCGGTGCCGAGACGTCGGATGTCGTGCGCCGACCGGACGAATGAAACCGCGACCATGTCCACGCCGGCCTCGACGAACGCATCGAGGATCCGCAGGTCCTCCGGCGTCGGCGTGGACACCCGCAGGCGCTCGGACGGGATGTGGACACCCGGACGACCGCTCAGCCGACCGCCATGACTGACCACGGCCTCGATGTAGTCGCCGGTCGCATCGACGACCTCCATGTCGATGGCCCCGTCGCCAAAGCTGATCCGGTCCCCGATCTCGATGCCGCCGAGCAGACTGTCGTAACCGACCTCGATCACCTCGGCCGTCGACTTCGACTCACCGGGAACCAGCCGCAGCCGATGGCCGTCAGGGAGCTCGACCCCGTCACGCCCGAACGACGCGGCGCGGATCTTCGGCCCGGGCAGGTCGACGAGGGTGCCGATGTCGCGACCCGCCTCCCTGGCGAGCGCGCGCACGCGTGCGTGGACGGCCAGCGCCTCATCGACGGTCCCGTGGGAGAGGTTCAGCCGCACGGCGTCCATCCCGGCGGCGATCATGCCGCGAAGGGTCGCCTCGCTCTCGGATGCGGGCCCGACGGTCGCGAGGATCTTGGTGCGTCTGCCTGCGGCGTCCATCTGCCAGGGATCATAGGGCCACTCAGCTGCCCCGGCGCATGCCCCCACTAAGAAGCTCTAACACAATGCTTGCCGGTAGCGGGAGTAGCACAGCAGGCACGCCGCCAGGCTGAGCAGGGCGTCGTGGGTGGCCTTGGTGCGGTCGGTACACACCAAAAGCCGGCGCTTGTTGTGTAGGTGGCTGATCGTGCGCTCGATGACCCAGCGCTCGCGTCCCAGCCCGGATCCGTGACCGGTCCCCCGGCGGGCGATCGCGTGGGCGATCCCCCGAGCCCGCAGCAGGCGCCGGTACTTGTCGTGGTCATAGCCGCGGTCGGCGACGAGTCGCTCGGGGCGGTGGCGGGGCCTGCCGATCGGCCCTCGGACGCGCGGGATCGCGTCGATGAGCGGGATCAGCTCGGTAACGTCGTTGCGATTGGCCGGCGTCGCCGAGAAGGCCAACAGCAGGCCACGAGCGTCGGTTAGGACGTGGTGCTTGACACCCGGCCGGCCGCGGTCGACCGGGCTCGGCCCGAGCCAGGCGCCCCCTTTTTGGCCTGGACATATGAGGAATCGATGATCGCGCGTGACCAGTCGATCTGACCGGCGGCCTGCAGGCGCTCGAGCAGCAGCACATGCAGCCGATCCCACACCCCGGCGGCCTGCCAGGCGTGCAGACGCCGCCAGGCCGTCATGCCCGAGCCGAAGCCCAGCTCTTGCGGGAGGTGCTCCCAACCGATCCCGGTATGCAACACGAACAGGATGCCCTGGAGCACCAGGCGATCGTCCAGGCGCCGTCGGCCCGGGTAGCGGAAGCGCCTGGGGGTCTGCGGCAACAAGGGCTCGATGAGCCCCCACAGCTCATCGTCGACGATCCAGGGCTTCGTGCGAGAACTGGCCATCGGTGCCTCCCAGTATCGCGTAGGTGGTGACGCGCACTGGGTTCAGCCCCAAGGTGCTGGTCCCTTCATTTGGTTAGAGCTTCTTAGCCGAGCCGCTTGAGCCCGTCGACCACGTGCGTGCCGAGGCCCTGCACGAACGACACGGGCTCGGCGCCGAACGGCATCACGTGGACCTGCTCGACCCCCAGTGCCGCATATTCGGCCATCGCGTCGACGAACGCCGCCCCGCCGCCGACGTCGGGGATGACTGGCGCGATCCACAGCACGGTCTTGGCGATCGTCGAGAAATCGGTGCCCTCGCGCGCGCAATGGGCAGCGAGGATGTCGAACTTGCGCGCAAGCTCGCGGGCCCCGATTTGGGGGCCGGCGAAGATGTTGCAGGCATCGGCGTACCGGGCGACCAGACGCAGCGTCTTTTTCTCCCCGGATCCGCCGACCATGATCGGGGGGCGCTGCTGCAGCGGCTGCGGTGAGTTCAT
Source organism: uncultured Thermoleophilia bacterium (assembly GCA_963768285.1). Lineage (GTDB taxonomy): Bacteria > Actinomycetota > Thermoleophilia > Miltoncostaeales > Miltoncostaeaceae > CAITWD01. The sequence goes on from CAVYHI010000012.1 coordinate 49,115, forward strand.
CGTCTCGGCCAACTGGTAGTACCGCCCCGCGTAGGGGCCGTTGTCGTCGCTCCACATCTGCCGGACGATCTGCAGCGTCTCCTCGAGGCGTTGGAGGCGCTCAGCGATCGGCGGGTACGGCACCCCGAGGGCCCGGTGCTCACGCTCGTACCACGCGGCGCCGAGCCCGAGTGCGGCGCGCCCGCCGGACAGAACATCCAGGGTCGAGACGATCTTCGCCAGCAGCCCCGGACGCCGGTAGGTGACGCCCGTGACCAAAACCTGCAGCTGCACCGACAGGGTGCTGGCGGCCAGGAACCCGAGCGTGGTGTAGGCCTCGAGCATCGGCGCTTCGGCGGCGCCCATGCCCTCGAGCTGGAAGTAGTGGTCCATCACCGAGAGGTTGGCGATCCCGCCGGCCTCGGCGGCTGCGCCGACCCGTGCGAGCGTCGGGCCGGTGGCGCCCACCCCGCCGGGGAACTCGAAGCTGACAATGTGCACGCCGAGTCTCACGCGGTCTCCTGTCCATTGCTGGCCGTGTTGCTCACATCAGTCGGTTGCGGACTTGCCCAATTCGCCGACCCTGCGGCGCGCCTCGGCGCGGTCGCGCCAACTCGCGATGCCGGCGACCGCGGCCGCGGCGATCGCGACGACCGCCGCCCAGGGAGCGAGCGCAACGCCGAGGCTCGCTCCCGGTCCGACAACGGCCACGAGCGCACCGGCCGCCGCAAGTACCACGTTGCGCCAGAGCATTCCCGGCCCGACACGCGAGGAATGCAGCAGGCCGAAGCAGTTGCACTCGGGGGCCTCGCCGCGCACCAGCAGCCGCGCAACGGACACGGCGAAGACGCCCAGTGCGAGGGCCGCCAGTGCGCCACCGGCGCGCGCCGTCACGTCGGGAACCAGCAGGACCGCGATCGCCAGCTCAACGAGGGGCAGGCACACGGCCACCGGGCGTGCGAGTGCCTCGGGGACCCCGAACAGGCGCACACGCGCCCCGGTGCGACGCAGGCTGGCGAGCTTCGCGAGCCCGGCGGCGAGGAACATGGCCGCGAGGGCAATCCTCAGGATGAGCACGGCGAGTGCCATCGGCTCCCTCGGCAGGACAAGATCGCAGGAGGACGATCGCCGTGAGCCTACTCCCCGGGCTGGGGCGGGCGTCCGATCCCCGGATCACAGCGCCCGACACGCGACGTCGCCATCGACCGCCTCCTCGCCCGCCGCGGCCGCGAACACTGCACGCGCCTCGAGGAGGGCCGGTCGCGGCCCCGGAGGCATCCGCTCGGCGATGTCGCGCACCTCCGCGCGCCACCTGGTCGTGACCTCGTCGATCGCACCACAGGTACTGCGACGGTGCAGTCGCGTGCCCGCTCGCGCAGTGCAGCGCAGCACACCATGGGGCTTAGCCGGCCGTCCCCTGCGCCGGCCCGGACGGCGCTTGGCAACTGCGCGGCAGCCGGATTACCGAGAAGGTGCCGTATGGCGCCGCAGCCTTCAGCACGACAATCGACCCCGGGGCGACCGAGGCCCCCGCGGGTGGGGTCGTGCCCAACGCAATCACCCGGACCTGCGGCGACGTCATCGCCGGCGATGCGACGGCCGCGGGCGCGGTCGGCCCGGAGGCGGGACCCCGGATCGAGGTCTCCTCGATCCTCACCCGCAGCCCGGCGGCGCAGAGACGCCCCACGGCCTGGCCCATCGGCAGCCTGGCCGTAGCGGGCAGGGTGACGCGGCGCGCGGCCGATCCACAGCCGGCGGCGGCGATCACCAGGATCGCGACGATCGCTCCGGTCCTGCACACGCGCACGGATCCCCGGACCAGGCCAGGCGTGCGGCGGTCCGCTCCGACCCGCCGCACGCCGCCCGACCGTCCGCAGACCCGCCTCGAAGACCCGGTCAAGGTGGCCCCTCTCATGCCGGCGCCGTGATGCAAAGCTACCGGCTCGCTCCGGTCGGGCCGCGCTCAGACGGTCAGCGGCACACCGCGGCAAAGGCCACGAGCACCGGCCGGCCCAGGCCCGCCGGCATCCCGGCCAGGTCCGGCAAGCCGTGCCGGGGCATCCGCGCCGAGGACCTCGCACGCCTCGCGGCCATCGCGGGCTGGGCCAGCCAGGGCTCAAGCAGCGCCCCGTCGGCCTCGGCATGAAACGGCAGACCCCACGCCGTACCGGCGCGAAACGCCTGCACGTCGGCGAGCGCCGAACGGGCCAGGTGCGTCGCCCCGGACGGCAGGTCGAACACGTCGCCATGCCAGTGCAGCACGGTGGCCGCCGGGGCCAGCGCCGCGAGCAGCGGATCCGACCGATCGAGGATCTCGACCGGTGCGACGCCAAGCTCCTTGCGCGGCCCCGGGACGACGGTCGCCCCCAGCGCGGTCGCCAGCAGCTGCGCACCGCCCAGCGCCCGCTCCCGGTCGGCGATGAGGTCGTCGGAGCCCTCGATCCCGATCGACAGCCGCACCAGACCCCCGACGATGCCGCGGCGCTCGCGCTCTTCGGGCGCGACATCGTGATGGCTCCTGGTGACCGGCCGGGTCCACCAGGCTCTCGACGCCGCCCAGGCTCGGGGGACGATGTGGTCGCTGGCGCACGTCTGCGCCAGCGGGGTGGCGGCCTCAGCTGCAATCCCTGGCCCGAACCCCCGCGCCGCCTCG
>CAVYHI010000013.1:0-25282 GCA_963768285.1 uncultured Thermoleophilia bacterium
TGGCGCGTGCTCGATCCGTGGGTTACGACAGAATTGGTCGGACTAGGGTGTAAGAGAGGTTTCAGGGTTCTGCCGTCCAGCACTCCTATTGGAAGAGCGCATCAACGTCTGCCCCACCTTCCTGTCTCTCCTTCTCCGGAAGCTGGTTGGTCTCGTGGCTGGTCTCGTGGTTAGAGTAGGCTGGAGGGATGACGCCACTCAGCCTTCATCACGTCTTCCTCTGGGGTGAGAGTGAACCCCATCTCCCTGCACAGGGCCAGCATCGTCCTGTTGTCCTTCAGGATTAGGCCGTAGATCGATTCGAGGCGCTTGTCCTCGGCCATGCCGATGATCATGTCCAGCAGCTTCCTGCCCAGCCCCCTGCCCTGGTACTGGTCGGCGATGACCACCGCAAACTCTCCACGCCTCTGGTCCGGCTCGGAGATCAGCCTGCCACCCCGATCTCCCGGCTCCTTCCTCCCTGCTTGACTTCGGCCACGATCGCCATCTCCCTGTCGTAGTCGATATTGCAGAAACGGACTAGGTCCCCGTGGGGGAGGTTCTTGACCGTGCTGAAGAACCTGAGCCGGCTCGACTCCTCCGAGAGACCGTTGATGAACTCCCCTTCCATCGCTTCGTCCTCGGGCCTGATCGGCCTGAGGAGCACGTCGGTCCCGTCCTCCAGCTTGTACGGGACGACATACTTGGTCGGGTATGGCATTATCACGAGGTGCGGGTAGGGGACGCCCTCCTCCGGGTGCGAGATTCATAGAATGACCTTTACGCCGATCAACTGCTCACTTCTGCATATGGAGCGCGATTCTCTCCTCAAGCGCTTTCCCCACGACTTTCGTTGCCTCGCCTGCCGCATTCACCGGATTCCTGGATTTCGCATAGTGATACACAAACGCCGCCCCAAACATGCACCGCTTCCGGTCGTGTCTGTCTCCAGCGGAAGCGGCATTGCAGCAATGTCTGTCTTCACGATCCGCTTGTGGTCATCGCTGAAGACGGAAACCCCCCGTTCCCTCCGCGTCACAATGACGCCTTTCCCCACGAGCGACAGGAGATGGCCGACCGTCTGCTCCTCGCTCATCCCTCCACCCGCAAGGCCGCCAATTTCCTGCTCATTGAGCTGCACTGTCTCGGTCATGAACGCCCACCGCCGCCAGGTTTCCACTGGATGACGGTAGCGCTCCTGGCGCTCATTGACGCCGAGAGTAAGGTTGTGATAATCCAGATGGATCGGTGTGCCATCGTCACGCGTTTCCATGCGCATCAAATCGAGCGTCTCCAACGCAATATCGAACCCGGAAACCATGTTGATGAGAATCGCATCCGACCGCACATATCGTCGCAGCCGCTCGAACGGGATAGCCGGTGCAATCTCTTTCGTGCAAACGGTCGACGTTCCTCCGGAGGAATGGTAGACATGGACGCGGTTTGTCCGCGCCTCCACCTTGTAGAGTGCGTCAGCGTTGACGTTCGGCAGCTCTTCAAACAACCGTATAACGCGCTCGAATTCATCCTTGCCGATGCCGCACGCAGGCAGAATAGTGTCGTTCTTTCCCGCAAGGGCCGAGAGCATGGCCGCCGCGCGATAAATTCCTCCCGGTCGTTCTTCCTCAGGACCGTCCAACGGATGGCTGACATCAAAACAAAAATGTCCGACAAGGAGGAATTTCATGGGATCAGATCTTTGCGCCATTGCGGCGAAATGCCGAAAGTTTTTCCCTGAGGGAAGCGTCGGCCAAAGCAAGGATTTCGGCTGCAAGGATGGCGGCATTTTTCGCACCGGCCGACCCGATCGCCATGGTCGCGACCGGAATTCCCGCAGGCATCTGTACGATCGAATATAAGGCATCAACGCCGTGCAACGCCGAGCCATCGAGAGGAACCCCGATCACTGGAAGGAGCGTGTGCGACGCGATCACCCCTGGCAGGTGCGCTGCCATCCCCGCGCCTGCAATAATGAGAGAAAACCCATTACGTTCGGCCTCCCTGGCGAAGGCCGCTGTTTCGTCCGGCTGCCGGTGTGCCGAAAGAATGTGCTGCTCGTGCGCGATGCCAAAGAATGCCAGGTACTCAACGCAGCTTTGCATTACTTGCTGGTCGGATGTACTTCCAAGCAGGATCGGGTCGTAGTATTCGCGCATGCCTTCGCGCGCGATCAACTCGGCGACGCGTACGGCCAACTGGTGCGCGGTCTCCTCGCGTCCGTGCGCCCGCAGGCCCGGTGGATGAACCACCACGTAAACGGCCATGTCGGCCCGCGCCAGTAGCGGCGGATTGGCCAGCCCGTGTCACCGGGGCGAAAGCTTGGCTCCGCTGCGCTGGTGTCGGGACCGGCCACGGCAGCCAGAAGCGCCCCGGATTCAACAGCTGCTCGTCGATGAGCCGCGCCGCGATGTCCGGCGAGAGTCCCGGGAGCGCCAGCGGCGCGAGTCCCGCCCAGGTCGCCACGGGTAGGCGAGCGCGGTCAGGACCCTCGGCAAAGAACATGCCGCGCTGGTCGTCCCACAGGCGCGCCTCGAGTGCCGCCACGATCCGCTCGGCGCGCGCGTCGGCCTCCGCGTCACCCAGGCGTGCCAGGCCGTACCACGACAGGGCCCAGGCGGTGTTGACCAGGACGTCGATCGCCGTGAAGGCGCCCTCCGTACGGGCTCTCCGGTAGGAGAAGCCGCGCCGGCGATTGGCATGGACGAGCGCCACGAAGCCGGGATACGGGTGCGCGCGCCACCCCAGCGCGCGGTCGTACGTCGGCGTGGCGTCGAGCCCCGTCTCGTCGGGCTGCAGGATGCCGATGAGCCCGTCGTCCTCGGCGCGCGTCCGGTCGAGCCAGCCAAGGTGGCGTCGCACGATCTCGAGGCCTTCGGCGCGGAAGTCCGCGTCATCCGGCGAGCGATCCGCGACGTCTGCCCACGCCGCCCCCAGCAGCGGTGGCTGGATCGTCGCCGTGGAGCGGTCATTACGCCGCTGGACGTTGTAGCCGGGCAGCCGCGCGAGGCGCACCGGGCCGGACCAGAACACGGTGTGGCCGAGATGTCCGGAGGGGTCCATCGCCGCGGCGAGCGTGCGGAGTTCGGCGCGCGCGCGTGACGCGTCCAGATGGCTCCAGGCGAGCGCGATCAGGCACGAATCCCAGTAGAACTGGTCCGGGTACTTGACGTTGTCCGGCCGCGTGTAGGCAAACGCGGTGCCGTCCGGGGTCCGCCCGCGCCGGGCGTTGCGCTCCAGGACGGTATGCGCGCTCGTGCGGAGGTGCGTTAGGAGAGGGTGCTTGGAGACCGGCATGCTGGACCAAGCGTAGACGCGCGGGCCGATGCCTGCGGTCGCGATCGCAGGCGACCGCTCAGGTGCGCGTGCGGATGGGTCCGCCGTGTCGGGCGATCGCGTCGCGAGGGGCTGCCGGCGGGGAGGTCAACCTCGCGCGGCCCGACTACAGTGCCCCGCCCGCGGCCGCCGGGCTCGGCGTCGACGGTGGCGCGGCGCCCACGCCGCCGGTCCGCGCGAGGAAGTCCTCAACGAGCAACATGTTGTCGGTGCCGGCGCGATCGATGACCGCCAGGAGCGCCTTCATGCTTGCGACCTCCTCGCGCTGTTCGTCGAGGAACCAGCCGAGGAAGTGCTCACCGGAGTGGTCGGCCTGGTCGCGCGCAAGCTGGACCAGCGCCGTGATCTGCTCGGTGACCGTCTGCTCTTGGGCGAGCGCGAGTGCGACCGGCTCCCGGTCGTCGGCAAACTGCGTCTTGGGTGCCCCGATGCCGGGCGTGAGGACCTCGGCGCCGGCGTCCAGCAGGTACTGGACCATCATCATGGCGTGGTTGCGCTCCTCGACGGCCTGTTGGTAGAAGTGCGCCGCGAGCTGGGGCAGCGTCTCCTGGTCGTAGTGGACCGCGATGGCGATGTACTGCTGCTGGGCCGCGAACTCATTCGCGATTTGCGCGTTGACCGCATCGGTGAACCGGCTCACGATCGCACCTCCTCGAAGGTTGGCTTCGTCGGTCTGACTCTACGTCCGCGGGCGACGTTTGGACGTCCGGATCCGGCGAGGTCACGCCGCAGCCACCGCGCCGGCCGGCGCTGCGGGCGTCATTCCTCGCGGGTCCAGCCGCTGCGGTCCCCGTGCGGGGTGAAGTAGCCGAGCAGATGCTTCCACTCGCTCGGCTTGACCCCGGGCTCGTGGTCGCGCCACTCCGGCGCGCCGCCGTGCGGCTCGGGGAGGGCCGCGGCCTCGACGGCGTCGATGCCGAGGTCCACGCCGTGCTCGTGCAGCGACACGATCTGGTCGGCCGCGACGAAGCGCCGACCGTGCGCGGTCTTGATCACGACGCCGTGGAAGATGTCCTGGTCGAATGCGGCGACGACGTGGTCGACGCTGCCGATCACCTCGCCTCCGGACGCGTGGACCGGGACGTTCTTCTCGAGCACCTCGTAGGCAATCGGCAGGCCTTCATCCATGCAACCAAGCATAGCCGCCGGCGTCCGCCGGACCGGCGCACCGCGGTGTGCCGGCGGCGGTCCGTGCACGAGCGCCGGCCACGTCGGGCCGCCCGGCGCTCAGGCGGCGCCCGCCGCGATCGGCGCCGCCTCCTGGGGTGCGGTGGGGATCGCGAAATCGAATTCGGCGCCGCCGCCGTCGGGGTGGACGATCGACACGTCGCCCCCATGGGCGGCGGCGACCTGCTTGACGATCGCAAGACCGAGGCCCGAGCCCGGCCGCGAGCGCGCATCGGGCCCGCGCCAGAAGCGCGCGAAGACCTGCTCGTCCTCGGACTCGGGGATGCCCGGCCCATGGTCGCGCACCTTGACGACACCGTCGGCGACCGCCACCTCGACGTTGCCGCCGCCGTGCTTGACCGCGTTGTCGATGAGGTTACCGATGGCCCGGCCGAGGGCGTCGGGGTCGCCGCTGACGGTCGTCGGGGCGGCGGTGATGGCGATCGTCGCGTTGGGCCAAAAGGCCCGCGCGCGCGCGACGGCGTCCTCGGTGATCTCATCGAGCTGCACCGGCACCGGGTTCATGAGCGTGCGCTCCCCGCGCGCGAGCAGCACGAGGTCCCCCACGAGCCCGCCGACCCCGTCGAGCTGCACGGTGAGGTCCTCGGTCAGCTTCTTGCGGTCCTCGGGGTCGAGCCGCGCGCCCGAGGCCAAGAGCTCGACGTTGGCGCGCAGCGCCGTCAGGGGGGTGCGCAGCTCGTGGGAGGCGTCGGCGATCAGCTGGTCCTGGGCATGGCGGGCCTGTTCGAGGCCCTCCATCATCTCGTTGAAGCGCTGGGCGAGCAGGGCCGGCTCGTCGTGGCCCTTGACCGGGATGCGGTGTGACAGGTCGCCGGTCTTGGCGACGTGGTCGACGCTCTCGGCGAGCGCCGCCACCGGCCGGATGCCGCGCGCGGCCACCAGGGCTCCGACGATGCCGGCCAGGGCGATGCCGGCCAGGCTGATGATCACGAGCTCCTGCTCCAGGTTCGACAGGGTCGTGTTGACGTCGGTCAACGGCTGCGCGATCTGCAGGGCGACCCCCTGGGCGACCGGCACCGCCAGGGTCCGCAGCTCGACCCCGGTCGGGGTCGTGACGTTGCCGAACGCCGATCCGGTCCCCTGCTGGGCGACCGCGGCCGAACTCGCCGCGACCGGCAGCGCCGGCTCCGAGGCGTTGTAGTCGTAGGTCTGGCCTTGGGCGTTGACCAGCTGGGCAAACCCGCCGGCGCCGCCGAAGTCGCCCGCCTGCGGCCCTGCGGGCCCCCCTTGCGGGCCGAAGCGGTGCAGGGCGACCTCCGCCTGTCGCACGAGCTGGTCGTCGATCTGGCTGTGCAGCGTCGACGACGTCGCGCTGTAGGCCGCAAAGGAGGCGATCACGATGGCGATCGCCACCGCGAGCGCAGACGCGACGGCGATGCGTGTGCGAAGGCTCATTTCTCCCGCAGGGCGTACCCGAAGCCGCGCACGGTGTGCACCAGGCGCGGCTCGCCCCCGGCCTCGAGTTTCTTGCGCAGGTACCCCACGTAGACCTCGACCCCGTTCGAGGAGGTGCGCGCGTCCATGCCCCAGACGCGGTCCATGATCACTTCGCGCGTGAGCACGCGGTCGGGGTTCCGCAGGAAGAGCTCCAAGAGGAGGAACTCGGTCCGGGTGAGCTCGAGCTCGCGGTCGCCGCGCTTCGCCGTCATGGCGACCAGGTCGAGGGTCACGTCCGCGAACTGGAGTGTGGTCGCCTCGGACTCGGCGATGTCGCCGCCGCGCCGCAGCAGCGCCCGTACCCGTGCCAACAGCTCGGTGAGCGCGAACGGTTTGACCAGGTAGTCGTCGGCGCCGGCGTCGAGCCCCTCGACGCGGTCCTCGACCGCGTCGCGCGCGGTCAGCATCAGGATCGGCGTGCGGTCGCCGCGTCGGCGCAGCGCCCGGCACACCTCGAAGCCGGAGATGTCCGGCAGGTTGACGTCCAGCACAATGGCATCGGGGGCCCCCGATGCCATTGCCAAGCCTTCCGCCCCGTTGGCGGCGCCATCGGTGGCGTAGCCGTTGGCCCGCAGCGCCCGGTCAAGGGAGCTGCGCACCCGCGGATCGTCTTCAACGATGAGCACGCGCATGCCTACATCGTGCCGGATCGGCGGGCCGGATGGCCCCGGGCGCGCCCCAGGTGGCGGGAGGGTGCCGGCATCAGGCGGGCGTGGTCGTGGTCGAGGTGCCGGTCCCGGAGCCGGAGCTTGGCGCCGCGCCGGCCGGGCCGGGGCCGCCCCAGGGCCCCCGTCCCATCGGCCCACCGGGGCCGCCCGGCCCGTGCGGACCGCCGGGTCCGCCTGGCCCGCCAAAGCCAAAGCCGAGGCCAAGCCCCGGGCCGTCGTTGGTCGTCTCGGAGTTGGCGCGGGCGAGGATCCTGTCGGCCTGCGCCTGGGTGAGCCGGCCGGCCTTCACGGCGGCGTTGAGGTGCGTGGTCAGGTTGGCGATCTCGATCTCGTGCAGCACCGCGGCGAAGGCGCCGTTGCTGGCCGCGGCCGTCAACTGGGCGGCCTGGGCGTGGGTGAGTACCCCGTGGGCGACGAGCGTCGAGAGGTTCTTCAGGATCAGGGTTTGGTCGGCGGCCTGTTCGGCGGCGCTCAGCGTGCTCGTCGAGACGCCGAGCTTGGCGGCGAGCGCGTCCTCGAAGGCGGTACGCATCGCCGAAGGGTTCATGCCGGTCGCCCCGTCGCCCCGGTCGCACCGGGCGTCGGCGGCGGCATCGCGGCGCGCACGGCCTGCTCGGCGGCCTCGAACTTGGCGGTCGTGACGCCGAGCTTCGCGGCAACCGTGGCGTCGTACTGGGAGGGGTCGCCGATGAAGCCACCCGCGCGCCACGGGCCGTGCCCGCCGGGGGGATGCGCGTGCGTGGTCGCGCTGGAGCTCGACCCCGATGAGGCGGCGAATACCGGTGCGGCGATCGCACCGGCCGCGATCGCGGTGGCGGCCGCGCCGATCGCGTATCTGCGTCGCATGCTCGGTCGTTTCATGGTGGTGGTCTCCTTGGGTTGATGTACGGGTCGGCGCGTGCCCGCTCCCGTCGCATCCCAGGATCCGTGTCCGAGCTGAAGCTTTACTGAGATCTGTGTTGCGAGGTGATGGTCATTGTGCGGGGCCCGTCGCCGGCGCCGTCCGGTCGGCGACATCGATGGTGAGCATCGTGTCCGCGCCGCGTTGGAAGTGGTACGGCACCCGCCGCAGTGCCGTCCGGGCGCCCTCGGCCTCGAGCATCCGCCGCAGCTTGTCGAGGTAGGGCGACGGGGTCACGGTCGTATCGACCAGCGGGAACACCCGCACCTGGTGCCGGCTGACCCTGACCAGTTCGCGCAGCGCCGCCAGGTGCGCGGCCTCGTCCATGTGGTCGGGGTAGGTAAACAGCAGATGCCCCGACAGCACCAGGTCGAAGCTGCCGTCGGCAAACGGCAGCGCGGGCAATCGCGCCGGGACATAGCGGTTGTCGGGTCCGGCAAAGTCGCGAGCGAACGCCGCGAGCGAGCTCAGCCGGCTCGTGGCGTGATCGTCGGCGTCGGTGAACCACTCGAACGCGTAGAGGTCCGGGTGGTCGCGGACATACTGGTTGCCGTGCAGGGTGTCCCGCCGCGCACGCGCAAGGAGCTCGGCGGGCGGGATCAGGTACATCGGGATCGACGCTGACCACCCGTGCCCCCAGTGCGCGTGCCCCGGCGGGAAAGCCGCTCGCGCCGCCCGGGCAGTCGAGGATCTCGAGCTCGCCCAGGGCGAGCTCTGCGAGGTCGAACATCGCGCAGTACTCGTCGAAGCCGCGTGAGGTGACGATGATGTCGCCCAGGCCGCGGGGGTTCGCAGGGAGATGTGGTGATGGCGCTCGCGGGACGGCGGGTGAACGGGTCGCGGTCCCGCATCGTAATTGCTGCAGCGTGGATTGCGGTGCGACGGCTTCAGTTCGCCCTGGTCGGAGCGGTAATGTCGCAGTAGTGGATTTGCGCACGAAACACGGCAGGTGCGTCGGCGGCGGTGCGGAGGCATGGGTGGCGGGTCGGACACACAACATGTGGGACCACGGGCGGCGGCCGTGAGCACGACGCCGCATGTCAAGCCCGAGGTCGTGCCCCCGACCGACGGGGCGGCCGCCACGGTCACGGCGGCGCCCGCGCGCACCCGGTTCGATCGCGTCTCCGACGAGTCGTGGGACCTGGTCGTCCGCGCCCAGCGCCACCGCACGACCGGCCTGGCGAGCCAGTTCGCCTACAACGCGTTCATCGCCACCGTGCCGTTGCTGCTGACGCTGATCGCCGCCGTGCGGCTGTTGGCGGGCGCCGGGGCGACCAATCGGATCGTGACGACCTACAACGAGGAGATCCCGACCGCCTACCAGATCACGCTGCACGACCTGCTGAACTCCGCGCTCAAGGACCAGAACCGTGCGGCGGCCGTCCTGGTGCTCGGCGCGATCGGCGCGCTGTACCTGGCCGGCAACGCGGTTGGCGCGCTGATCGTCGGGCTCGACCGCGCCCGCGGCAGCGAAGACCGACCGTGGGTGGTCGGCAAGCTGGTCGGGATCCGCATCGCCGCGGTCTGGATCATCCTCGCGACCGCGGTCAACATCCTCATCCTGCTCGGCCAGACGCTCGTCGACTCGGCGACCCGCCATTTCGGGTGGTCAACGGGCGTCCACAACGACCTGCGTGGGCAGGTGTTTTTCTTCGGCACGCTGATCCTGCTGGCGATGGTGTGGGTGCTCTACCGCGACGGGCCGAACGCGCCGCCGCGCCATCGCCGTGCGTACGTGCCGGGCATGCTCTTCGCCTCGGCCGTGATCGTCGGTTTCACCCAGCTGTTCGCCGGCTACGTCGACAACTTCGGCGGCTTCTCGGTCTACGGGGCACTGCTCGGCGTCGTGATCTACCTGACGCTGCTGTGGGGCATCGGGGCGGCGGTGCTGTTCGGCGCCGAGGTCAACGAGACCTTCGTGCGCCGGCGTGCGGGCGGGACGGCCGCCGCGCGCCGGCGCCGCGGGGCCGGCGCCTAGCGCTGGCAGGACGGACACCAGTAGGTCGTCCGGTGCGTGTCGCCCTGGCCGCGCGCGCGCACGGGCGTCCCGCAGCGCCGGCAGGGCTTGCGCTGGCGCCCGTAGACCCACCTCTGGCCCGACGGGCCGCGTGAGGGCAGCCAGCCGGGCGGGTCGTAGGTCGAGATCGGCCCACGCTCGCGCGTGCCCTTGCGCAACAGCCGCGTGGCGATCCGGCCGATCTCCTCGGCCTCGGGGGCCGTGAGCGACCCGACCGGGCGCCACGGGTCGACGCCCGCCAGAAACAGCGATTCGGACTTGTAGACGTTGCCGATGCCGCAGATGACGCGCTGATCGAGCAGGGCCTCGCCGATCTCGCGGGCGGGGGTGATGCCGGCGAGGGCGTCGCGCAGCGCCGGTCCCGGATCGACGTCCGGGTCGAGCATGTCCGGACCGAGTGCCTGCACCCGTCCCGGCAGCGGTGCGCCCGGCTCGAGCAGCTGCACGTTCGGGCAGCGCACGAGCGTGGCCACGTAGCCCGGCACGCGGAAGCCGATCATGACCCGGCGCGCCGGCGGCGCGGTCGTGTCCGCATACAGGTGCCAGACCCCGGACATCATCAGGTGCGAGACGAGCGTCCGGCCGCTTTCAAAGCGCAGGATGTGGAACTTGCCGCGGGCCTCGGCCGCGGTGACGGTCTCGCCCACCAGGCGCCGGTCCAGGCGCTGGGAGCGCACGCGCGGGTCGGTGCTCCAGGCCTCGGTGATGGTCCCGCCGACCAGGCAGCGCGCGAAACGCGCCGCGTTGCGATGGCTGACCTGGCCCTCAGGCACGCAGCAACAGGCCCTTAAGGTCCTGGCGGAAGCCGGCCGCCATCAGCGCCTCGTGCCAGTCGGACTCCTCGACCGGGATGCCGTCGACCCGGTTGACCACCAGGCGCCGTGCGCGGTCGGCCTGGACCCACTCGGCAAGCCCGGTCAGGGCGCGCTCGACCTGCGTGGCGTCCGGCTTGCCGAGCAGCACCAGGCCCCGCCCGCCGCGCTCCACGTAGAGGATCGCGCGACCGTCGATCATGACCACCTGGGCGCCGAAGGTGCGCGCGGGGCCGCGGCGGCCCGTGGTCGCAGGCCACGGCAGCGCGGCGCCGTAGGGCTGCGCCGGATCGGCGGCACCGAGGACCAGCACGTAGCCGGCACCGGCGCCTTCGCGCAGGTCCCGGACGCGCTCGACGGCGCCGGCCAGCGCGAACTGCGCGCCGCCTAGGCCCTCGACGAAGTAGCCGCGCCGGCACGCCCCGAGCACCTCGAGCTGGCTGAACTCCGGGTAGATCCCGGCAAAGCCGCCCTCGAGCGCCTCGGCCCGGATTCCGCCCCGCGTCACCAGGCCGTGCCGCTCCAACAGCAGCTCGGCCACGGCGCGCCGCCGCTCGGATGGCGTCGGCCGTTCGCCGAGCACCAGGGCGTCGGTGCGCGACCAGCGACCGGCCCGCACGCCCCGGGCGCCGTTACGCCCGGCACGGGCCAGTGCCGCGCGGCGCGAGGTCCGCGGCGGGGGGACGGCGACGGCGAGCTTGCGCGGGGCCCGCAGCGGCGCCCAGAGATCGTTGGTGAGCTCGCCGGCCCACACGAGGCTCCAGACGGCGCCGGCGAGCCCCTCCGGGCTCGCGCCGGTGACCGTGGCCAGATCGTCCCAGAACAGCGCCCCGCGGCCGAGGGCGTCCCGCACCGCCTGGGCGGTCGGGTCCTCGGGCGCCGGCCCGATCGGGCTCGCCGGCCCGAGGAGGGCAAGCTCGTCGCGCAGGTAGATCGCCACGCGCGAGCCGCCCGCGCCGATCCAGACGATCTCCCCGGAGGCCGCCAGCTCGTCGATCCAGGCCGGCGAGTAGCCGCCCAGGCGCCGCGGGAAGACCTCGGTCTCCCACTGAGCGGCCGGCAGCGCGACCCCCTGCAAGGTCCGGATGACCTCCCGCACGCCCTCGGGGCCGCCGACCCCGTGCGGGTGGTCGATCCGCTGCCAGGCCGGCAGGAAGCGCCCGAGCACCTCCGGGTCGGCCGGCTCGACCTCGCGCCGCAGGATCGCCAGGCTCGCCCGCCGCAGGCGCCGCAGGGCGTCCGGGTCGCACCACTCGGTGCCCGATCCGCCGGGCACGAGCTCGCCGCGCACCAGCACCCCGCGCCCTTCGAGCAGCGCCAGGGCGGTGTCGGCCGCATCGTGGGTGATCCCGAAGCGCTCGGCCAGGGCCCCCGTGACAAACGGCCCGCGCGTCGCCGCAAAGCGCCCCGCCAGGCCGACCAGGGCCTCGGTGGTCGGCTCGAGGAACGCGGCCGGCAGCCCGGCCGGCGGCATCACCCCGAGCGCGTCACGGTACCGGCCGGCGTCGTGGGCGTCGATGAGCCGCTCCTGGCCGGCGATCCGCACCCGCACCGCCCGGCGCTCGCGCACCAGCTGCGCGCACCAGGCCTCCGGATCGGCGCCTGGGACCGCGCGCGCGGCGATCTCCGACAGGGCCAGGTCGCCGATGCGCCGCAGCAGATCATGGAGCTCGTCGGGCGTGCGGGCGCGGCGGGTCGCGGCGGTGCCCTGGAGCTCGGCGTGGACCTGGGCGATCGCCGCGGGATCGATCAGCTCGCGCAGCTCCTCGCGGCCGAGCAGCTCGCCGAGCAGATCGCGGTCAAGGGTCAGCGCCTGCGCGCGCCGCTCGGCGACCGGCGCGTCGCCCTCGTACATGTAGCTGGCCACGAACGCGAACAGCAGGTTGGCGGCAAACGGGGAGGGGCTCGGCGTCTCGACGTCGACGACCCCGACCTCGCCGGTGGCGATCCGCGTCAGCAGCGATCGCAGCGCCGGCAGGTCGAACCAGTCGTTCAGGCACTCGCGGTAGGTCTCGAGGATGATCGGAAAGCTGCCGTACTGGCGCGCGACCTCCAAGAGCGCGGCGGCCTTGAGCCGCTGCTGCCACAGCGGGGTGCGCTGGCCGGGTCGCCGGCGCGGGATCAAGAGGGCCCGGGCCGCGTTCTCGCGAAAGCGCGCGCCGAACAGGGCCGTGCGCGCGAGCTCGCCGAGCACCAGCTCATCGAGCTCGGCGGGGCCCAGCAGGGCGATCGCCGGGTCGGGTGCGGTGTCGGCGTCCGGCAGGTGCACGGCGATGCCGTCGTCGGTCCAGATGCCGTGGGCGTCCTGGCCGGTCTGCTCCCGGATCGCCGCGGTCATCGCCATCGCCCACGGGGCGTGGACCCGCGACCCGAACGGGGTCAATACGCACAGGCGCCAGTCGCCGATCTCGTCGCGGAAGCGCTCCATCACGATCGCGCGGTCGCTGGGGACCGTCCCCGTGGCGGCGGCCTGCTCGTGCAGGTAGGCGACCAGGTTCGCCGCCGCCCGCGTGTCGAACGCGCTCTCGGACATCAGGCGGGCGCGGGCGGCCGCCTCCGGGAGCGCGACCAGCTCACGCGCGAGCCGGCCGACCGCCTCCCCGAGCTCGGCCGGGCGGCCCAGGTCGTCGCCGCGCCAGAAGGGCACCGAGCCGGGCACCCCCGGCGCGGGCGAGACGAGCACCCGGTCGCGGGTGATCTGCTCGATGCGCCAGCTCGAGGCACCCAGCAGGAACGTCTGGCCGGGCCGCGCCTCGTAGACCATCTCCTCGTCGAGCTCGCCGACACGGCTGGAGCCGTCGGCCAGCCAGACCCCATACAGGCCGCGATCGGGAATCGTGCCCGCGTTGGTCGCCACCAGCTGGCGCGCCCCGGGCCGCCCGCGCACGATCCCGGTGACGCGGTCCCAAATCAGGCGCGGCTTGAGCTCGGCGAAGTTGTCCGACGGGTAGCGGCCGACCAGCATGTCGAGCGTGTTCTCGAGCTGCTCGGAGGTGATCTCGCAGAACGGGTACGCGCCGCGCACGAGCGAGATCAGGTCGGCAAGCGCCCACTCGGCATCGGCGCAGATCGCCACCAGCTGCTGGGCCAGCACGTCCAGCGGCAGGCGCGGCACGGCGGTGTGTTCGATCTCGCCGGTCTGCATGCGCGCGACGACCGCGGCACACTCGAGCAGGTCACCGCGGAACTTGGGGAAGATGCGTCCCTTGCTCTGGCCGCCGACCTGGTGGCCGGAGCGCCCGATGCGCTGGATGCCGCGCGCCACGCTGCGCGGGCTCTCGACCTGGATGACCAGGTCGATCGCGCCCATGTCGATCCCGAGCTCGAGGCTCGAGGTCGCCACAAGCGCCGGCAGCTCGCCCGCCTTGAGCTGCTCCTCGATGATCGTGCGCTGCTCGCGGGCCAGGCTGCCGTGGTGGGCGCGCGCGATGTCGGCGCCGGCGAGCTCGTTGATCCGCAGCGCCAGGCGCTCGGCCAGGCGCCGGTTGTTGACGAACACGAGCGTCGAGGTGTGCGCGCGGATCAGCGCGACGAGCTCGGGGTAGATCGTCGGCCAGATCGAGCCCTGGGTCCCGCCGCCGCCGAGCACGAACTCGGTGTCGGACGCCAGCCCGTGCGGGCCGTCGCTGGCGAGCGCGGCCATGTCCTCGACCGGCACGATGACCTCGAGCTCCATCGGCCGGCGCGCGCCCGCGTCGGCGATCGTCACCGGGCGCGGGGTGCCGCCCGCCGCTTGCCCGCCGAGAAAGCGCGCGATCTCGGCGAGCGGACGCTGGGTCGCCGACAACCCGATGCGCTGGAGGTGGCCGCCCTGGGCGGCCACGAGCCAGTCGAGCCGCTCCAGCGACAGCGCCAGATGCGCGCCGCGCTTGGTCGCGGCGACCGCGTGGATCTCGTCGACGATCACCGTGCGGACGCCCTCGAGCACCGACCGCGCCCGCGAGCTCAGCATCAGAAACAGGCTCTCCGGGGTGGTGATCAGCACGTCCGGCGGATGGCGCAGCATCCGCTCGCGCTCGCGCTGCGGCGTGTCGCCAGTCCGCACGGCGACGGTGATCTCCGGCGGGGCGAGCCCCGCCCGCGCGGCGGCGTCGCGCAGGCCCGCCAAGGGGCCCTCGAGGTTGCGCTCGACGTCGTAGTTGAGCGCCTTGAGCGGCGAGATGTACAGGACGCGGTCGGGCATCCGGCCCTCCAGCCGGGCGGCCATGATGCGATCGAGCGCCCACAGGAACGCCGCCAGGGTCTTGCCCGAGCCGGTCGGTGCGAGCAGCAGGGTGTGCTCGCCGGCCGCGATCGGCGGCCAGCCGGCGGCCTGCGCGTCGGTCGGCGCGGCGAAGGCGCGGGCGAACCACTCCGCGGTCAGCGGATGGAAGACGCCCAGGGCAGTGTCGCCGGTCACGCACTGATGGTAGACGCCCGACCGCCGGGCGAGCCGTGGGGGCGTCGGCCGTGGCGGAGGTATCCTGTCGCCCATGCACGGCATGGGGACAGCCGCGCCGCCGGCAGATCAAGCGGCGGCCCAAGGGGCCCGGCGACGACACCGGCAAGGACGAGCCCGCGCACATCATCGTGCTCAACGACAACCACAACACCTTCGAGCACGTCGCGCGGACGCTCGCGGCGGTGATCCCCAACGTCGACTACGAGCGCGGGATGGCCTTGGCCAACCGCATCCACAACGAAGGACGTGCGCGCGTGTGGAGCGGGCACCGTGAGCTCGCCGAGCTCTACTGGGACCAGCTGCACCAGGCGGGCTTGACCCTGGTGCCCCTGGGCGAGCGGTAGCGGATGACGGACACCGCCGACTGGCTCATCGCGGCGCTGGCCGCCGAGGGCGTCGAGGTGGTGTTCGGCAACCCGGGCTCGACCGAGCTGCCGCTGGTCGACGCCTTCGGCCGCCAGGACCGGGTCGCCTATGTCCTCGGCCTGCATGAGATGTCGGTGATGGGGATGGCCGACGGGTATGCCCAATCGACCGGGCGCCTGGCCGTCGTCAACGTGCACGTCCAGCCCGGGATCGCCAACGCCCTGGCGGGGCTGATCAACGCCGCGCGGGCGCGCGTGCCGATGCTGGTGAGCGTCGGCCAGCAGGTCACCGGCATGCTCGACGAGCAGCCGTTCCTCGGCGGGGACGTCCTGAGCCCGGCGGCGCCCTTCGCCAAGGGGCTGTGGGAGCCGCGCCGGGTCGCCGACCTGCCCGGGGTGCTCACGCGCGCGATTCGTCTGGCCCGCACCCCGCCCTGCGGCCCGGTGGTGGTCAGCCTCCCGATGGACGTCATGGTCACCGACGCCCCCGCTGCCGCCCCGACCGCGGCGGGCTGGGGACACGCCCCGGCCCCGGATGCGCCCGAGATCGCGGCGCTCGAGGTGCGGCTGCGGCAGGCCGAGGCGCCGGTAATCCTGGTCGGCGACGGGGTCGCCCACGCCGGCGTCGCCGGTCAGGTGACCGCCCTTGCCGAACGGCTCGGCGCGCCGATGCTCGCCGAACCCTGGGCCAGCCGCGTGGCGGTGCACGCCAACCACCCCCTGTGGGCCGGGCCGCTGCCGACCTTCGGTGCGCAGATCCGGGAGCGCCTGGCGCCGTACGACCTGGCGCTGGCGATCGGGATGCCGACCTTTCGCCTGTTCGGCTCGAGCCCCGGGCCGACCCTCGATGTCGCCACCGAACTGGTCGTGCTCGACGAGGGGCAGCCCGAGTTGTCGGCCGGGGTCGACCCGGTCCAGGCGATCCAGGCGGATCTCGTGCTTGCGCTCGACGCGCTGCTCGCTGGGCTCGGGCCGGGCGATGCGCGCGCCGCTGCGCGGCGCCAGGCGGCGGTGGCCGCAGGTGCCGCCGCGCGCCGGGCCGCGCGCCGGGCGGTGCCCGGCGGCGGGGTGGGCATCACGCCGGCCAGGTTTGCCCATGGCGTCGCGGGTGTGGTCGGCCCGCACGACATCGTCGTCGACGAGAGCCTCACCGCGGGTCGGGCGCTGCGGACCGTGCTCGGCGCCCGCGCGCCGGGCTCCTGGTACGCGCATCGGGGCAGCGCCCTCGGCTGGGGGCTGCCGGCGGCGGTCGGGGTCGCGATCGCCCACCCGGAGCGCCGGGTCATCTGCACCCACGGCGACGGGAGCCTGCTGTTCGGGATCCACGCCCTCTGGACCGCGGCCAGGCTCGGCCTGCGCCTGGCGGTGATCGTCGCCGACAACTCCGGCTACGAGATCCTGCGCGCCGGGATGGAGGGCATGACCGGGCACCCGCAGGGCAACTGGCCGGGCCTCGCGATCACCGCCCCGCGCCTCGACCTGGTCCAGATCGCGCGGGGGTTCGGCGCGAGCGCTGCCGCCGTGGACGACCCGGCTGCCTTCGGGCCGGCGCTCGGCGACCTGATGGCCCGCAGCACCCGCGGGCCCGCGGTCCTGGTGGTGCGCATCACCGGCACGACGCCGGCCATCGGATACCCGATCGCCCCGCAGCCGGCCGACCGGCACGGCTGAGGGTGTCCTTAGGCCGGCCGTCCGGTGACGAAGCTCGCCGCGAGCCCGGCCTGGGCGGCAAGCTCGTCCGGGCGCAGCGCACCGGGCGTGAGCCCGATGCCGAGCCGCCCGGCAAGCTCGGCCTCGACCGCCGCGATCACCTCGTCCGCGCCGACGCCGGGCACGTAGGTGCGCAGCGCCGCGACCCGGGCCGCGAGCGCCGCGGCCAGCGCCGCCGTGTCGGCGGCGTCGCGGCCCAGGGCGGCGGCGAGCCCGCGCTGGTCGAAGCTGAGCGCGATCCCGCACTGGAAGATCGAGCCCGCCGCGCGGCGCGCCTGGGCCAGGCCGACGAGCTTGCGCCCCTCGGGGTCGAGGACCTCGAAGGGGGAGATGCCGCCAAAGCAGGCGCGGGCCGCGAGGCGGCTGGTCGGATCGCTGTTGGCCTGCGCCGCGCGCGCGGCGGCGAGCCCAATCGCGGTGGCCGGCACGCCGAGGCCGGCGAGCGCGGCCGCCACGGCCTCGCCGAGCCAGGCGTACGCCCGGGTCACGTCGCGATCGGCGAGCGGGTGGCCCGGCGGCAGCACGACATCGCACGCGATGAGCCCGGCGTCCCAGAGCACGGGGCCGCCGCCCGAGCGGCGGTGGAGCACCGCGATGCCGGCCGCGCGGCAGGCGGCCTCGTTGATCTCCGCGGGCCGCACGCCGCGGCCGGCCACCAGCACCGGCGTCTCGACCGCCGACCACGAGATGACCGGCGGGTCATCCGGCCCCATGCGCTCAAGCAGCGCCAGCGGGCGCGCGACGGCATCGGCCCCGGCCAGGACGGCCGGGCCGATGCGCCGCCACAGCTCAGCGCGGGCCGAGGGCAGCCGCGAGGATCCGCTCTTGCTCGGCCTGGTGGGCCTGCGGGTAGCCCTCGCTCGGGCTGGCCCGCCGTGCCCGGCCTTCGTACTCGAGCACGACGCCCGCCGGCAGCACCCGGTCGGTGATGTTCGGCCAGATGAAGTCCCAGGCGCCCATGTTCATCGGCTCCTCCTGGACCCAGATGATCCGCTCCAGCTCCGGGTAGCCGGCCAGCTGCTCGCGCAGCTCGTTCACCGGGAACGGGTAGAGCATCTCGACCCGGGCGATCGCCAGATCGGTGCGGGCGGCGCGCACGGGGCTCGCCTGCAGCTCGTGGTAGATCTTGCCCGAGCACAGGATCATCGTCGTGATGCCCGTGTTGCCGGTGACCGTCGGGTCGTCCAAGACGGCGTGGAACCAGTTGTTAGACAGCTCCTCGAGCGTCGAGCTCGCCGCCCTCAGGCGCAGCAGGCTCTTGGGCGTGAAGATCACCAAGGGGCGCTGCTTGTCGGTGAGCGCCTGCTGGCGCAACAGGTGGAAGTACTGCGCGGCCGTCGAGCAGTTCGCGACGCGGATGTTGTCCTCGGCGGAGAGCTGGAGGAAGCGCTCGAGACGGCGCCGAGATGTGCTCGGGGCCGCGCCCTCGTAGCCGTGCGGCAGCAGCATCGTCAGCCGCGTGGTCTCGCCCCACTTCGCGCGGCCCGGCGGACGATGAACTGGTCGATGATGATCTGCGCGCCGTTGTCGAAGTCGCCGAACTGCGCCTCCCACAGCACCAGGCGCCTCGGGCGCCTCGGCCGAGTAGCCGTACTCGAAGCCCAGGCACGCGGCCTCCGAGAGCGGGCTGTTGTGCAGCTCGAACGCCGGCCTTGGCCCCGCGCAGGTGGGTCATCGGGACGTAGGTGCGTCCGGTGTGCGGGGTCCAGGTCTCGCCGTCGCCGCGTCGTGCAGCACGAGCGTGGCGCTGGCTGAACGTCCCGCGCTCGATGTCCTGGCCGGTCAGCCGGATCGGCGTGCCCTCGGCTGAGCAGCGACGCGAACGCCAGCGCTTCGGCGTGGCCCCAGTCGACTCCGCCCTCGCGTTGCAGCGCCGATTTGGGCGCGCTCGAACTGCGCGGCGAGCTTCGGTGCACGGCGTGAAGCCTGTCGGGCACGTAGACAGCTGCTGCATCCGACCGAGCAGCAGCTCGGCGGGCACCGCGGTCTGGATCGGCCGGGCGCGAGCCGCGCCCGTGGACTTCTGCGTGATCAGCTCGGCCGCGCCTTGCTCTGCCTTGACGTTGCGATGCGCCTCGGTGCATGCGCGCGGTCGGCGGCTTCCTGCATCGCCGTCGAACTTGCTCGGCGGTCAGGACGCCCTGCGCGACCAAGCGCGAGGCGAAGAGCTCGCGCACGGTCGGGTGCGTCTTGATCGCTGCGTACATCAGCGGTTGCGTGTACGCCGGCTCGTCCTGCTCGTTGTGTCCGAAGCGGCGATATCCGATCAGGTCGATCAGCACGTCGCGGCCGAACTTGCGGCGGAAGTCGATCGCGAGATGCACCGCGGGGATGCACGTCTCGACGTCGTCGGCGTTGACGTGCACGATCGGAAGATCGTAGCCCTTGGCCAAGTCCGAGGCGTAGCGCGTCGAGCGGCCTTCCTTCGGGTCGGTGGTGAAGCCGATCTGGTTGTTGGAGATGATGTGAATCGTGCCGCCGGTTGCGTAGCCGGCAGAGCGCCTGCAGGTTGAGCACTTCGGCGACGACGCCCTGGCCCGCGAACGCCGCGTCGCCGTGGATGAGGATCGGCGCCGCGATCTGACGCGGTCGAGCGTCGCGAGTTCTTGACTGCGGTCGGTCTGCGGGCGCGCGTCATGCCCTCGGCGACGCCGTCGACGGCCTCGAGATGCGCGGGGTTGTTCGCCAGCTCGACCGTGATCTCCGTGCCGATCGGCGTCACGTACGTGCCCTCCGCGCCGTGATGGTACTTCACGTCGCCGGTGACGTCGGCTTCGTCGAAGTCGGCTCTCGGCGGTCTTCATCGCGCCGGCCCTCGAACTCGGCCAGGACGTACTCGTAGGGGCGGTCTGACGACGTGCGCGATGGACGACAGGCGGCCGCGATGCGCCATGCCGATGACGGCCTTCTGGGTGCCGTCTTCGGCCAGCATCGAGATCGTCTCTTCGAGCATCGGCACCATCACGTCGAGACCCTCGATCGAGAACGTCTTCTGGCCATGAACTGCTTGCGCAAGTAGCGCTCCATCGGCTCGACCTTGGTCAGACGCTGAGGATCGCGATTTTCCGCTGCGGCGTGAGTTCGGGCGCCATGTCGCTGGTCTCGATGTACTCGCGCAGCCATCGCGCTGCTCGGCGTTGGAGATGTGCTCGATCTCGTAGGCGATCGTGCCGCTGTAGACGTCGCGCAGGTTCGGCAGCACCTCGGCCAGCGTGTCGCCGGGCACTTTGACGCGCAGCACCGAGGCCGGCACCGCGTTCATCATCGCGGGCGTCAGGCCGTACGCTCGCGGGTCGAGCGACGGGTCGCCGGGCGGCTCGTGACCGAGCGGATCGAGCGTGCGCCGCCAGGTGACCGTGACTGCGGGCCGCCATGACGACCGACATCGCCGCGCCGACGCCGCGCAGCATCACCTCCGACGGCATCCGGTCGCGCCCGGGCGTGACGGCGGTGCGCGCCGGCGGCGCGCGGCTGCGCGCCGGCGCGGCGTTGCCGGCGGGGCCGCGCACCGCGGCGGCCGGGCCAGGCCGAGCGAGACGCGAACCTTCTCGTAGAAGCCGTCGGCGCCGTTGAGCAGCTCGTCGATCCGCTTGCAGGAACTCGCCGGACGCCGCACCTTGGATGATGCGGTGATCGTAGGTCGAGGTCATCGTCATGACCTTCTCGATCGCCGAGCCGACGCAGCGTCGGCCGGCACGTGCCGAGGCCGGGCGGGTACGCGATCGAGCCGGTCGCGACGATCGTGCCCTGGCCGACCATCAGGCGCGGCACCGAGGCGATCGTGCCGATGCCGCCGGGATTGGTGAGCGTGAAGGTCGCGCCGCTCTGTTCGTCGGCGCTGATGCCGCGGTGCGCGCGCGCTTCGACCAGATCTTCGTAGGCCTGGCGGAAGCCGTCGAAGCCGAGCAGGCGGCGTCCTTGATCACCGGCACCATCAGCGTGCGCGAGCCGTCCTTGCGCTCCACGTCGACGGCCAGGCCGAGGTTGACTTCTCGCTTCGCCGCGCTGCGGCTTGCCGTCGCGCGCGCTCGAAGCCGGTGCACATGACCGGGGTCTCGGAGCCGCCACGAGATCGCCCAGGCGATCAGGTGGGTGAACGAGAGCTTCTCGTTGCGCCCGGCGGTGGCGAGAGCGGCGTTGATCTGGCGGCGCTGGGCATTCGAGCGTGGCGACCGAGAGGGTGCGGAAGCTCGTGGCGGTCGGGACCTTGAGCGACTCGTCCATGTACTGGGCGAGCACCGCGTTCGGGCCCTTGAGCAGCTGGCCCTCCTCGGCGCCGGCAGCGGGCGCCGCCGGGGCGGCCTTCGGCGCAGCGCCGTTGCCCGTGCCGGCGGGCGCGGCCGCGACATCGCGCTTGGTGATCATGCCGGCGGGGCCGCTGCCGGTCACGCCGGCGAGATCGACGCCGCTCGCGGCGGCGAGACGGCGTGCGAGCGGGGTGGCGGGCGGGCCGCCGACGGCGACGGCCGGGTGGCCCGGTGCCGGAGCGGCGCCGTCACCGGACGGCGCGGCGGCCGGCGCGGCGGGCAGGGCCGGGGCGGCGACACCGGCGCCGACCGCCAGGTAGCAGATCGGGTCGGTGATCTGGAAGGTCTCGCCCTCCGGGACGACGATCTCGCGCAGGACGCCCGCGACCGGCGAGGGCACCGGGGTGTCGACCTTGTCGGTCGAGATCTCGCACAGATCCTCGTTTTGTTCGACCGCGTCGCCGGGTTGCTTGTACCACTCGATGATCGTGCCCTCGACGACCGACTCCATCTCGGGCAGCATCACCGCGTACAGACCCTGCCCGCCACCCGCCGCGGGGCTCGCGGGGACGGCGGCCGGCGCGGGCTCGGGCGCGGCGGGCGCGGCGGCAGGCCCGGTGCCGGCGCGGGCGGAGCGGGCGTCGCGTTCGGATTGCTCGAGATCTCGGCCAGCGCCGCACCGACCTCGACGGTCTCGCCCTCGGCGGCGAGGATCGCCACCAGGACCCCGCCGAAGGGGGCGGGCACTTCCACGTCGACCTTGTCGGTCGTCAGTTCCAGCAGGATGTCACCGGGGGAGATGGTGTCGCCGACGCCGACCCTCCATTCGACGATGGTCCCTTCGGTGACCGACTCCCCGAGTTCCGGGAGGATCACCTGCTGGGTATCTGACGTCGTGGACACGCGCCGCTCCAATATGTCTCGTGCTGTTCGCGAAGGTCGCCCGCACCACTGTTACGAGCATTTTCGCCGCAATCCTGCGCCAATCAATACTGCCGATCTTCCGCGGCGGGCGCCCTCTGGCCGGTCGCGGGGCGACCCTGTGGCATCGCCGCTGGGCGTCACCGACGAGCGGCGGGGGCACCGTGTTCACCATATCCCGACCCGGCCGTGATGCGGCGACCGGCGCAGCCGTGGTGGAGCAATCGGCCGCAACGGGCGGCTAGACATCCCACGGCTCCAAGAGTCAAGCGACCAAGCGCAATACCTCCTGACGCTCAGGCCAGGCGACATCCTCGCGATAGGCCTCATGTCGCTCCAAGCAGGCGTGCAGGATGCCGACCCAGCGGTTGGCGAGCTGGCGGGTCGCCTGGGAGTGGGTTTTCCCGCGGGCCCGTAGCGCGTCGTAGTAGCGCCGGGCGCCCGGGCTCGGACCGAGCGAGCAGAAGGCCCACCACTCAAGTGCGTCGGCCAATCGCCGGTTGCGCGCCACGCGCGCCAGCACGACCAGGCTGCGGCCCGATGATTTGGTGATCGGGGCGGTTCCCCCATAGGCCTTGCGGCCTTTAGTATCGGCAAAGCGGCTCGGGTCATCACCGAACTCGCCAAGCACCCGGGCGCCGAGGACCGGGCCAAGTCCGGGCAGACTGCGCAGGATCTCGGCGTCCGGGTGACGATCAAAATGTTCAGCGAGCGCTTGCTCGAGCTCGGCGATCTGGCCGTTGAGCGACACCAGCACCGCCACTCGCGCCGCGCTCACCGCGCCGAAGGCCTCGGCGATCTGCAAAGGGCCCTCGGGCTGCTCGGTGCGCAGTGCGCTCTGAATCTCGGTGGCGCGCTGGTCGATGTTGCGCTGCCGCCCCGCGCGCCGCAGGGCCGCGGCGATCTTTGCCCGCGAGAGCGTGCGGGCCCGCTCAGGCGTCGGGGCAACGCTGAGGATCGCCAGGGCATCGGTGTGAGTCAGGTCGGTGCCAAATGCCGCAAGCGCTGCCGGATAATAGTCACGCAGCGCCGAGCGCAACGCGTTGACCTGGCGTTGGCGGGTCCAGACAAGCCCCTGGTGGGCCCGGGCCAATACCCGGATCGCGCCGACCTCATCTGAGTCTCCGGCGAGCGGTCGGTGGTTGTGGCGGTCGGTGCGCACCAGATCCGCCAACAGCTTGGCGTCGCCGGCATCCGACTTGGCACCCGAGGTCGTGTGACGGTCGCGGTAGCGACTGGCCGCCAGCGGATTGACCGCATAAACGCAGTAACCAGCGCCGACCAGGGAGTCGACCAACAGACCTCGGTCGATCTCGATGCCGATGATCACCTGGCCTGGGTCCTCGGTGTGATCGGCCACCAGCGCGTGCAGCTGTCGGAGTCCGGCAATCCCTGTCGCAAAGCGCCCCCGCCCGAGTGCCACTCCACTCTCATCCATCACCAGCACGTCGTTGTGGGCCTCGGCCCAATCGACGCCCACGAAGATCATCTTCGCCTCCCCCCGGTATCGACCATGTGCCCTCGAGCCCCGAGAAGGCTGCGGCGTCCTAATGGTTTAGTGCTCAGATGGCACGCCATCCCACCAGCCGTCGACCCTCTCGCCGGCCGGCAGGGGCACGCTCTAGCCATAGGGCTCGACGGCCCGGGCCGCATGAGTGCTCACCTGCCGACGGCTCGGTGGATCAGCTTACGCGGAGCTGATCCACCGCCATTAGGCCCATCCGGTCACCGGGTCACCGGATCCACGTTGGCCCAAGTTGTTTGCAGTCGGCCACGCACGCCTGTGACCTGAAACTGCCAAGGACAAGCCATTTCTCAGCTTGTCATTGGAGTGGAGGATAGCGGGATCGAACCGCTGACCTCCCGCCGTGCAAAGGCGGCGCTCTCCCAGCTGAGCTAATCCCCCTAGACGTGCCTAGGGTAGCATCGGAGCCCCCGTCATTCGGTACCCGAGGTGTGCGGAACATGCCTAATCACGACACCGACGTCTACGCGACGATCGAGGACCTGCTGGCCGAAACCCAGCTCAAGCATTTCGAGTTGGCGGAGCTGATCGGTGAATACCGGCGCCTGATCGAAGACGTCCAGGAGGACCCGACCGACGATCGTGTCGCGCTCGCGCGCGCGCTGCCAGGAGCCAAGTACTGGGTGACCCAGGAGTACATCCGCCAGAATTGGCTGAAGCTCGAGGTCGAGCTCAAGCGCGCGTTCGGAAGCGTGACCTAGGTGTAATGCCCAACCACGTTGTTGACGCGGCTGATGGGCGGTCCACCGACAGCGGTGTCGTAGCGGTGATGGTTGTAGCGGTGCACGAAGCTGTCAAGGGTGCAGGCCCTGGCGGCGTCTGAGCCGTAGAAGCGCACATATGCCCACTCGTCGAGCAAGGGTGCGGTTAAAGTGCTCCACCTTGCCGTTGGTGGCCGGCCGGTAGGGACTGGTGTGCGAGTGGACGATGTCCATTCGATGGCATGTGCCTGCCCACAGTCGGCTGCGGTAGCCGTTGCCATTGTCGGTGAGGATGCGCTCGATCTCGATGCCGTGATCGGCAAAGCAGTCCACCGCACGCTCGAGGAACGCCACGCAGTTGGGTGTGTTCTCAGGCCCGGCGAACTCCGAGTAGGCCAGGCGCGAGTAGGCATCGATGGCCGAGTGGATGTGGGCGTAGCCAGTGCCGGTCTCTGTGGGGGCGCCTCCTGCCCGTGCCCGAGAAGCTTGTGCCCGCCGCCATCCGGGATGCGGGCGAGCCTTTTGACATCGATGTGGATGAGCTCGCCCGGCCGTGAGGTCTGGATGCGGCGAATGACCCGGCCTGTCGGCCGATCCATCCAACGCAATCGATTGACACCGTGGCGCACCAAGACGCGGTGCACGGTCGATGCGGGGATCCCAAGGATCCCACCAGTCGCTGCGCCCGGGCCCAGCTGGCGTGTGGTGCGCAGCCCGAGGATCTGCGCTTCGAGCTCGGGCTGGGTACGCCCGGGGCTGCGCCTGGGCCGGCTGGACCGATCGACAAGACCAACGGTGCCCTCACGTACAAACCGGCTCCACCACTTGGAGGTGGTTTGCCGGGAGATCTGCATCTATGTGGGCTTGGGCGGTAATTGACCAGCCCGATGGGATGCGATGACACAGCCGCATCCGCCCTTCAGGGGTCAGGGGCGCGTTACGGTGCATAGGTGAGCCCGCCGGGTTCGTGTGTCGCTTTCAGCAGCTCCACACTCACCCGGCGGGCTCACCTACTTCAAGCCGGGTCCGTCAACAAC
>CAVYHI010000014.1:0-290245 GCA_963768285.1 uncultured Thermoleophilia bacterium
CCGTGCTCGTCGCGCTCGAGGACGGCCGCACGGACGCGTTCGGGCTTTCGCATCGCGCGTAAGTACGACGCGCTGACGATCGGCGACGCCTGTTCGATGGGCGACCCGATGAACGGGGCACCGTCGACATCGGGTACGGGTCGTGCCGGGGGCGCGTGGGTACGGCGACGCGACCAAGGCCGTCGTCGCGACGCTCGAGCGGGCCTTCAGCCGGTCGAGGTGAACCGGGTGACGGCCAACACCACCGACGACAACCGTGGGTCGATCGGCGTCATGGCGCGCGCCGGGTGACCGTCAGCCATGGTCGGGGCCGCCTGGTTCGGGGCGTCGCGATGCGCGGGTTCTGCTGGCCGCCGCCGACCAAGCGTCCGGACGCCGCGTCGATGGCCGACTAGGATGGCGAGGTCCCATCCCGCACCGAGGAGCCCGCGTGGCATCGGAGCTGATCCGGATCGGCCAGAGCCCAGACCCCGATGACGCGTTCATGTTCTACGCGCTCGCCAACGAACTGATCCCGACGGAGGGCTTCCGCGTCGAGCACATCCTGCGCGACATCGAGACGCTCAACCGATGGGCCCTCGAGGGGCGCTCGGAAGTGACTGTGATTCGGTGCACGCGTACGCGACGCGGCCAGAAGTACTGGCTCCTGCCGCATGGCGCGTCCATGGCGAGAAGTACGGCCCGATGGTCGTCGCCCGAAAGGAGCTCTGTCCGGCCCAGCTGCCGTCGCTGCGCGTCGCGGTGCCCGGCGCCTGGACCAGCGCGTTCCTCGAGTCAGTTGGCCGTGGGCCGTATCGCCGAGCCGGTGCTCACCCCGTTCGACGAGATCCTCTACGTCGTGGCCGACGGCAAGGTCGACGCGGGCCTGGTGATCCACGAGGGCCAGCTCAACTACGAGACCCAAGGCCTGGTGAACATCCTCGACCTCGGATCTGGTGGGACGAGCTCACCTGGGGTCTGCCCCGGCGCCGGGCAGCAAACGCGGTCCGGCGGGACGTGGCCGATGAGGCGACCTGCGCGGCTGTCGCACCTGTTGCGCGACAGAATCGCCTACGCGCTCGAGCACGGAACCGGCGTCGAGCACGCCGAGCAGTTCGGCGGCGGACTCGACATGGACCTGCGGACGGTTCGTCGGCATGTACGTCTACGAGCGGACCCTTGACTACGGCGAGGACGGCCGGGCGGCATCGACGAGCTGCTGCGCCGCGGCGCCGAGGCGGGCCTGGTCCCGGCCCGGTCCCGGTGGACTTCATCGAGGACCGAGCGCGTGAGCCGCGCGACTGGGACGCTGAGATCGATCGGTGGACCGAGCGCTTCCGCGGCGTCCCTGATCCCCCGGAGCCCTTTGCGCGGGCGCTCCTGTAGGGCTGGATCCGGGCGCACGGGCGCGGCTCGCGGCTGAGGCCGAGGCCTATGCCGACAGATGCGCGGCCTGTCCGCCGAGATCGCAGATGCCGGGTGGGATCTGGCGCGTTTCGATGCCAAGTCGGGCAGCTGCGGCGTCTGCACGAAGTACGTCGGCAAGGCGTACTCGCGGCCGGGGGGAGCATCCGCAGCCGCCGCCCCCGCCGCCCTGCCGATCTGCCCGGCGCGCCGGCACACCCTGAACCTCATGACGCCATTCTTCTGCAGAGCATGGGCTCGACATCGACGACCTCACGGCCGAGGCGAGCCCTTCGAGGACGAGGGGCAGTGACCCAGGACGCCGTACCGCCGCCCCCGCGGCCGCTCGGGCTGGCGGGCATGACGCGCACGTCGCTGCTGACCTACCGCTCGGCGCCGGTCCCGTTGGTGCTCGTGGCGCTGGTCAGGACGCTGCCCGAGGCCGTGCTGCTGATCGGCAGCGAGCTCGCTTACGGCGGGGCGTCGAGCCGGCTGCGTCAACTGGTGCAGGAGCTGCTGACGCTGCTGCCCGAGCTCCGTTGGGGCAGCTGTCGATCGCGGCGACCACGGTGTCGATCCTCGACCTGGTCAACGCAAGTCCGCCAGCGCCTGGGTCGCCCTCGAGCGAGTCGGCGAACGGTTCTGGCCGCTGGTCGCGGTCGTCTTCGTCACCGCCATCGGGATCCTCCTGGGCCTCCTGGCCCTGCTGACCCGGGGATCGACCTGTTCGCCGCGCGGCGGTCGCGCCGACCCGCGTCGTGACCGAGCAGCGCGGGACCGCGAGGCGATCGGTCGGAGCGTGGCGCTTGTACGCGGCCATTTCTGGTGGGTCCTGGGTAGCTGGCTGGCGATCCAGATCACTGTCGGGCTCGAGGCCGTTGATCGCTGATCTGATCAACATGCCCCTCGGCGCCGTGGGCGGGACCCTCGGGGTCGTGCGACGCGGACTCGGCGCGTTCATCGCTCTACGCTCGTGGCGCCGGTCGGGAACGCCGCCGTCGGACTGATCTACGTCGAGCTGCGGGTGCACGAGCACGCGGTCTGGCCCGAGCCTCCGCCCAGGGCGACGCGCGCCGCCCGCTGAGGCCGACCTGCGGCCGGCCGCGCGCGCATAAGCAATAATGCGCTGCGACGACACTTCCGCGTTCCATCGCACCCCCATAACGATCGGGGGCGACAGTCTGCCATGGCTATCGGACTCAAAAATGTTTCTCAGCCGCCCGCGACCCCAAACCGTCCCCGGTTCGCCTCGCGGCTCGGCAGCCCGTATGGATCCGTCTGCCGGACTGCCCGCCGCCGACCTCACGATGTTGGAGAACCGTGTTCCCGTCGTGCGCCGGCCCCGCGGAGGTGAGATCCCGGAGCGGCTGCTGCGCGCCCGATCAACTGTCTGTGGTCCGCGCCGGCCGGAACTCCGTGCTCGAATTTACGGCTGCCGGCGATGAGGTCATGACTGTGATCCTCGACGAGGGCAACGACGATTCGAACCTCGGCAGCGGGATCGAGCCGATGGTCGCCGCGCTCTAGGACTCGGCGTGTCGCGACTGCCGGGCAAGCCGCTCGAGGCGCTGATGTCGCGCTACCCGCGCCTGGGTCGCAACCTGGCGCAGGTGCTGTCCGACGTACCTCGACGTTGAGCCAGACGGTTGCGCCGACTCCGAGATGCGCGGCAAGACCGCCTGCGCGCCGGGCTGCACCAGCTCGTGACCGCTTCGGTGCGGCGGCTCCGAGGGGATCCAGTCGCGGCGGACCTCATGTATGCCCAGTGGCGACTGGTGGGGGGATCGCGCGAGGCCGTTACCACCGGCTTTTCCAAGCTGTGAGTGCCGGCCAGATCACGATGGACGGGGGCGATCAGATCCGTGGCACGTGGTGCCGCCGGTCGTCGCCGAAGCTGCCGCGCACGCCGCCTAAGACCGCGTAGTCGCTTCCGGGGCAACCGTGACGGCCGGCCGCGGACGCACAGCCGCACGTGCTGCTGATGCCGTGCGGGCGCGGACTAGCAGCCGCCCGCCTGCTGGAAGGGTGAATCGCAGCCGAACGGGGCCAGACGTGCGATATGGTGTTCATGTCCCCTGCGTGTCCGCCGTGTCGATGGCCGATTCTGGGCCACGACGGGCCCGAGCGGGCCGAGGATCGCCTGGCGCTGGGCGTCAAGTCGGGAGTCGTCGACCTCCTGAACCGTCAGCCGCCGCAGGCCGAGTTGGGCTGCGCGAACGCGGTGTCGAGTGAGGCGCTTCGGCCTCGGCCTGCGCGGCGGCACGTCTGGCCGTTCGCAGCGAGCGTGGCGGCGAAACTGCGGATGGCCGCCGTGGTCGGGCCGAATCGCTGAGGAACACTGCGGACCGACGCGCGCGCCGGTCGGCAGGGTGGTCGTCGGCGCCGGCAGCGAGGCGGCCCCGCAGCCGGCGAGCACGAGACACACCGGTACCACCACCGCAGCGACGATCCGGCGCCTCACGACCTTGACTCGGCTCACGTGACCACCCTCGTTCAAGCACTGCGTGCGTCATTGTCCCACCTGCATCGGCCGATGCACCGTCACGCGGATGGTGCCAGGGCGCCGGCCCGGGCGGCACTCGGGGGGGTCCGGCGCGCCCGATGCCGCATCCGGACCCAGGCCCGGGCTAGGGGACCAGCACCAGCTGCCGCGGGTGCGGGCCGATTCGGCGCGCGATGCGCGTCCGGGGCCCGCTCGAACGGGCAGACCTCCTGCACATACGCGCGACGCACTGCTGGCGACCAGATCGGTGATCTGCCGATCTGGGCGCCGTCGGGGCGACGAGCATGTGCACGCGACGCACGCCGTGCGCCGCGGCGTCCTCCTGGGGCAGCCGCCCGTGATCGAGACGATCACACTGCCCTTGCGCAGGACGCCCATGAGCGCGGCGACGACGCCGCCCGGCTCTCGAAGACGACATCGACGTCCGTGAGTACCTCGGCGAAGTCGGTCCAGGCGTAGTTGATCGGGATGTCGACGCCGAAGTCCCGAGGAACTCCTGATTGCCCGGACCGGCTGTGCCGGCACGCCGCGCCGCGGGCCTTCGCCAGCTGCACCGCGATTCGAACCGACGCCGCCGGCCGCGGCGTGGATCAGGATGAGCTGCCCGGCCGAGAGCTCGCCAAGCTCGAGCGCCTGATAGGCGGTCAGCGCAACCACGGCAGGGATGCGGCGTCCTCATCGGAGATGTTGCGCGGGTTTCGGGCGCCACCTCCGCGGCGGGACCGCGGCGTACTCGGCGTATCCGCCGACGGCCTTGGGAATCCGACGAGACCGAAGACCTCGTCGCCGACGGCGAAGCCCTCGACGCCCGGGCCCACTGCGTCGACGACGCCGGAGACGTCCAGCCCGAGGATGACCGGCGGCTCGATCCGCGGCTCTTCATCAGGCCCCGTTGCGGCGTGTCTTCCAGTCGACCGGATTGATCCCGGCTGCCCGGACCCGCAGCAACAGCTCGCCCTCGCCCGCCTCGGGCCGGGGGATTTCCTCCAAGCGCAGCTCCTCCGGGTCGCCCCACTGATGGGTGACAAGTGCGCGCATCGTGCCCGGCATCGGTTCCTCCGCATCGTTGTCGGTCTGCCTGGGCAAGACTACCCATCCCGATCACGCGGCCACGCTGCCGCAGTTTGCGGGTATCGCTCCTTGGGAACGATCTGGCCGAGCGCAAACCGTGGCCGGTAGACTCGGCCGGCCCGAGTGAACGCCAATCGAAAGGTTCGCGTGCCCGTCGATCTCGCCCTCGACCAGCTGGTCGTCACGACCGTCCGGACCCTGTCCATCGATGCCGTGCAGCGCGCCAACAGCGGCCACCCCGGGGCCCCGATGGGCTCGCCCGATCGGGTGATGCTCTTCGGCATCGCCTGCGCTACGACCCGCTGGATCCGGATGCCCGGTCCGGGACCGCTTCGTCCTGTCGGCCGGCCATGCGTCGGCACTGTTGTATTCGCTGCTACACCTGACCGGCTATGCGGTCACGATGGATGACCTCAAGGAGTTCCGCCATGGGGCTCGGCGACCCCGGGCCACCCCGAGCGCGGGGACACGCCGGGCGTCGAGGTCACGACCGGGCCGCTCGGTCAGGGCTTCGGCAACGCCGTCGGGCTCGCGCTGGCGGAGTGCCTGTTGGCCCAGCAGTTCAACCGGCCGGGGCACGACATCGTCGACCACCGCACCTGGTTCATCTGCTCCGACGGCGACCTGATGGAGGGCATCTCCTACGAGGCGACCTCGTTCGCCGGCCATCTGGGCCTCGCCAAGCTGATCGGGATCTACGACCACAACTCGATCAGTCTGGACGGCCCGACCTCCCTGACGTTCACCGAAAACGTGCCCGAGCGCTTCGACGCCGCCGGCTGGCGGGTGCTGGAGATCGCCGACGGCAACGACCTCGCCGAGATCGACGAGATCCTGACAAGGGCTCAGGTCACCGACGGGCGGCCCACCCTGATCGTCACGGCGACGCACATCGGCTACGGGTCCCCCCACAAGCAGGACTCCGCGAAGGCGCACGGCTCGCCCCTCGGCGTCGAGGAGGTGGCGGCGACCAAGCGGCCTACGGCTGGCCCGAGGACGCCGAGTTCCTGGTCCCCGAGGAGGTCGCGGCCTGGGCCCCGCACCTGCAGGAGCGCGGCCGTGCCCTGCGCAGCAGTTGGCAGGACGCCTTCGATGCCTACGCCGCCGCGCACCCGGACCTCGCCGCCGACGCGGTCCGCCGGATGCGCCACCGTCTCCCGGACGACTGGCGGGCCGAGCTGCCGCACTTCGCACCGGGCGAATCGCTGGCCACGCGCGCCTCGGGCGGCAAGATCCTCAATGGGCTCGCCGCACGGATCCCGGAGCTGGTCCAGGGCGCCGCCGACCTGTCGGGCTCGACCGACACGACCATCACCGACGACGGCGACGTCGCCCTCGGGGCGTTCGGCGCGCGCAACATCCGCTTCGGCGTGCGCGAGCACTCGATGGGTGCCATCAGCAACGGCCTGGCCGCCCACGGCGGCCTGCGGCCGGTCTGCTCGACGTTCCTGATGTTCTCGGACTACATGAAGAACACGATCCGGATGGCGGCACTGCAGAAGCTGCCGGTCGTGTTCGTCTACACGCACGACTCGGTGGGCCTCGGCGAGGACGGACCGACCCATCAGCCCATCGAGCACCTGGCGGCGCTGCGTGCCGTGCCGGGCCTCGTCGTGCTCCGGCCGGCCGACGCGACCGAGGCCGCCGGCGCGTGGGAGTTCGCCGTCCAGCGCACCGACGGCCCGAGCGTGCTCGTCCTGTCGCGGCAGGGACTCCCGACCCTGGCGCGCACGCCCGACGTCGCCCGCGGCGCCTACGTGCTGCGTGACGGCGGCGATTGCATCCTCCTTGCGACCGGCAGCGAGGTGCCCCTCATCCAGCGCGCGGCCGACGTCCTCTCGGACCGGGGCATCGCCGCGCGCGTGGTCAGCATGCCCAGCTGGGAGCTGTTTCTCGCCCAACCCCGGGACTACCAGGACAGCGTGCTGCCGCCCGGCATCCGCAGCCGGGTCAGCGTCGAGGCGGCCGCGACCCTGGGCTGGCACCGCTTCGTGGGACTCGAGGGCATCGCGATCGGCATCGACCGGTTCGGCGCCTCCGCGCCGGGCGACGTGGTCATGGCCCACCTGGGCATCACTGTCGAGGCGGTGGTCGAGGCGGCCACGTCCCTGGTGACCTGAGCGGCTCGGCCGCGGCAACACCCCTCCGCACCGGCTCCCCAGATGACGATTCGCATGCCAAGGTATCCCGGACACCGTCTGTCGCCGGGCAGACGGGGAGGATCCATGCCAGCCGCGATGATCCGGGCCGCGCGCGCCGGGTCGTCCCCCACCGAGGCGCCGCTGTGACCACCGCCACCATCGTCAACGACCCCCAGACCGCGTTCGACCTCGGCGCGAGGCTGTCGCGGACGCCGGCCCCGGCCAGCATCGTCATCTTCGGGGCGTCCGGCGACCTGAGCCACCGCAAAGCTCATGCCGGCCCTCTACAACCTGGCCCTGCAGCAGCTCCTGCCGCCGGAGATGAACATCATCGGCATGTCGCGCAGCCCATGGAGCGACGAGGAGTTCCGCGAGGTCGTCCGCCAGGCGGTCGCGACCCACAGCTCCCACGACGTCCTGGACGTCGACATCTGGGATGCGTTTGCCAGGCGGCTGCACTACCTGAGCCACTCGTTCGACGACCCGGCGGCCTACAACGACCTGCGCGGCGTGCTCGCGCGGCTCAACCGCACGACCGGGGGGCTCGGCAACCGGCTGTTTTACCTCGCGACGGCGCCGGAGTTCTTCCCGCTGATCGCCGAGCAGCTCGGCGACGCGGGGCTCGCCAGCGAAGACGACGACACCTTCAGCCGCATCGTGATCGAGAAGCCGTTCGGCGCGGACCTGGCCAGCGCCCGGACCCTGAATGAGCGCGTCGGTGCCGTGTTCGGGGAGCGACAGACGTACCGGATCGACCACTACCTGGGCAAGGAGACCGTCCAGAACCTGCTGGTGCTGCGGTTCGCCAACGCGATCTTCGAGCCGGTCTGGAACCGACGCTACGTCGATCACGTGCAGATCATGGTCGCCGAGGACCTCGGCGTCGAGACGCCGCGGGGGGTACTACGACCAGAGCGGCGCGCTGCGCGACATCGTCCAAAACCACATCTTCCAGGTCCTGAGCCTGGTGGCGATGGAACCGCCGGCGCGCTTCGACAGCCGCAGCGTCCACGACGAGAAGGTGAAGGTGCTGCGGGCGATCCCCGAGATCACGGCAGACAACGTCCACGAATCGGCGGTGCGCGGGCAGTACCGCGCGGGGTTCATCGGCGGACAGCCGGTCATCGGCTACCGCGACGAGCAGGGTGTGGCGCCCGACTCGAACACCGAGACCTTCGTGGCGATGCGCCTGACCGTCGACAATTGGCGCTGGGCGGGCACGCCCTTCTACCTGCGCACGGGCAAGCGCATGCCGCGCCGCGCCACCGAGGTCGCGATCCAGTTCAAGCCGGCGCCGCACCTGCCGTTTGCGCACACCGCGGTCGA
Organism: uncultured Thermoleophilia bacterium; assembly: GCA_963768285.1. Taxonomy (GTDB): domain Bacteria; phylum Actinomycetota; class Thermoleophilia; order Miltoncostaeales; family Miltoncostaeaceae; genus CAITWD01. The sequence goes on from CAVYHI010000014.1 coordinate 8,425, forward strand.
GTCAACCGCGCCGAACCTGCTCATTCTGCGCATCCAGCCCGACGAGGGCACCTCGCTGCGCTTCTCGGCCAAGGTCCCCGGGCCGCAGGTCGACATCCGCAGCGTCAGCATGGACTTCCAGTACGGCAGCTCGTTCCTCAAGCCGACCGCCGAAGCCTACGAGCGGCTCCTGCTCGATGCGCTGCTGGGCGACTCGACGCTGTTCGCCCGCTGGGACGAGGTGGAGCGCGGCTGGGAGATCGTCGAGGAGTTGTTGCGGCGGTGGAACACGACCGCGATCGCGGCGTCCAACTACGCCGCGGGAACCTGGGGACCCCCGGAGGCGGACGCGCTGATTCGCCGCGACGGACGGGAGTGGCGGCGGCTGTGAGCGACCCGGCCAGCGAGGTCGCCTGGGACGGCCACGTCGCCAACGTCAACGAGCTGCGCGGGGCGTTGTCCGACCTGCAGCCGACCGGTCCCGGGGGCAGCCCGCTGCCGGTCGCGGCCGTGCTCAACCTCGTCGTCGCCGCGGACCACGAGTCGGCCGCGACGCATCGAGGAGGTCATCGAGTCGCTGGCCGATCACCAACCCTCGCGGGCGATCGTCGTCGAACGCGACGCCGACGGCGACGGCATCGATGCCCACATCGAGGTGCGTGCACAGCTGATGGGCAGTACCCGCACCCCGTCGCGGGTCGAGCTGGTGCACCTGCGCCTGCACGGCTCGGCCGCCCAAGGCGCGGCCAGCGCGGTGCGGGCCCTGCTGCGCCAGGACCTCCCGGTCTACGTCTGGTGGCCCTCACTGCCGGATCCCGACGACTCGGCGTTCGTCGACCTCGCCCGCCACGCCGACCGGCTGATCACCGAGGCCGGGCACGCCGACGGCGCCCTCGGGGTGCGGCGCCTCGCCGAGACGGTCAGCGACCGCGGTCCGGCGGTGACCGACCTCGCCTGGGCCGCGCTGACCCCGTGGCGCCAGCTGCTGAACCAGCTCACCACTCAGGAGCACCTCGAACACATGCGCGAGGGCGCCACGGTGACGATCCGCCACACCGCCGAGGCACCGGGCCTCGGGGCGCTCCTGCTGGCAGGCTGGCTGCGTGACAGCATCGGCCCGGCGACCACGACGATGTTCGCCTCGGCCCCACGCCCGGGCGATCCGAGCATCTGCGAGATCCGGCTCGCCGATCCCTCCGGGCGCGTCGTCGAGATCGACCGCGTCTCGGGCCGCCCGGCGGCGGCCGTCGTGACCCACACCCCCGACGGCCGGACCCACGACCGGATGATGCCGATGCCGGCACCCACCCGCGCCCAGCTGCTGGCGGGTGAGTTGGAGCTGCAACGCCGGGACCGCCCCTTCGAGCGCGCCCTGCGCGAGGCCCAGCGCCTGGTCGGCACGTCGAGCCGGCGGCGCGATCAGTCGGTGCGCTGGGCGCGGTGGCCCGGCAGCGCCGCGAACTCCTCCGCCTTGCGCGTCGGCCCGAACACCACGACCAGGTCGCGCTCGTTGAGCACGGTGTCCTGGGTGGCGTAGGTGAACCGTCCGCCGGGCCGCTTGACGCACAGCACGGTGATGTCGTACTTCTGGCGCACGCCGGTGTCGGCAATGCGCTTGTTGACGAACTCGGTCGGCACCGTGGCCTCAATCAAGACGAACTCCGTGTCGAGCTCCACGTAGTCGACGGTGCGCCCGGACATGGTGTGCGCAACGCGCACGCCCATGTCCCGCTCCGGGAAGATCACGTTGTGGGCACCGACACGCTGCAGGATCGAGCCGTGCTGCGTGGTGATCGCCTTCGCCCAGATCATGGGCACACCCAGATCGACCAGGGCGTAGGTCGCCAGGATGCTGGCCTGGATATCGTTGCCGATCGCCACGACGGCCATGCCGAAGTCGTCGGCCCCGATTTGGCGCAGCACCTCGGCGGTGGTGGCGTCCGCCTCGACGACGGTCGCCAGGTCGCCGGAGGACTTGCGCACGACCGCCGGATCCGAGTCGATGGCCAGGACCTCGTGCCCGAGGCGGGTCATCGTGCGCGCCAGCGCCTGCCCGAACCGGCCCAGTCCAATGACGAGAACTTGCTCTTTGTTAGCCAACGAGTGGTCGCTCCTCAGGATACGCGAATAGACGTTCTCGCTCGTGGACACTCAGTGCCACCGCGAGCGTAAGCGGACCGATGCGCCCCCAGTACATGAGCGCGATCTCGATCCATTTGGCCCCGGTCCCCAGATGGGCCGTGATGCCGGTCGAGAGTCCGACGTTCGAAAACGACGAGACGACCTCAAACAGGCACTGGTCGAGATTGAAGGGTGTCAGGATCATGTAGGCGATGGTGGCGAACAGCACCACGCTGACCGAGATGAACGCCACCGAGATGGCCTGTCGCAGCACGGGCCCGGGAATCGAGCGCCGGAACGCCTCGGCCTGGCGCCCGCCGCGGACCTCCGAGATCACGATCAGCACCAGCACCGCGAACGTCGCCAGCTTGAGCCCGCCGGCCGTCGACGCGCTGCCACCCCCCACGAACATCAGCATGTCGCCGATCAGCCGGGTCTGGCTGTGCATGCCGGCGATCGGGATCGTGGTAAAGCCCGATGTCCGGAAGTTGATCGAGGTAAACAACGACTCCAAGATGCGGTTGGCTGGCCCCATCCGGTGCAGCGTCGCCGGGTTATTCCACTCGAGCGCCGCGACGAGCACCGCGCCAATCGGAATCAGCGCGGCGGCGGCGGCGAGCGTCAGCTTGGTGTGCAACGTCCACGTCTTGGGCCGGCGTAGCCGGCGGCGGACATCGAGCCAGACCGGGAACCCGATGCCGCCGATCAGCACCGCGATGGCGACCGGGACAAGGATCCACCAATCGGTCGAGAAGCGCGCCAAGTTGCCGGTCCACAGGGCAAAGCCCGCGTTGTTGAAGGCCGAGATCCCCAAGAACGCGCCGCGCCAGGCCGCCCGCAGGAACGGATACCCAAGCCCGAGCCACAGCCGCAGGCAGATCGCCGCCGCGACCAAGAACTCGACCAGGGCGGTGAATGCGACGAGGCCGAAAAAGACCCGGCGGGCGTCGTCGAGGTTGATGACTTCCATGTCCCGCTGGCTGATCAGGCGCCCGCGCAGCCCGAGGCGCCGACCGAGCACCAGGAAGATCATCGAGGCCGCGGTCATGATCGCGAAGCCGCCCAACTGGATCAGTACCAGGATCACGACCTGGCCGAAGGGCGTCCAGTAGGTCGTCGTGTCGACCAGCGTGTGGCTCGTGACGCAGACCGCGGCCGTCGCCGTGAACAGCGCGGTCAGCAGCGATGCGCTGCCGGGTCCGCGGTGTGCGGCTGGCAGCGCCAGCAGCACGGTCGCCCACCAGGATCGCGATCGCGAACGCCAGAGCCACGAGCTGCCCCGGGTTGAGCGAGCGCACAAACCGCAGCTGGTTCAGCTGCGACACGCCGACCGCCCGGGATCAGTTGACAGACGGTGCACCATCACCTCGCGGATTGGGCAACGACAGGCCCCCGAGCAGCAGGGCGCGCTCCGGACGGGCAGAAGCCTAGCGGTTCGCAACGGCGCGGCCGCGCGCTCAGCCGCCGACCGCAGCAACCTGGGGCGCGACGACCCCGATGAGCGCGCGGGCCTCCGGGTGCCCGCCCAGATCGGCGACCAGCCCGACGAACGCGGCGACGGCGGCATCCGCCGGCCCGCGGCGCTCGACCAGTCCTCGTAACACGACCGCCGGTGCGGCCGGCGCGCCGCCGAATTCGATCGTCACGAGCGCCACGTCAAGCAGGATCAGGGCCTGTGCGGCGTCCCCCTCGGGCACCGGGAACTCACCGGCGACGGGTGGGGCCCCAGCGCGTGCGACCAGCTGCGAGCCCGCACCGGCCCAGGCGAGGACGCGCGCGAGATCCTCATGGCCGGCCCGGCGCAGCGCGCGCGGACCGTCAAGCACGTGCCGATCCGAGGTCGCCGCCGGCCCGAGCCAGCTCAGCCAGGCGGCGCACAGCAGTCGCGCCCGGGCATCACGCGCGAGGCTGGTGGCGCGCGCCAGCCGCGCCGCCTGCTGGGCGAGTCCCCGCACATATGCATAGCGCGCGGGATCACATCCTGCGCGGGCGAGCTCGTGGGCGCCGACCGGCGTGCTCGCGGCACGCCAGCCACCGACTGGCCAGGAGGACGGCATCTGCGGTCAGGACAGGAGCATCAGCGCCTGGTCGACGACCTGATGGCCCTCGGCATCGGCGCGCGCACGTTCGGCATCGGACACCTCCGGCTCCGAATCCCCCAGCAGGGTGGCGGTCAGACGATGGCCGCAGCGCTGCTCGGCCGCCGCCAGCCAGTCAGCCGGCAGGCGGGGTTCCAGCTCGGCGCCGATCATCTCGGCAAACAACATCGCCCAGGCACGCGGTACCACGTCGGTGTTGTAGCCGCCGCCGCCGAGGGCGACCCAACGTCCCCCGCAGGTCTCCTGGGCGAGCTGGTGCAGGGAGCGGTACAGGCGCGGGAACGTGGGCATGGTGATCTGCAGGTGGGCCAGCGGGTCCTTGTGGTGCGGGTCCGCGCCGTCTTGGGTCACGATGATCTCCGGCTCGAAGTCGATCACGGCGCGCGCGATGACCTCTTCGACCGCGCGCAGATAGGGGGCGTCCCCGGCATACGGCGGCAGCGGGATGTTGACCGCGGTGCCAGCCCCCGGCCCCATCCCCCGCTCGGCAAGCGCCCCGGTCCCGGGGAACAGGTAGCGCCCGCTCTCATGGACCGAGCAAGTCAGGACCCGCGGGTCCTCGTAGAAGATCCACTGGGTCCCATCGCCGTGGTGCACGTCGACGTCGATGTAGGCGACGCGGGTCGCGCCCGCCTCGAGCAGCGCGTGGATCGCGACGGCGGGATCGTTGTAGACGCAAAAGCCCGCCGCCCGGTTGCCGAGCGCGTGATGCAGACCACCCCCGGCCGAGAACGCCTGGTCGGCGCGGCCCTCCCAGACCTCCAGCGCGGCGGTGATCGACGCGCCGCACAGCAATGACGCCGCCTCATGCATGCCCGCGAACGCCGGCGTGTCACCGCCGGCGGCCAGGCCCCACTGGGCCGCATCCCATCCCTGTGCGAGCACCGGCTGTGCGCTCAGCCGCCGCACCGCAGCCACGTAGGCCGGCGCGTGGGCCCGCTCAATCTCGGCATCGGTGGCCGCACGCGGCGTGACGATGGTCACATCAGGGTCGTCGAGCAGCCCGTAGGCGCGGATCAGCTCGACGGCGAGCAGGCGACGCAGCGGCGAGAGCGGGTGGTCGTTACCGAGGTCGTAATCGGCCATGTGCTCGTCGAAGACAAACGCGGTGCGCAACATGTCGACATCGTAGCCGCCGGCGGCGCAGCTACAGGCCCACCTCGGCGGGGCGGTTTACGGCACCACGACGGTCCAGGGGAAGATCCGATGCGCGGTCACGAGCCCTGCGGCGCAATAGGGATCGGCGGCCACGAACTCGCGTGCCGGCCGATCGTCGGGGCCGCGGAAGACAAACAGCGCTGAATCCACCGGGTCACCGGCCGCGCCGGCCATCACGATGACCCCGTCATCGTGCAGACGCCGCACCAGGTCCAGATGCGCCACACGGTGCGGCGCGCGCCGCTCCAGAATGTCGGGGACGTAGTCGTAGGCCAGCACATAGAGGGTTTCCGGCATCGCGTTCCTTTCCCGCCCCACCCCGCGCCCGCGTGCGCCCTGGCAAGGTGTCCGGCTAGAAGTACCTGCTGGTGACCGGCATCCGGCGATCCTTGCCGAAGGCCCGCGGGGTGACCTTGATGCCGATCGGGCCCTGGCGGCGCTTGTACTCGGCGCGGTCGATCATGCGCACCACGCGTGCGACGAGCGCCGGATCGTGGCCCTGGGCGACCAGCTGCTCCTGGTCGAGGTCGCGCTCGACGTAGCCCTCGATGATGGGGTCGAGCTCCTCGTAGGGCGGCAGGGTGTCGACGTCCAGCTGATCGGGCCGCAGCTCGGCCGTCGGGGGGCGAGTGATGGTCGATGCCGGGATGACCTCGCGTCCGGCCGACACGTTGCGCCAAGCCGCCAGGCGGTAGACCCAGGTCTTGGAGATGTCGCGCAACGGTGCGAATCCTCCGACCATGTCGCCGTAGAGGGTGCTGTAGCCGACCGACATCTCGCTCTTGTTGCCGGTGGCGAGGACCAGCGCGCCCGTCTTGTTGGACAGCGCCATCAACAGCGTGCCGCGGGTCCTGGCCTGCAGGTTCTCCTCGGTGACGTCGCGCGGCCGGCCGGCGAACGCCGGCGCCAGCACCGCCTCGAAGCGCTCGACCACGCCGGCGATCGGCAGGTCGATTAGCGGAATGCCGAGCCTCTCGGCCAGCGTCTGGGCGTCGTCGCCGCTCATCTGGCTGGTAAAGATCGATGGCATCCGGACTCCGGTCACCGCCTCGGTTGCCGAGCGCATCGACGGCCAGGGCCGCGGTCAGCGCCGAGTCGATCCCCCCCGACAGGCCGATGACGACGCCCGGAAAGCCGTTCTTGCCGACGTAGTCACCGATGCCGGTCACCAGACCGCGCCAGATCTCCGCCTCGGGCTCGAGCGGCGCGATCAGGTGCGCCCCCGGCGGGGCGACCGCCGGGGCCCGGGTCGCGTCGATCGGAAGCGGGCCCGGTCATGACCCGCCGGGGCAGGCGGCGCACGAGCGGCTCGTGCAGTCGGCGGCGCATCGACACGCCGGGGTCGATGTCGGCGATGACCAGATCGCGCTGGAACTGCGCCGCCCGGGCGATGACGGAGCCCGTGGCGTCGAACACCGCCGAGCGCCCGTCAAAGACCAGCTCGTCCTGGCCGCCGATCTGGTTGCAGAACACCAGCGCCGCGCTGCAGTCCGAGGCCCGCGTGGCCAGCATCCGCTCGCGCGCGTCGCCTTTGCCGCCATGCCAGGGCGAGGCCGACAGGCAGGCGATGAGATCGACGCCTGCGGCAGTGAGGTCGCTGGCCACCGGGTCCGGATACCAGATGTCCTCGCAGATCGCGATGCCGATACGCATGCCGAACAGCTCGACGATGACCGGGCCCGGACCAGCGCGAAAGTACCGCGCTTCGTCGAAGACCCCGTAGTTGGGCAGAAACCGCTTGTGGTAGACCTGCTGGACTCGGCCGTCGGCCACGACCGCGGCCGCGTTGAAGCAGTCCCCGTCCCACTCGACGCAGCCCACCAGCGCCGCACCCGTGGTGACATGGCGCGCGATCTCCTCGAGGGCACGCTCGCTGTCGCGCGCGAACGCCGGCCGCAACAGCAGATCCTCCGGCGGGTATCCGGTCAGTACCAGCTCCGGGAACACCGTCAGGTCAACGCCCGCCGTCCGGGCACGCTCGAGCGCCTCGAGAACCAGGCCTGTGTTGCCGGCGATGTCACCGACGACGGTGTTGAGTTGGGCGAGAGCGACGCGCACAGTCAGAATTTCGGCGACGCGGCCAGCGCTGACGCGCCCCGTACGAAACGGGCGCGCTAGGCTGAGCGTCGTACGCGCCTACGATACGCCACGGCGCACGGAATGCCGCAGTCAGGTCCATTTGGGAGGATCGTTCGATGAGCACCTTGCCACCCCAACGGATGGGTCCAGGAAGCCCCGGGAGCGGCGGCCCTCGCAGCGGCCCCGGCCAGCCCGGTGCCGGCGGGCGCGGCATGACCCCGGCCCAAGGCGCGCAGGAGGCCGAACGCCGACTGGGGCTGCCCTGCTACTACGCCGGCCAGCGCGTCAAGGCGGTCGTCGGCTGCGTCGCATGCCAGTTCCAGATCAACAACCGCGGCGCGCTGCCCACCTGCCCCCAGTGCGGCGAGATCATCTGGGCGTATCTCGGCAGCGGCCCGCGGCCGATCCCGGAGGGCGATGAGCCCGTCGCCCCGCCCAAGGCGGCCGACCAGGGTACCAACGTCACCGTGCAGGAGGGGGTCTCCATCGGCGGCGACTCGCCCTCGGTCACGGTCGAGGAGGGCATCAGGCTCGACTGAGCCCGGGCTAAAGGCAGGAAATCACAAGTTTCTTACATTTCCCTGCCCTCTCGATCACGCGGCTCCTGCCAAGTCCTGCCGATAATTGTTGGCGATGACCGCGCGCGACGCAGCCTGCTGGCTCAGCGACGATACGGCCGGGACGCGCGCATGACGCGCGCGCTCCGTCGGTCGGTCGCGCTCGCGGTCGTCGCCGCGGCGGCGACCGCTGCTGTCGCCCTTGCTGGGCCGACCGTCAACACCGGATCGATCTCGGTCGCGGGCACCGGTGCCGGAGGCATCAACGTCGACGGTCGGGTCGTCGTGTTCGGATCGGTGTCCGCGTCGCGCGCGCAGCTTGAGATCGTGACCCTCCGCTCGGCCGCGATGCTCGGCGTCGCCGGCCGCACGCGCAAGATCCCGGTCGGCCGAGACGTCGTGGTCACCGCTCCGGCGGGAGCGTTCTTCGGCGTGACCGCCAACAGCGGCGCGATCCGCGTCATCGTGCACGGTAAAGGCATCGCGGCGACCATCGCCGGCACCGGCACCGTGACCTTCGTCGGGCGTGGGACCTACTCGTTCGGGTATCCGCCCGTGACCCGCGCCTGGCCCAAGACGGTCCTGACGCTCCGCCAGCCGAGCGCGACCGCGCTCGTGCACGCCCCCCGTCCACGCAAGGATGCACACTTGACGACCGTCGCGTGATTGACTGTCGTCCCGGAGGCAGACCGATCGGGACCCCAGGAACACTCATGACGGACGCCGCAACCGACGCGGACCACATCCTCATCATCGAGGACGAGGAGAACATCGCCTCGTTCGCGCGGCTCTACCTCGAGGCCGAAGGCTTTCGCGTGTCAGTCGCCGATCGCGGCGACGTGGGCCTCGACGTGGCGCGCGCCGAGCAGCCGACGCTGGTGGTCGTCGATCTGATGCTGCCCGGGATCGACGGGTTCGAGATCACGCGCCAGCTGCGCACCACGAGCCGCATCCCGATCATCATGCTCACCGCGCGCGACGATCCGATCGACAAGGTCGTCGGCCTCGAGATCGGTGCCGACGACTACATCACCAAACCCTTCAATCCCCGGGAGCTGATCGCGCGGATCAGGGCCGTGCTACGTCGCTCGGATCCGCCGCTGCACGAGGCCCTCGGGCCCGACGACACGGTCCTCGAGCTGGGCGCGATGCGGATCGCGCTCGGCGGGCGTGAGGTCGAGGTCGATGGCCAGTCGGTGCCGCTGACCCCCAAGGAATTCGATCTGCTGGTGCTGCTGGTGGAGAATCTCGGCATCGTGATGACTCGCGAGCAGCTGCTGGAACGGGTCTGGGGCTACACATTCTTGGGAGATTCCCGCACGATTGATGTCCATATCCGGCAGCTGCGACGCAAGCTCGGAGACGCGTGCCAGATCGAGACGGTGTGGGGAACGGGGTACAAGGTGGTCGCACCGCGCTAAGCGGCGCGCAGGCCCGCCGCCCGCGCACCACCTGGGCGGCACGCCAGACCCTGCGCGGGCGTCTGCTGCTCGGCGCGGTCGTCGGTCTGCTCGCGGCCGCGCTCGTGTTCGCGATCGCCTCCTCGAGCCTGATCAGGTCCAAGACGGCCCAAGCCAGCCGCCAGACCTTTGATGACCAGGCCGTGCGCCTGGCGGACCTGATCGGCACGCAGACGCTCGAGCAGACGCTCAGCGGCATCTGCCACACCTACACCTCCGAGGATCTGCAGGCCTTCGTCGGGCCCGGCGCCCACCTGTACGTCGACTCGCCGCCGCTGTGCCCGGGCACCAAGCAGCCGTTGGACAACCTGCTGCCGGCCACCGCGGTCCACATCGACACCCGGACGCTGGCGCGCCAGGGATTCCAGCACGTCGATTTCAGGGAGCCGGGGGCGACCGCCCCCACCGTCGCCACCGCGGCGCCGATCGTCGTCAGCGGTCAGACCCTCGGCGCGGTCATCCTCACCAAGCCGGCCTCGGCAGTCTCCACGAGCTGGTCCGACGTCGCCCCCCCGCTGCTGCTGGCGACGCTCATCGGACTGATTCCGGCGCTCGTGCTCACCCTTTGGGTCACCGGCCGCCTGACGCGGCCGCTGCGCGAGATGGAAGCCGCGGCCGATCGGGTGGCGGGCGGCGACCTGACGGTGTCGGTGCCGCGCGCAGGCACCGAAGAGCTCGATCACGTGGCAACCGCGTTCAACGCGATGGTTGGGCGGCTACGCGAGCGCGAAGACCGTTCCCGCGCGTTCCTGATGAACGTGACCCACGACCTGCGCACGCCGCTGACGGCGATCCGTGGGCATGTGGCGGCGCTGCGCGACGGCATCGTCCCCGCCGACCAGGTCGACCGATCCCTCGGGGCCATCGAGAGCGAAGCGGGCCGGCTGTCGGCGATGGTCAGCGACCTGCTCGACCTGGCGCGCATCGACGCCGACCAGTTCCGCATCGCACCGACCTCCGTCGATGCGACGGCCATGCTCGAGGACGCCCATGCGGCACAGATCGCCGTGGCCGAGCAGCGCGGCGTGGGCCTTGAGGACCGCATCGGCGACCTGCCACCGGTGGTGACCGATCCGAAGCGATTCCGCCAGATCGTCGACAACCTGCTCGAAAACGCGATCCGCTGGACGCCGGTTGGCGGGGTGGTCACCCTCGAGGCCCACGGCTCGGTGACCGGCGGGGTCATCGTGACCGTCTCCGACTCCGGACCCGGCGTGCCCCCCGACCAGCGTGAGGCCATCTTCACGGCGTTCCACGCCGAGCCGTCGCCAGACGGCCGCACCGGTGCCGGGCTCGGCTTGGCCATCTGCCGTCAGCTCGCGCGCGCGCTGGGCGGCGACGTCGTCGTCGGTGACAGCGAGCGCGGCGGTGCGGCGTTTGTGGTCAACCTGCCCGCACGGGTGCCCGCCAAGACCCCGTCGGCAGCCTGAACGACCTCGGCCCCGGTTCGCCGTGGGTCGAGGTCGGCACGCGAGATATTCGCCCCAGGGCCAACGTGCGACCGCCGACACGCGGGCATACTGTCGACGACGACGGGGTGGAGTGCACTGCCGACCTGGTCATCCCCGGAATCCCACGTCCCCTGATCAACGCGCGCCCCCGCGTTGATCAGGGGCTAAATTCTCTGTTGCGCCTCCGCGTCGCGGCGTGCCCGCGCAGCGGCGATGAGGCTGCGAATCACCGGACTGTCCGGGTCGGCCTCCGGGTGCCACTGGACCCCCAGCACGTACGCACCAGGCCGCTCGAGCGCCTCGATCGTGCCGTCCTCGGCAAACCCCGTCGCGGTCAGCCCGTCGCCGAGCGTGCCGACCGCCTGGTGGTGATGGGAAACCACGCGGTGCGCGCGGCTGCCCGCTGCGACCGCGGCGAGTGAGCCGGGCGCCAGCGTGACCTCGTGTTCGTTACCAACGAACTGCCCGAGCTGGCGCCGATGCACGTCGCTGCCGAGCTCGTCGGGCAGGTGCTGGCGCAGCGTCCCCCCCAACGCGACGTTGATCACCTGCAGCCCACGGCAAATGCCCAGCGTCGGCAGGCCGGCAGCAATCGCCGCGCGCACGAGTGCGATCTCGACCTCGTCGCGGACGTGCTGCGGCGGCTCGCTGTCCGGATGCGGAGCGGCGCCGTAGCGGTCGGCGGCCACGTCCGCGCCGCCGACCAGCAGCAGGCCGTCGACGCGCGCGAGCACCGACCCGGGATCGTCGACCATCGCCGGATCCGGCGGGATCAGCAGCGTCCGGGCTCCTTCCGCCCAGGCCGCCTCGAGGTAGTTGGCCGCCACCACGGCCGCGGGCAGGTCCCACACGGCCCAGCGGGCCGGCTGGATCGGCGCACACACGCCGATGACCGGAGCCCCGCTCACCCAACCTTCCAGCCGATATCGGTGCGCGTGCCGTGGACGACGATGTACCGCACCTTCCGGCCATCGGGCCGGAACACCAGCGAGAGCGTCTCGCCGTCGGCCAGCGCCAGCTCCGACGGCAGGCGGCGGACGAACGCCTCCACGCGCCGGCCGGTGCCATCGGCGAGCTCGAGGCGGTAACGGCCGGCGAGAAAGCGCATCTCGAGCTGTGGGCGTCCGACCAGTTGGGCCCCGACGACCGCGGTGAACTCCTGCGCGCACGCCGGGCAGCGCACTGTCGTCGCCGCGCCCTGCTGGTCAGCGATATCACTCAGCGTGGCGCAGGCCGGGCACGGCAGCTCACGCACGGTCGCCGCAGGCGGCGGCGCGCCCCGGCGCCGTGTGCGGTCGTAGCGTGCCCGTTCATCGGCATCCCCGAGGACCTGCCAGGCTGCGTTCACGCGCCGGGCCATCTGGTCCGCCTTCTCGCGCAGCCCCGGATCGGGAAACCGATCGGGGTGGAACGCCTGCACCGCGAATCGCCACGCGTCATGGACCTCCTCTGTGGTTGCGTCGGGCGCCACGCCGAGGGCCAGGTAGTGGTCGGGCTCACTCACGCGGGCAGCGTAGCGCGACGAGCGCCGCCGCCGACGTGGCGTGCCGCTAGCCCGACAGGAACCCGCAGGGGCCGAAGAACGACGAGGAGATGTTGTCGATCGACTTGCTCCCGGTGACCTTGATGCAATCCCCGGTGCCGAAGGCTTTGCCGACGTACTGGGCTTTGCCCTGGGCGTCGACGTGAACGACGCGAAATTGCCCCGGCGCCGCATCGGGCACGCTCCGCCCCACCGACAGCCCGTGCGCATAGCCGCTGCGGTACCCGGACGCGTGCGCGGAGCTCGCCCCGCGATTCCCGATCGCCCAGCCACCGGCACCGCCCGCGACCAGCAGCGCGGCGCACGCCGAGACGACGGCGACGCGACGTCGGCCGGGCCGCCGGGGCTCGGGGTCTGGCGCGTCGAAGGCGGGGAGGTCGACCGGGGCCACGAGCGTCGCCGTCCCGGCGCCGTCGACCCTCGTGAGGTCCTCGGCGCCGGGGACGCGCGTGAGATCCTCGCTGCCGCCGACGCGCGTCAGGCCGTCGCCGGTATCGCCGGTGAGCACCCGGGTCCACCCGGCGCCGGCCATCAGCGTCCGGGCATGTTCCGGCGCCGGCGCCGTCCAGCCGGCCAGTGCCTCGCGCAGGGCGCCGACGACGTCCCGAGCGCGGGCCGGGCGGTCGTCGGGGTCTTTGGCGAGCGCGGCGCTGAGGGCGACGTCGACGCCCGCGGGCAGATGCGGGTTCACCGACAACACCGTCGGCGGATCGTCGCGCACGTGCGCCAGCAGCACGGCGCTCGCCTGCCGGTGCACGAAGGGCGGCCGCCCGCACAACACCTCGAATGCGAGGACGCCGAACGCGTAGATATCTGAGGCCGCCGTGGCACCGTGCCCGGCCGCCTGCTCCGGCGAGATGTATTCGACGGTCCCGAGCCAGTCGCCGCGCCGAGTGAGCCCGGGCAGGTCATCAAGGCGCGCGACGCCGAAATCGGATAGGTAGGCCCGGTCGTCGAGGTCGAGCAGCACGTTGGCCGGCTTGATGTCCCGGTGCACGAGCCCGTGCTCATGCGCGGCGTCGACCGCCGATGCGACGTCGTCGAGGATCATCAGGGCGCGCTGCGGCGGCAGCGCCCCGAAGCGGGCCACCAGTTCGGCCAGCGACGGCCCCGGCACGAGCCGCATCGCGATGAACGGTACGCCGTCAACGTCGCCGGATTCGTACACGGTGACGATGCGCGGATCGTCGACGCGGGCGGCGGCGACGGCCTCGCGGCGGAACCGTGCGAGCTTGGAGGAGTCGTCGAGCTCGGCGAAGACCTTGAGCGCGACGTCGCGCTCCGTGCCGATCTGGCGCGCGCGGTAGACCACCGCCTGCCCGCCCCGGCCCAGATCGGCCTCGATGACGTAGTGGCCGAACTGCTCCCCCGGAACTAGCTGCACGGCGCGCTCACCCGCACTGACATGTCCCGATGGTACGCAAGGAGCGGCATTTCTCCCAATTCTCGCGGCATCCGCCCCTGCCGGGCTGCCCGATGCCCGCGTGGGCTTGGCTCCGCGGCGCGTTTCGGACCCGCTGCGCCGAGCGTCACCCAGCCACCAATGGCAAGGCGCCCTGCATGAGCAACGTCGAGATCCGCACCCACGACAATGGACCCCTTCTCGTGACCGGTGAGATCGTCCTCACCTTCGGCGTGGGCGGCCATTTCCCGATCGAGAACACGACGATCGCGCTGTCGCTGGGGCCATTCGAACACCACGCCGTTGTGCGACGGTTCGGACTCCCGGGAGGGCTTCGGTCCCACTGCCGGGCGAACGGCTAGCGGTCTCTAGGACCGGCCAGCGGACGACGGCCAGACCTTCGGTATCCGGTCGGCGACAGGACAACGCGCGCCAACCGGCGCACGCGTAACGCTCACCGGCAGCGGGGCGGCATGCCGCCCCGCTGCCGGACGCGGGTCTAGATGAGCTGGACCTGCTGGGCCTGAGGGCCCTTGGGGCTCTCACCGGCCTCGTAGGACACCCGCTGGCCTTCCTCGAGAGTCCGGTAGCCCGTGGCTTGGATCTCGGAGAAGTGCACAAACAGGTCCTTGCCGCCATCGGCCGGGGTAATGAACCCGAAGCCCTTGTCAGCGTTGAACCACTTTACGACGCCTTCCGGCATGCTGCTTTCCACCTTTTTCGGCGAGGAAACCCTGGACATCTCGGCCGAAATCTCATGCCTTTCGACGTCACTACTGTTCCGCGCAATTCTGGTCCCCTGAAGGGGATGTTCATTGGTAAGCGTACTCCACAACGCGGTGGGGTATCGCTAGGAGACCATATACCCTCTGGCGGGGTCCGACGTAAAGCCCTCCCGGCATTACAGGCGTCGCCTTGCATCAGGCGATCCACGCAACTGGCGGCAAACGCGCATCGCTCGGCCTGGCGATGTTGCGAAACCGTAACCGACCTAGCGGGTCCGGGCCGCGGCATCGCGTGCTCTAGAGTTCGGCGCGGTGTCCGCGCTCACACGACTCCTCCTGCTGCTGCTCACGAACGTGATCGCACTGTGGGTGGCCGAGCATCTGGTCCACGGGCTGAAGATCGATCATGTCTGGCCGACACTCGTCATCGCGGGCGCGGTGCTGGGGGTCCTGGACTGGCTGGTCAAGCCGGTCATCAAGCTCCTCGCGCTGCCGCTTGTGGTCATCACCCTCGGGCTGGTCCTGATCGTCATCAACGCCGCCATCCTCGGGTTGATGGCGCTGCTGGTCCCCGGGGTCTCGCTGAGCGGCTTTATCGCCGCACTCGAGTGCGCGATCATCATCTCGATCGTCAGCTGGGTCGTGACGACGCTGTTCGGGCTGCGCAACTAACCGTTCTGGACCCGTTCCCCGACGCGGCGCGGCCGGCCCACCACCGCAAGGAGCACCTGATGGAAACGTGGGATGCCGTCCGCGCGCGGCGCAACGTACGTTCATTCAGCGACCGGCCGATCGCCGATCATGACCTGGACCGGATCCTGGAGGCCGGCCGCCGGGCCCCATCGGCGCGCAACTCGCAGCCGTGGGACTTCATTGTCGTGACCGAACGGGACCGCCTCGTCGAGCTCGCCAGGGTCTGGCAGGGGGCGGGGCACGTCGCCCGGTCGGCGGCCACGATCGCCATCGCGGCGCCAAACCCCGCCGATGCCCGCCAGGCGGGGCTGATCCAGTACGACCTCGGCCAGGCCTCGATGGCCATGGCGATCGTCGCCGCCGACCTCGGGATCGGCAGCGGCCACGCCGCCGTGGCGGACCAGGACCTGGCGCGGTCCCTGCTCGGCATCCCCGCGACCCACCACTTGGCGTTCCTGCTCGCACTCGGCTACCCCGCCGACAAGCCGCTCGTCCCGCTGCGGCACATGGACCGCCGCAGCTTCGACGACGTGGTGCATCGCGAACGCTGGTAGCGACTCGGGCGCGGCGGCCGGCGCGAGCCGGGACTCGTCAAGGATGACGACCCGTTGGGGCGATTACGGTCCCAACGCCGCTGCGGACCTGGCTGCGTAGCGACAGGTGTGCGCCCATGACCGACATCATGATCAACGCACGGTATGACCCGTTCCGAGGCGAGGTGCCGGCGCTCGAGCAGATCGAGGCGCGTTGGGGCGCCGAGGGCGAGGTCCAGGTTCGTTGAGCCGGCTCCCGGCGGCGCCAACGACCGTCCGCCCTCGCAGGCCCGTTCCGCCACAATGGGTGGCGGCATGGCCGAAGCAGCCCGCACACCGACCTCAGGGCGACAAGCGCCGGAGCACGCGATCGCGCACCTGTGCAACGCCGACCCGGTGCTGGCACGGATCATCTCCGGCATACCCCGGCTTCGCACCCCGGGAATGGCTTGCCGAGTTGCCGCCGATGGGGGGCTTTCAGGCGTTGCTCTTCCAGATCGCGGGGCAGCAGTTGTCGGTCGCGGCGACCCGCCGCATTCTGGCGCGCATCCAGGCATGCTTCGCCGGAGCGTTGCCGACTCCGGCCGAGTTCCTGGCCGCCGACCCCGAGCGGCTGGGTGGCGTCGGGCTGTCACGTCGCAAGATCGCCACCGTGCGTGCGGTCGCGCAGGAGTACGTCGCCGGCACCTTGAGTGACGAGGTGCTGCAGTCCCTCTCCGACCAGGAGATCGAGGAGCGGCTGACGGCCATCTCCGGCATCGGGCCCTGGACCGCGCACGGCTATCTGATCATCGCGCTGGACCGTCCCGACGTGGTCCTGCCGGGCGACCTCGCCCTGCGCAAGGCGATCCGGGACATCTACGAACTCGATCACTTGCCCAGCGAGAAGGAAGTCCTCGAGATCGCCGCGCCGTGGCGCCCGTACCGCAGCCTCGCAACCGCGTATGTGTTTCGGGCCGCCTTCGACGGCGGTGCGGCCGCATCGGGCTGAAAGGACTGTGCCCAGCGGCACGCACGATCGCACCGAGCCATCTCAACACACTGCCGGTGGCCGGCCCGGCGGAGCCTTTGTGGAGGATAGCGGGTTCGAACCGCTGACCTCCGCCGTGCAAAGGCGGTCAGTAGAACTTCAATTGCAGGATATTCCCGCGGACGTCTCCAGTGCGGGACCAAACTGGGACCAATTTGGCGCAGCTTCGAAGTCCCGGTGGGCCGAATGCACCTCGTCGGGCGCTTCCTGTAGCCAGACGAGCTGCGCCGAAAAGATGGACAGGTCGGTGCATGCCTCCGAGGCGAAGCGCCTCGCCTCAGAACCACCGCGGGAGCCGCGGCACCTGCCATGACCCTGTCTCGGAGACAAATTCCCTGCAGTTGTGCATGAATCGATGGATGGACATGTATGTATGCATCCATCCGCGGGGCAGCCACGGCTGCCTGGCTTTCGGCGCCTCGACCGACCTCGGGTCTGGGCCCGCGATCCGCAAACGACATCCACGCCGGGCAGGAGCGCCCGTGACGTGCGTGTGCGCACTTCCGCTAGATCGGTCTCAGGCGGGGCCGGCCTGGGAGCGGGGCGGAGCGTGCCCCGACAGCCAGTGCCTGCGCGTCCTGGCAGATCGTCCACCGGCACGCACAGCGCGGCCGGCCCGGGAACGCCAGACCGCCGGCTTCCCGACCGCTGTCCCCGGAGGCGCTAACCATCTGCAGGTGGGGCCGTGGATGCCCTCATCGCCCGTACGACGCGCAAACGAGCAGCCGCGGTGTGACCTGTCCTGTGGCCCGCGACACGATGGGGTAGCGGTGCGCGCATTGTCGCCCTGCAGTGGTGTGCAGGCGCCAATGGGTTCGAGCCAAGGAGTGATTCCGTGTCGCTTTCCCGGCCCAGGAGACGGCGGCAGCGACACGAAAACGACGACGTCGGCCAGGGGATTCGCCACGCCCGCGTCGGCGCGGGAGGGGCTGGGGCATGACGAAACGGACGGCGGTCCGGCCAGTCTGGCGACGGGCGGCAAGCGCGCCCGGCGCGCGCCCGCGGGGAAGTCCAGGCGAGGAGGGCAGGCAATGCCGTCAGTGGCGCGCTCCGACCGGCATCGCGGCGGTCAGCGCGGTCGCTACGGCCCGGATCAGCTCGTCACCTGCGGGCATCCGGGTCACGACGCCTGCCTGCGCCAGCCCCGGCGCTGAGGGTGCCCGCCCGCGCGACCTCTACGGCGACGAGACCTTCTGCGCCAGGTAGTCGGCGACCATCTTCTCGCCGGCCTCGTGACCGTCCTCGAAGTACACCCGGTCGATCTCCCGAAAGATCTCCCATTGGGCCGGGACATCATCTTCGGACATCGTGGCGTCCACTGGGCACGCCTCCACGCAGGCGTCACAGTCGATGCACTCGGTCGGATCGATGTAGAGCTTGGTGCTCTGCTGGAAGTGCTCCTCGCCGGGGGCGGGATGGATGCAGTCGACCGGGCACACGTCGGCACACGCGGTGTCCTTGGTGCCGATACACGGCTCGGTGATGATGTAGGCCATGACAGCGTCCTCTGGCGTTGGTTAGTCTCCTGTACAGGAGATGAAATCGCATCGTAGCCGGCGTGTCCACCCCCAGGAGGCGGGATGAGCGATGGCACCCATGTGACGGACCCGGATCTCACGGGGCTCACCGCCGCGCGTGCGCTTGCGCATCCGTCCCGCCAGGCCATCCGTGCCGCGTTGGAGACCGCTCCCGCGGGGCTGTCGGCGCCCGAGCTGGCACGGTGCGTGGGGCTCAAGCACAACGTGGTGCGCAAGCACCTGCGGCTCATGCAGGCGGGGGGCCTTGTCGAGGCCGTCGCGGCTGATCGCTCGAGTCGCGGCCGTCCGGCGGTCCGGTTCCGGCTCGCACAAAGCTCCCGCCAGGGCCGTCGCGAGCTCGCCCGGCTGCTTGTTGGCATGGTCGTCGCCTCGGGCCTGGACGAGGACGCCATTGAGCGGTACGGGTACCTCGAGGGGCAGGGGCTCCTGCCCACAGGCGCGGGCCCCGAGGCGATCATTCGGTTGCTTGAGGAGCTTGGCTTCGCGCCCGCGCGGACCGGGGTATCGACAGACGACCTCGACCTGAGCCTTATGCGCTGCCCGTTCGCCGAGGCCGTGACTGCCCGTGGCGGCCGGCTGGTCTGCGTCCTGCACCGCGGCCTGAGCGCCGGGCTGGCCGAGGGCGCGCTGGGCGGAGGGCACCTGCGCGCCTTCGAAATCGCCGATCCTCGTGAAGGCGGGTGCCGCGTTGTAATGGAGGCTCCGCACGCCGATTCGGGGGCCGTCGGTCGAGCTTAGGTCCCGAGGGAAGGATTCCTGTCCCGATCGCCCAGCCGTGAGTAGACCCGCGCGGCCGATGACCCCAATCGCGGCCCGAGGGAGCACGCGGTACCCGACAAGGTCCGTTCCCACCGAGACGATGCCGCTGGCCATGACCAAGGCGAAGTAGCCGGAGCCGAGGGTGGCCAGCACCCGCCCAAGAACGCTCGACGGCCACGGACGCGTGTCTGACGCAGGCGCCGCCGGTCCCATGGGCTGGGGGTTACCGACCCCCTGAGCCTACGCGCGCCGGGAATGTGGTCTTGGTGCGCGGCGGGCGGCGTGGCTGCAAGCAAATGGGTACGACCCGACCGATGGCGTGTGCGACAGCCGTCACCCGCCGGTAATGAGCCGTGCCCCCCGGCCGCGGGTGAGGAAGCTGAAGCTCCAGCGCAGCAGCACAAGGACCCGGTTCTGGAACCCCACCAGGTAGAGCAGGTGCACCAGCAGCCACATGACCCACGCGGGCAGGCCCCAGAGCTGTAATCTGCCGATCTGCGCCACCGCCCTCGCCCGCCCAATCGTTGCGAGCGTGCCCTTGTCCTTGTAGGCAAAGGCTCCGGCGGGCGGGCGACCGTCCAGGCGCGCACGGATGGTGCGTGCCGCGTGCTCGCCCTGTTGCATGGCGACCGGCGCGATTCCGGGCAGCGGTCGCCCGTCGGCGTCGTGGAGATCGGCCATGTCACCGATCGCGAACACCTCCGGGTACCCGGGCACCGTGAGATCCGGGCAGACGAGGATGCGCCCTGCGCGGTCCGTCGGCGCGCCGGCCGCCTCGGCCAGCCGTGCGGTGAGCGACGACGCCTGCACCCCCGCCGCCCAGATGATCGTCTGTGTGGCGATGCGGACGGGCTCCGCCTGCGCGACGTCCTGAACCGTCACCGCACCGCGCTCGACGTTTACGACGCGACAGGCCTGACACACGCTCACGCCCAGTGCGCGGAGCGCATCAGCGGCGCGCTCCGAGAGCTTTGGCGGGAACGCGGGCAGTACGCGGTCCGCAGCCTCCACCAGGATCACCCGCGCTCGCCCCGGGTCCATGGCGCGGAAGTTCCCGCGCAGCGTGTCGCGGGCGATCTCAGCGATCTGTCCGGCAAGTTCAACCCCCGTCGGGCCGGCGCCGACCACCACGAATGTGAGCCACGGACTGCGCAACGACGGATCCGGCTCAAGCTCGGCGGCCTCAAACGCCGACAGGATGCGCCGACGAATCTCTAGCGCATCCTCGATCGACTTCAGGCCGGGAGCGTCGTGCTCCCAGTCATCTCGTCCGAAATAGGCATGTCGGGCGCCGGTCGCCACCACGAGCGTGTCGTACGGGATTCGTGCGATCTCGCCGGCCGCCCCGGGGTCCATGTGGACGGTGCGTGCTGCCAGATCGACGTTAGTCACCACCCCCAGCAGGACCCGCGCATTGGCCTGCCGGCGCAGTACGGCGCGCAGTGGCGTTGCAATCTCACCAGGTGATAGCGAGCCCGTGGCCACCTGATACAAAAGGGGCTGGAACAGGTGGAAGTTGCGCCGGTCGATCAGAGTGATCGAAACCGGCGCGTGCCGGAGCGCACGCGCCGCCCGAAGCCCACCAAACCCACCTCCGACGATCACAACCCGGTGCATGGACCCATCGTGGCATGAGATCGTGACCAGACGAGACACGCGCCGCCCGTGCGGTCAGATAAAAGCAAACATCGCGTGTTCGCGACCACGACGGCTCGCAGGATCGAGGGAGATCGTGTGATCCACCATGAACCTGTGGCTTGCCGCACCGGAACCAGTACCTATGGTTCGCCGGAGGCGATTACGGATGCAATTGCAACGTCGTCCTCGCAGGCAAGGAGTCGGTCTATGGGTTTTCGGATCCTCCGCCCCGCCGGCCAAGACTGGCGTGTCACGAACCCTTTGGGCGCAGTCGACGCGAACCTGACGCGTCACTTGGGCTGTGACGATCTGACGCTGCGGCTGTGGCGCGTCGCTCCGCGGCAGGCGATCCCGCGCCGGTCACGCCCCGATAGCCCAGCGTCCTGGCCAAGTACGAATCCATGCTCCGGGTGTATGTGGTGCTCAACCTCGGCGCAGTGCCGGTGGACACTCTCGCACGAGCCGAAGTCCAGCGGTCCTCGACCGTCTCGCGCACGAAACGAGCGCCGAGACCGCGCGCACGGCCGTATGGGCATTGAGCACCGCGTACCGGGGTGCCGAGCGGGACGGGCTAGTCGACGCCAATCCGTGCCGGGACGTGCGCGTGCCGCGCGACGGTCGGGCCGAGCGGCCGATCCGGGTACTTACGCCAACCGAAGCCGACGCGCTGCTCGCCGAGGCGGAGGTAGACGACGCATCGAGTGCTCGCTCGATCATGGGTCCCTTGTCGGCCTCGGACTCTCAACCGGTTTGCGCCTTGGCGAGCTGCTGGGGTTGCCGTGGGGCGCCGAGGGCCTCTATATCACTGCGAGCGTGGTCCGGGTGCGGCGATCGCTGGATCGCACTCGGGGGCCTGCAGGAGGTTTGCGATCGTCGCGACGAAGTCCGCGGCGGGCGTTCGTGACGTACCCCTTGGCCCCTTTAGAGCTCGCGAGAGCGCGCCGTCGCCGGTGGCGACCGGACGTCCCCGTGACGGCGAGCTGGTCTTCGCCGACGAGCGCGGGCTGCCACTCGATGCGAACGGCCTCCCCTGATACAGCTGGCATCGCATCGTCGGGTCGCCGATGAGCCGTTGCCTCGATTCCACGATCTTCGACACGCCCGGGCCGTGTACTCCCTCAGAGCAGGCGTCCGTCCGGAGGCCGTGGCGCGGCTGGGCGGCTGGTCCGATGTGGCCATGGTCACCCGCCGGTACGGCAAGCATGCCTTGCCCGACGAAGTTGCGGACGCCGGTGCACTGCTCGAGGCATGGCGTGCCGGATGGGGCGGCGGCTCGGCCCATCCGGGAACAAAGTGGGTCCAATCGGGTCCAGGTTGGCCCACGTTGTCTGCGTTCGGCCACGCACCCTGATGACCTGAAACCGCCAATGACAAGCCGCTTTTCAGCTCGTCCTTGGAGTGGAGGATAGCGGGATCGAACCGCTGACCTCCGCCGTGCAAAGGCGGCGCTCTCCCAGCTGAGCTAATCCCCCGAGACGTGCCTAGGGTAGCATCGGGGCCCCGTCATTCGGTACCCGAGGTGTGCGGACCATGCCTGATCACGACACCGACGTCTACGCGACGATCGAGGACCTGCTGGCCGAAACCCAGCTCAAGCATTTCGAGTTGGCGGAGCTGATCGGTGAATACCGGCGCCTGATCGAAGACGTCCAGGAGGACCCGACCGACGAGCGTGTCGCGCTCGCGCGCGCGCTGCCGGGAGCCAAGTACTGGGTGACGCAGGAGTACATCCGCCAGAATTGGCTGAAGCTCGAGGTCGAGCTCAAGCGTGCGTTCGGAAGCGCGGCATAGGTCGCGAATCGGGCGGGGTTAGCCGCCTTCGAGCTCTGCGCGCAGGGCCGGCTCGATGTCCGGATAGACGAACGCATAACCGGCCTCGGTCGCGACGCGCGGGATCACGTGCTGACCGCCCAGGGCGATCGTCGATGCCTCCCCCATCGCCAGCTTCAGGGCGAAGCCAGGGGTTGGCAGCACCGTCGGCCGGCCGAGTACGTCGCCGAGCGCCTCGGCGAACTCGCGCTGACGCACCGCGTGCGGCGCGACCGCGTTGACCGGCCCCTGGAGGTCCGGGTGCGCCAGCGCGAACCGGATCAGCCCGGTGACGTCGTCGATGTGGATCCAGCTCCACCACTGCCGGCCACCGCCGACCGGGCCGCCCAGGCCGAGCTTGAACGGGAGTAGCTGGCGCTTGAGCACCTCGGCCTCGCGGGCGATCACCACGCCGTTGCGCAACAGTACGACGCGCACCCCGTTCGATTGGGCGGCGCGTGCGGCAGCCTCCCACTTCGCACAGGTCACCCCGAGGAAGTCATCCCCGGCCGGCGCGCTCTCGTCGACCGGCGCCTCGCCCTGGCCGTAGAACCCGACTGCGCTGGCGTTGATCAGCGTTCTGGGTCCGTCGGTTCCGATCGCCTCGACCAGCCGGGTCGTCGTGACGACGCGGCTGTCGACGATTTCGCGTTTGCGGGCGTCGGTCCAGCGGCCACTGCCGATGTTGGCACCGGCGAGGTTCACGACGGCGCCGACACCCGCGAGCACCGCCGGATCGAGGGGGCCCCCAGCGGGATCCCATGCCACGCCCGGTGCATCGGCGACGCTCTGCCCGCGCCGGGAGAGCGCCAGGACCTCGCTCCCGTCCGCAAGCAGCGCGGCGGTAAGCCTGCGACCGATCATTCCGGTGGCACCGACGATGGCGACCTTCATCTCGCGCCCTCCCCGCGGATTGAGCTGTCCCGAGTCGGGATCGTAAGCGGCGCGCCCCGTGCCGACAGGGGGTCCGGGGCCGGCGGCGCATGGCGGTCAGGTCCGGACCGGCGGTTCCCCGTGGCCGTAGGGGCGATCGATACCAGGGTGGGCAGCCAGGATGGCATCGACGGCGCGCGCTTCCTCCTCCGTGAGCGACGCTCCCGCCAGCGCCGCGTTGGCGCGGGCCTGCTCGGCGTTGCGGGCACCGACGATCGCCGCCGTGACCTCGGGCCGGCGCAGGACCCACATGACTGCCAGCTCGGCCACGCCCCCTGGCCGGTCGGCGGCCAGCACCTGCAACTCGCGGACCGCCTGCACCCGCTCGGGAAACGCATCGTCGGTGAAGAACTCGCTCGCCGCCCGCCAGTCGTTGTCGGGGAAGCGGGTGGCCGCGTTCATCTTGCCGGTCAGCAGGCCGTGCGCGAGCGGACCGTAGGCGATCACGCCGACTCCGTGCGCGGCGCACCAAGGCAGCTCCGCCGCCTCGATCTCACGGCGCATCAGGTGATACCCCGGCTGGTAGCTGGCGAGCGGGGCGACCGCCGCAGCGGCCTCAAGGTCGGCGACCGAATAGTTGGACACGCCGATGTGCCGGATTTTGCCCGCCTGCTGGAGCTCGAGCAGCGGGCCGAAGGTGTCGGCGGGATCGACGCCGGGGACCGGCCAGTGCACTTGGTACAGATCGACGTGGTCGAGCCCGAGGGCGAGCAGGCTCCGGTCCAGCGCACCGCGCAGGTAGTCCCCGAGGCCTCCCGCCAGATGCGCAGGCCGCCGTCCGCGACCTGCCACGCCACGCCACCCTTGGTGGCGACGATGACCTCGTCGGGCCGCTCGCGCACCACCTTGCCGACGATCTGCTCGGCGCGCCCCTGCCCATAGATGTCCGCGGTGTCGATCCAGTTGATGCCGGCGTCGATCGCGGCATGGCACGCGGCGGTGGAGTCGGCGTCCTCAGCGCCCCCCCAGCGCCCGCCGAACACCCAGGTGCCGAGCCCGACCACCGAGAGCTCGAGGTCCGTCGTGCCGAGTTGCCGTCGCTCCACCTCGTCGCCTCCTGGGTCGGTTAGTGCCGCGGGTTGCCGTCGTCGTCCTCGTCGACGTCCAGCCGCGGGGTGACCGCCACCAACAACCCACCGTCGTCGTCGTAGGCCGGGAAGAAATCCGCCGTCACCGGCTGGTCCTCGTCCACGCCCGCCGGGCGGAACGTACAGTCGACATTGAGCTGTCGGACTCCCCACTCGATGGCGGTGGCAGCAGGATCGCCCTTGGGAAAGTTGCCGAGCCCGAGCCGACTGACGACCTCATGGCCGATCAGGTCGCCCTCGCGGTAGCCGGTGACCGGAGTCGCCGCGTGGCCGGCGGCGATGATGCGCCGTTCGGCATCACAGACGATCAGCGCCGTGGCCGGCCCGGCGTAGTAATCCTCGAGCAGCTCGAACAGGAACCCGAACCCGCACTTCGAGCAGCCCAGCGGCTGCCCGTGTTCATTGCGCTCGCTCGACGCGGATCTCCGCGCGCAGTTAGGGCAGATGAACACCGGCATTAGTGCCGATCATAGCGAGCGCGGCCCGTGCACCGGAGGCCGGGGCGTCGCGCGCGCACCGCCGCAGCGCCTAGGAGCCCGCGGTCACGTGGTGCTCGCCGCACTCGCACCAGAAGATCAGCTTGCCGTCGCCGGAACGGCCAACGCAGGCGCACTCCCCGCCGTGATGCGGACAGGGCCGGTGCACCCCGGCCAGCAGACCCCCGGAACGCACCGGGAACGCACCCTCCGGAAGCTCGTGTGCTCGGGCCCGAATCAGTTCTTGAGTCGTCACGCGTCTGCCTCCGTGCTCGAGTGTTCCTGCAGATACCGGTGTTCGTCTTCGATGGGCTGGCCCCTGCCGACCCCGAGGGTCGACCACAGCACTTCGTCGATGCCCTGCTCGTCATGCGCCGCGACCCGCCGGTGCAGCTCGTCCAGACCCGCGCGCAGCTGGTCGGGATCGAGCGGTTGACGCGTTGCGCGCATCACCTTGCCGTAGCGCGTCGGACGCACCTGCTCATCGACGTTGAACAGCTCCTCGCGCAGGCGCTCGCCCGGTCGGATGCCGGTGATGTCGATCCGGATATCACGGCCCAGCTGGCGCCCGGACAGCTCGATCATCCGGTGGGCCAGATCGAGGATCCGCACCGGCTCACCCATGTCAAGAACAAAGATATCCCCGCCCTCGGCGATTCCGGTGGCCTCGAGTACCAGCTGAACGGCTTCCGGAATCGTCATGAAGAATCGGGTCATCTCGGGGTGGGTCACGGTGACCGGCCCACCGGCGGCGATCTGGCGCTGGAAGATCGGCAGGACCGACCCTGAGCTGCCGAGCACGTTGCCAAACCGCACCGCGGCGAAGCGTGTGCGGGAGGACTCCCGCGCTTCGATCACGCGCTCGGCCAACGCTTTGGTGGCGCCCATGACGGTCTTGGGCTCGACGGCCTTGTCGGTCGAGATCAGGCAGAACCGCTCGACGTCGAAGCGCTCGGCAAGGTCCGCGAGCAGGTTGGTCGCGAGCGCGTTGTTGGCGATCGCCTGGAGCGGGTTGTGCTCCATCATCGGCACGTGCTTGTAGGCGGCGGCGTGAAACACGATCTGGGGCCGGTACTCGTCGAAGCACTGGGCCATCGACGCCTCGTCCTTGCAGTCCGCGATGACCGCCACCAGCTGCGTCGGCCCATGGTCACGCAGCTCGAGCTCGATCTCGAACAGGTTGTTCTCGGAATGATCCACCATCACCAGCCGACGCACGCCCAGCGCGGCGACCTGACGACACAGCTCACTGCCGATCGAACCGCCGGCGCCGGTCACCATCACGGTACGGCCGTTCAGGTAGCGGGCGACCTTTGCCAGCTCAACCTCGACGGGAGCGCGCCCCAGGACGTCCTCGACACGGACCTCACGCAGCCGGCGGACCGTCACGTCACCGGTGATCAGTTCGGGCAGCCCCGGCAGCGTCGTGCACTTCACGCCCTGCTTGCGGCACGCCTCGACGATCTCCCGGCGCACCGCACCGGGAGCGCTCGGCATGGCAATGATCACCTCGTCGACGCGCTGCTCGCGCAGGATCCTCGGCAATTGCGCCCGCGTGCCGCGCGTCTTGACGCCATGGACGCGCAGGCCCCGCTTGCGGGGATCATCGTCGATGATCCCGACCGGGATGTAGCCGAGCATCCGGTTGCGCTGCATCTCGCGGATCAGGATGTTGCCGGCCTCCCCGGCGCCGCAGACCAGGACCCGGCGCCCGGTGGCGACCAGCTGGCCGCGTGGCGGCCGCTCCATGATGCTGCGCACGGCAAAGCGCGCGCCGCCAATCAGCAGCACGTTGAGGA
Organism: uncultured Thermoleophilia bacterium; assembly: GCA_963768285.1. GTDB lineage: Bacteria > Actinomycetota > Thermoleophilia > Miltoncostaeales > Miltoncostaeaceae > CAITWD01. The sequence goes on from CAVYHI010000014.1 coordinate 35,295, forward strand.
TGATGCTGATCAGCAGCACCCCGCGCGGCACGGGCGGGGAGTGCGTCGGGTGCCAGCGGCTTAGGATGGTGATCACCAGCAAGCCACCGATCGCGACGCCCAGCACGATCGTCTGCAGGTCGCGCAGGCTCGTGAAGCGCCACCACTTGGTGTAGAAGCGCAGGGCGACGAACACGAGCATGTTCGTCGCCACGACGATCCAGACGGTCTTGCCGTACAGGGTGTCGAACCGGTGCGGCATGGCGTCGTCAAAGCGCAGCTCGAAGGCCAGCCAGTAGCTCAGTGCCAGCAGGCAGGCGTCGACGACCGCCTGGCCGAGCCGGTGGGCCAATGTGCGGGCCGCCCAGCCGCCCGGAGTGTCGGCGAAGTCGGTCACCGGGTTCCGTTCGCGACGGCCAGCATCAGATCCACGAGCACTTCCGGGTCGCGGCGCGTCGGCGGGACGCTGCGGTCGCGCTTGTCGAGCACCACGGCCGCGGGGTCGTCCAGCCGGTGCAGCCGCCCGTCGGCGATCAGCGCAAGGTCGACCGCGCCGAGCCGGCCCGCAAACGGACTGTAGGCCGGGACGCCGAGCGCCGCGGCCTCGCGGTTCATCGTCCCGCCGGCGCTGACCACCAGGTCCGCCGCCGCGACCAGGCTCGGCCCGTCGACGGGATGCTCGGGCACGATCGCGTCGCTGCCGGCAAGCTGCGCGCGCTGGTCCTCGGTGCGCGGCAGAACCACCGTCTGCACCTCGGGGGTGGCGTCGAGGAGCCGTGCGAGCGTCGCCGAAAACACGTCGCTGGACAGGCCGCGGTGATAGAGGGTCACCTCGGGCGGTGGTCGCAGCACGGCGATCACCCGCGACGCGTCAAGGCCGAGCTCGTCCATCACACCCGGATCGAACACGTGGTCGGCAAGGTAGTACTCCTCCTTGAGCCCCGGATAGCGAACGAGCTTCGGTGCGCGGATACCGTACCGCCAGAGCGCCCACTCGGGAATGGCGCTGGGTACGAGCGACGCGCGTTGCGAAACGACCGTTCCAGTGATGCATGACCGTTGCGTACTCGTAATCGAACATCGTCACCTGGGGCGTGCCCGCAGCATAGGCGGCCGGGGGCTGGTCGGTGCTGCCGTGCGCGATCGCCACGTCGAACCGCTCGCGGCGGGCGAACCGGGTCAGCGCCGACGTCCGGGACGCCATCGCACGTGCCTTGCCCGCGCGCCCGGCGCCGCCGTGCGCCCCGAACACCGTGTGCGGGATGCCGTAGCGCTCGAGCAGCCCGAGGGTCTGGGCGAAATCGCGCGCGGTCACGGTGACCTCGTGCCCCCGGGCGATCATCCGCGTGATCAGCGGGCGGAAGATCACGACGTGCGGCGAGTTGGTCATGTCGACCCAGATCCTCAGCGGCCGCGGATCCGCCGACACCGGCTGCTGCACCGCCGCGGGCTCCGCGAGCGCCGGGGTCACCCGCGGGCCGGCACCTGTCCAACGACTTCGGCCACCGCGTCGACGACCGCGGCCACCTGCGCGGCGGTCATGTGCGGGTGCATCGGCAGCGCGAGCGCCCGCGCGGCACAGGCCTCGGCGACCGGCAGATCGCCTGGGCGATACCCGAGGCCGACGAACACCGGCTGCAGATGCATCGGGATCCCGTAGTAGACCGCGGAGCTGATCCCGCGCGCGCCGAGTCCCTTGGCGAGCGCGTCGCGGTCGTCGTGGCGGGCCATGTACAGGTGGTAGATATGCCGTACGCCGGCGCGCTCGGACGGCAACTGCATGAAGTCACCGAGCCCCGCACTCGCGTATGCCTCGGCAGTGGCCCGCCGCCCATCGTTCCAGTCGTCGACATGCCGGAGGAAGATCCGGATCACGGCGGCCTGCAGCTCGTCCAGCCGGGAGTTGTAGCCAACTTCCTGGAACACGACCTTGTCGGCCGACCCATGGAAGCGGAGCCGCCGCACGCGGTCGGCGACGGCCTGATCGCGGCACACCACCATCCCGCCGTCACCGATGCCGGGCAGGTTCTTGGTCGGGAAGAAGCTGATCGTGGCGATGTCGCCGAGCGCACCGATCGGGGTCCCGTCGCAGCCACCACCGAAGGCCTGCGCGGCATCCTCGACCACCGGCAGTTCGTGCCGGTCGGCGATCGCCCGGATCGCGGTCATGTCGGCCGCGTGGCCGAAGATATGCACGGGCAGGATCGCACGCGTACGGTCGGTAATGCGCGCCTCGATCAGCTCCGCGTCGATGCAGAAGTCGTCGGCGTCGATGTCGCAGAACACGGGCGTCGCCCCCAGCCGGGCGATCGCCTCGGCGGTCGCATAGAAGGTGTAGGGCGTCGTAATGACCTCGTCGCCCGGGCCGACATCCAGGGCATTAAGGGCGATGACCAGGGCGTCGGTGCCATTGGCGACCCCGACACACGGGCGCCCGCCGAGACGCTCGGAGATCTCGGACTCGAGTGCCGCGACGTGTGGCCCGAGGATGAAGCGGCCACTGTCAAGCACGCCAGCGATGGCGGCATCGATTTCGGCGCGCAGCGGGCCGTACTGGGCACCAATGTCCATCAGCGGAACGCTCAAGCAAACTCCTTGGCGGCGGGCAGGGATGGCACGCGACAGCCAGCGCATCCGGGGCCTGCCCCCTGGGGGCGACCGGGGGCCAGTCTAGCGCGTGGTCGCGACCGAAGCGTCGGCGAGGTGCGACGGGGCGACGGCGGGCGCGTCGGCGGTGAGTGCCGGCAGCCGCACCAGGACCGTGGTGCCGAAGCCCTGGCGCGAGCTGGCCTCGACGGTGCCGCCGGCGCGTTCGGCGATGTGTTTGACGATCGACAGCCCCAGGCCCGTGCCGCCGAGGCGCTTGGACCGCGAGGCGTCGGCGCGGTAGAACCGCTCGAAGATGTGCGGCAGGTGACGCTCCGGGATCCCCGGACCGCTGTCGCTGCACGCCAGCTCGACCCAGTGCCCGTCGTCGGCGACGGTCGCCCGCACACGGGTCTCGGACCCGGAGCCGCCGTACTTGACCGCGTTCTCGACGAGGTTCTGCACCACGGTCGTCGCCATGCGCTCGGTCAGGGGCACGAAGGCCGGCGTCACGGCCTCGACCGTGATGCTCACGTCGTGCTCGGCGGCGACGTCGTGCAGCGCATCGACCGCATTGCCGATCGCGACCCGCAGGTCGCAGTTGCCGAGCGGGCCGATGTCCTGGTTGGCCTCCAGCTCGGACAGGAACAGCACGTCGGAGATCAGCGCGACCAGGCGCTGGATTTCGGCGGAAGCCCGGTCGACAAACCGCGCGTGGGTCGCCACGTCGATGTCCGGATCCCCGAGGGCCTCGATCAGGCCGGCCAGGCCGGTCAGGGGCGTCCGCAGCTCATGGGAGACGTTGGCGGAGAACTGGCTGCGCAACTCCTGGTAGGCCACCGCATCGGTCAGGTCGGTCATGAAGACGAAGACCTCGGAGCCGGCGGCGATGGTGATCGGCTCGACCGTGACGTGGAAGGTCCGGCGCTCGTCGGAGAACAGCCGCAGATCGAAGGTCCGCGCGGCGCCGGTGGCCACCGTCTGGGCGACCTCCTCTGAGAACCGGTGCTCGCCGAAGGACGCCAGGAGCCCCTGGCCCGTGGTGACGTGCGGGAACTTATCCCGCGCGAGCGCGTTGATCTCCCGGATCAGGCCCGTGCGATCGATGTGCAGGGCGGCGACCGGCAGCCGCTCGAAGGCCGCCTTGCGGCGGCGCTCCTCCGTCGCAGCAGCGTTGCGCGCCCGTTCGAGCTCGGCCGTCAGCCGCGCGTTGCGCCGACGAATGCGGCGCGCGAGCGCCTCGGAGGCAACGGCGACGGCGAGCGCCGCAGCAAGCAGGAGCACGATCGCAATGACCACGGCACGCAGTATGACGCCCCCGGGCGCCTTCTGGCCACCCCACGCGAGGTGCGGATGTCACACGGCGCCGGTGGCGGGCCCAGGGGCCGCGGCGGCGGGGTCTCGCGGGCGCCCGGGGCGCGCGCCGCGATGCTCCTGCCCGGGCGGGGGCGTGCGCTGGTGGGGCCGGCGACCCCAGCCAGCGCCCCGGGGACTACTCCTGCTCGAGCGCGTCGATCTCCGCCTTGGTCGCGCGGATCTCGTCGACGAGCCGGGTCACTTCGGAGTCGAGCCCGGCTTCACCCTCGTGCTGCCGGTACACGACATGGCCGAGGTGTTCGGTCTGGGTCGACAACGTGCGCTTGAGCTGGAACAGCTGCCCTGCGTCCTTGGTCTGGTCGATGCCCTTCTGGGCCGCATCCTTGGCGACCTTCGCCGCGTCCTTGGCCTTGTCGACGATCCCCATCTCGTCCCCCCGTGTCGCAATACCGTGGGGTGAGTCTAACGTCGGGTTTCCCGCCAAACACGCACCGCGAAGACGGTCGCGACCAACGCCGCCAGGAACGCCACGACCAGTCCCCAATCCCGGCCGGTCCCACCGCCGCTGATGAGGTTGGTCGTCGCAAACCAGAGCGGCACCGAGGACGCGTACGCGGCGATCCCCAGCGGGTTGAGGCGCAGCGGCAGGGCGATCCGGTTGACCTCGGCGAACAGGCCCACCACCGCGACCACGGCGGTGAGCAGGATGAGCAGCGGCGCCGGCAGCGCGCTCCAGCCGCTGATGCTGTCGTAGGAGCCCAAGGCGAACCACGGCAGGAACAGACTCAAGATGAACACGATGTTCGCGCCGGCCGCGATGTAGATCTGGCGCTGGCGTACCGCCGCCGAGATACTCAACTGGCCCCCCGCGGGATCGGCTCGTAATGGCCCGGAATGATCAGTGCCGGATCGAGCGCGGTGATCTTGTCATAGGCCGCGATGTGCTGTTCGCGGTGTTCCAGCCCGGCCGGCGGATTCCTGTCGGCGAACCACGCCGGCTCCGGGCCCATCGTGTCGCCGGCGACGACGACCCGGCCGACGTCGGTCTCGATGACGACCGCGATGTGTCCGGGGCTGTGGCCTGGCGTGTGCATCCACCACAGCCCGGGCCGGATCTCGCCGCGCGCACCCTCGAGCACCCGCACCTCAGCCTGGTCAAGCCAGCCGCGCTGGCGCCGGCCGTAGGGCGTCGCGAGCTCGGCGGCGTGCACGTAGAGCTCGACCGCGCCGAGCTGCGGCACCGCGGAGATGTGGTCCGAGTGCAGGTGCGTCATCACCACGGTGCCCACATCCTCGGGGGTCAGCCCACGGGTCGCCAGGGCCGCGACCAGCATGTCGCCTTGGGTCTGGTACCCCGGGTCGACAACCACCGGCGCCTCACCCGTAACCAGCACCGTGTTCGGCCAGGCGATCATTCCGTGGATCGCATCGGGGAGGCTGCGGTAGGCCCGGAACGTCCGGGCCCGTCGTCCGCGCGCAGCTCGATGACGTCGTCACCGCGTAGCGCCACGACGATGCGGTGGGCCGGGATCAGCACCTCGGCCCGCCAGCGGCTCACGGCAGCGCTTCCGTATGCCCGGTCAGCTTGTCGAGGTCCTCGACCGGACCGCGCTCGTAACAGGGGGCCGCGCAGAAGGGCGCCACCGGGTCATGCCGGTAGGCAAGCGCCCACAGGCGGGACCGCACGCTGAATCGCAGTCCCGCGGCCAGGGGCGAGGCCGCAAGCACCACGACGCCGCCGGCGATGAGCAGTCCGCCGGTCGTCTTTCGCGCGAGGCTCATGCGCACACGATCACTTCAGGAGCGACAGGAACTCGTCGACGGGGATCGCGGTCAGGGTCTGAAAGTGTGCGGTGCCGCGCGCGGCCAGCTCGACCGAGACGCGGGCGATGACCTTCTCGTCGTCCGCCTCGACGATGTTGACGAAGTCGTACGGGCCCAGGACCGCCCACTGCTGGACGACCTTGGCGCCCATCTGCTCGATTTCCGCATTGACTTCCTTGAGGCGCATCGGGTTCGCCTTGAGGGTGCCCACACCGTGCGGACTGAGCGTGCTGAGCAAGATGTACGTTGGCACGCAGGCCTCCTTCACAACCAAGTCGGTTCGACGTCGTGCGAGCGTATCAGCCCGCCGCGCCCTGGTTGAGCAATGATCGCAGTCGCCCCCGGCCGGCGCGTCGGGGGCGAGCCCGGATCCGCGGCCACGCCGCTAGGCTAGGCCGATGCCGAGGTCCCGCTCGCTGCTGTTTCCCTCGATCCTCACCGTGGCCAGCGCGGTGGTGGTCGTGATCGCCGTGTTCACGCCCTGGTATCAGACCGCCATCGGTCCGACCACCGCCCCGGACACGGTGTCGGGTTGGGATGCAACCGCGTCGGCCAAGCTGGCGGTCACGGCGGGGGCGATCTGCGCCCTGAGCGCGGCAGTGGTGGCCTTCGATGTCCGCGGCGAGGTCGTCCTTCACGGCCCCGTGCGGCGCATCATGGCCGGTCTCGCGCTCGCCACGGCCCTCGTGGTGGCGGTGTGCATCCTGCTGCGGCTCGCCTTCCCCCCGGACCCCGCACTGGGCGTGACCCGCCAGCTCGGACTGATCATCGCCGCCGTTGCGTCGGTCACCGGCCTGTGGGCAGCCGGCGCTCAGTTCTCGCGCACCTTTCCGGAACGCCCGCGCGCGCCGCGCCGGTAACCGCGCGCGCCAGCGGCGGACCGGGCCTGCGACGACGCCCCGCGCTAGCGTGTGAGGCGATGCCGGACGCCAAGCTGCACATGTGGGCCGCCTCCAGCGGCTGGGACGGCCCCTTCCAGCACGAAGAGGTGATCGTGGTCGCCGGCGACCTGGACGCGGCGCGCGCCGTCGCCGAACAGGCATTCGCCGGGGTCGCTCAGCCGGTGTGCCGGGCCAAGATGCGCATCGCAGACCTGGGTCCGGTAGGTCCCGGCGCGGTCACCGCGCCGCGGCGCCACGGCGACCTGTTCGCCGCCCGGGGCGTGCCGGTCGCGCAGCGCTGCGACCCGCCGCCGGCACCGGGGACCACGCCGCGGTCATGACCGCCCGGGCGGCGGTGCCCGTGTCGGCGTTCGCCGCCCGGGATCGGCCGTCTACGCTCGCGCGTGCGTTTCGTCGACGACCGTGAAGGTCAGCGCACCGGCCTCGTTGGCGTCCAGGCGCACCGTGTCGCCCTCGCTGAAGGCACCGCCGAGTAAGCCCCGCGCGAGCTCGTCCTCGACGCGCTTGCGGATCACGCGGCCGAGCGGCCGCGCACCGTAGACCGGATCGTAGCCCTCGTCGCCGAGCACGCGGCGTGCGGCCGGACGGTGACCAGCAGCTCGACGCCGCGTTCGGCGACGCGGTCGATCACCGTTGCCAGGCGCAAGTCCACGATCGCGTCGATTTGCGCGCGCGTCAGGCGCCGGAACACGACGATCTCGTCGATCCGGTTGATGAACTCCGGACGGAAGGCCTCGCGCAGGGCCCCCAAGGCCCGCTCGGCGGCGATGTCCTCATCGATCCCGTCGGCCAGGAACTGACTGCCGACGTTGCTGGTCATGATGACCACGACGTTCTTGAAGTCCACCACGCGGCCTTGGCCGTCGGTGAGGCGACCGTCATCGAGCAGCTGCAGCAATACGTTGAACACATCCGGGTGCGCCTTCTCGATCTCGTCGAGCAGCAGCACCGCGTACGGGCGCCGCCGCACGGCTTCGGTGAGCTGGCCGCCCTCCTCGAAGCCGACGTAGCCGGGTGGAGCACCGATCAGCCGTGCGACCGAGTGCTTTTCCATGTATTCGGACATGTCGATCCGAACCATGGCCCGTTCATCGTCGAACATGAACTCGGCCAGCGCCTTGGCGAGCTCGGTCTTCCCCACCCCGGTCGGGCCGAGGAAGATGAACGAGCCGATCGGCCGGTTGGGGTCCGACAGCCCCGCGCGGGCCCGGCGCAGCGCGTTGGCCACCGCCTCGACGGCCGCGTCCTGACCGACCACCCGCTCATGCAGGCGCTCCTCCATCTGGATGAGCTTCTGCAGCTCGCCCTCGAGCAGCCGCGAGACCGGGATCCGCGTCCATGCCGAGACGACCTCGGCCACGTCCTCCTCGTCGACCTCCTCTTTCAGCATGCGCCGCTCGGCCTGGTTGCGCTCGAGGTCGGCGTTGGCTTCCTCGAGGGCCGCCTCGAGTTCGGGGAGCGTGCCGTACCGCAGCCGCGCGGCGCCCTCGAGGTCGACCTCGCGCTCGGCTCGCTCGAGTTCGAGACGTGCCTGCTCGATCTGCTCTTTGAGGTCCCGGATGCGGGTGATCGCCGCCCGCTCCTGCTCCCAGTGCGCACGCATGCCGCCCGCCTCCTCGCGCAGCTCCCCGAGCTCCTCGGCAATCGCCTCGCGCCGGGCCTGCGAGGCCGTATCGGTCTCCTTGGCGAGGGCCTGCTCCTCGATCTCGAGCTGGATGATGCGCCGCTGGACCTGGTCCAGCTCGCTCGGGACCGAGTCGATCTCGATCCGCAGCCGCGAAGCGGCCTCGTCGACGAGGTCGATCGCCTTGTCCGGCAGGAAGCGGCCGCTGATGTACCGGTCCGACAACTGCGCGGCGGCGACCAGCGCCGCGTCCTGGATGCGCACGCCGTGGTGGACCTCGTAGCGTTCCTTGAGCCCGCGCAGGATGGCGATCGTGGCCTCGACCGAGGGTTCGCCCACCATGACCGGCTGGAACCGGCGCTCGAGCGCCGCGTCCTTTTCGATGTGCTTGCGGTACTCATCCAGCGTCGTCGCCCCGACCGCGCGCAGCTCGCCGCGCGCCAGCATCGGCTTGAGCAGGTTGGCCGCGTCGACGGCCCCCTCGGCCGCCCCGGCGCCGACGATCGTGTGCAACTCGTCGATGAACAGGACGACCTGGCCCGCGGCCGCGGCGATCTCGCCGAGCACCGCCTTGAGCCGGTCCTCGAATTCGCCCCGGTATTTGGCCCCCGCGATCAGCGCGCCCATGTCGAGCGCGATGACCCGCTTGTCGCGCAGGCCGTCCGGGACGTCGCCGCTGATGATCCGCTGGGCGAGCCCCTCGACGATCGCGGTCTTCCCGACGCCAGGCTCGCCGATCAGCACCGGGTTGTTCTTGGTCCGCCGCGAGAGCACCTGGATGACCCGGCGCACCTCCTCGTCACGCCCGATCACCGGGTCGAGGGCGCCGCGGCGGGCCGCCTCGGTCAGGTCGCGCCCGTACTGCTCGAGCGCCTGGTACTTGCCCTCCGGGTGCGGATCGGTGACGCGCATCGAGCCGCGCAGATGCGCGAGCCCCTCGCGGATCGCCTCCTCGGTCACCCCGCCGGCGCGCAGGGCGTCGCGGGCCGGCGACGGCTCGATCACGAGCGCCAGCAGCAGGTGCTCGGTGGAGATGAATTCGTCGGTCAGTCGCTCGGCCTCCTGGCCGGCGCGCCGGATCACCCGTTCGAAGGCCGGCGACAGCTGCTGTTCGACGTTGCCGCCGCGCACCTGCGGGCACTTGTCGACGGCCTGCTCGGCGGCCATCCGCACCGCGTCGATCCGCGCGCCGGCGGAGGTGATCAGCGGATCGATCAGCCCCTCGCGCTGGCCGAGCAGCGCGAGCAGCAGATGCTCGGGCTCCACGCGCTGGTTGGACCGGTCCGCCGCGGCGCGGACCGCGTCGGCGAGCGCCGCCTGGGCCCGTTCGGTGGGCCGTTCAACTGGCATGCGTACTACCTCCCCGATTCTGCGTGACCGGCCGTTGCAGCGGGACCAGGGCGGTCTCACGGCGGGTGACCAGCACGACCTCGGCGCGCGTCGCGCGACGCGCGCGCTCCATCTCCTCACGATGTTCCGCACGTTCCTGCTCGAGCTGCGCGGCAAGCCCGGCCAGCCGGTCCTCAGCGTCGGACAGCCGTCCTTCCAGATCGAGCACCCGTTCGATCCCGGCGATGTTGAGCCCGGCCTCAGACAGCGCCTGGATGCGTCGCAGGCGCTCCAGGTCGGCATCGGAATAGCGTCGTGTCTGCCCCGCACTGCGGCTGGGGCGGATGAGTCCCCGGCGCTCGTAGAGCCGCAGGGTCTGCGGGTGCATCCCGGCCAGCTCCGCCACGATGCCGATCAGGTAGAAGCCGCCGGTCGGTTCGTCGCTGGTCATTCGAACAGTCCGGTCCGCGGATTGGTCCCGTCGAGCCCGGCGAAGTGTTCGAGCGCCGCGCGCTGCTCGTCGCTCAGGGACTCCGGCACGCGCACGCGGAGGCGCGCGATCAGGTCGCCCCGGCCGGAGTGCTTGAGCTTGGGCGCACCCTTGCCCGGCACCCGCAGCGCCCGCCCGTCCTGCGAGCCGGCGGGCACCTTGAGCTTGACCCGGCCGTCGATGGTCGGGATCTCGATCTGCGCGCCGAGCGCCGCCTCGGAGATCGTGACCGGAACGTCGATCGACAGGTCGTCCCCCTTGCGTTCGAAGATCCGGCTCGGGGTCACCCGGGTGATCACGATCAGATCGCCCGGCTTGCCGCCCCGCAGGCCCGCCTGGCCCTTGCCCGCCTGGCGCACGCGCGTGCCGTTCTTGACTCCCGGGGGGATCTTGACCGGGTAGCGCTTATGCTCGGCGACCGTCCCTGCGCCGTGACAGGTTGGGCAGGGGTCGTCGATGATCGTGCCGTTGCCGTGGCACCGCGGGCAGGTCTGCCCCAGCGAGAATCCGCCCAGATCGCGCCCGACCACGCCGCGCCCCCGACACTCCGGGCACAGGCGCGGGCTGGTGCCGGCCTTCGCCCCCGACCCAGCGCAGGTCGGGCAGGTCGCGTTGACGTCGGCCGTCACGACGATCTGCGCGCCGTTCATCGCCTGCTCGAACGACAGCGTCACCTCGACCTCGATGTCCTCGCCCCGCGGCGGTGGCTGGGTCGCGCCGCGGCTCGGCCCCCGCCGGAACATGTCGCCGAAGATGTCCGCGAAATCGCCGAATCCCGCCGCCGCGCCCTGGCCCCCGCCGGGCGGCACACGACCGCCGAACATCTGCGCGGCGTCATACTCGCGGCGCTTGTCGGGGTCCGAGAGCACGTCATGGGCGTGCGAGATCTGCTTGAAGCGCTCCTCGGCCGCCGCATCGCCCTGGTTGCGGTCGGGGTGGTACCTGCGCGCCAGCTTGCGGTACGCCTTTTTGATGTCGTCGGCCGTGGCGTCCTTGGCGATGCCAAGCACGTGGTAGAGGTCCTCGTCGGGCATGTCGACCGCCGCTTACGGGGCGTCGGAGGCCGGCGGCCGCGCCGACACGACCACCTTGGCGGCCCGCACCAGGTCGGCGTCGGTCCGGTAACCCTTCTCGACGACCTCGACGACGACGCCGTCGCCGTGGTCGGCCGACGGCACCGACGCGATCGCGTCGTGGACGTTCGGGTCGAACGGATACCCCACGCCCGCGACCTCGACCAGGCCGTGCCCGGCCAGGATCTGCTCGAGCTGGCCACGCACCATGTCGACGCCGCCCGCAAGGTCCGGATCCTTCTGTGAGAGTGCGCTGACGGCGCGCTCCAGGTTGTCGAGGACCGGCAGGATCTGCTGCATCACGTCGCGGATCACCGCGCCACGCTGACTGGCCCGCTCGCGCTCGGCGCGGCGCCGGAAGTTGGCGAACTCGGCACGCTCGCGCTGCAGCTGCTCGAGATAGGCCTCGCGCTCGCTGCGCAGCTGGGCGACCTCCTCGTGGGTCGGCAGCGGCTCGACGTCGAGCTCCAGGTCGTGACCCTCCGACCCGGCCTGCGGCCGAGGCTCCGGCCCGGTCTCACGTGGCCCACCGAACGGGTCGTGGAAACCCTCGGTGCCCATCACGCGGGCACCACGCTTCGGCCGGCGCCGCGCGGGGTGCGGCCGCCTGCGGCCGCACCCGTCGCTTGCATCGCTGTCATCGCGTCTTCCCCGGGCCTAGGCGTGGGACGAGGGCTCGTCGTCGACGATCTCGTACTCGGCGTCCTCGACCGTCTCCTCGCCGGGCGCACCGGACGCACCGTCCGGGCTCGGCTGGGCGCTGGCCTGCCGGTAGATCTCCTCGGACATCTTGTGCAGGGCGTCGGTCAGGGTCTGGGTCGCCGCCTCGATCTGGGCGACGTCCTCGCCCTCGGCGGCGCTGCGCGCCGTCGCGATCGCCGACTCGATCTCGCTGCGCGTGGCGGCGTCGACCTTGTCGCCGTTGTCCTTGAGCTGGCGCTCGGCCTCGTGCACGCGGGCCTCGGACTGGTTGCGCGCGTCGGCGACCTGCCGCAGACGCCGGTCGTCGTCCGCATGCGCCTCGGCGTCGCGCGACCATCTTCTGGATCTCCTGGTCGTTGAGGCCGGAAGAGGCCCGGATCTCGATCTTCTGCTCGTTGCCGGTGCCCAGGTCCTTGGCCGACACGTTCACGATGCCGTTGGCGTCGATGTCGAAGGTCACCTCGATCTGCGGCACGCCGCGCGGCGCCGGCGGGATGCCCACGAGGTGGAACTTGCCGAGCGTGCGGTTGTCCGCGGCCATCTCGCGCTCGCCCTGGAGCACGTGGATCTCGACCGTGGGTCTGGTTGTCGGCGGCGGTCGAGAAGATCTCGCTCTTGCGGGTCGGGATCGTCGTGTTGCGCTCGATGAGCTTGGTGAACACGCCGCCCATGGTCTCGATGCCCAGCGACAGCGGGGTGACGTCGAGCAGCAGCACGTCCTTGACCTCGCCGGCCAGGACGCCGGCCTGGATCGCGGCGCCGACGGCGACGACCTCGTCCGGGTTGACGCCCTTGTGCGGGTCCTTGCCGGTGATCTCGCTGCACGCGCGCCTGCACGGCCGGCATGCGGGTCATGCCGCCGACCAGCACGACGTGGTCGATCTTGCCGCCGACGCCCGCGTCCTGGACGGCCTGGCGCGTCGGGCCCATCAGCCGCTCGAGCAGCGGCCGGGTGAGCTCCTCGAGCTTGGCCCGCGACAGCTGCAGGTCCAGATGCTTGGGGCCGGTCTGCGTCGGCGGTGATGAACGGCAGGTTGATCTGGGCCGTCGTGGTCGTCGACAGCTCGATCTTGGCCTTCTCGGCGGCCTCGTTCAGGCGCTGCAGGGCCATCTTGTCGGCACTCAGGTCGATGCCCTGATCGCGCTTGAACTCGGCCACCATCCAGTCGACGATCGCCTTGTCGAAGTCGTCGCCGCCGAGGTGGTTGTCGCCGGCCGTCGACTTGACCTCGAACACGCCGTCGCCGATCTCGAGCACGGAGACGTCGAAGGTGCCGCCGCCGAGGTCGAAGACGAGGATCGTCTGGTCGTGTCTCCTTGTCGAGCCCGTAGGCCAGGGCGGCCGCGGTCGGCTCGTTGATGATGCGCTTGACGTCGAGCCCGGCGATCTTGCCGGCGTCCTTGGTGGCCTGCCGCTGCGCGTCGTTGAAGTACGCGGGGACGGTGATGACCGCGTCGCTGACGGTCTCGCCCAGGAAGGCCTCGGCGTCGCGCCTTGAGCTTCTGCAGGATCATGGCGCTGATCTCCGGCGGGCTGAACTCCTTGCCGCCGACGTCGATGCGCGGCGTCGCCGTTCGGGCCCTGGACGACCTTGTACGGGGACGATCTTCATCTCCTCGTCGACCTCGCCGAACTTGCGGCCCATGAACCGCTTGACCGAGAAGACGGTGTTCTCCGGGTTGGTCACCGCCTGGCGCTTGGCCACGGTGCCCGACCAGGCGCTCGCCGGTCTTCGAAAAAGCCACGACCGACGGGGTCGTGCGGCCGCCCTCGGAGTTGGGGATGACCTCGGGTTCACCGCCGGTCAGGACCGCCATGCACGAGTTGGTCGTACCAAGGTCGATGCCGATCGTCTTTGCCATGCGCTGTGTCGCCTCCTGGACAGGGCCGCCGGAGGGCCCGTCGATGCCGATAGATCAACTGACTCGATGATAGATCTTAGTCACTTCATGTCAAGTCATGAAAGGCTAGATCTGAGTCGTGCTGACTAAGATTCTGCGCACGTAGCGCCAGGCGCGGGACCCGGGGCGCCGGGCGCGGCCCGGAGCCCCGGGTCCCCCCCGTCTCGTGCACGCCGCCGACGCCGCGCGGCCACGGTCAGTCGGTCAGTATCCCGTCGAACAGGACGACGTGAACGCGCTTGGGCCCGTGGACGCCGATGATCAGTGTCTTTTCGATGTCGGCGGTGCGGCTCGGCCCGGTCTGGATGGCCATCATCGAGCCCGCCCCCAGCCGCGGTGCGAGCCGCATCAGGCTCGCCAGACCATCGACGACCCGCCGGGTCTCGACCACGCAGACGTGGGTCGGCGCCACCAGTGCCCCGCCGCGCCCCGCGCTGCCGCCGGTCACGATCGACCCCGTGGCGGCGACCGCGGCCAGGCAGCCGGTCACCGTGGCATCGAGCTCCTGCACCGCGGTGCGGTCGCCGGCGACGGCCTCGTAGTCGACGACGTCGTAGCGGGCGGCGTCGAGCGCGTCGGCGATCACCGGCCGCGCGTCGTCAAGATCCGCGGTCAGCGCAACCCGGTGCGCGCCGACTGCCGCCAGCGTCGCGGTGATCTCGCCGACGAGCTCCGCGGGACCGACCCGCATGCTAGTGCCGCCAACGAGCTCCAACTCGTGGGCGAACCGCGTGAGCGCGTCCTCGTGCGGAGCGAGTTCGGTCGGGGCGAGCCGCCACAGCTGGGTCTGGGTCCGATCAGACATCACGGCCGCCACGCGCGTGGAAGGGGCGGCGCGCCGGCCGCGGCACCGCGCGCCCGCGCGCCCAGCGCCCGAGCGGTCCCATGCTCGCGACGAGCCCGACCGCGGTCATCGTGCGCACCGCGGACGCCGCGACGCGCGTACTCAGCCGGTACCGCCACGGCGACGACCACGCCCACGCCCACAGCTCCGCGGCCAGCCGCTCCCGCCATGGGGCGGCGCCGTCGTCGACGCGGGTGCGGCGCAACCGCAAGAGCAGATCATGCAAGGGGATCTTCACGGGGCAGATATCGTCGCACGCGCCGCACAGCGAACTCGCCTGGGGGACCTCGCCGCCATCGGTGGTGCCCCGAAACAGCGGCGTCAGCACCGCGCCGATGGGCCCGCCGTAGACCCAGCCGTACGCGTGACCGCCCACCTGGCGGTACACCGGGCACACGTTCTGGCACGCACCGCACCGGATGCAGTGCAGAGCCTCCTGGTATTCGGTCCCCAACAGCGCCCGGCGTCCGTTGTCCAGCAGCACAACGTGCATCGCCTCCGGACCGTCGGGTTCCCCGTCGCCGCGCGGGCCCGACAACATGCTCACGTAGGAGGTGATCAGCTGGCCCGTGCCGGCGCCGGTGATCAGCGGCAGCATGACCGACAGGTCCTCGAGGGTCGGGATGACGCGCTCGATGCCCATCACGGCGATGTGCACTCGCGGCATCGAGGTACACATGCGCCCGTTGCCCTCATTGGTCACGAGCACGACGGTGCCCGTCTCGGCGATCCCGAAGTTGGCGCCGCTGATGCCGACGTCGGCCTCCATGAAGGCGCCGCGCAGGTGCTCACGCGCGAACCCGGTCAGCTCGGAGGCGTCGTCGGGCAGCTCGCGCCCGGCCACGCGCGACAGGCTCTCGCGTATCTCGCCGCGAGTCTTGTGGATGATCGGCGCGATGATGTGCGAGGGTCGGTCGCCGTCGAGCTGCACGACGTACTCGCCGAGATCGGTCTCGGTCACCGCAAGGCCTGCCGCCTCCAGCGCCGGGTTGAGGGCGATCTCCTCGGTGGCCATCGACTTGACCTTCACCACCCGACGGGCGTCGGCCTCGCGGCAGATGCGCACGACGTGCTCGCGGGCCTGCGCGGCGTCAGCGGCGTAGTGGACCTGGATGCCATGCTCGGCGAACGCCCTGGTGAGCGTGTCAAGGAACCCGTCCAGATCGGCCATCGTCCGCGCCCGAATCTCGCGCCCGAGCTCCCGAAGCCCCTCGTAGTCGTGCCCGGCAAAGCGGGCACGCAGGTCCCGGACCGCATTGTCGGTCGCGCGGGGCACCGCCTGGCGCAGGAACGGCTTGGCCAGCTGCACGCGGGCCCGCTCGGCGAACGTGGAGGACGTCAGCGGATCGCCGCTCACCGCAGGCCCGCCTCATGCAGCAGCGTTGCGATGTGGATGACGCGCGGGCCGTCCCCCGTGCGCTCCGCGCGGCCGCCCAGCTGCATCAGGCAGCCCGGGTCGGCCGAGATCAGTACCTCGACGCCGCTCGCGCGCGCGTCGTCGAGCTTGCTGTCGGCCATCGCGACCGAGACCTCCGGATAGCGAATCGCGAACGTGCCGCCGAACCCGCAGCAGCGGTCCGCGCTGGCGAGTGGCACGAGCGTCAGGTCGCGCACGCAGCCGAGCACCGCCCGCGGCTCCCCGCCCAGCCGCAGCTCTCGCAGCATGTGGCAGGAGTCGTGGTAGCCGGCCGTCCCCGGCCAGCGCAGGCCGCGGCTCCGCAACAGGTCCAGGTGGTCCGCCATCACCGCGGTGAACTCCACCACGCGGGCCGCAACCTGCTGCGCGAGCTCGGCGTCCCGGTCACCAGCGAACAGCTCGACCCAGTGGCGGCTCATCATCGCGGCGCACGACCCGGCCGGGACCACGATCGTCCCCGTCGTCTGGGCGAGCGCACGCAGCGTCACGCGCGCGACCCGGCGCGCCTGGTCATGGAAGCCGGCGTTGAACGCCGGTTGGCCACAGCAGGTCCCGCCCCGCACCGGCCGTACCGCGAGCCCCACGGCACCCAGGGCGCCCTCGGCATGTTCAACCGTCTCGGGGCTGACGAGATCGCCCAGGCAGGTCGGAAACAGTGCGACGGTGTTAGGCAGGTGTCCAGCCCTCGCGGTAGCGGCGCAGCGACGGTCGTGCCCGGCCGATGGCGCGGTCGTCGAAGTTCGAGTACCCATCGGCGTTCGACGGGGTCAACATGAAGATCGGGAACCGCCCGCCGGCCCGGGCCAGATGGCCACGGGCCGGCGGGTTCGCGCTAGGACTTGCGCGGCGGACGCCCGTGGGCGTCAGACAGTTCCGGGTGCCAGCGCGAGAAGTGCTGCTCGTGCTGGGTGGTGACCGCACCACCCGGGAAGTAGTGCTCGTAGAAGTCCAGGTCGAGATGCTGGGCCTGACAGGTCAGCCGCTGGTACATGGGGTCGAGATAGGCCGGGAACCGCCCATAGGTGTCCCAGACGTACTGGCAGTACGCCTTGACCATCTCGACGGTCTCCTCGTGCGGCCTCGGGATCGCCTGGACGAAGCTCTCGGAGTCCTTGTAGGGCTTGGCGACGTCCGGGTCCATGGCCGACCACTTGAGGTCCATGAACGCATCGACGGCCTCGTGCATGTCCTTGTAGTACGGCGGCACAAACGCCTCGACGATCCCGTCGCGGCCGACGGCGAAGCCGTTGCCCGCCTTGTCCTGCTCGAAGCGGAACCCGAGGCCCGGGACATCCCCGCCACCCATGACGAACTTGGGCAGGTAGCCGGTGAAGGTCCAGCCGCCGAGCCCCACGGCCTGCAAGGCCAGGTTGATGTTCTGACACGTGAAGGCCTGCTCGACGACGAGCATCGACAGGACGCGCTGCTCGAGCTCGACCATGCCCATGCGCCGGCCCTGGTCGACCCGCCCGGAATCGATCCACGACTGCAGGCCGGCCGAGCGGCCGGCCTGCTGCTCGTCGACGATCGAGAACGCATAGCTGCGGGCCAGGTAGATGAACAGGACGTTGATGTACTCGAGGGTGATGTTGGTGACCGGCACGAACAGGGTCGTACCGGGCTTATTGGCGTTCCACTGGTTGAAGTCGAACAGACCCGGCAGCGTCGTCGGGAGTTCGGCGCGGCCATCCTTCAGCTTGACTCGGGCGCGCCGGAACATGTCGACCAGGATGTCGGCCTGCTTCTCGAGGCTCAGCCCCGACAGCGTCGAGATCTCGCCCGGCTCCGGCACCATCCCGAAGATGTTGAGCCACCACAGCCCCTCGTCGTTCGACCAGAACAGCTCGGTGCCGTGGTTGCTGCAGGCGCTCGGCCAGGTCCGGTTGGTCCACTGGACCAGCGTCGACATCCCGCGGACCGGATCGAGGTCTGCGAGGGCGAGGCCGTTGAGCCCGGCCCCGGCCATGATCAGCAGGGCCTCCTCGAGTTCGGTGAGCGGGATCGGCTCGTACGGGCTCTCGTACGGGATTACGTCCGAGCCGACCGTCATACCGAGCCCGACGCGGCGGCTCTTGCGGTCGAACACGCTCTGGAAGTAGGGGTAGGTCAGCGCATCGGCCAAGCCGTCGGCCGCCCCCTGAGGCAGCCCTGCTCCCGAGGTGCTCGGTGTGTCGTCGGTCCTCACGGGGTCATCCTCCTGCCAGCTCACTGGCTCGTTGCACGGTTGCCCTAGCGCTTGACCACGATGCCCGCGGCCTCGCGGTCGAAGGTATCGGCGGTGATGCCCTCATCGCGCAGCTTGACCTTCTGGACGCGCTCGGTCGGGGTCTTGGGCAGGGTCTCGCACGAAGCGGATGTAGCGGGGCACCATGAAATAGGGCATGCGCTCGGCCGATCCAGTAGGTGAACTCGGCGGGGTCGGGCGCGGTGCCCTCGGCGATGCAGATCACATGATCTCGTCCTCGGCGGAGGCGCCCTCGCCGGCCTTGACGCCGATGCCGCCGCTTCGCGGATCTGCGGGTGGTGGAGACTGGCCGCTCGACCTCCATCGAGCTGACGTTCTCGCCGCGCCGGCGGATGTAGTCCTTGAGCCGGTCCATGAAGTACAAGTAGCCCTCGTCGTCCATGCGCCCCAGATCGCCGGTGTGCAGCTTCAGATTGCGGAAATCCTCGGCGGTCTTTCGGGCATGCCGTACGTAGGCGCGCATGACAATGTTGGGGATCTTCATATCGACGACGATCTCGCCCGGGGTGTTGGGCGGCAGCGGCCGGTCGGTGCCGGGCTCGACGATCGTGACCTCGATAGCCCGGCGTTGGCCTTGCCGCAGCTCGAGCCGGGCCACCGCGGGGCCGGGTGGGGTCATGTAGGTGGCCATGCCGGTTTCGGTCAGCCCGTAGCCCTCGATGAACTTGACCCCGAAGCGCTCCTGGAACTCGTGGTAGATGTCCTTGGGCGCCGGGGCGGCAAACACGGTGTGGACCTGGTGGGCCCGATCGAGCTCTGAGGGCGGGATGTTGTAGATGAAATAGCTCACCGCGCCGATCGAGTTGAAGATCGTGGCCTCGGCCTTGATGACCTGCTGCCAAAACTGCGAGGACGAAAAGCGCTCGACAAAGGCCACCCGCCCGCCGGCGACCAGGGCCGGGTAGGCCGACAAGACCTGGGCGTTTGAGTGAAACAGCGGCAGGCAGCTAAAGAAGGTGTCCTCGGCCAGCTGCTGGACCGACTTGCCGGCGGTGGCCGAGATGACCTCAAGCAGCCCGCGCGCCGAGAAGTAATCGGCGGCGTTTTGCTTGATCACGCCCTTGGAGCGCCCGGTGGTCCCGGAGGTAAACATGATCCGGGCATCGTCGGTCCAGGAGTACTCGAGGGTGGGCTCGGCATCCGAGGCGTTCATCAGCTCGGTAAACGGCTCCCAGGTCAGGCTCGGGTCCGGCCCCTCCTGGGCGCCGCTGTCGAGCACGATCACGTGCTCGAGTTTGGGCAGCTCGTCTTTGATCAGATCCAGCCGGTCCAGATACAGGTCGCTGATGATCAGCTTTTTGGCCTCGACCAAGTTGATCGTCCAGGACAAAAAGTCGCCCTTGTAGGCGGTGTTGATCGAGCTCATCACCGCGCCGGCCTTCAGGATGCCGTACCAGGTGGGCACGAACTGCTCGCAGTTGGGCAGCATCACCGACACGCTCTCGCCGGGGGCGACCCCGCGCGCGATCAAGCCGTTGGCGATCTGGTTGGCCTGGGAGTTGACGGTCCCGTAGCTCAGCCACGGACGGTCGGCGAATTTCAGGTAATCGCGCTCGGGGTGCTCGGTCGCCCGTCGGCGCAGCACCTCGGCCAGGACCCAGGTGGTCGGGTCGTCTTTGGCGTACCAGTCGCTCCAGTCGGCCATATCCTCGGGTCCCTCATCGCTGTCGTTTCTGCTGAATGCGCAGGCAAGACACGCGAAGTGCTGCCTGACGGCGTGGCCTTAGATCGTATCAGCACGCACGAACGCGGGGACCGCGCAGGACGCAGTTATCGGCCGCTCGGAGCGCATCTTGGCCGCGCTCGGGGGCGCCGCCGCTCGACGCGCCCGTCCCGGAGCCCGCTGCTAACCTCCCGCCCGTGGATGCCCCCGGCATAACCCGCCTGGCTCGCGTCTTGCAACGCGGTGAGTTTGCGGTCACGAGCGAGCTCGGCCCCCCGAAGCACTCCGGAATCGACGAATTCGCCGAGACCGCGCGCCTCCTGTCGCCCTGGGTGGACGCTGCCAACGTCACCGACAACCAGACGGCCCAGTCGCGGATGGCGCCATTGGCCGCTGGCCGCATCGCCCTCGACAACGGCGTCGAGCCCGTCATGCAGATCACGGTCCGCGACCGGAACCGCCTCGCTCTGACGTCCGATCTGCTGGGGGCGTCCGCACTCGGGCTGCACAACACCCTCGCGATGACCGGAGATCCGATCCACATCGGCAACCACCCCACGGCCCAGCCGGTCAACGACATCGACACGCTCGGGCTGTTGCGCCTGCAGGACGCCTTGCGCTCCGGACACTTCGCCAACGAGGACCAGGAGCCGCTGCGCGGCACGCCGCCGGCGCTGTTCCTCGGCGCGACCGCGAACCCGCTGGCGGCGGATCCCGATGTCGAGATCTCGAAGCTGCGCGCCAAGATGGAGGCCGGTGCCGATTTCTTCCAGACCCAACTGTGCTTCCAACCCGAGCGCCTCGCCACGTTCCTCGACCGGTTGCAGGCGGCGGATCTGCCGGCGTGGCCGCGCCTGCTCATCGGGGTTGGCCCGTTCAAGCACCTGCGCATGGCGCTGCACATGCGCGACAACGTCTGGGGAGTCGAGGTCCCCGACGGGCTGGTCGCCCGGATGGAGTCCGCCGACGACGAGGGCGAGACCGGCAAGCAGATCTGCGTCGAGGTCATCCAACAGCTCCGCGAGCTCGATGGCGTCGCCGGCTGCCATGTCATGGCGGTGGCCTGGGAGCGCGCGGTGCCGGAGATCCTCGTTCGTGCCGGCGTGCGGAACCGGGCGGACGCAGCCGGCTAGCACGGCCGTCGCACGCGTAGCGCGGAACGTCCAGGCGATTGACCGCCAAATCGAACGGATCTAGCGTGGACCCAATCACGGGCGCACTCCGCGCGTCCGCTGCGCATCCCCGGGGCGCTGATTCGAAAGGGGATCGCCATGACAGTCCCACGACACTGGGGCGCCGGAGTCGCGGCCGCAGCAAGCGCCGCGCTCCTCGCCGCCGGCGTTGCCGGCGTCGCGCCCGCGCTGGGTTGGTCACACGGGAAGAAATATGTGTCTCCGAGCGCGAAGCCAAGCGGCGCCGGGACCTCCTGCGCGACGGCCAAGTTCTCGACGATCGGCGCCGCAGTGGCCAGCGCCGCGCCGGGCGCCACCGTGGTGGCCTGCCCGGGCACGTACGCCGAGCGGGTCGTCATCCAGAAGCCGCTCACGCTCCAGGGCAGGTGGGCCACGATCAACGCTGCCGGGCTCCCGGGCGCGACCACCGGCGCCATTCTCGGCCAGCAGCCGTACGCCGCTATCACGGTTGAAGCCTCACACGTGACCATTACGGGCCTGCGCCGTGGAGAACGCCGAGGGTGAAGGCATCCTGGCAATCAACCCGAACCCCGTCGCGGGCCCGAACCTCGGCGGCAACCAGTTCTACACGGGCAAGCCGCTGCACGACGTCACGATCACGAACAACGATGTCAAGAACAACGACGTCGGCTTCAACGATCCCGCCTCCCCGTACCGCTTCTGCACGCCCAACGGCGGCAGCGACTGCGGCGGAGGGATCCACCTGCTCAGCGTCGCCGACTCCACGGTGCGCGACAACTCCGTGACGGGGGGCGCCGACGGCATTCTGCTGACCGACGAGCTGGGCCCACCCGGGGCAACCTCATCAAGGGGAACTACGTCGCGGACAACACCAAGGAGTGCGGCATCGTGCTCCCGGGTCACAACCTCGCCTTCGACCCGGTCACCGGCAAACTCGACCCGTCCTTCGGCGGCGTCTACCACAACACGGTCGTCGACAACGTCGTGATCGGCAATGGCACGACGCCATACGGCGGTTCGGGCATCGGCGTCTTCGCACCGGCGACCTACACCGCCTCCTACGAGAACTACGTCTCCCATAACTTCATCCAAGGCAACGGCCTCGCCGGCATCTCCATCCACAGCCACGCCGCCAATGCGTATGTCAACGGCAACGTGTTCACGCACAACGTCATCGGCACCAACAACCTGACCCTCGGGGACGGCACGGACACCGTCACGGACCCACAGACGACCGGGATCGTGATGTGGTCGGTCACGCCGTACAAGGAAGTCGTGGCGCACAACACGATCTTCGCCAACACGAACGGCATCTGGTACACGCCCGGCACGCTGACGCTCCTCGGCCTGGCGACCAATCACTTCCACGCGGTGACGAACCCCGTGGTGCTCAGCCCGTAATGCCGGCATCGGCATGGCGGACCCGGGCCGCGAAGACCGGGTTCGCCATGCCGTCGCACTCGGCCAGGCGCATCGCAGACCGCCCTGCCCGGTCGGTGACGGGCACACGCTGCGCGTGTCTCGCTCCCTCGGGATCACTCCCACCAGGTGCGCCGCTCCTGAAGCGTGCCGATCGCGATGCGGTCCCAGTACTGGGGCGCCTCCTGGATCGGGCAGCCAGCATTCTCGGGTGCCTCGACCCAGCGACGGAAGTCGGCGTTGACGGCGTCCCAGGCGGCGTCTAGCTCCGGAATCCCGAGCAACTCATAGCGCGCGAAGGCGCCGATCATCGCCGGGTCGCGCATCGGCGAGACGGCCATGAGCCGCTCGGACAGTAGTTCGTGGGTCACGCGCATGATCCTATGCACGACCGCTGCCGGTCCGTGTCCGGGCTTTCACGGAGTCCATCCTCCGCGGCACCCTGATCGCGGCCACCCACAAGCGGATCTATCGTGCGGGCGGGGATGCCTGCGGCCGTGACGGCCGAAGGCGGCGCGCACGAGACGACTGGGGACGGCCATGCCCGAGGAAGGCTTCTTTATCGACCATGTCATCTACGGCGCCGTCGATATCGACGCGACCGCCGGGCGGCTGCGCCGCGACTATGGCCTGGGATCGCTCCCCGGCGGAAGGCACCTCGGCGGGACGACCAACCGGATCATTCCACTCGCGCCGCCGACGTTTCTCGAGCTGCTCGGGATCGGCGACACCTCCAAGGCCGACGGGGCGTGGCTGGCGCAGGCGCTGCAGGGGCGCGATCGGGTGCTGTGGTGGGCGCTCGGGGTCGACGACATCGAGGAATCGGCCAGGCGGCGCGGGCTCCCCGTCCAGCACGGGACCATGGAGATGAGCGACGGTACGACCGCCCGGTTCCGCACCGCTGGCATGCCGCGCTACCCGCTCCCGTTCTTCGTCGCGCCGGAGGTCGAGGACGCCGCGCGCCTGCGCCACTGGCAGGCGCGCTACGACGACGCCGGCCACACCTGCCAGCCGGGGACGTTCACATTCGTCGAGGTCGGCGAACCCGCCGAGTACTTGAACGCATGGCTCGGAGACCACGGGCTGCCGGTCCGCCACACGGCCGTACCCGGGCACGGCATCAGGCGGTTCGGCATCGCCACGCGTGACGGCGAGATCATCATCGACTAGCTCGCTGCGCCGTCGGCCTCCTGGGCCAGGGCACGCTCGAGTCCCTCGTGGGCGAGCGCGAGAATCGTCGGTACCCAGACCGCATCCTCGGCCGGATCGTCCGGCGGCGCGCCGGCCGCCAAGGCCCGGACGGCACGGCTCGCGGCCGGCGCGTCGTCGACCTCCAGTGGCCGCACGACCTCGCGCGCCCACGTGCGGCTCTCGAGGTCGCCCGTCGCGCGTGCCAGGCGGTCGAGTGCCTCCGCGCTCTGGTCGCGATCCACGTAGTCGACGATCTCGCCGGCGAAGTCCTCGGGGTCGAGATCGAGCAGGGCAACCACCACCGCCCCGAGTGCACGGGCCGCCGCAACGGCGCCCTCACGTCCGCCGGCGGCCACCAACGGCTCCACCGCGCGGAGCTGGTCCTCGGCGTGCCGCAGCGCGCCAGCGAGCTCCTGCGCGGCGCGCACCGTCAGCGCGCGCGCCAGCGGGTTGTCCGGGTCCTCGAGCTCGGCCCACACGAGCACCGTCTCGAGATCCGTGCGGTCCTGGCCTTCGGCCCGCTCCAGGTGTAGCCGCACCGCAGCGAGCGTCGGCGGTTGGAGGTCCGCCCACAGGTCCTCGGAGGCCGCCGTCACCAGCGCGTCGAGCTCGCCCCCACCCACACCGCCGAGGGCGGCGGCAAGGCGCGCGGCGTCATCGCCGAGCATCCCGCGGGGAAACGCCAGCCCGGTGCGGCGCAGGACACGCCCGATCACCCGTGCCGGCCGGTCGGGGTCCGTGCTCGTCACCGGATTTCGTGTTCGATTGCGCCGATGCGCTCCACCTCGATCCGCACGGTGTCCCCCGGTTCGAGGTAGCGCGGCGGATCGAAGCCACGACCCACGCCCGCCGGCGTGCCCGTCGCGATCACGTCGCCCGCCTCCAGGGTGAAGCTGGCCGCGCACCAGGCCACCAGTTCCGCGACGGGGGTGATCATCTGGCCGGTGTGCCCGTCTTGGCGCAGCTCGCCGTTGACCCACGTCCGTACGGCCAGTTGCTGCGGGTCCGGGATCTCGTCGGCGGTGACGATCCAGGGCCCCAGCGGGGCGAAGGTGTCGCCGCCCTTGGCACGCGTCCACTGGGGTTCGGCCTGCTGCATGTCGCGGGCCGAGACGTCGTTGATGATCGTGTACCCGAACACCCCCGCGCGCGCCTCGGCCACCGAGACATCGCGCATCCTCCTACCGATGACCACCGCGAGCTCGCCCTCGTAGTCGAGCTCGCGGGTATAGGTCGGCCGGACCACCGGGCCCGCGGGCCCCGTCACCGCGGTCACCAGCTTGGAGAAGATCGACGGCTCAGCCGGCGCGGCCTCGTTGAGCTCGGCGGCGTGGTCGGCGTAGTTCTTCGCGACGCCCAAAAGCTTCCCGGGATGCAACGGAGCGAGTAATGTCACGTCGCCGAGCGACACTGGGGCACCGTCGGGTGTCAGGTCTGCTCCGCGCATCACCGCGTACATGTCGTCAAGACGCGTGGGCACAATGGTGTCGCCCTCGAGTCGCCCGATTCGCGGGGCGTGGAAGTCAAGGTACCTGCACAGGCGCATGCCCGGCTATTCTAGCCGCCACCGGTTCAGTGTCCCTCACCACCCGCAGGCCGCCAGGAGGGGCGCGCTCATCGCAACAGGACTGCACGAGATCTCTGACGCCACCTCGCCACGGGGCGCGTTCGGGCGCGCCCTTCTGGGCATCGCCAACGGGCTGCGCCTGACTCCGAACGCCTTGACGCTGCTGGGTTTCGCCGGCATCTGCGTGGTCGCGGTCCTGATCGTGGCCCGCCAGTGGGTGCTGGCCGGATTCCTGTATGTCGCCTTCAGCCTCGGGGACTCGCTCGACGGCACCTTGGCGCGCGCGCAGGGCCGCACCAGCCGCTTCGGTGCGTTTCTTGATTCCACGCTCGACCGGCTCGCCGAGGGCGTCATCCTCGGCGCGCTGGGTGTGACCTTCGCCGAGCGCGGCCAGCAGTGGATCGTGGCGGCGTGTTTCGTTGCATTGACGGCATCATTTCTGGTGTCCTACACGCGGGCGCGTTCCGAAGGCCTCGGCATCGACACCAACAAGGGCGGGCTCATGGGCCGGCCCGAACGACTCGTGCTGACCGGAGGCGGGATCTTCATGGGCTCCCTCGGGTCGGTTCTGGCGGCTGTGATCGTCGTGCTGGCGGCACTCAGCCTCATGACGATGGTGCACCGTATCTGGCACGTCTACCGGGCCCTCCAGCCGGAGCCCGCATCCGCAATCAATCAGGGGAGCACAAAACCGTGAGCGAAACGGTCAACGTCGCAATCATCGGCGTCGGCAACTGTGCCTCGTCGCTCGTCCAGGGTGTCGAGTACTACCGCAATGCGAAGCCCGACGAGTTCGTGCCGGGCCTCATGCACGTCAACCTGGGCGGCTACCACGTCAATGACATCCGCTTCACCGCGGCGTTTGACATCGACGCACGGAAGGTTGGTCTGGACCTGTCGGCGGCGATCTTCTGCGAGCCGAACAACACGTTGAAGTTTGCCGATGTCCCGCACGCCGGGGTCTCGGTCCAGCGCGGCATGACCCACGACGGCCTGGGCAAGTACCTCAGCGAGATCATCGAGAAGGCGCCCGGCCCGACCGCCGACATCACCGGGATCCTGCGCGCGACCGAGACGCACGTGGTCGTCAGCTACCTGCCGGTCGGCTCCGAGCAGGCCACCAAGTGGTACGTCGAGCAGGTGCTGGCCGCCGGCTGTGCGTTCGTCAACTGCATTCCGGTGTTCATCGGCCGCGAGCCCTACTGGCAGGGCCGCTTCGTGGAGCACGGCGTGCCGATCATCGGCGATGACATCAAGAGCCAGGTTGGCGCGACGATCGTGCACCGCACCCTGGCCCGGCTGATGAACGAGCGTGGCGTACGCCTTAAGCACACCAGCCAGCTGAACTTCGGCGGCAACACCGACTTCCTGAACATGCTTGAGCGCGAGCGGCTGGCGTCGAAGAAGATCTCCAAGACCAACGCGGTCACCTCGATCCTGACCGAGAAGATCGCCAAGGACGACGTCCACATCGGCCCGAGTGACTACGTCCCCTGGCTGAAGGACCGCAAGTGGGCGCACATCCGCCTCGAGGGCGAAGGCTTCGGCGACGTGCCCATGTCGATCGAGCTCAAGCTCGAGGTGTGGGACTCGCCGAACTCGGCCGGCATCGTCATCGACGCGGTGCGCTGCGCCAAGATCGCCCTCGACAACGGCATCTCCGGCACGCTGGAGGGCCCGTCGTCGTACTTCATGAAGAGCCCGCCCATCCAGCATCCGGACGATGTCGCCCGCGAGTTGACGCAGGCCTTCATCAGCGGTGAAGATCGTCGTGTCGTGGTCCCGGCCACCGAGGGGCCTGTCACCGCCTGATTGATCCGCATGACCGGATGGCCGCCCGGGGCGGCCATCCGGTCATGCGCCAGCGGAGGTTCCGTGAGCGCACCATTGGCCATCGCGATCGTCTGCCCGACGGCGTGGCCGCCGGGTGACGACATCGCCTGGCGCGTTCACGAGGAGGCCCACGCACTTGCCCGGCGCGCGCATCGCGTCACGGTATTCGCACCCGGCACCCGCGCCGGCGACTTGCGCGACGGCACACGGCGCATCAGCCGCGCCGGCAACGGTCAGGCGACCGCGATCCAGGCGGCGCCCGGGACCCCGCGCATCGTGATCGTGGGGCGGGCCCGGCGCAGCGGCTCGCGCCTGGGCGTCAGCCCGTTCGAGACCGCCTCGCAGCTCGAGGCGGCGATCTCCCACGGGGACTGGGACGTGGTGCACGTCCACGAGCCCCTGACCCCCACACCCGGCCTGTCGGTGCTGCGCCGCGCCTCGGGCGTCACCGCCACGACCTTCCACCGGCCGGACCCGATGACCGGCGCAGCGTTCATGGGCTCGCTCGTCCAGGGCGCGATGGCGCGGGTCGACGTCCGCATCGCCACCTCCAAGACGGTTGAGCTCGCGGTCACCCAGATCCTCGGGGGCACGCTGACGCTCATGCCCTGGGGCAGCCACCCCGCCGTGCCCCACCCGCCGGCCAGCGGGATCGCGATCGTCGCCCGTGGCCGCGACCGCGCCGGACTGCGGTTCGCCGTCGCCGTCGCGCGCCTGATCCCGCGCGAGCTGCGCGGACCGGTGACGCTGATGGGCCCCCGCGAGGCCCCGTGGCGTATCCGCACCGCCGTCCCAAAGGTGCTCCGCGAAGACATCCGGATCATCCCCGACACGGGCCCCGAGTCGTGGCGGCAGTCGCTGGACCCTGCGGCGATCGTGCTGCTCGGGACGCCCGGCGACGTCGACGGGCCGGTGGCCGCCCAGGCGATGGCCGACGGACGCGTGGTCGTCGCACCGCGCAGCCCCGAGGCCGAGGCGCGGCTGGAGGACGGCCTCGACGCGGTGGTGCTTACACCCTTCGTGCGCGAGCCGTGGGCGGAGGCGGTCCGCGCGCTGCTGGCCGACGCGGACCGGCGCGCATCGATCGGGCACCAGGCGGTCGCGGTCAGCACCTCCTGGGACGAGATCGCCGAGGCGCTCGAGGGCGCCTATGTCGCGGCGCTCGGGCGCCACCAGCGCGGCGCGGCGCCATCCGAGGCACGCGTGGTCGCCGACTTGCGTATCCGCCCGGCCACCGGTACCGATCCGGCCCGGCTCGCGGCCGCCTGCTGGGATGCCGGGCTCGACGTCGTCGCGATCGCGAGCCCTGAGGGGGTTGCGGTCGCCGATGCCGTCGCCGCGGTCGCGCCGCCCGGGCTGACGGTGATCCGTGGCCAGGAGATCGCCAGTGCCGACGGGACGCTGGTCGGCCTCTTTTTGTCCCACGACGTCCCCGGCGGTCGCGGCTTGGCCGAGACCGCCGATCTCATCCATGCCCAAGGCGGCGTCGTGCTCATCCCGCACCCGGCGACGGCCGCCACGCCGCCGGCGGCGCTGCTGCGTGCGCAGGCGGCACGGGTGGATTGCGTGGAACTCGCCAACCCGGCCGGGGGGCCGGCCCAACGTCCGGTCCTGCGCGCGGCGCGCCAGATCGGTCTGGTCATCAGCGCCGGCAGTGGCGCTGGCGCCGCGGAGGGGCTCGGCGCCACAGCGGTCGAGATGCGCCCGTTCAGCGACGGCCGCGACTTCCTCGACGCGCTGGCCGAGAGTGAGCTCGTCCGGCCCCGTCGACGGCGCGCCCGGCGCACTCGCGCCGCGCGGCGAACAACCTGAAACACTGTCGCGCAGGAGTCCGGGTTTGGCCGCTAAATATCTGACTCGCAAATGACTTCAGAGCCTCCTCCCAAACGCACGGGCAACCGCGTGCGGGCACTGCGCCCGCCAGACGCCGACGAGACGCCCGGCGCCCCCGACGACATCCAGGACGCATACCTCAAGCGGGCCATCGCGGAGCTCGGCGCCCTCAACGACGAGATCGCCGCGTGGGCCGTCCATCACGGGGCAACGGCGCTGCCGGTCCTGAGCTCGGGAGCCCCGCAGGCCGAGATCGTGATGATCAAGTGGGCCCCCGGGCTCGCCGAACGCCAGGAGGGCGTCGCCTTCTTCGGGCGGGCCGGCTCGGCGATCCTGAAGAGCGTGCAGCGCCTGGGTGTCGAGCCGTTGGCGCTCTACGGCACGCTCTGCGTCAAGCTCCCCGAGGCGGGCTTCCAGCCGCAGTGGCTCACGCGCGAGCTGCAGATCGTGCTGCCCAAACTGATCATGCCGATGGGCGACGAGGCGCTGGAGGCGATCAACTCCCTCAAGTTCCCGGGCAGCGTGCCGCTGGCCGACACGCCCGGGGTCGTGCAGAACTGGACGCCGACGATCGAGGCGATCGTCGTGCCCGACATCGATCAGTCGCTGGATGAGCAGTCGGCCAAGCGGGCGTTTTGGGCGGCGTTCCGCTCGCTTGGCGAGTGGTACCTGGCCCAGCCCCCGTACTAGGCGGCCGTCGCGCGCGCGGCGTCCTCAACCGCGCGCCGCACCGCGGCCACGCGGTCGGGGTCGCGGACAAAGCGCGCGACCGCCTCGATGTGAGGGGTGTTCGGGAACATGTCCACCGGCTGGACGTAGTCGAGGTCGTAGCCCGCGGCGACGAACTTCGCCGCGTTCTCGGCGAACGTCGCCGGGTGGCAGGAGACGTAGACGAGCACCGCCGGCTCCAGCTCCAGCACGCGCCGGATCGCGCGGCCTGAGAGCCCCGCGCGGGGGGATCGACGATCGCGACGTCGGCGGCGGGCAGCTCCTCGCGCTGCTCGCGTACCACGCGGCCCACGTCGCCGCAGATCACCCGATAGTGGCCGACCCCGTTGGCGGCCGCGTTGCGGGCCGCGTCGGCGGCGGCCTCGGGCATGATCTCGATCCCGATGACCTCGCGCGCCTGGCGGGCGATGGTCAGGCCGATGCTGCCCACCCCGCAGAACAGGTCATAGACGACTTGGCTGCCGTCGAGGCCGGCGGCCTCCGCGACCCGGTTGTACAGCTGCCCGGTCATCCGCGTGTTGGTCTGGAAGAAGCTCCCGGCCGAGAGCGCCAGTCGGACCCCGAGCACCTCCTCAAACAGGTGGTCGCGCCCCCACAGGAGCCGTGTCGGCAATCCCTGGGTGATCTCCGACACGCCGTCGTTGACCGCATGCAGGAGCCCGACCAGGTTCGGGTGCGCGGCGCACAGCGGCTCGGCCAGCGCGTCAACCTGCGTCTCCGCGCCGGGCGCGGTCACGACCGTCACCAACAGCTCGCCGGTCGCGATCCCTTCGCGCACGACGACGTGTCGCAGCATCCCCGTCTGGGCGCGCTGGTCATAGGGCGCGATGCCTTGGGCGAGCGCCCAAGCGCGCACGGTCTCCCGCGCGGCGTTGCCCGCCGCGGTGGCCAGCAGGCAGGCATCGACATCGACGACCTCGTCCCAACGGCCCCGTCGATGAAAGCCCAGCCGCAGCGCGCCATCGGGTCCGGGCGCCGCCGAGTACTCCATCTTGTTGCGGTACCCAAACGTCTCGACGGCCGCATCGGCTGCGCGGACCTCGATCCCGTCCAAGTGCCCGATCCGCGTCAGGTGGTCGAGGATGTGCGCGCGCTTGGCCTCGAGCGTCGTCGCGTAGGCGACGTGCTGCAGGCGGCACCCGCCGCAGGCCGGCACGTACGGGCAGGGGGGCGTGACCCGCGCCGGGCCCGGCGTGAGCACCTCGAGCAGGTCGGCCTCGGCCCACCGCCGCCGAGCCTTGCGCACCCGCACGCGGACGCGATCGCCCGGGGCGGTGTCGGTCGAGAACACGACGAACCCGTCGGCGCGGCTGACGCCCATGCCGCCGAACGCCAGCGAGTCGACATCCAGCTCCAGTTCGTCATCGCGTTGCGGTCGGGCCACGGGCAGTCGATGATACCGGTCCGCATGCCGCCGACCACGACCGCACGCTGGACGATCACCGGCGCCGTCCTGGAGCGCGGCCACATGCGCGCCGGGGAGGTGGCGGTGCGCGACGGCGTCATCGTGCCGTCCGCCGGGCGCGGCACCCGGCGCCTGCGGCTGCCGGAGGGCTGGATCGTCGCGCCCGGATTCTGGGACCTGCAGGTCAACGGCTTCGCCGGCTTGGAGATCGGTGAGGATCCCGAAGCGATCGCCGGCGTGGCGGCGGCGCTTCCCGCACAGGGCGTCACCGGCTTCTGTCCCACCCTGGTGTCGCGCACCCCGGCCGCCTACCGGCGCGCGGCGGCGGCGCTCGCGGCCGTCTGCTGGCCGGCGCATGGCGCCCGCAACCTCGGCGTGCATCTCGAGGGCCCGTTCCTGTCGCTGACGCGGCCCGGCGCTCATCCGTCGCGGGCTCTTGCCGCCCCGGCGCCCGCCCGACTCGCCGCGCTGGTCGACACGTTCCGGCCGCGCATCCTCACCCTGGCTCCCGAGCTCGAGGGCGGTCTCGCGGCCGTCGCTGCGCTGCGGCGCGTGGGGGTCATCCCCGCCGTCGGCCACACGGAGGCCGATGCCGAGCTGTGCGCGCAGGCAATCGCGCTCGGCGCACGGCTGCTCGTGCACGCGTTCAACGCCATGCCGGGCATCAGCGCGCGAGCACCCGGGCCCGTCGGCGCGTTCTTGCAGGCGCCCCGCACACATCTGGCCGTCATCGCTGACGGCGTGCACGTCGCGGAGCCCACGCTCGCCGTGCTCGCCGGTGCGGCCGGGCGGCGGCTGATCGCCGTCAGCGACGCGGTGGCCGCGGCGGGCGCGCCCGCCGGGACCTACGCGCTCGCAGGACGCCAGGTTGTCAGCGACGGCCGCGCGGTGCGCGACCGCGCGGGACGCCTGGCCGGCAGCGCGACCGGGCTGGGCGATGCCGCCGCGGCACTCCACCGTGCCGGGCGCGGCCGAGCGGCGGCCCTCGGCGCCGTCATCGCCGCCCCGCGGCGCCTGCTCGGGGCCCAGGTGCCGCTCGCCCCCGGCCAGCCCGCCGACCTGGTGATCCTCGACGAGGCGCTGCGGCCGCGGGCCACGCTCATCGCGGGTGCGGTCGTCTGGCAGGACCCCGCGGGCGGCATCGACGTCTCCTGACCGGCCGCGGCTGGCGGGCTGATCGGCGGCCGACCACGACCGGCCTATACTCGAAGTCGCGGGCCGCCCCGGCCCCGCAACGTGGTTGCAAGAGGACCCCGGCTCGATGCCCAAGCTCACGCTCTGGATGCAGATGTCGCTCGACGGATATGCCGAGGGACCCGATCACGCCTTCGACTGGCCGGTCGTCGGCCCGAAGCTGCAGCGCAGCTTCATCGACGAGCTGCGTCATGCCGACGCGTTCGTCTACGGGCGGCGGATCTACCAGATGATGGCGAGCGTCTGGCCCACGATGGAGACACACCCCGATGCACCGCCGGAGGCGGTCGAGTTCGCCCGAATCTGGCTGCCGATGCCCAAGTTCGTCTTCTCGCAGACGCTGCGCGACGCCGGACTGGAACACGACTGTCGTCCGCGAGGACGTGGTCTCGAGCGTCCGGGACCTCGTGGCGCGCAGTCGCCACGGCGTCGTCGCCTTCGGGGGGCCGACGTTTGCCGCGACGCTGATGCGTCTCCGGCTCGTTGACGAGTATCAGCTGTTTGTCCACCCGGTCGTCCTCGGCGGCGGGACGCCGCTGTTCGGCGGCGTCCACGAGCGCCGGCGACTGCACCTGGTGTCCTCGCGCTGCTACGACGACGCGGTCGTGGCAATCCGCTACACGGCCGCCCCGCCGCACGGCGCCTAGACCGACATGGGGGCGGCGGTTACGGCGATGTTTCGCCGCCCGACCCTGGGGTAGCCGCGGTATGTGTCAGCGTACGCGGGGATGGCGGTCACCGATCTCGAGCTGGACCTGATCGACGCCTACTGGCGGGCGGCGAACTATCTGTCGGTCGGACAGATCTACCTGCTGGACAATCCGCTGCTGCGTGAGCCGCTCGCACCCGAGCACATCAAGCCGCGCCTGCTCGGCCATTTCGGGACCACGCCGGGCCTCAACCTGGCCTACGTACACCTGAACCGCCTGATCCGCGAGCGCAAGTCGAATGCGATCTTCATCGCCGGGCCCGGGCACGGCGGGCCCGGCCTCGTGGCCAACGCGTACCTCGAGGGCACCTACACCGAGCGCTACACCCACGTCACCCCGGACGCCGACGGCATGCGCGAGCTGTTTCGCCAGTTCTCGTTTCCCGGGGGCATCCCGAGCCACGCCGCGCCCGAGACGCCCGGCTCGATCAACGAGGGCGGCGAGCTCGGCTACTCGCTCGCTCATGCCTTCGGCGCGGCCTTCGACAATCCGGACCTGGTGGTCGCGTGCGTGGTCGGCGACGGGGAGGCCGAGACCGGCCCGCTTGCGGCGAGCTGGCACTCGACCCGGTTCCTCAACGCGGCCGTCGACGGCGCCGTCCTGCCGATCCTGCATCTGAACGGCTACAAGATCGCCAATCCGACCATCCTCGCGCGCATCCCCGACGAGGAGCTGTTGGCGCTATTTGCCGGCTATGGGTGGCGTCCGATCGTGGTCGCCGGCGACGAGCCCGCCCAGGTGCACCGCGACCTGGCCGACGCGCTCGACGTCGCCGTCGACGAGATTGCCGACATCCAGCACGCGGCACGCAGCGGGGGACCGTTCGTGCATGTTCGCTGGCCGATGATCGTGCTGCGCACGCCGAAGGGCTGGACGGGCCCAAAGATGGTTGACGGGCTCCCGGTCGAGGGCACCTGGCGATCCCACCAGATCCCGGTCACCGGCGTGCGCGACAATCCTGCGCATCTGGCGATCCTCGAGACGTGGCTGCGCTCCTACCGCCCCGAGGAGCTGTTTGACGCGCGCGGGGCGCTCGTGGCGGAGCTGGCCGCGCTTGCGCCACGCGGGTCGCTGCGGATGAGCGCCAACCCGAACGCCAACGGCGGCGAGTTGCTGCGCGACCTTTCGCTGCCGGACTTCCGCGATTATGCCGTCGAGGTCGCCGCCCCGGGCGAGACCGAGACCGAGGCGACACGCGTGCTCGGCGGGTTCCTGCGCGATGTCATCGCCCGCAACCCCGAGACGTTTCGCCTCTTCGGCCCGGACGAGACCGCCTCCAACCGGCTGGGCGATGTGTTCGCGGTGACCGACCGGGTGTGGGACGCGGAGATCATCCCCACCGACGAGCACCTTGCGCACACCGGGCGCGTGATGGAGGTCCTGTCCGAGCACCTGTGCCAGGGCTGGCTCGAGGGCTATCTGCTCACCGGCCGCCATGGGATGTTCAACTGCTACGAGGCGTTCATCCACATCGTCGACGCGATGTTCAACCAGCACGCCAAGTGGCTGAAGGTCTCGCGCCAGATCCCGTGGCGGCGCCCGATCGCCTCGCTGACCTACCTGTTGAGCTCCCACGTCTGGCGGCAGGACCACAACGGGTTCTCCCACCAGGACCCCGGCTTCATCGACCACGTGGTCAACAAGAAAGCCGAGATCATCCGCGTCTACCTCCCGCCCGACGCCAACTGTCTGCTGTCGGTGGCCGACCACTGCCTGCGAAGCCGCAACTACGTCAACGTCATCGTCGCCGGCAAGCAGCCCCAACTGGACTACCTGCCCATGGACGAGGCCATCCTGCATTGCACGCGCGGCATCGGCGCCTGGGCCTGGGCCTCCAACGACGACAACGGCGAGCCGGACGTCGTGCTCGCCTGCGCGGGCGACGTGCCGACGCTCGAGACGCTGGCGGCCACCGCGATCCTGCGCGAGCGCATGCCCGAGCTGCGGGTACGGGTGGTCAACGTGGTCGACCTGATGCGTCTGCAGCCAGCGATCGAGCACCCGCACGGGCTCGGCGACCGTGAGTTCGACGCGCTGTTCACCACCGACCGGCCGGTGATCTTCGCCTACCATGGATATCCGTGGCTGATCCACCGCCTGACGTACCGGCGCGCCAACCACGCCAACTTGCACGTGCGCGGCTACAAGGAAGAGGGCACCACGACCACGCCGTTCGACATGGTCATGCTCAACGACCTCGACCGCTTCCACCTGGTCATCGACGTCCTCGACCGCCTTCCCGATCCGCCAGGGGAGCACGCGCGCCTACGCCAAGACATGGTGGATGCCCGCCTGCGGGCACGGGCCTATACGCGCGAGCACGGCGAAGACGACCCGGTGATCCGCTGCTGGACCTGGCCCGGGCGCAGATGACGGATGTCCTGGTCGTCAACGCGGGCTCGACATCGCTGAAGCTGTACCGCGTGGACGACGAGGAGACCGTTACCCCGGTGCCCCGGCTCGCCGACGCCGTCGACGCGCCCCTGGCCGCGATCGTGCACCGCGTGGTGCATGGCGGCGCGCGCTTCCGCGAGCCGGTCGTGATCGACTCCCGCGTCCGGACGGCGATCTTCGCCCTCGAGGCGGTCGATCCGATCCACAACGCGCCGGCGCTGCGGGCGATCGAGCGCGCGAAGCAGCTCCTGCCGGAGCTCCCCGAGATCGCGGTCTTCGACACCGGCTTCCATACGACGCTGCCCGACGAGGCGTACGTCTACGCGGTGCCGACGCGCTGGCGCACCGACTGGGGGGTCCGGCGCTTCGGCTTCCACGGGCTGTCGCTCGCGTGGTGCGCCGAGCGGGTGCCCGTACCGCGTCTGGTCGTCTGCCATCTGGGCGGCGGCTGTTCGGTGACTGCGATCGCCGACGGGCGTTCGATCGATACCTCGATGGGCTTCAGCCCGCTCGATGGGCTGCCCGGTACCACGCGCTCCGGCGCGGTCGATCCGCAGGCACTGATCTTCGCGCTGCGCACGGGGCGGCTCGCGCTGGATGCGCTGGAGCACGACCTGAACTTCGCCTCCGGCCTGGTCGCGCTCGGCGGCTCGGCGGACATGCGCATCATCGAGGCCCAGGACGGCCTGGCGCTCAGGGTCTTCGTCCATCGCGTCGCAGCCGGGATCGCAGCGATGACCGCGTCGCTCGGCGGCCTCGACGCGCTGGTGTTCACGGCGGGCATCGGCGAGGGCTCGGCGGTGGTCCGCGAGCGCGTCTGCGCCCGGCTGGGCTTTCTGGGCCTTGCGATCGACCCGGACCGGAACCGCGGCGCGGTGCCGGATACCCGCATCGACGCCGCCGGCACGTCGGTCGCCGTGCACGTCATCCACACCCGCGAGGAAGTCATCGCCGCGCGCGCCGCGCGCCGGCTGCTCGGCGACGGGGCCCGGTAAGCGGCGATGACCGCCCGATCCCCCCGCCCGTCCCGCCTGCCCGACCAACGCACCGCCATGTGACCCCAAACGACGGAGGTATCGCGCTCGTGTATGCCCGCTCTCGTCGCATCAAGTACGACCACCGCCGTCCCCGACGCCGGCGCAGCCGGCTCGCCGCCCACGCCGCCACCGTCGAGCAGCGGCGCATCGCGTGCATCCTCGCCGCGCGTCACGTCACGCCGCGTGTCTGGAGGCGTCGCTCGCACTGACCCGCCCACCGGCCGGGGCGCGTCCCGGCCGGTGGGTCACCCCCCGAAGATCTCGCGCCGCCGGTGGGCCAGCGCCGGCAGCGCCGCCCTGACCCGCGAGACTTCGTCCAGGTCGAGCTCGGCGATGGCGATGCCCTCTCCTTGGCCGGCCTCGGCGAGCACCTCACCCCACGGCCCGACGATCATGCTGTGCCCCCACGACGCACTGCCATCCGGGTGCGTGCCGGTCTGGTTTGCGGCCACCACGAACGCCTGGTCCTCGATCGCGCGCGCCCGTACGAGCACCTCCCAGTGATCCCGACCGGTGGCGGCCGTAAATGCCGACGGGATCACGAACACGGTCGCACCGAGGTCCACCAGGCGGCGATAGAGCTCGGGAAAGCGCAGGTCGTAGCAGACCGACAGCCCGAGCCACAGCGGCCCGCACTCGACAACGCAGACCTCACTCCCGGGCGCGGTCATGTCCGACTCCCGGTAACTGCGCCCGGCGACGTCGACGTCGAACAGGTGCAGCTTGCGATAGATCCCCGCGATGCCGCCGTCCGGCCCGATCACGGTGCTCGTGTTGTGCACCCGCGCGCGCGCAGGGTCGCGCTCGCCGATGCTGCCCGCGACGACGGTGATGCCGCACTCGCGCGCCCAGCTGCGGGCCAGATCGAGCGAAGCGCCCCCGAGATCCTCGGCGCCCGCGCGGATCCTGGCCGGACCGCCCATCAGGTTCCAGGTCTCGGGCAGCACGACCAGCGTGGCCCCCTCGGCGGCCGCCCGGCGAACCAGCCGGTCGGCGGTTCGATGGTTGGCGGCTACCTCGGCACCACTGGTCATCTGCACGACCGCGGCACGGATGGTCCGCGCGGCGCTACGATCCACTGTGCTCAGCCACAAGCGAAGGGAAGTCCATGTCGGAGCAGATTGTCGCGCAGATCGAGGATGTCCTCGACACCATCCGGCCCGCGCTGCACGCCGACGGCGGCGACGTCGAGTTGGTCGAGTTCGATGAAGAGGGGTTCGTCCACTTGGAGATGCACGGGGCCTGCGGCGGCTGCCCGATGTCCACCGCCACGCTGTCCCTCGGGATCGAAGCCGAGCTCCGGCGGCAGATCCCCGAGGTCGAGGGCGTCATCACCGTCTGAGCGGAGTCGCGCGCCCGCCGGCAACGCCGGCGGGCGCGCGTTCGTGATCTGGGGTGCCGCGATGTGCGACTGCGCATCGGGGTGCCCGGATTTGAACCGGGGACCTCTCCGTCCCGAACGGAGCGCGCTACCAAGC
Organism: uncultured Thermoleophilia bacterium; assembly: GCA_963768285.1. Lineage (GTDB taxonomy): Bacteria > Actinomycetota > Thermoleophilia > Miltoncostaeales > Miltoncostaeaceae > CAITWD01. Next base: position 73,136 of record CAVYHI010000014.1, read on the forward strand.
TGCGCCACACCCCGCCAGACCGCCCCGGGATGCTAGCCGATCGGCGCGCCAAGGTTCTAGGCAGCAGGGTACCATTGCGTCACCCAGCGGCCCGGTCGCCCCAGTTGCTGCACGGATGCCGTACGTAGTACCGTTTGCCGAATGCCTGTCCCCGAGGATTGATCGCGCGTGTCGACGCAGTCCACGACATCAATTTCCACGGCAGCGCCCCCGGATCTCCAGCCGCCGAGCGGTCCCCGGGCAACCCTCCGACGCCACCCCTGGATGCGGGAATGGCTGATCTTCCTCGTGGCGCTGCTGGCCTACGAGGGCAGCCGGGCGCTGGTGATCGGCAACGCCTCGCTGGCGGTCACCAACGCCACCGGGATCATCAACTGGGAAAAGAGCTCCGGCCTGTTCGTCGAGCTGTCGCTCCAGCAGATCCTGCTGAATCACCTCGACATCACCAAGGCCCTCAACGAGTTCTACATGCTGGCCCACTGGATCGTGACGCCGCTGTTTTTCGTGTGGTTGTACCGGTCCCGTCGCGCGATCTACCCGTACGTCCGCAACGCGTTCCTGGCGGCGAACGGCATCGCGCTGATCATCTACATCGTGTTTCCGGTGGCGCCGCCGCGCCTGATGACCGATATGGGCTTCGTCGACACGCTTGCCGGTGTCTCGAAGATCAACCTGCACGCCGGCCTGTTCTCCAAGTGGTTCAACGCCGATGCCGCGATCCCGTCGATGCACTTCGGCTATGCGTTCATGATCGGCGTCGTCGGGGCGCTGCTGGTCAGAAGCTGGGCGCTGCGGGTGCTGGCGCTGGCCTATCCGACGCTCGTGTTCATCACGATCACTGGGACGGCAAACCACTACATCACCGATAGCCTTGTCGGCGCGGTGGTGATCGCGGCAGGGTTCGTGCTCGTCCAGGTGTGGGAGATGGCCTGGCCGCGGATGCGCCCCACGTTCCGCAGACTGGCCGGACGCGACGCCCCGCCGGGGCTCGTGGTGCCCCGCCCGCCCCGCTAGGCGCACCGACGGCGACGCCGATCCAGCCGGGCGCCGCGCAATGTCTCCGCTCGGACCGCAGAGTTCCGTCCGACGGGGGATGGAGGCCGTCGGAGCCCCGCGCTACCCTCGTCTGCATGATTGCTCGAACTCCCGGGGCCACAGCAGGCGCATGATGCGCCCCGGCGACTGCGCAGACGATCCGCAGCGATGCCGCCGGTCTCGGCGAGCCCAGTGGGTCCTGGCGGGTCGCACCCACGTCGAGGAGGTCCAGTATGGCCAATCACCTCACGCCCGACGAGCTGTCCGAAGCGCTCGGCATCTCGCGTAGGACGTTGTTGAATCTGTGCATCCAGGAAGGCGTGCCCGTCTTCCACGGTCGTATCGACAAGACCCTGTTTGTCCAGACGATGGAAGCCGCCGGGCATCGCCTTCCGGACGGCGCCGCCGCGGCCGAGGAGGCCGTGCTGACGCCGGGGTAGCGACCGGTCCCCAGGCGCGGCGAACGGCAGCGGGCGACACGCCGTCACCGCCCCGCGCGATCATCCCGCCGTCCGGAGCGACCGGGGTCAGTCCCCGTCCGCTCCGGCGTCGCGGCCCGGCACCGGGCGGGTCCCGGCGAGGATCGCGGCAAACGCGTCCTGGTCGACGACCGGGATCCCCAGCCGGTGGGCCGCCTGCAGCTTGGAGCCCGCACCGGGCCCGGCGACCACGAAGTCGGTCTTCTTGGAGACGCTCTCGGTCGCGGTCCCGCCCGCCTGGGCGATCGCCCGCTTGGCCTCGTCGCGGGTGAGACCCTCAAGCGTCCCGGTGACGACGACCGTCCGCCCGATGAGCGAGCCCTCGGCCGGCCGTGCAGGGCGCTCCTGGCGCATCTGCAGGCCGGCGTCGCGCAGGCGCGCGAGCGTCGCCAGGTTCGCCTCGGAGCTCAGGTACTCGCGCACCGACGCGGCGACGACCGGACCCACACCGTCGGCATCCGCCAGGTGTTCTGGGCTCGCGACCAGGAGATCGTCCAGCGACGGAACGACGTCGGCCAGCGCCTGGGCGGTGACCTCGCCGACGTGGCGAATCCCGACCGCATAGAGCACGCGCGCCCAGGGCCGCCGCGTCGAGTCCTGGATCGCCGCGAGCAGGTTGTTGACTGACGTCTCCTTGAAGCCCTCGAGCGCCAAGAGCTCCTCGCGCCGGTCGGCCAGCGAGTAGATGTCGGCGACGTTGCGCACCAGGCCCGTCTCGAAGAGCCGGACGACCGTCTTGGCGCCGAGCCCCTCGATGTCCATCGCCCCGCGCGAGGCGAAATGCTCGATGGTCTGCACGATCTGCTCCGGACATGAGCGGTTGGGGCAGCGCATCAGCACCTCGCCCTCCGGATGCACGACCGGCGTCCCGCAGGCCGGACAGCGCTCGGGCATCACGAAGGGGACCTCATCGCCGGAGCGGTCCTGGACCAGGGGCGCGACCACCTGGGGGATCACATCACCCGCGCGCTGGACGACCACCCGGTCGCCGACGCGCAGATCCTTGCGGGCGATGTCGTCCTGGTTGTGCAGGGTCGCCCGACTGACGGTCACGCCGCCGACGGCGACCGGATCCATTACGGCGTAGGGCACCAGGGCGCCGGTGCGGCCGACGTTGACGCCGATCTCGCGCAAGTACGTGGTCGCGGTCGTCGGCGCAAACTTGTACGCCACCGCCCAGCGCGGGGCGCGTGCCACGGCGCCGGCGGCGGCCTGGCCGGCGAGCTCGTTGAGCTTGACCACCGCGCCGTCGATATCGAAATCCAACGCGGACCGCTCGTGCTCCCACCACGCGCAGGCCGCGGCCGCCGCCTCGATGCCGGCATGCAGGGCGATGTGCTCGTTGACCGGAAAGCCCGCCTCGCGCAGCCAGCCGAGCAGCTCCATGTGGGTCGCCGCGGCAAGGCCATCGGCGGCGCCGATGCCGTACGCCCACAGCGACAGCGGCCGCTCGGCGGTGACCCGGGGGTCAATCTGGCGCAGGCTCCCGGCCGCCGCATTCCGGGGGTTGGCAAAGGTCGGCAACCCCGCGGCGGCCCGCGTCGCGTTGAACTCGGCGAACGCCGCCAGCGGCAGATAGACCTCGCCGCGGATCTCGATGGTGGCCGGTACCGGCCCGGCGGCCCGCAGCCGCTCAGGGATCGCCCGGATCGTGCGCAGATTCTGGGTCACGTCCTCGCCAACCGTCCCGTCGCCACGCGTGGCACCGCGCACGAAGCGTCCGTTGCGATAGCTCAGCGAGATCGCCAGGCCGTCGATCTTCGGCTCGACGACGAACTCGTCCGGCGCGTCCTCGCGCCCCGCGGCCCGCAGCGCGTCGCGCAGACGCCGGTGCCATTCCAACAGCTCCTCGGTCCCACGCGCGTTGGCCAGGCTCAGCATCGGCTCGCGGTGCGTCACGGGCGAGAACTGGGCGGCGATCGGCGCGCCAACCCGCTGGGTCGGCGAGTCCGGCGTGATCAGCTCCGGGTGGGCGGTCTCGAGGGCCTGCAACTCCCGCACCCATTCGTCATAGACCGCGTCGTCGACCGTCGGCTGGTCGTGGACGTAGTAGTCGATGCTCGCCTGCGTGATCAGCGCACGCAGTTCCTCGACGCGGCGGGCCGGATCGGTCATGCCAGCCCGAGCAACACCTGGCCGAGCTCTTCGGCGGTCTCACAGACGATGTCCGGGCCGAGCACCTCGAGGTCTTCGCGACCGAAGAACCCCCACGTCACCGCGATCGTGGCCATGCCGGCCCGCTGGCCGGCCTCGATGTCGAACGGGGAGTCGCCGACGTAGCAGCCCCCGTTGGCCGTCCGACCGAGGCCGCCAAGGGCCACGTGCAGCGGCTCCGGGTCGGGCTTGTGCCGCGATGAGTCGTCAGCGCTGACGATGATGTCGAAGTACCCGCCGACCGGCAGGGTCGCGAACACGAGGTCGACCGCGTCGCGGGACTTGGAGGTCACCAGCGCGAGCTGACGCCCGGCGGCGGTCAGCCGCTCCAATAGCGGCGTGATGCCCTCGTAGGCGGCAATGAGCTCGGCGGTGTGGGCGTGGTTCCATTCGCGGTAGACGCGGTAGAGCTCCTCGGCATGCTCGGGCGAGAACGCCTGCATCTGTTCGAGAAGGGGCTTGCCGACGTTCGCCACGAGGCGCTCGTCGGAGAACTCCTGGCCCAGGACGGTGCGGACCGCATGCCGGTGCGACTCGCGGATCAGCTCGACGGTGTCCACGACCGTGCCGTCCAGATCGAACAGGATCGGGTCGTAGCCCGCCGTGCGGCTCACCGGGCCTCCCCGTGGTGCCCGAATCGATAGTCGGCCAGCAGTCCGCTCAATGCGTCCATCCCCTGTTCGTCGGTCAGCTCAAAATGCAGCGGCGACACCGAAATCTCCCCATCATCGACCGCGGCGAAGTCGGTCCCGGGGGCGGCATGATAGCCGGGCGGCTCACCGTAGATCGCATAGCGCCGCCGCGGCCCGTCGATGCCCTCGAGGACGAGCTCGTCGTTATAGATGCGCCGGCCCAGGCGCGTGACCCGGGCCCGTGGCGGGTCGTGCGCCGGACGGGCCGGGGCATTGACGTTGAGCAGTACCGGCCGGGCGAAGCGGTGCTCGGTCACCAGTGGGACCAGGTCGGGGACGAACTCGCAGACCGGGCCGAACTCGTAGTGGCGACCGTCCCAGCGATCGTCGGGCTCGCCAAGGTGCTGCTGGGAGACCGCGATCGCCGGCCAGCCGAGCAGGATCCCCTCGAGGGCCGCGGCCACCGTGCCGGAATAGGTGACGTCGTCGCCGAGGTTGAGCCCCATGTTGATGCCGCTCACCACGATGTCGGGCACCTCGCCGACGAGGCCCAGCATCGCGAAGCGCACGCAGTCGACCGGCGTGCCGTCGGTCGCGTACGCCAGCGATCCATCGGCCAGCTCAACCTGCTCGACGTGCAGCGGATCGTGGATCGTGATCATGCGGGCGATCGCGCTGCGGTTGCGGTCGGGGGCGATCACGCTCACCCGGCCGACGGCCTCAAGGGCCGTCTTGAGAGCAAGCAGGCCGGGCGAGAAGACGCCATCGTCGTTGGTGACCAGGATGTGCGTCATTCGGCAGTACCGAGTATAGGGGGGTCGTCTAGCTGCTCCGGATACCGCACCGCAACAAGCGTCAGCGGGTGGGCGGGGGCGGTGCGCCCGGCCGCCGCGCGCGCTGCGCCGGCCACCAGCTCGGCCATCTGCGCGGCCGGCCGGCTGCCGCGGCCGATCTCGAGCATCGTTCCCACGAGGATGCGGACCATGTTGCGAAGAAACGCGTCGGCTTCGATGCAGAACACCAGCTCGTCGCCCCTGGTCTCCCACACGCAGCGCCGCACGGTGCGCTCGAAAAAGACATGCTCGGTCTTGGTCGGGGTACACGCCGTGAAGTCGTGCCGGCCCAGGCACGCCGCGGCGGCCAGGTTCATCGCCACCAGATCCAGCGGCTGGGGATGGTGCAGGACGCGCGCGCGTCGCAGCGGGGACCGCGGTCCCACCAGCACGCGGTATTCGTAGCTGCGGCCGATCGCGCTTGCGCGCGCGTCGAACCCCGGCGCGGCGAAGGTGGCGCCGCGGACGATGATGTCGGGCGGCAACACCCCTCCGAGGCCCCTGACCAGCCGGCGCAAGTCGAGATCCGCGTCGGTGGCGAACGAGGCGACCTGGCCCGAGGCATGCACGCCGGTGTCGGTGCGACCGGCGACGCGCAGCTCGATCGGTGTCCGCAGAATCAGCTCGAGCGCGCGCCCGAGCACACCCTCGCACGTCCGTCGATCTGGCTGGGCGGCCCATCCGGAGAACCGCGCGCCGTCGTACTCGACCTCGAGGCGCACCACCCGGCTCACGAGCTGAGCTCCGGCACGAGGATCTCACCCTCGCGCAGATCGGCGTCCACCCTCCGCCTGGCCAGCTGGCCCACCAGGTCCCGCGCGCGGCTCAGCGCGAGCGCCGTGATCGCCGCGTCGAACGCGTCCTGGTTGGCCTCGCACACCGCCGCAAACTCGCCGAGCGCTGGGGCCTCTGCGTCGACGACCGCGCGGCGGAGCGCGGCCCCGGTCACGTTGTCCGCGTACGGCGCAACCAGGCGCACCATCAGCCGGGGAAACACCTCGACCGCCGCCGGCAGCCGCGGGGGGTCGAACGGCCAGATCGACACGCCGACATCGCAGAGCGTCATCAGCTCGGGCATGCCGTACAAGGCCTGCGCGCCGACACTGCCGGGCCCCGACAGCTTGAAGAACGACGTCGGCCGGGCCCCTGGGCGCCCGGCTGCATGTTCGGTGCGCCGCATCGGGTCGCCGTCGATGGCGGGGCGCGGGCGGATCCCGGGTCCCCAGAATGGCGGCCCCAGCGCGCGGGCGAAACCGGCATCGCGCGCGAGCCCCGCGGCGGCCCAGCGCCACAGCTCGCCCGCCGAGTGCATCCGGTACGCATCGAGGAACCAGGCCGGCGCCGAGAAGCAGAAGTCCAGGCCGACGACCGTCTCGGGCTCCTCGAACACGAGCTCGATGACCCGCCCGGTCGTCTCGGCGCGGTCGCGGCCGGTCTCCAGGGCAACGACGGACCCGCCCTCGGCCACCGCAAGCCAAATGGCGCGGGCGGCGGCCCGCCGACCGGCCGCCCCGCTCCAATCCACCCCGACGCAGCGCCGGGGGCCCACCTCTCTAGGCGGCGGTGTTCGCCGGCTCGCGCGTCAGCTCGAGCAGCACCATCTCGGCGGCGTCGCCCTGGCGCGGTCCAAGCTTGAGGATGCGCGTGTACCCGCCGTTGACGTCCGCGAAGGCCGGAGCGATCTCGTTGAACAGGCGATAGGTGACCTCCTTGTTGCGCAGGAGGGCGATCGCCTGACGGCGCGCGTGCAGTGTGTCGGTCTTACCGAGCGTGATCGCACGCTCGGCGACGCTCCGCGCGAGCCGGGCCTTGGGCGCCGTGGTCTGGATACGGCCGTGCGTCAGCAGCGCAGTCGCGAGGTTCGCGCCCAGCGCCCGGCGGTGGGAGCTGGATCGGTTGAGCTTGGGTCCTGAGCGCTGGTGGCGCACGGTACGTCTCCTTGATGTACGGCGGGTGCTACTCGGCGCGCAGGCTCAGCCCGTGCGCGGCGAGGTTCTCCTTGACTTCCTCGATTGACTTCTTGCCAAAGTTCGGAATCGCCGACAGCTCGTCCTCGGTCTTGGAGACCAGGTCGCCGATCGTCTCGACGCCGACGCGCTTGAGGCAGTTGTAGGAACGGACCCCGAGCTCGAGCTCCTCGATCATGATGTCATGCAGGTTGCCGCCGGGGCGCTCCTCTTCGGGTTCCGGCTGGCCGAGCGTCTTGACCACGTCCGGGTCGGCGAACAGCGCCAGGCGGTGGATCAGGGTCTCGGCGGCCTCGGCCACGGCAGAGCGCGGGTCGATGCTGCCGTCGGTCTCGACCTCGAGGGTCAGCTTGTCGTAGTCGGTCCGCTGGCCCACGCGGGCCGAGCCGACCTCGTAGCGCACGCGGCGCACCGGTGAGAAGTTCGAGTCGACGGGGATCACGCCGATGACCGTGTTCGGCCCCTTGTTGCCCTCGGCCTGGACGTAGCCGTGGCCGCGCGAGATGGTCAGGACCATTTCGAGCTTGGCGTTGGCGGCCAAGTTGGCGATCTCCAGCTCAGGGTTGAGGATCTCCAGGTCGGCCGGGCAGCTGATGTCCCCGGCGAGCACCGGGCCGGCGGTCGACTTGGACAGCTCGACCTCGATCTCGGACACCTCGCCGTGCAGCCGACACACCAGCCGCCGCAGTGCCAGGATGATGTCGGTGACGTCCTCGCGCACGCCGGCGACCGCCGTGAACTCGTGCTGGACGCCCTCGATGCGCACGGAGGTGACCGCCGCGCCCTCGAGCGAGGACAGCAGCACCCGCCGCAGCGAGTTGCCGAAGGTGTGGCCGAACCCGCGGTCCAGCGGCTCGACCTCGAAGATGCCGAGCGTGTCGGAGACAGGCTCGTAGGTCATGCGAGGTGACTGCTCGTCAATCACGAATCGTTCCTTGTTGTCCGGCGTCGGCCGGATGTACTACCGACGCAAATTGCCCCGTGGCATCGGTGCCCGGGCGCGCGTCGAGGCCCGGGTACCATCGCCAGCGAGGATGGTTACTTCGAGTACAACTCCACGATCAGCTGCTCACGCACGGGCGTATCGATCTCACTGCGCTCCGGGAAGCGCAGGATCTTGCCCGTGAGCGCGTCGTGGTCGGCCTGCAGCCAGGGCGCCAGCGAGGACACCATCTCGGTGTTCTGGCGCACCGTCGCCTCCGAGCCCGACTCGGGACGCAGGCTGATCACATCGTCCGGCCGCACCTGGTAGCTGGGAATATTAACCTTCTTGCCGTTGACCAGGAAGTGGCCGTGACGCACCAGCTGGCGGGCCTCGCGGCGCGACGACGCGAACGCGAGACGGGTCACGACGTTGTCCAGGCGCATCTCGAGCAGGCGCAGGAGGTTCTCACCGGTGATCCCGGGCTGGCGGCTGGCCTTCTCGTAGTAGGTGCGGAACTGCCGTTCCAGGACCTGGTAGTAGCGGCGCATCTTCTGCTTCTCGCGCAGCTGCAGCAGGTACTCGCTCTGGCGGATGCGCCCGCGGCCGTGCTCGCCGGGCGGGTACGGGCGGACCGTCACGCCGCACTTGGGCGTGTAGCACCGCGAACCCTTGAGAAAGAGCTGCTCGCCCTCGCGGCGGCAGAGTTTGCAGACCGAACCGGTATCACGTGCCATCGCTTAAAGAATCCTCTAGACCCGGCGCCGCTTGCGGGGACGGCAGCCGTTGTGGGGAACAGGGGTCACATCGGTGACCGAGGTCACCTCGAGGCCCGCGGCCTGGAGGGAACGGATCGCGGTCTCGCGGCCGGAGCCGGGGCCCTTGACGTAGACGTCGACCTTCTGCAGGCCGTGCTCCATGCCCTTCTTGGCCGCGGCATCGGCCGTGACCTGAGCGGCGAAGGGGGTGCTCTTGCGCGAGCCCTTGAACCCGGCCGAGCCGGCGGTCTCCCAGGCGATCACGTTGCCCTGCTTGTCGGTCAGGGTGACGATCGTGTTGTTGAACGACGTCTTGATGTGCGCCTGACCGACGGCGATGTTCTTCCGCACACGCCGACGAGTGCGGCCGCGCGTGACCTTCTGGCGAGACATGGACTCCTTTACTTCTTCTTGCGCTGCTTGCCGACGGTCTTCTTGGGACCTTTCCGGGTGCGCGCGTTGGTCTTGGTGCGCTGCCCATGGACCGGCAGCGAGCGCCGGTGTCGCAGGCCGCGGTAGCAGGCGATCTCCATCAGCCGCTTGATGTCATTGGCGCGCTCGCGTCGCAGGTCGCCCTCGACCACGAGCGCCTTCTCGATGACGTCGCGCAGGCGGCCGACCTCTTCTTCGGTAAGGTCGCGAACGTAGGTGTCGCGATTGATCCCGGTCTCGGCCAGCACGCGGTTGGCCGTCGGGCGGCCGATGCCGTAGATGTAGGTCAGACCGATCTCCACCCGCTTCTCACGGGGAATGTTGACTCCGGCGATGCGTGCCATGGTTAGCCCTGCACCTGCTTGTGGCGGGCGTTCTGGCAAATCACCATCACCTTGCCGTGCCGTCGGATGACCCGACATTTCTCGCAAATCGGTTTGACCGATGGGCGAACCTTCACACCAATCCCCCGTGCTGAGCACACCCGGCGAGCGCCGAATGCAGGATCGTAGAAACGCCCGCGGTAGAGTCACCGCGAGCGGCCGCGCATACTAGCACGCCCCGGGGGCTCATACGGCCGATCCCCTGGGACCTGCCGTAAGAATCCGTGGACCCGCCGCGGTGATGGCGACGGTGTGCTCCCAGTGGGCCGACAGCGTGCCGTCCCGGGTGGTCACGGTCCAGCCGTCCGGACCGAGCATCACATCCGGGCCGCCAGCGTTGACCATCGGCTCGATGGCGATCACCAGGCCCTCCACCAGCGGCTCGCCGGTGCCCGGCGTGCCGAAGTTCGGGACGTTGGGCGGCTCGTGCATGGAGCGCCCCACCCCGTGGCCGACGAGGCTCTGCACGCACGAGAACCCCGCCGCCTCGACCACCGTCTGGACCGCGTGGCCGATGTCGCCGATGCGGTTGCCGACCGCCGCCGCGCCGATGCCCGCCACCAGCGCGCGCCGCGTGACCTCCGCCAGGCGCACCGCCTCCGCGTCTCCGGTACCGAGCACATAGGTGCGGGCAGCGTCGGAGACCCAGCCGTCGAGCACGGCGCCGCAGTCGATCGAGATCAGATCGCCGTTGGCCAGGGCGTAGGCGCCCGGGATCGCGTGGACGACCTGGTCGTTGACCGAGGGGCAGATCGTCGCCGGGAAGCCGTGATAGCCGAGGAACGCCGGCTCGGCGCCCGCCGCGCGGATCGTCTGCTCGGCGATCGCATCGAGCTCGCGGGTGGTCACCCCCACCGCGACGGCCGCGGCCATCGCGTCGTGCGCGGCGGCGAGCACGGCGCCAGCGGCGGCCATGGCCTCGATCTCCCCAGGGGTCTTGAGGATCCCGGTCGAGCCGCGGGTCGGGGTGCCGCCCAGGGCCCTAATCGCCCGCGACGGCCGACGTGATCTGGCCATAGACCTCGTCCTGGGACTGCTCGCCGTCGATCGTGCGCAGCAGGCCACGCGCCGCGTAGTAGTCAATGAGGGGGGCGGTCGACGCGGCGTACACCGAGAGGCGGTTCTCCACGGCCTCCGGCCGGTCGTCGGCGCGCTGGTACAGATCGCACTCCCCGATGGTCTCGCACGTGGCGTCGCGGACGTGGGGGGCGAACACCTCGTGCCAGGAGCGCCCGCAGGTCCGGCAGATCCAGCGGCCGGCCAGCCGTCGCACCAGCTCCTCGCGTGAGACCTCCAGCAGCAGCACGGCATCCAGCGGCGCCCCGAGGTCGGCGAGCATCTGATCGAGCGCCTGGGCCTGGGCGAGCGTGCGCGGGAACCCGTCGAGCAGGAAGTTGTCCTCGCCCGGACTCAGGCGCTCGCGGATCATCCCGACGACGACCGCGTCCGGGACCAGGTCGCCGGCGTCCATGTAGCGCTTGGCCTCACGTCCGAGGTCCGTGCCCTTGGCCACCGCCTCGCGCAGCAGGTCACCGGTTGCCAGGTGCGTCAGCCGCAGGTCGGCTTTCAGCCGGTCGGCCTGGGTGCCCTTGCCGGCACCGGGGGGTCCGAGAAACACGAGGCGAGCTATCGGAGGAACCCTTCGTAGGAGCGCATCATCAGCTGAGCCTCCATCTGGCGGATGGTGTCGAGGGCGACACCGACGACGATCAGGATGGACGTTCCGCCGAGCACGCCGAAGAACACGTTCGACTGCGGCAGGTACTTGAAGATGATGCTCGGCAGCGTCGCGATCAGCGCGAGGTAGATCGCGCCGGGCAGGGTCAGGCGCGTAAGCACGCGGTCCAGGTACACGGCCGTCGGACGGCCGGGTCGCACGCCGGGGATGAACCCGCCGTACTTCTTGAGGTTCTCGGCCTGCTCGACCGGATTGAACACGATCGCCGTGTAGAAGTACGTGAAGACGATGATCAGCAGGGCCTCGAAGATGATGTAGTACCACGAGCCCGGGGCCAGGAAGGTCGAGATCGACTGGAACACCGAGCCGCGGCCCACGAAGGTCGTGATCGTCGCCGGCAGGATCACCACCGACGCGGCAAAGATCACCGGGATCACGCCGGCCATGTTGACCCGCAGTGGCATGTAGGTCTGCCCGCCGGTCGTCATGCGCCGCCCGACCATCCGCTTGGCGTACTGGATCGGGATGCGGCGCTGGCCCTCGCTGATGAACACGACCCCGACGACGACCGCCAGCGCGATCACGAGGATCACGACCTGATCGATCGGTCCGAGGGTCAGCCATGCGCTGACACCGTTGGGGATCGCGGAAACGATGTTGGCGAAGATGATCAGCGAGATGCCGTTGCCGATGCCCCGCTGGGTGATGAGCTCGCCGAGCCACATCACCAGGGTGGTCCCGGCCACCAGGCTGATCATGATCACATAGAACTTGCCGGCGGTCAGGCCCGGCAGACCGCTCTGGGAGCGGAAGTACAGGATGTAGGCGACCGATTGCAGCGCCGCCAGGGCCACGGTGAAATAGCGCGTGTACTGGGTGATCTTCTGCTGGCCGGCCTCGCCCTCCTTCTGGAGCTCCTCCAGGCGCGGGATCACGACGGTCAGCAGCTGGAGCACGATGCTGGCGGTGATGTACGGCATGATGCCCAGCGCAAACAGCGAGAACCGCGTCAGTGCGCCGCCGGCGAACAGGTTCAGCAGGCCGACCAGGCTCGAGCCGTGACTATTGATCGCGCTCTGGATGGCCGAGGTGTTGACCCCCGGCACGGGCACGTAGGCCCCGAACCGGTAGACCAGCAAGATGAATGCGGTAAAGCCGATCTTCTTGCGCAGGTCCGGAGAGCTCAGCGCGGTGAGCATCGCCTTCAGCACGGCGTGCTACCCCTCAGTCCCGATCACCTCGGCGGTGCCGCCGGCGGCCTCGATCTTGGCCGTGGCGGCGGCGGAGAAGGCGTGTGCGCGCACGGTCAGCGCACGGTCGAGCTCGCCCTCGGCGAGGATCTTGACCGGCCAGCCGCGGTGGCTGTTGTTCTTGACCAGCCCGCGCGCCTCGAGCGCGGCGATGTCGACGACCGAACCGGCCTCGAACACGGCCAGCTGGCCCACGTTGACCGGAATGGTGTAGGTGCGGAACGGCCCGAACGGCATCGACTTCTTGTGGTTCGGTCCACGCAGCTTGGCCTGCTGCATGTAGATCGGGATCTGGCCGCCGGCGTACCCGGGACGCACCCCGCCGCCCGAGCGCGCGCCGAGGCCCTTGGTCCCGCGTCCGGAGGTCTTACCCATGCCGGAGCCCGGACCGCGGCCGATGCGCTTACGACGGTGGCGGGCACCCGGACGAGGCGACAGCGACTCGAGCCGCACCTCGTTGGGATCCACCGGTGTCAGTTCGTCAGTCGTCATTGCCGAGCTCCTCAACACTCACCATAGACGCCACGATGCGCAGCATTCCACGCAGCTGCGGCGAGTCCTCGTGCTCCACGGTCTGGCCGATCCGGCGCAGGCCCAGCGCGCGCAGGGTGCCACGGTGGCGCTGCTGGGTACCGATGACCGACCGCGTCTGGGTCACGCGGCAGCGGCTCATACGACTTCCTCCACGACCTCGACGACCTCGACGACCTCGACCTCATCGACGTCACCGACGGCCTTGGGCCCGCTGGCGAGCATCTCGCCGACGCGCTTGCCGCGCAGCGCGGCGACCTCTTCCGGGGTGCGCAGCTGCTTGAGCCCGTCGACGGCGGCCGTCACGAGGTTCAGCGGGTTACTCGAGCCCAGGGACTTACTCAGGATGTCGTGGATCCCGGCCAGCTCCAGCACGGCGCGCACGCCACCACCGGCGATGACGCCGGTACCCTCGGAGGCCGGCTTGAGCAGCACGCGCCCGGCACCGTGGCGGCCGACGACCTGGTGGGTGATCGTCGTCTTGTACTTGGGCACCCGGAACAGGTTCTTCTTGGCGTCGTCCACCGCCTTCTGAATGGCGACCGGCACCTCGTTGGCCTTCCCGTGGCCGACGCCGACGGTGTCGACCTCGTTGCCCACGACGACCAGCGCCGAGAACGAGAACCGCCGACCGCCCTTGACCACCTTGGCCACGCGGTTGACCTGGACGACGCGCTCGTTGAGCTCGAGCCCATCGGAATTGACTTTCGGCTTACGACGCCGCTCGGCCACGAACCTTGTCCCTTCCTAGAAAACTAGGCCCGCGCCGCGGGCCGCGTCTGCGAGCGACTTGACGCGCCCGTGGTATTTGTAGCCGGCCCGGTCGAACACGACCGACTCGACCCCGGCAGCGCGTGCACGCTCGGCCACCAGGCGACCCACCTCGGTCGCGGCGGCGCCCTTGGCAAGCGCCCGCAGTTCGGCCTCGGTTGACCCGGCGGCAGCCAGGGTGTGGCCCTTCGTGTCGTCGATGACCTGCGCGTAGATGCGCAGGTTGGACCGGGACACGCTCAGGCGCGGCCGGGCCGCGGTGCCGGTGACCTTGCCGCGGATCCGGCGGTGGCGCCGGGCGCGCTTCGCATGTGAGGAAAGCTGACCCATGGTTATGCCCTCTTACCAACCTTGCGCCGAATCTGCTCGCCGGCGTACCTGATCCCCTTGCCCTTGTAGGGCTCAGGCGGACGAACCTCGCGAATCTGGGCAGCGATCTGCCCGACGGCCTGCTTGTCAATGCCGCGCACCACGATCTGCGTGGGGACGGGAACTTCGAACGTAATGCCTGCCGGCGGCTCCATCGAGACCGGATGCGAGTAACCGACCGCCAGCTCGAGCGCCTGGCCGCGCATGGTGGCGCGGTAGCCGACGCCGACCAGCTCGAGCTCCTTGACGAAGCCGTCGGTCACGCCCTGGACCATGTTGGCCACCAACGTCCGGGTAAGCCCGTGCAGGGCACGGTGCGGCCCGCGGTCGGTCGGCCGCGTGACCCGCAGCTCGCCGTCGGCCTGCTCGATGCCGATCGGCTGGACGACCGTGTGCGCAAGCTCGCCCTTGGGGCCCTTGACGGTGACGTGCTGACCGGAGATTTGGATGTCGACCCCGTCGGGGACGGGGATCGGTGCGCGACCGATACGGCTCATGAGATTCCTTGCCTTGTCCTTACCACACCGTGCAGATCAGCTCGCCGCCGACACCGCGCCGACGGGCTTCCTGCCCGGTCAACACCCCGTCGGAGGTCGAGACTACCGCGATGCCCATGCCACCGAGCACCCGCGGGATGTCGTCGCTCGCCAGGTAGACGCGGCGGCCCGGCTTGGACATGCGCCGCACCCCCGACAGCACGCGCCGCCGGTCCCTGTCGTACTTGAGGCGCACGGTCAGGTCACGGCCGGGGACCTCGTAGCCGGCGATGTAGCCCTCGTCCTCGAGCACCTGGGCGACGGACTGCTTCATCTTGCTGGTCGGCATCGTGACGGTGTCGTGCAGCGCGAGGTTCGCGTTGCGCAGCCGGGTCAGCATGTCCGCGATCGGATCAGTCAGCATGTCGCTACCAGCTCGCCTTCGTCATGCCCGGGATGACGCCCGCGTGCGCCTGCTCGCGCAGGCAGATGCGGCACAGCCCGAACTTGCGGAAGACCGCGCGTGACCGCCCGCACCGCATACAGCGGGCGTACTGCCGGGTCGAATACTTCTGTGGCCGCGCCGACTTGACGCGCAGGCTGGTCTTCGCCAACTCCAGGCTCCTCAGTTGCTCGCTAGCGCTTCTTGCCCCGTACCGCCCCGCGCTTGCGCATCTTGCGCCGGCGCCGGATGGCGAGTTCTTCTGCCGTGTAGCCCTCGGCCCGAACGGCATGCCGAGGGCACGCAGCAGCTCGCGCGCCTCGGCGTCCGTCTTGGCCGACGTCGTGACCGTGATGTCCATGCCGCGGACGCGGTCGATCTTGTCCTGGTCGATCTCGGGGAACATGGTCTGCTCGTTGAGGCCGAAGGTGTAGTTGCCCCGGCCGTCGAACTGCGTCCGGGCGATAGGCCGCGGAAGTCGCGGATGCGCGGGAGCGCGATCGACAGCAGGCGGTCGAGGAACTCCCACATGCGGTCGCCGCGCAGGGTGACCTTGCAGCCGATCGGCATGCCCTCGCGCAGCTTGAACTGGGCGATCGACTTGCGGGCCTTGGTGACCACCGGGCGCTGCCCGGTGATGATCGCCAGGTGCGCCACCGCCCCGTCGATGGCTTGCGAGTCGCTGCGCGGCCTCGCCGACGCCCATGTTGACGACGATCTTGTCGACCGCGGGCACCTGCATCGACGACGCGTACTCGAACTGCTCCTGCAGGTGCGGGCGCGACTCCTCGCGGTAGAGCTCCTTGAGGCGCGGCCGAGGCGCGGTGGTGGTGGTCTCGTCGCTCATCGCGCTAATCAATCTGCTTTCCGCTCCGCACGGCCACGCGCGACGCGCGTGCCGTTGTTGTCCTCGATGCGCACCCGCGTCGGACGCTTGGTCTCCGGGTCGACCAGCATCAGGTTGACACGTGGATCGGCGCGGGCTTCTCGATGATGCCGCCGCTTGGTCGCGGGCGGGCTGCGCCTTGGTGTGCTGCTTCATGATGTTCACGCCCTCGACCACGGCGCCGGTCGTCCGACGGACGCACCTCGATCACCTTGCCGGTCTTGCCCTTGTCCTTGCCGGAGATGACGATGGACGGTGTCGCCCTTCCTGATCGCGCGCGGGCCATCAGAGCACCTCCGGAGCCAGCGAGATGATCTTCATGAACTTCTTCTCGCGCAGCTCGCGGCCGACCGGGCCGAAGATGCGGGTGCCGCGGGGCTCGCCGTCGGCCTTGAGGATGACGGCGGCGTTCTCGTCGAAGCGGATGTAGCGAGCCGTCGAGGCGCCGCATGCTCCTTCTTGGTGCGCACGACGACCGCCTTGACGACGTCGCCCTTCTTGACGCGCCACCGGGGATGGCGTCCTTGACGGTGGCGACGATGACGTCGCCGATGCCGCGTAACGACGCCCGGAGCCGCCGAGCACGCGGATGCACAGGATCTCCTTGGCGCCGGTGTTGTCGGCGACGCGCAGTCGGGACTCTTGCTGGATCATCCTCGCCCCTCTACTTCGCCGTCTCGAGGATCTCGACGACCCGCCAGCGCTTCTGCTTGGACAGCGGGCGGGTCTCGATCACGCGGACCGGTCGCCGACGCCGGCCTCGTTGCGCTCGTCGTGCGCCTGAGCTTGCTGGGACACGCACGACCTTGCCGTACATGGGGTGCTTGAGCGGTCTGACCTCGAGGCGACCGTGACGGTCTTGTCCACTTGTCGCTCACGACGAGGCCCTCGCGGACCTTGCGGCGCGCGACTCAGCTCTTGCGGCGATCTCATGCGCACCGGCGGCCTCCTGCTCACGTGCGATCTCGCGCTCGCGCAGCGGTCAGATGCGGGCGATGTCGCGCTTGCGACCGCGCGGAGCTCGGCCGTGGCTCTCCAGCGGCCCGTGGCTCTGGAACCGCAGGTTGAACAGCTGCTTCCTTGGCCTCGTGAGCTCCATGGCGAGCTCGCTCGTCGGTGAGCCCGTCTGCTTCTGCGCCCTTCACGATGGCCTCACTGATCCTCGCGCTGACGAACTTGCAGCTTCATCGGCAGCTTGTCGCCGCCAGGCGCAGCGCCTCGCGGCCAGCGGCTCGCTGAGCACCCGAGAGCTCGAACATGACGCGGCCGGGCTTGACGTTGGCGACCCAGACTCCGGGGAGCCCTTGCCGGAACCCATGCGGGTCTCGGCCGGCTTCTTGGTCAGCGGCCGGTCCGGGAAGATGTTGATCCAGACCTTGCCGCCACGCTTGATGTGCCGGGTCATCGCGATACGGGCGGCCTCGATCTGGCGGTTGGTGACGTACGCCGGCTCGAGCGCCTGCAGGCCGTACTCGCCGAAATGCACCTCGGTGCCGCCCTTCGCAGCCCCTCGCGACGCCCGCGGTGGTGCTGCTTGCGGTGCTTGACCCGCCGCGGGATCAGCATGACTCAGCGACCTCCGCCCTGTCCGCCGCCGGGGTCTGCCCGCGGACCGCGCCCACCGCGGCCTCGACGCCTCGGGACGCCGGTCACGACGCGGGCCGCTCGCCGCGGCGCGCGGCCGTGTCGAGGTCGCACGCGGCCCACGGGCATCGGCGACGCCCTCGCGGCAGCACCTCGCCCTGGTAGATCCAGACCTTGACGCCGATGCGGCCGAAGGTCGTCGGCCTCGTAGAAGCCGTAGTCGATGTCGGCGCGCAGCGTGTGCAGCGGCACGCGCCCTCGCGGTAGAACTCCGAGCGCGACATCTCCGCGCCGCCGAGGCGGCCGGAGCACTGCACCCGGATGCCCTTGGCGCCGGCCTGCATCGCCGACGGTCAGCGCGCCTTCGCATCGCGCGGCGGAAGCGAGACCCGGCTCTCGAGCTGCTCGGCGATGCCCTGGGCGACCAGCTGGGCGTCGATCTCCGGGCGTTCTTGACCTCGAGGATGTTGAGCTGGACCTGCTTGCCGGTGAGCTTCTCGAGCTGCTGCGGATGCGGCCTCGACCTCGGCACCCGCGCGCCGATCACGATGCCCGGGCGCGCGGTGTGGATGTCCACGCGTGACGCTTCTGGGCATCGCGTGCGCAGGTTCGATGTGCCGACAGGCCCGCGTGGCTGAGCCGGCGCGTGATGTACGTCGCGCACCTTGCGGTCCTCGTCCAGGTAGCCTGGCGTAGTCGCTGCTCGGCGAACCAATTGGACTGCCAGTCGGTGATGATGCCGAGGCGGAAGCCGTCCGGATGTGACCTTCTGACCCACTGTGTCCCTACTCTCTTCGCGAACCGGTGGACCGGCCGCCCGAGGCGGCGGGCGAGCCCGATGGTGATGTGGCTGGTACGCTTGCGGATCGCGGTACGCACGGCCCTGGGCACGCGGCCGGAAGCGCTTGATCGTCGGACCCTCGTCGACGGTGAGGCCTCGGCGACGCACGAGAGTCGTCGGCGTCGAGGCTGTGCGTTGTTGGTCGGCGTTGGCGATGGCCGACTGCAGCACCTTGCCACCGGCTCGCTGCGGCCTGCGGCGCGAACGCAGGATCGCCTGGGCCTCCGCGCCGGCTTGCCGCGGACCAGGTCGACGACCCGGCGCGCCTTCATGCGGCGTGACGCGCACGGACCGCGCCTGGGCCCTGGCTTCCATCGCTGTCCCCTTGCGTGGTGCTCGTCTGGCCGTACGTCGCCATCAGCGCGCTTCGCCTTGCGGTCGTCCTTGACGTGGCCGCGGAAGGTCCGGGTCGGGGCGAACTCGCCGAGCTTGTGGCCGACCATGTTCTCGGTGACGAACACCGGGAAGTGCTTGCGGCCGTTGTGCACGGCGAAGGTGTGGCCGAGCATGTCGGGCACGATCGTCGAGCGGCGCGACCAGGTCTTGATGACCTTCTTGCTGCCGGCCTCGTTCTGGTCGTCCACCTTCTTGAGCAGGTGGTCGTCGACGAACGGGCCCTTCTTGAGGCTGCGCGCCATGTCGTGCTCCCTCAGCGCTTCTTGCCGCGTCTTGCGGCGGCGGACGATGAACTTGTCGCTGGCCTTGCTCTTGCCTTGCGGGTGCGAGCCCTCGGGCTTGCCCCACGGGTGACCGGGTGGCGGCCGCCGGAGGTCTTGCCCTCGCCGCCGCCGTGCGGGTGGTCGACCGGGTTCATGGCCGACGCCGCGGACGGTCGGGCGCATGCCCTTCCAGCGCATGCGGCCGGCCTTGCCCCAGTTGATGTTGCACGTGCTCGGCGTTGCCGACCTCGCCGATGGTGGCGCGGCAGCGCAGGTCGACGTTGCGGATCTCGCCGGAGGGCAGGCGCAGCTGGGCGTAGCGCCGTCCTTGGCCATCAGCTGGGCGCCGGTGCCGGCGGAGCGGGCGAGCTGGCCGCCGCCGCCGGGCTTGAGCTCGACGGCGTGGATCGACCGTGCCGAGCGGGATGTTGCGCAGCGGCAGGTGTTGCCCGGCTTGATGTCGGCGCTCGGGCCGGTCTCGACGCGTGTCGCCCTGACCTGCAGCCTGTCGGGCGCAGGATGTAGCGCTTCTCGCCGTCGGCGTAGTGCAGCAGCGCGATGCGGGCGGTGCGGTTCGGGTCGTACTCGATGTGCGGCGACCTTGGCCGGCACGCCGTCCTTGTCGGCGCTTGAAGTCGATGATCGCGGTAGCGCGCGCTTGTGGCCGCCACCCTGTGGCGGGTGGTGATGCGGCCGTGGTTGTTGCGGCCGCCGGTCTTCTTGACAGCGGCTCGAGCAGCGACTTCTCCGGCGTCGTCCGGGTGATCTCGGCGAAGTCGGCGACGCTCGTGAGCCACGGCGGCCCGGGGTGGTCGGCTTGTACTTGCGGATCCCATGATTGTCCTCGTGCCTCCTGGCGACCGGGCCGCCGAAGATGTCGATGCGGTCGCCCGGCGCGAGCTCGACGATGCGCGCTTGCTTCGCAGCCAGGCCGACGACCGCGGGTCGCGCGCACGCGCTTCGGCCTGCGCGGACATTGACGATCCGCACGCGGTGACCGTCACGCCGAACACCTCCTCGACGGCCGGCTTGATCTGGTCTTGTTGGCGTGCTCCAGCGACGAGGAAGGTGTACTTGTTCTCGCTCGACCAGACCGTAGCTCTTCTCGGAGATGACCGGCTGGATCAGGACCCGGCGGATGTCATCACGCAGATCGGTGCTCATTCGCCGTCCTCCTTGGCGGCCGCGCGCGGCTCGCCGATCGCCGCCAAGCGGTCCCAGCACGCGCGCTCGATCAGCAGGCTCGCGCGGCCATCACGTCGTACGGTGTTCCAGCTCCCAGCCCGTCCAGCACGTGGACGTCCCGCAGGTTGCGGAACGACTTGGCCGCGTCGGAGTCGAGCGCCGTCGACGACGACCAGCAACGGGCGGGCCTGGAGCCCCTCCGGCGCCTTGTCGAGGAAGTCCTTGGCGGCCTTGGTCGACGGACCGTCCCCCGCGAGCGTCACACGATGACGCGACCGTTGCGCGCGCGTCGGACAGGGCGCCTTGAGCGCAGTGCGGCACGCCTTCATCTTCTTGGGGTTCGCTGCGGCGTAGCCGCGCGGGTGCGGGCCGTGCACCACGCCGCCGCCGACCCAGACTCGGCGCACGGGTCGAGCCCGCACGGGCGCGGCCGGTGCCCTTCTGCCGCTACGGCTTGGCGCCACCGCCCCGCACCTCGGCACGGGTCTTGGTCGCGCGTTGCCGCCGCGGCGCGCGGCGAGCTGCGCGACGACCTGGTGGATCAGATACGGCTTGATCTCTTGATGCCGCGAGCTCCGCGGTGAGCTCCAGCTCGCCGCGATGCGGTGCCCTCGGGCCCCAGTGATCAGCAGCGGGCTCATCGCGGGCCTCACGATCACGATGCCGTGCGGGCGCCCGGGACGGCGCCCTTGATCAGCAGGATGTTGCGCTCGGCGTCGACCCGACGACCTGCAGGCCGCGCTGGGTGACCTGTCTTGGCCGCCCATGCGGCCGGCCATGCGCATGCCCTTGAACACGCGCGGGGGTACGCCGCAGGCGCCGATGGACCCGGGCTGGCGGTGTTGTGCGAGCCATGGGCCTGGCGGCCGCCGGCGAAGCCGTGGCGCTTCATGACGCCGGCGAAGCCCTTGCCCTTGCTGGTGCCGGTGACGTCGACGACCTCGCCGGGCGTCGAAGTCCTTGACGGTGACCACCTCGCCCGACCGCCAGCTCCTCGCCGACGTCCTGGGTGCGAGAACTCGACCAGGTGGCGACGCGGCGTGACGCCTGGCCTTGCGCAAGTGGCCCGAGCTCGGGCTTGTTACAGCTTGGGGCGCATGTCGCCGAAGCCCAGCTGCACGGCCTCGTAGCCGTCGGTCGCCTCGGTCTTGACCTGGGTGACCGGCGCACGGGCCCGCCTTGATGACGGTCAGCGGGACGACGCGCGCCGTCCTCGTAAAAGACCTGGGTCATGCCGAGCTTGCGTCCAGATGATCTGCCTGGTCATCTGCTGGCCTTAGAGCCTTGATCTCGATGTCGACACCGGCGGGCAGGTCGAGCCGCATCAGCGAGTCGACCGTCTTCGGCGTCGGTCGAGTAGATGTCGATCAGCCGCTTGTGCGTGCGCATCTCGAAGTGCTCGCGCGTGTCCTTGTACTTGTGCGGGAGCGGATGACGCAGTAGACGTTCTTCTCGGTCGGCAGCGGCACGGGACCCGAGATGGTCGCACCGGAGCGTTGCACGGTCTCGACGATCTTGCGCGCCGCTGCGGTCGATGACCTCGTGATCGTAGGCCTTGAGCCGGATCCGGATCTTGTTCTGCTGCACTTCTGCGTCCTTCTCCGTGGAAAGAAAACCCCGCCCTGCCCCGATCACGGGGCGGGCGGGGTATGACCTGCTCGAGTCTGCTACTGAAGAATCTTGCCGACGACGCCGGCGCCGACGGTGCGGCCACCCTCGCGGATGGCGAAGCGCAGGCCCTCCTCCATGGCGATCGGCTGGATCAGCTCGACCTCCATCTCGGCGTTGTCGCCCGGCATGACCATCTCGATACCCGCTCGAGAGGTGCACGACGCCGGTGACGTCCGTGGTCCGGAAGTAGAACTGCGGACGGTAGCTGCTGAAGAACGGCGTGTGACGTCCGCCTTCGTCCTTGGACAGAACGTACACGCTGGCGACGAACTTCGTGTGCGGGGTGATCGACTCGGCTGCGCCAGGACCTGGCCGCGCTCGATGTCCTCGCGCTTGACACCGCGCAGCAGGCAGCCAACGTTGTCGCCCGCCGACCCTCGTCGAGCAGCTTGCGGAACATCTCGACGCCGGTCACGACGGTCGACGCGATCTCGGGCTTCATGCCGACGATCTCGATGGTGTCGCCGACCTTGACGACGCCGCGCTCGATGCGGCCGGTGACGACGGTGCCACGACCGGTGATCGAGAACACGTCCTCGACCGGCATCAGGAACGGCTTGCTCGGTCTCGCGCACGGGCTCCGGGATGTAGTCGTCCACGGCGTCCATCAGCTCGAGGATCTTCGCGGCGGCCTCAGGGTCACCGTTGAGGGCGTTCAGCGCCGAGCCGGCGATCACGGGGATGTCGTCACCCGGGAACTCGTACTCGGACAGCAGCTCGCGGACCTCAAGCTCGACCAGCTCAAGCAGCTCCGGGTCGTCGACCATGTCGGCCTTGTTGAGGAACGACGACGATCGACGGCACGCCGACCTGGCGGGCCAGCAGGATGTGCTCACGGGTCTGCGGCATCGGGCCGTCGGCGGCCGATACCACGAGGATCGCGCCGTCCATCTGGGCCGCGCCCGTGATCATGTTCTTGATGTAGTCGGCGTGCCCCGGGCAGTCGACGTGCGCGTAGTGGCGCTTGTCGGTCTCGTACTCGACGTGCGCCGTCGCGATCGTGATGCCGCGCTCGCGCTCTTCGGGCGCGTTGTCGATCTGGTCGTAGGCCACGAATGCGCCGGTACCACTGCGCTCATTGAGCACCTTGGTGATGGCCGCAGTAAGTGTGGTCTTACCATGATCGACGTGGCCAATTGTGCCCACGTTCACGTGGGGCTTGGACCTATCGAACTTCTCTTTGGCCATCAAACACTCCTGTCAGGCACTCGTGCCAAGCGGACTATCCGCAAGGCGTCGCCTGCGGACTTCTGATTCTCGATCTCCCGGGCATAGAACGCGCGCATGGCAGCGCGCAGGTCGAGCCCGGGTGCTCATTAGAGCCCGAGAAGAGTAGCGAGGGGCAGGCGCACTCGCAAGGCCACTGGCGGCCCCTGCGACAGGACCGGACAACCTTCGCGGTCCCGCTCTAACGCTAGCATCGTTGAAGTGAGCGTAGACGAACTGATCGGACGGCTGCGCGCCCAGATCGCGGGCACGATCCGGGCCGACGATGCAACGTGCGAGATCTACGCGAGCGACGCAAGCCTGTACCGCCGCAGACCCCGCGCCGTGCTGCGTGCGGGGGCCCGTGAGGACCTCGAGGCCGCAATCGCTGTTGCAGCCGACCTCGGCATGCCGGTGACGATGCGCGGGGCCGGCACGAGCCTCGCTGGACAGGCGGTCGGCGAGGGCCTGGTGATCGACATCGGCGCCCTCGCGAGCTGCGCCATCGACCCCGACCAGCGCACGGCCCGCGTGGGTCCCGGGCTGGTGCTCGACGATCTGAACCGGGCGGCGGCGGCGCACGGGCTGATGTTCGGGCCGGACGTCGCCACGGCCAGCCGCGCCACCCTCGGCGGCATGATCAGCAACAATTCCGCCGGCGCCCGCTCGTTGGTGTACGGCCTGACCGCCGACCACGTTGCCGCGCTCGAGGTGATCCTCGCCGACGGGAGCCGCGCGCGCCTGCGGCGCGGCGCGGCGGCCCCGGCCGTCTTCCAGGCCTGCCGCCCGCTGGCGGCGGCCTGGCGTGGCCCGACGTTGCTGCGGCGGGTCTCGGGCTACAACCTGGACGCACTTGCCGGCGACGCCCCGGACTGGCCGCGGCTGGTGTGCGGGTCCGAGGGCACCCTCGCGGTGATCGCCGCAGCGGAGCTCGGGCTGGTGCCGATCCCCGCCTGCCGCGGCCTCGGCCTGCTGCGGTTCCCGGACGTCGATGCCGCACTCGGCGCGGTCGTCGACCTGCTGGCCACCCGGCCGTCGGCGATCGAGCTGCTCGACGCGGCGATGCTCGACCCGGCCAACCGCGCTCGGGCCACGGCCGGCCTGACCGCGTTCGGCCGCGGGGCCGGCGCACTGCTGGTGGTGGAGTACAGCGGATCCGAGGAGGAGGTCCGCCGCCGGGTGGCCGGTCTGTCTGGGGCGCACGCGGTCCTCGATCCCGCCGGGCAGGCGGCCGTATGGGCCGTGCGGCGGGCCGGGATCGCCCGCGCATTGCGCGGCGAGGGTCTCGCCGGGACCGCGGTGCCGGCGCCCGACGCGGCCCCGCTGCCGTTCATCGAGGACCCGGCCGTGCCACCGTCCGAGGTGGCCGCGTTCGCGCGCGAGGTGCGGCGGCTGCTCGTCGAGGAGGGCCTGCCGGCGGTCTGGTACGGACACGCGAGCGTCGGGTGCCTGCATATCCGGCCGCTCATGGACCTGCGCCTGCCCGGCGCGGTGGGCCGGCTGCGGCGCATCGCCGAGGGTGTCGCAGACCTGGTGGTGGCCCACGGCGGATCGCTCTCCGGCGAACACGGCGACGGGCGGGTCCGCAGCGAGCTGCTGCCACGCATGTACCCGCCGGCCACGATCGCGGCGTTCGCCGCCGTCAAGGATGCCCTCGATCCCCATGGACTGCTCAATCCAGGCGTGCTCGTGCGCCCGGACGCGCTCGACGCGGGCCTGCGCATCATGCAGGCCCCGCACCGCCCCGAGATCGTCACGAGCGTCTCGTTCGCCCGCGAGCGCGGCCTGGCACGGGCGGCCGAGGCCTGCAACGGCAACGGCGCCTGCCGTGCCCACCAGGGCACGATGTGCCCGAGCTTCCAGGCGCTCGGCGACGAACGGCACTCCACCCGCGGGCGCGCGGTGCTCCTGCGCGCCGCGATCGAGGGACGCCTGGCCGGTGGCCTGGCCGACGACGGGCTCCACGAGGCGCTCGAGCTGTGCCTCGGCTGCAAGGCGTGCGTCACCGAGTGTCCGGCAGCGGTCGACATGGCCCGCCTGAAGGTCGAGGCCCTCACCGAGCGCTATGCCCGCACCGGCGTCCCGTGGCGGGCACGCGCCTTCGGGGCGACCCACACGCTGCTGGCCACTGGGGCGCGCGCGCCCGCGCTGGCCACGCTGGGCGCGCGCCTTGCGGGGCGCGCCGTCGGCCGGCCGCTCCCGGTCCCGACGCGCGCCTGGGCGCCCCCGTCACCAGGCCCCGGGCGACCCACCCTCGCTTTGATGATGGACACCTTCACCCGCTACCTGCACCCCGAGGTCGGCCAGGCCGCGCTGGCGGTATTCGCCGCCCAAGGCGCGCGTGTCGCCGTCGTGGACCCGGGCTGTTGCGGCCGGCCCCTGCTCTCCCAGGGGCGGGTCGCCGCGGCGCGCCGGCGCCTCGGTGCCGCGCTCGGTCGCCTGGCCCCGTACGCCATCGAGGGCATCCCGATCGTGACGCTCGAGCCCTCCTGCTGGTCGATGCTGACCGACGACGCATGCACGCTCGTCGACGATCCCCGCACCGGTCCGGTGGCCGACGCCATCGAGACCTTCGAGCAGGCGGTGCTGCGCCTGGGGATCCCGCAGCTGCGCCCGCTGTCCGGGACGGCGATCGTGCACCGCCACTGCCACGACCGCACCGCCGGCGAGCCCGATCACCTGACCGAGGTGGTGCGAGCGGTGCCCGGGCTCGAGGTCCGCGCCTCCGGCGCCGGGTGCTGCGGAATGGCCGGCGCCTTCGGCTATGCGCATCCGGAGCTCTCGCGCCGCATCGCCGAAGACCGGCTGGTCCCCGCCGCGCAGAGCGGCGACTTCGTGGTCGCCCACGGATCCTCGTGCCGCCAGCAGGTCACCGAGTTCGCCGCCCGCCCCGCGGTGCATCCGGCGGTCCTGATCGCCCGCCAGCTCGAGGCGTCCGCCTGAAACCACTCGGGGCCCGCGCTGCGCGCAGGCCCCGAGTGGTGGTGCGTGGGCCCGGCGGGCGTCGGCACGGCTAGGCGGCGGCGCCGACCTTCTGGCGGATCTCCTCGGCGATGTGCGTGGGCACATCCGAGTAGCGCTCGAACTGCATGGTGAAGGTCGCACGGCCCTGGGTCGCGGAGCGCACCGAGGTGGCATAGCCGAACATCTCCGACAGCGGGACGCTCGCGTTGACGACCTCCAGGCCGCCCGGCCGCGGCTCGGTGCCGGCGATGCGGCCCCGACGACGGGTCAGGTCGCCGACCACGGTACCGACGAACTCCTTGGGCGCCACGACCTCGACGGCCATCATCGGCTCGAGGATCACCGGGCTGGCGCGCTTGACCGCCTCCTTGAGCGCCATCGAGCCGGCGATCTTGAAGGCCATCTCCGACGAGTCGACCTCGTGGTAGGAGCCGTCGATCAGCTGCACCTTGACGTCGACGATCGGATACCCGGCCACGACGCCGCCTTCGAGGGCCTCCTTGATGCCGGCATCGACCGCAGGGATGTACTCCTTCGGGATCGAGCCACCGACGATCTTGCTCTCGAACGCGTAGCCTGCGCCGGAGTCGTTGGGCTCGATCGCGATGTAGACGTGGCCGAACTGGCCGCGGCCACCGGTCTGGCGGACGAAGCGCCCCTCGACCTTGTCCACGCGCTTGCGGACGGTCTCGCGGTAGGCGACCTGCGGCGCGCCCACGTTGGCGTCCACGCTGAACTCGCGCATCAGACGGTCGACGATGATCTCCAGGTGCAGCTCGCCCATGCCGGAGATGATGGTCTGGCCCGTCTCCTCGTCGGTGCGCACCCGGAAGGTCGGGTCCTCATCGGCCAGGCGCTGGAGGGCCGTGCGCCAGCTTCTCCTGGTCCGGCTTGGTCTTCGGCTCGATGGCGAGGCCGATCACCGGCTCCGGGAAGGTCATCTGCTCGAGCACGACCGGCGCGCCCGGGTCGCAGAGGGTGTCGCCCGTGGTGGTGCTCTTGAGGCCCACCGCGGCCACGATGTCGCCCGCGCCCACCGAATCGACGTCCTCGCGGTGGTTGGCGTGCATCATCAGCAGTCGTCCGACGCGCTCCTTGCGGTCCTTGGTCGCGTTGATCAGGCCGGCACCCGACTGCGATCGACCCGGAGTAGACCCGCAGATAGGTCAAGCGGCCGACGTAGGGATCGCTCATGATCTTGAACGCGAGGGCCGCAAACGGCGCCGACTCGCTCGGCTCGCGCACGATGTGCTGGTCCTCGTGGCCGGGCACGATGCCCTCGGCCGGCGGCACGTCCAGGGGCGAGGGCAGGTAGTCGACGACGGCGTCCAAGAGTGGCTGCACGCCCTTGTTCTTGAACGACGAGCCGCAGAGCACCGGGGTCACGGTCGCCGACAGCATGGCCTTGCGCAGCGCCGCGGACAGTCGCTCGGGGGCGATCTCTCCCCGTCCAGGTACGCCTCGGCGAGCTCGTCGTCCGCGTCGGCCACGGCCTCGATGAGCTTCTCCCGCGCGGCGGCGGCGGCGTCCGCGTACTTGGCGGGCACCGCCGACTTCTCCTGCACCGTGCCGAGGTCATCGGTGTAGATGATGCTTCCATGCGGACCAGGTCGATGAGCCCGACGAACTCGGCCTCGGCGCCGATCGGCAGCTGGATCGGGATGGCGTTGGCACCAAGCCGATCGATCATCGTCTGGACGGCCTTGTCGAAGTCGGCCCCGATGCGGTCCATCTTGTTCACGTACGCGATGCGCGGCACGCCGTAGCGGTCGGCCTGGCGCCAGACGGTCTCGCTCTGGGGCTCCACGCCCGCGACCGAGTCGAACAGCGCGACCGCGCCGTCGAGCACCCGCAGCGAGCGCTCGACCTCGACGGTGAAGTCGACGTGGCCGGGCGTGTCGATGATGTTGATGCGGTGGTCGTTCCAGATGCAGGTGGTGGCGGCGCTGGTGATCGTGATGCCGCGCTCCTGCTCCTGGGCCATCCAGTCCATGGTGGCGCCGCCCTCGTGCACCTCGCCCATCCGGTGGACGCGGCCGGTGTAGTAGAGGATCCGCTCGGTCGTGGTCGTCTTGCCGGCATCGATGTGGGCCATGATGCCGATGTTGCGCACACGCTCGAGCGGTACGCGCGTTGTCGCCGTCGACAAGAGTGCTCTCCTTACATTCTCAACTCATACGTGCGCCCACGGGCGCACGTATAACACCGACAGGAATCTCGTCCCGCCGCGGTGTGGAGCGTCGGGACTACGCGCTACCAGCGGTAGTGCGCAAACGCCTTGTTCGCCTGGGCCATCCGGTAAATGTCGTCCTTGCGCTTGAAGGCCCCTCCTTGGGAGCCGAGCGCGTCCAGGAGCTCGTTGGCAAGGCGTTCGCTCATCTGCTTCTCGCGCCGCTGACGCGAGAACCCGACGATCCAGCGCACGGCGAGGGTACGCCCACGGCGCGCCGGAACCTCGATCGGCACCTGGTAGGTGGCGCCACCGACGCGGCGCGACTTGACCTCGAGCATCGGGGTCACGTTGCGAATCGCCTCCTCGGTGACCTGCACCGGGTCGCGGCCCGTGCGGTCACGAATGCGCTCCAGGGCACCGTAGACGATGTGCTCGGAGGTCGACTTCTTGCCGTCCTTGAGCACCTTGTTGATCAGCTGGGTGACCAGGGGACTGTTGTAGACGGGGTCCGGGTCGAGCGGACGGAGGGTGACTACTGCGCGACGTGGCATGGGCTACTTGGGGGTCTTGGCGCCGTACTTCGAGCGCGCTTGACGACGATTCGAGACTCCAGCAGCATCGAGCGCCGCCCGGATCACCTTGTACCGCACACCCGGCAGGTCCTTCACACGACCGCCGCGGACCAGCACCACCGAGTGCTCTTGAAGGTTGTGGCCTTCACCGGGGATGTAGGTCGTGACCTCCACGCCGTTGGTGAGCCGGACACGGCAGACCTTGCGCAGCGCCGAGTTCGGCTTCTTCGGGGTGGTCGTGTAGACGCGGGTGCAGACGCCGCGCTTCTGGGGGGCACCCCGGAGTGCCGGCGTCGAGGTCTTCGACATCTTGGGCGTCCGACCCTTGCGGACGAGCTGGTTGATCGTTGGCACGAGCGCCTTTTGTCGCGATGGAATTAGTGCGTAGAAAACCGCCCGGGACGAGCGGCCACGGGACGTTAGCACACACCGAGGGGCCCGATCGGCCGAAACGCAGCGCGATCTGGCCGGAAAACTCTAGCGGCGATCGGGCGCGCCGCCAACGCGCCCGGCCACGGTTCGCGGGAACACCGCCAACGCCCGAAAACGCACGGCCCCGGCGACGGATCGCCGGGGCCGTGCGGGGTGCCGATCGACTGGGCCGAGGGTCCCGCGGGACGCGATTACGCGCCCTCGGGCGTCTCCGGCTCGAAGTGGTACGTGCCGCCGTCCTCGCCCAGCGCCGGCAGGGCGAAGTCCTCCTCGTCGAACTCGGCGTAGGGCGTCTCAAGGTCGAAGTCGAGCAGCACGGGGCCGCGCTGTACGGACTCGATCTCCAGCTGGCGGTAGTGGCGCAAGCCCGTGGCCGCCGGGATGAGCTTGCCGATGATCACGTTCTCCTTCAGGCCGCGCAGGCGGTCGGTCTTGCCCTCGAGCGCGGCGTCCGTGAGGACCTTGGTGGTCTCCTGGAACGAGGCGGCCGACAGGAACGACTCGGTCGCAAGCGATGCCTTGGTGATGCCCAGGATCAGCGGTTCGTAAGAGGCCTGGGCGTCGTCGACCTCACGCTCGAGGTCGGCATCGGTACCGGTCCACTCGCCCTGTTCCCGCAGCGCCAGCAGCTGCTCGAATCGCTCGCGCGCCGCGCGGGCGTTCTCGCGGAACAGCACCGGCTTGTCGACGAGCTGGCCCGGCAGGAAGTGCGTAACGCCGGGGTCCTCGATTCGCACCTTGCGCAGCATCTGGCGCACGATGATCTCGATGTGCTTGTCGTTGATGTCCACGCCCTGGGAGCGGTAGACGTTCTGGACCTCGCGCACGAGGTACAGCTCGGTCTTGGTCGAGCGGTCGCGGTGTGCGCCGACAGGCAGCAGGTAGCGACCGGGCACAACCTCCATGCCCTTTTCGATGTGCGGCTCCGGGCGGTCGGCGGGCAAGCGCAACAGGCGCTCGCTGGTGCCGGCCTCCGTGGCCACGTCGATGCGCAGCCACTGCTCGGACGCGCCCTTCGCGGCCCGCTCGCGCACGATCTTGGTGACCGTGCCGAGCACGCCGAGGGCGACCCCCGAGGTGGCGGCCAGGATGTCGGCCGGGAAGGCCGACCCCAGGGTCAACAGGGTCCCGGCGGTGACCCAGGAGCCGTCGGTGACGGTGATCTGGGTGCGCTTGGGCACGTTGTAGACGTGCTCGCGGACCGGCTGGCGCGTCGCGCCCGTGCCGGCGTCCTCGACCGGGATGTACTCCGGCTCGACGAGCACCAGGCGCGCCGCGCCGGGACGGTTCTCGTCGTCCTCGATCCGGACCCAGCCGTCGACCTTGGCCACGTGGGCAAGGGCCTTGGGCTTGCGGGCCTCGAACAGCTCGACGATGCGCGGCAGGCCGTGGGTGATGTCGGCGCCCGCCACACCGCCGGTGTGGAAGGTCCGCATCGTCAGCTGGGTGCCGGGCTCGCCGATCGACTGGGCGGCGATGATGCCGACCGCGTCACCGGGCTCGCACAGCCGGCCGGAGGCCGGGTTGCGCCCGTAGCAGGCGGCGCACACGCCGAAGTCGCTGCGACACTTGAGCGGTGAGCGCATCACGGCGACCGCGTCGCGCGGGGCGCCGTTCTTGTCGCGGCACGCCGCACCGATCTCCTGCGCCAGCTCGTTGGTGACGAGCGTGCCGCGGTGGTCCTCCTCGCCCTCCTCGATGTCGCGCGCGTCGAGGATGATCTCGCCGGTGACCGCATCGGCGACCGGGCCGAGCAACAGGCGCCCGGCCAGGCTGAGGTTGATCCCGCCGTCACGGAAGATCGGGACGTCGATGCCGTCGTCAGTGCCACAGTCGTGCTCGCGGACGATCATGTCCTGGGAGACGTCGACCAGGCGGCGGGTCAGGTAGCCCGAGTCGGCGGTCTTCAGGGCGGTGTCGGCCAACCCCTTGCGCGCACCGTGGGTCGAGATGAAGTACTCGAGGACCGAGAGCCCCTCCATGAAGTTGCTCTTGATCGGGCGCTCGATCGTCTCGCCCTTTGGATTGTTCATCAGGCCACGCATGCCCGCCAGCTGGCGGATCTGCTTGAACGAGCCACGTGCGCCCGAGTTGGCCATCATGTAGATCGGGTTCAGGCGGAACAGGTGGTCCTCCATCGCCCGGGCGACCTCGTCGGTGGCGCGATCCCACAGGGACACGACCGCCTCGTGGCGCTCCTCGACGCTCATCTCGCCGCGGTTGAAGTAGCCCTCGACCTCCTCGACCTCGTGGTCGTACTTCTCGAGGATCTCGGCCTTGTTCGGCGGCACGACGATGTCGTTCTTGGAGATGGTGATGCCCGAGTCGCTCGAGTAGCGGAAGCCGAGGCGCTTGAACGTGTCGAGCACCATCGAGACGATCGTCGGCCCGTAGAGGTTGACCATCTCCTCGATGAGATCGGTGATCTCCCGCTTGGTGAACGTGCGGTTCGTGCGCGGGAAGCGGTACTCCTCGGTCGCGGCCTCCGGGAAGACCTCGATCAGGTCGCTCTCGACGGCGTGGTTGAACACCACCCGGCCGGCCGTGGTGATCTCGGTGATCCCCCGCCCGCGGTCACGCAACTGCAGGACGCTCTGCAACGGCAGCTGACGGTGCTCGAGCGCGGCCAGCACATCCTCGACATCGCCGAAGGCGGGCACGTGCTCGGGTAGCCCGGCCCGCGTGAACGGGTCGGTGCTCCAGCCGTCGTTGTCCGGGAAGCGCCGCTCATCGCCTTCGAAGCGCGCCTCGTGGCCCTTGGGCAGCGCCCACTTGCGGGTCTTGGGGTCGGCCAGTTCGACCAGCTCCTTGGCCACCACCGGACCGTCGCCCCCAACCGGTCGGATGTCCACCGAACGGCAGTAGGTCAGGTAGTACAGCCCGAGGACCATGTCCTGGCTGGGCACGGCGATCGGGCGGCCGTGGGCCGGCGAGAGGATGTTGTTGGCCGAGAGCATCAGGATCCGCGCCTCGGTCTGGGCCTCGACCGACAGCGGCAGGTGCACGGCCATCTGGTCACCGTCGAAGTCGGCGTTGAAGGCGGTGCACACCAGCGGGTGGATCTGGATGGCCTTGCCCTCCACGAGCACCGGCTCGAAGGCCTGGATGCCGAGGCGGTGCAGCGTCGGCGCGCGGTTCAACAGGACCGGGTGCTCCTGGATGACCTCTTCGAGCACGTCCCAGACCTCGGGCACCATCGCGTCGACCAGCTTCTTGGCCGCCTTGATGTTCTGACCTGCTTCTGCTCGACCAGGCGGCTCATGATGAAGGGCTTGAACAGCTCGAGCGCCATCAGCTTGGGCAGCCCGCACTGATGCAGGCGCAGCTCCGGGCCGGCCACGATGACCGAGCGACCCGAGTAGTCCACGCGCTTGCCGAGCAGGTTCTGGCGGAAGCGGCCCTGCTTGCCCTTGAGCATGTCCGACAGCGACTTGAGCGGGCGGTTGCCCGGACCGGTCACCGCGCGGCCGCGACGGCCGTTGTCGAACAGCGCGTCGACGGCCTCCTGCAGCATGCGCTTCTCGTTGTTGACGATGATCTCCGGCGCGCCGAGGTCCAGGAGTCGCTTGAGGCGGTTGTTCCGGTTGATCACGCGGCGGTAGAGGTCGTTGAGGTCGCTGGTGGCAAACCGGCCGCCGTCCAGCTGCACCATCGGGCGCAGCTCCGGCGGGATGACCGGCACGGACTCGAGCACCATCCACTCGGGACGGTTCTCGCTGCGACGGAAGGCCGACATGACCTTCAGCCGCTTGAGCGCGCGCGCCTGGCGCTGGCCCTTGGAGGTCTGGATGGTCTCGCGCAGCTGTCGGTTTCCCGCTCGAGGTCGATCGCTGCCAGCAGGTCGCGGATCGCCGCGGCGCCCATGCCACCCCGGAAGTACTCCCCGAAGCCGAAGGGTGAGGCGAACCGGTCGCGCATCTCGCGGAATAGCTGCTCGTCGGTCTCGATCTGGCGCGGGCGCATGTCCTTGAAGGTGATCCAGGCCCGCTGCAGCCGGTCGATGGCCTCTTCGGTGTAGCGCTCGATGTCCTTGATCGACGGCCGTCTCGCGCCGTAGCTCGGCTCGGCCTGACGCTTGTCGGCGTCGGTCAGCTCGCGCTTGGCCGTGCGGTCCTCGGAGGGTGCGGTCGCGCTCGAGATCGTCCCAGTAGGTCCTCGTCGGTGAACGCTCGGTCCGCCCTCGCCTCGCAGGAACCACTCGCGGCGCTGAGGCGCTCCTGCAGCTCGAGCACGCGCTCCTCGCGATCAGCGTGTACTGGTCGAGGGCCTCAGTGATCTTTCTGGAGCATGTCCAGGTCCTCGGCGCGCTTCTCGTCGTCGACCCAGGTGACGATCGAGGCCGCGTAGTAGAGGACCTTCTCGAGCTCCTTGGGGGCGATGTCGAGCATGTAGCCGATCCGACTCGGGACGCCCTTGAAGAACCAGATGTGCGAGACCGGCGCGGCCAAGTCGATGTGGCCCATGCGCTCGCGCCGCACCTTGGCGCGAGTGACCTCAACGCCACAGCGCTCGCAGATGATGCCCTTGTAGCGGACGCGCTTGTACTTGCCGCAGTAGCACTCCCAGTCCTTGGTCGGACCGAAGATCTTCTCGCAGAACAGCCCATCCTTCTCGGGCTTGAGCGTGCGGTAGTTGATCGTCTCGGGCTTGGTGACCTCGCCCGACGACCAGCTGCCGGATCTGCTTCGGCGACGCCAGGCCGATGGAGATGGTGTCGAAGTTGTTGATATCGATCACGTGTGTGTGCTCCTCGTTGCGACGGGCGGTACGACGGGTACCGCTCGAGGTTGATTCCTCGAGCGACGCCCCGGGACGCGTCACGGCGGCGCCCCGGGGCCCCCGTCAGTCCTGGCGCCTCGTCTCGTTGTCGCTGGGGCTCGGCCATGGCGATCGACCTCGGCCGGAGCCGACTCGCCGTCCGCCGACGCCTCGTCCTCGCGGCGCAGCCCGCCAAGGCCGCCCGAGAGGTCGATGCCGAGCTCTTCCGCTGCGCGCAGCAGGTCGTCGTCCTCGTCGCCTGCCGATGAACTCCGGCACCGCGTCGCCGTGGACCTTCACGTCGAGCCCGAGGCTTTGCATCTCCTTGAGCAGGACCTTGAAGCTCTCCGGGATCGAGGGCTCTTGGATGTTCTCGCCCTTGACGATCGCCTCGTAGGCCTTGACGCGCCCGACGGTGTCATCGCTCTTGATGGTGAGCATCTCCTGGAGCGTGTAGGCGGCGCCGTAGGCCTCCAGCGCCCACACTTCCATCTCGCCGAAGCGCTGGCCACCGAACTGCGCCTTGCCGCCCAGCGGCTGCTGGGTGACCAGCGAATACGGGCCGGTGGACCGGGCGTGGATCTTGTCGTCGACCAGGTGCAGCAGCTTGAGCATGTACATGAACCCGACGGTGACCTTGCCGTCGTACGGCTCGCCGGTGCGCCCGTTGAACAGCTGGAACTTGCCCGAGGCTGGCGCCCGACGCGGTCGGACTCGTCGATCGACAGTTGATCGGCACGTCGGGTGGCTGTTGTGCCAGTCGATCAGCGCGCGGTCGACGTCCTCCGGCGTGGCGCCGTCGAAGACCGGGGTCGCCACGAACGTGCGGCCCAACGGCAGGCCGTCGTCGCCGGCGTCCGGGCCGTCGTCCAGCCGTAGTTGGCCGCCCAGCCGAGATGGGTCTCGAGAATCTGGCCGATGTTCATCCGGCTCGGCACGCCGAGCGGGTTCAGGATCATGTCGATCGGGGTGCCGTCCTCCAGGAACGGCATGTCGTCGACGGGCACGATCTTGGAGATCACGCCCTTGTTGCCGTGACGCCCCGCGAGCTTGTCGCCCTCGGCGATCTTGCGACGCTTGGCCACGTACACGCGCACGAGCTGGTTGACCCCCGGCGACAGGTCGTCGCCGCTCTCGCGGGAGAACACCTTGACGTCGATGACCTTGCCGCCCTCGCCGTGCGGCACCTTCAGTGAGGTGTCGCGGACCTCGCCGGCCTTCTCCTTGAAGATGGCGCGGATCAGCTTCTCCTCGGCGGTCAGCTCGGTCTCGCCCTTCGGGGTGACCTTGCCGACCAACAGGTCGCCGGAGGTCACCTCGGCCCCGATGCGCACGATGCCGCGCTCGTCGAGGTCCTTGAGGGACTCCTCAGAGCGGTTCGGGATGTCGCGGGTGATCTCCTCGGCGCCCAACTTGGTGGTGCGGGCGTCGATCTCGTACTCCTCGATGTGGATCGAGGAGAGCACGTCATCCTTGACCAGGCGGTCGGAGATGATGATCGCGTCCTCGTAGTTGTAGCCCTCCCAGGCCATGAAGGCGACCAGGATGTTCTTGCCCAGGGCCAGCTCGCCCATGTCGGTGGAGCTGCCGTCGGCCAGCACGTCGCCCGCGTCCACCTGCTCGCCCATCCGGACGATCGGCTTCTGGTGGATGATCGTGCCCTGGTTGGAGCGCTTGAACTTCTCGAGCTCGTACCGGGTGGTCTCGCCCTTGGCGTCCTCGACGATGATCTGGCGCGCGTCGATCGCGGCGACCGTGCCGGTGCTCTTGGCGATGACGACATCACGCGAGTCGATCGCCGCGCGACGCTCCATGCCGGTCCCCACCAGCGGCGCCTCGGTGATCATGAGCGGCACGGCCTGACGCTGCATGTTGGCGCCCATCAGCGCGCGGTTGGCGTCGTTGTGCTCCAGGAACGGGATCAGCGCCGTGGCGACCGAGACGATCTGCGCCGGGCGAGATGTCCATGTAGTCGACATCTTCCGGGTCGAACAGCTCGGGCTCGCCGCCGCGCCGGCACAGGACCGGTCCGACCAGCTTGCCCTTGGCATCGACCTGGGCGTTGGCCTGGGCGATGATCTTGTTCTCTTCCTGGGTCGCGTCGAGCCACTCGAGGTGGTCGGTGACCACGCCCTTTTCGACGCGGCGGTAGCGGGTCTGGATGAACCCGAACTCGTTCACCGTCGCGTAGCTGCCCAGCGAGCCGATCAGGCCGATGTTCGGGCCCTCGGGCGTCTCGATCGGGCACATGCGCCCATAGTGGGTCGGGTGCACATCGCGCACCTCGATGGGCGCGCGCTCACGGGTGAGCCCACCGGCGCCGAGCGCCGACAGGCGGCGGCGGTGCGTCAGCCCGGCCAGGGTGTTGGTCTGGTCCATGAACTGCGACAGCTGCGAGGAGCCGAAGAACTCCTTGAGCGCGGCGACCACCGGACGGATGTTGATGATCGTCTGAGGGGTGATCGTGTCGACGTCCTCGGTGCTCATCCGCTCGCGCACGACGCGCTCCATGCGGTAGAAGCCGATCCGGAACGCCTCCTGGATCAGCTCGCCCACCGTGCGCAGCCGGCGGTTGCCGAAGTGCTCGTACTCGTCGAGCTCGATCGCGATCTCGTCGCGCGGGTAGATCAGCGCGTCCGCAGCGAAGTCCTTGGAGTCCTCGGGCACGCCGATGCGGATCGGCAGCTCCACCAGGCGCCGGATCAGCTTGACCAGGTCGTCGCTCATGCCCGACACGCGGCCGGTGAAGCGCGGGTTGGTCAGGGTGCGGACCTCCTGGTCCACGTTCGCGTCCAGACGCGCATTGAGCTTGTAGCGGCCCACGCGGGTCAGGTCGTAGCGCTTCGGGTCGAAGAACAGCGACCGCACCAGCGACTTGCTGTTGTCGACCGTCGGCGGCTCGCCGGGGCGCTGCTTCTTGAAGACCTCAATCAGGGCGTGCTGCATCAGCTCGCCCGCGCGCTGGTCGACGCGCTTTTCGATCTTGGCGATCTCGTCATCGATGCGCTGGCGCTCGTCGGCCGGCAGGTTCTCGATATCGACGTTGAGCTTCTGCATCTCGTCGACCAGCGCCGCCAGCTCCTCGAGGCTCTTCCGGTTGCCGCCCTGGGGCGTGCCTTCGGTGGCGTCGCGGTCGAGGGTCGTCTGGATGAACGGGTTGACCCGGTCGGGGTCCTGCGGGTGCCGGAACAGGTTGGCGACGTCGTCGCGCGTATAGCCCAGCGCGAACAGCAGCGTGGTGACCGGCAGCTTGCGCTTGCGGTCGATGCGGACGTTGACCAGGCCCTTCTTGTCGATCTCGAGCTCGACCCACGACCCGCGCGAGGGCATCAGGTTCGCGATGAACACCTGCTTCTCGGGGTCCTTGGGCTCCATCACGTAGGCGCCCGGGGAGCGCACGAGCTGGGTCACCACGACCCGCTCGGTCCCGTTGACGATGAACGTGCCCCAGTCGGTCATGAGCGGCACATCGCCCATGAACACCTTCTGCTCGCGGATCTCACCGGTCTCGCGGTTGATGAAGAAGACCTGCATCGTCAGCGGCGCCGCGTAGACGAGGTCCTTCTCGCGGCACTCACGGATGTCGTTGTTCGGGACGATCTGGTCCAGCGGCATCCCCGGCTCCCAACCGCCGATGGAGTACGAGCCGAACTGGACTGCCAGCGTGCCGGTGAAATCCTCGATCGGGGAGATGTCGTCGATGGTCTCTCGGAGCCCCTCGTTGAGGAACCACTCAAACGACGCGCGCTGGATGTCGATGAGGTCCGGGACCTCTTCGATGTTCCCCAGGCGGGAAAACGAACGGCGGACGCGGGCAGCGTTAACCTTGCTCAAGTCGCGAGGCCTCCTGGACGAGCATGGCGATCAGGGCGCACGAGAGCGCGCCGCTGACGTGGACCGGGCGGGACGGGCTCGGCATAGTAGCAGAGATCAGCAGCAGCGAGTCCTCCCGCGAGGTACTCCAACGAGTACCCGGAAGGGTCAAGAAGAAAGAGCAGCTGAAATCACCCCGGCCCGACTGACTGAAATTTCAGTGTACCGAGTTCGACAGCGAGCCGCCACTGCGTGCATACTTCACATGGAATGACCTTGGGCGTGCCCCCACTCGGCGAACCGGACGATCCGGACAGCTTCATTCCCCGCCTCGAAGGCCTCCTGGAGACCGCCCACGCGCTGTGGTCTGCCCCCGAGGAGCGGCGGCGCATGCGGGCGTTCGGCTTCCGGCCCGCGGTCGAGCCGGGCGTGCTCAAGCGCGAGTGGCACGGCATGAGCGTGCGGATCTCCGGCACGACCTTCCGCGCCGCCCGGCCGGGCGCGGGCGAGCTGGTCTACCGTGCCGGCGACCGCGCAGTGCTGCTCAACGGCGAGCCGTTCGAGATCACCGAGTCCTCGCTCGAACTGGCCCGGCAACTGCTGGACCTGGTGGAGAACTACGAACGCTGGGTCGAGGTGCGCGAGGGACGCCAGGGCCGGATCGACCGGCTGGCCAACGTGCAGGCCAACGACCGCCGAACGGTCAACGCCCTCGCCGAGACCCGGCGGTTGCAGCGCATGCTCCAGATTCCGCGCTCGCGCGCGCACTAGCGCGACGCTGGATGACGGCGGGCCCGCGGCCCGAGGCCGCGGACCCGGTCAGCTGCGCCGGCTAGACCGTGTCGCCGAAGCGACCCGGCACCGAACCGCCCTTGACGACGGCGAGGTCCTCGAGCCAGCCGCCCAGGCGCGCGTAGTCGGCGTCGTCCTCGGGAAGCCCGGCGCGCGCGGCCTCCACGAGGCTGATCACCTCATCGACATTGGCCTTGTTGGCGAGCGACACCTTGTCGCGGAGATCGCTCTTGACGGAACGGTCCAGTGGCATGTGCATCCTCCGAATCGCGGGGTGGATCTAAGGGAAACGGGTCCTGCGTGCAACACGCCCCGGCGATTCACAAAACGCCACGTGCTGCCGACCGCGACAAGTTTGGCGCTGCGCGGCCCTGGTTTCTAGGGCTGGGCCGGGTCGGCGCGGCACTTTCGTCATCGGGCCGTCGCGGACTGGAAAACGCGAACCGCCCATCCGGCGCCCCAGGGGGTCGGATGGGCCGCGTGCGTCACCACGCCGGACCCGGCGCGGCGCCAGCAGGTGGTGCCGGTACTACTTGATCGAGACCGCCGCGCCCGCCTCTTCCAGCTGGGCCTTGATCTGCTCGGCCTCTTCCTTGGCGACGCCTTCCTTGACGGCGTTCGGGGCACCGTCGACCAGGTCCTTGGCCTCCTTGAGGCCAAGGCCCGTCACGGCGCGCACGACCTTGATCACCTGGATCTTCTTGTCGCCAACACCGTCGAGGCTCACCGTGAACGAGGTCTGCTCCTCGGCACCGCCACCGGCCTCGACGCCGCCCGCCGCCGGCGCGGCCGCCACGGCCACCGGTGCGGCCGCGGTCACGCCGAAGGCCTCTTCGATCGCCTTGATCCGCTCGGCCAGCTCGAGCACGGAGATGCCCTTGAGCTCCTCGATCCACTCTTCTGTCGTTGCCATTCGTTCGTCCTTTTCGTTGTGAGAAGTTGCTGATCCGTGGGGACGAGCGGGGGCTAGCCGCCCTCGCCCGCGCGCTGCTGCGCGCAGCGCGTTCAGGGCCTGTGCCAGCCCAGTGATCACGTTGTTGAGCGAACCCGCCAGGCCACGCAGCGGCGCGGCCACGCCGCCCGCCAGCTGCGCCAGCAGCTGCTCGCGCGACGGCAGCGTCGCCAGATGCTCCAGCTCGGCGGCTCGAGAGCGTGCGGCCCTCGAGCAGGCCGCCCTTCAGCTCGAGGTGCTCGAAGCGCTTGGCGGCGTCGTTGAGCACCTTCGCCGCGACGGCCGGGTCACCATCGACCCACACCAGACCGGTGGGGCCGTTGAGGAACTCCAGCAGCGCGTCCTGCCCTGTGCTGTTCGCCGCCCGGCGGGCGAGCGTGTTCTTGGCGACCGTCAGACCGGCGTCGGCGTTGCGCAGCTCGCCGCGCAGCTCCGACAGTTGCTTGACGCTCAGGCCCCGAAAGTCGGCAGCCAGAACGGTGTTGGTGGAACGCAGCCGCTCTTCGAGTTCGGCGATGACTTCCGCCTTCTGGTCCCGTCGCAGCGCCTCACCTCCTTGTCGTCTGGTCCGGCGGGATCGACGCGGACCGACGCGGGGGCACCGGTGATCCGGCGCGCCGCGAGGCACCTCGCCGACCTCGCACGGGTGGTCCGTTAGGACCGGTTTCAGGCGGTGCCGCTCCGGCCCCGCCCCCGTGGGTCTTTGGTCAGCTCCTGGTGGGGATGGCCGCCCTAGGCGGTCGCCTCCTCAAGCAGGTTGGACGTACGGGTCGTGTCGACCGGAATGCCAGGGCCCATCGTCTGGGCGACCGTGATCGACTTGATGTATCGCCCTTTGGCCGCGGCGGGCTTGGCGCGCAGGATCTCCTCGATGACGGCCTGGTAGTTCTCCACCAGCGCCGCCTCGCCGAAGGAGCGCTTACCGATGCCCAGATGCACGATGCCGGTGCGGTCGGTCCGGTACTCGACCTTGCCGCCCTTGACGTCCTCGATGGCACGGGCGACGTCGAAGGTCACCGTGCCGGTCTTGGGGTTGGGCATCTTGCCCTGCGGGCCGAGCACGCGGCCGAGCTTGCCGACGGTGCCCATCATGTCCGGTGTGGCGATCGCCACGTCGAAGTCGGTGAACCCAGCCTGGATCTTGGCCGCCAGATCCTCGCCGCCGACGATGTCCGCGCCGGCCTCTTCGGCCTCGCGCACCTTGTCGCCCTGGGCGAACACGGCCACGCGCACACTCTTGCCGGTCCCGTGTGGGAGGCTGATGGTGCCGCGCAGCTGCTGGTCGGCGTGGCGCACGTTGACGCCCAAGCGCAGGTGGACCTCGACGGTTGAGTCGAACCGGGTCAGTTCCTGGGACTTGATCAGGCGCATTGCTGCCAGCGGCGAGTAGATCTCGCTCGCGGAGACTTCGGCCTTGGCTTGCTCGTAGCGCTTGCCGCGCTTGGACACTTCGATTCCTCCCTCATCGGCTGGGCGCCGATCGCGCAATCTAGCGATCGCGCGCGCCCGCCGCCAGTGTTACGTCGCGACGGCCCCGGCTAGTCCTCGACCAGCACGCCCATGCTGCGGGCCGTTCCGGCGATCATCGACATCGCGGCCTCGATACTGTTGGCATTGAGGTCCGGCATCTTGGTCTCGGCGATCTGGCGGACCTGGTCCTTGGTCAGGGTGCCGACCTTGTCGGTCTGCGGCACGGCCGAGCCGCTCGGGATCCCCAGCGCTTGCAGGATGAGCACCGGCGCCGGCGGGGTCTTGGTGATGAACGTGAAGGAGCGGTCCTCGTAGACCGAGATCTCCACGGGGGTCACCGTGCCATTGGCCGCCTGGGTCTGGGCGTTGAACGCCTTACAGAACTCCATGATGTTGATGCTGGCCGCACCCAGGGCCGGTCCCACCGGCGGCGCCGGAGACGCCTGTCCGGCCGGGATCTGGAGCTTGATGATCTGCAGGACCTTCTTCGCCATGGCTCTTTCTTGTGTGTCGTGTCTGCGGTCGCGCCGAGACCCGGCGCCCGGTCACGGGCGCGGTCCGGCGGACGGCCATTGTAGCCACCCCGCGCGTCCGGCGGGGCGGTGGTGCGCGTTACGCGAGGACTACGTGAGCTTCTTGACCTGGTCGAACGACAGGTCGGCGGGCGTCTCGCGACCGAAGATGCTGACCAGCACCTTGACGCGTCCCGCCTCGGCGTTGATCTCGGCGATCTCGCCGGTGAAATCCGACAGCGGCCCGGAGATGACCTTGACCGACTCGCCCACGCTGAACTCGGCGCGGACCTTGGGACGCAGCTCCGAGTGGGTGCGCAACAGGCGATCGACCTCGGCCTGGGTGAGCGGCACCGGGTCGGTGGAGGAGCCGACGAAGCCGGTCACCCCGGGGGTGTCCTTGACGACCCACAGCGCGTCCGGGGTCATGTCCATGTTCACCAGCACGTACCCCGGCAGCGTGCGCTTTTCGGTCTGCACCTTCTGGCCGTCCTTGGTCTCCACGACCTGCTCGGTCGGGACCACGATCTCCCGGACGTTGTCGCGCTGACCCAGGGAGACCAGGCGGTGCTCGAGGTTGGCCTTGACCTTCTTCTCGTGGCCAGAATAGGTGTTGATCACGTACCAGCGGAACACAGGCGAACAGATCCCTTCGGTGGCCGGAGCGGGCTAGAAGATCGCGTGGACGATGCGGTTCACGACCGTGTCCACGATGTCAAGGTAGATCGTGACGATCGCGACCACCAGGATCACGACCGCGGTTGACTGGATGAGCTGCGGCCGCGTCGGCCACTGGACCTTGCGCAGCTCGGCGATGACGTCGGACAGGAACCGTGACCCGCGCCGCTTGTCCTGGACTTCCTTGGTGACGGAGCCGGTCTTGGTGCGCTGCGATGTGGGCTTCGGCCGCGGCGGCTGAGGCGCGTTCTTGCTGCCACCCGAGTCGGTCCGCGAGCTTCGGCGCGCGCGAGCGGGCGGCGGGGGCGGCGTCTTGTCGCCTCCGTCGTCCTTCGATGATCCATCGTTGCGTGCGGGTCGAA
Source organism: uncultured Thermoleophilia bacterium (assembly GCA_963768285.1). Taxonomy (GTDB): domain Bacteria; phylum Actinomycetota; class Thermoleophilia; order Miltoncostaeales; family Miltoncostaeaceae; genus CAITWD01. The sequence goes on from CAVYHI010000014.1 coordinate 115,758, forward strand.
TGCGTGCCATTCAGTCCACAATGATTACAGGGCCGGAGGGACTCGAACCCCCAACCCCCGGTTTTGGAGACCGGTGCTCTACCAGTTGAGCTACGACCCTTCGAGACGCCACGCCGACGGCGCGACGAACTAGCGGGTCTCCCTGTGCGCAGTATGACGTCCGCACCAGCGACAGTACTTACTGAGCTCGATGCGATCGGGCGTGTTGCGACGGCTCTTGTTGGTCTGGTAGTTCCGACGCTTGCACTCTTGGCAAGCAAGAGTAATCGCGAGACGTTGTCCCGGTGGCACGGGCCAGCCTTTCGGTCGTGAATCGGAGAGGCAGGCTACCACATGCCTCCCGCACCGACCGACGCCCGCGCGAAGGGCCCGCGCTCAGGCCGGACGCGGGACCGAACGCGGGAAGCGTGAGCGCGCGGCGGCCTGTTCGGCGAGCGCGGCGACCCGCAGCAGGGCGGCCGAGGCGCGCTGCAGTTCCAGATTCGTGGCCGTCGGCTGTGGCTCAACCCCGAGCCCCTGGCACAGGCGGCGATAGTGGGTCACGAGTGCCGGGCGCGCGACCGCGTTCGGGGAGCCGGCCGACCGGACGCGGTGACAGTGCTGCTGGACGTCCTCCACCGTGGGCACCCCTCGCGGGACGACGGTACGGCTCGGCGGGGTCATTTCTCCTCCAGGTTTGGATCGAGCGGGATCAGCAGTGCGTCCCGCCCCGAGGCGGTGACGGACATCAGGAACCGGCGTCCGACGACCCCGAGCTCGAACTCCTCGTGGAGCTCGAACACCTCGCACGAGCCGTCCGAGGCGTACCCCGCCAGGCGCAGCGGCGCATCGGTGTGCGAATCGAGTGCGGCGAGCGCGCGGACGAGGCAGTCACGGGCATGGTCGGGCAAGGGTTCGGCGAGTCGCAGTTCCGGCATCTGCCTTCCCATCGGCGCCCCCGCCGAGCGGCTTGAATATCGGGACACCCGCCCGGCACCGCCGCGCGCGGGCATATCCTGTTCGCCATGGATGACGATCTGGATCTCGCCCAGGCCGCCGCGTACATCCTCGGCGAGCGCCCTGAACTCGACGAGGATGAGGTTTGGGCGGTGCTCAACGAATTCGGCGACCCGCCGCCGGCCTCAAGCGACGATCTGGCCCTCCAGCTGGTCAGATCGGCGCTGCCCGACGTCCCGCCGCGCACGGCGCAGCGGATTCTCGCCGAATGGCGCGCCTACGCATCACTGGCCGGCGAGCCCGACTGGGACGACGAGGATTAGGCGGACCGGTCCCGCCGGCCCCTAGGCCGGACGGCGCCGGGTGCGGCTGCCCGCGCCGAGCAACAGCTCACGGGCGGCATTGAGCGCGACGGTGAGTCCCTCGGCCTGGCCCCGGATGTTGGGGTGCAGGTCGGCGACCCGGTCAGGATGGCAACGCACGATCTGCGCGCGGAACGCGCGCTCGATCTCGTCCGCCGACGCGGTCGGCGCGACCTCCAGCAGCGCGGCCGCATCGACCCGGGAGGTCGGCACGGGCGTCGCGCCGGCCACCCCCTGGGCCCGCAATGCTGCGACCTGGCGCAGGATCGCCGCGACCTGGGACTTCTCGGTGCGCAGCTTGGCGCGGTCCTGCGCGAGCTGAGCCCGCTCCTCGCGCACCTCGTCGGCCAGCTGCAGCAGTCGCCGGTCGCGCACCCCGCGATCCTCTCGCAGCCCCTCGACAAACCGCGCGGCATCGAACGGCTCGGGTGCATCGGGCGGCACGCTGCGATCCGCTCCGCGCTCGCCGCGGCGGATCCGCTCGACGATGTCCTGCAGCGGCAGGTGCGCGCGGTTACCGCCGGACGGACCGTCAGACGGGCCAAGACGCACCAGGTCGACGGCGTCCCAGGTCGGCGCGACCAAGAAGACCGCCGAGGAGCGCCCGACCAACAGGGCCCGGCGGGGTGCGTCGAGGGTCACCCCGAGCAGACCGAACCGCCCCTTGCCCGTCCGCTCGGCGATGTCTTCGAGCTCGTCCTGCAGATCCTCCAGGCGCCGCGCGACCTCCCGCGCGTCCGCGCCATCCCCGCCCGCGCGCCCGTCGAGCAGTCCCGGAAGCGTGAGCACCGGTTGGGATTGGCCCGCGGCGAGGGCAAGCCACCAACGCGCCCATGGGTCGCCGTCGGCCTCGTTGGCCACATGCAGGGCCGCATCCGGATAGTCGAGGGCGTGCAGCGCGGCGGCGAGATCGGCCCGGACGCGCGCATCGCCGCCCAGCGCGGCGGCGGTGCCGAGCAGCGCGACCTGCCGCCAGCGGCCGGCCTCTCCGGAGGCCGGCGCGCTGCCGGCCTGCATGACGAGCGCATCACGCACGGCTCCCAGGGTAGCGCCGGCTGCACGCCAGGTATCCTCGCCTGCATGAATCGGCTCGCCGGGGAATCCAGCCTGTACCTACGCCAACATGCCGACAACCCGGTCGACTGGTATCCCTGGGGGGCCGAGGCCCTCGCGCGCGCAGCCGCCGAAGACAAGCCGCTGCTGATCTCGATCGGCTACTCGTCCTGTCACTGGTGCCACGTGATGGCGCACGAATCGTTCGAGGATCCCGCGATCGCGGCGGTGATGAACGAGCACTTCGTGTGCATCAAGGTGGACCGCGAGGAGCGACCCGACGTCGATGCCCTCTACATGCAGGCGACGCTGTTGCTCGCCCGCCAGGGCGGCTGGCCAATGACCGTCTTCGCGACGCCCGACGCACGCCCGTATTTCGCGGGCACCTACTTCCCGCCGACCAGTCGCGGCAGTATGCCCGGGTTCGCCGAGGTCTGCCTGTGGATGGCCGAACGTCTACCGCGAGCGCGGGGCGGATGTCGAGGCCCAGGCGAGCGAGCTGTTGGGCCACATGCGAGCGCATCGCCGCGCGCCGCGCCGAGGCCACGGCGAGTGTCGCCCGAGACCGTGGTGGCGGCGATCGGCAACCTGGTGGCGCGCTTCGACCACAGCCAGGGCGGTTTCGGTGGGGCCCCGAAGTTCCCGCCCTCGACGGTCCTCGAGTTCCTGCTGTGCGCGGACGGTTCCGCCGAGATGACCGGCGCCGCACGCGAGATGGCCGAAGTGACCCTTCGGCGGATGGCCGACGGCGGGATCCGCGACCAGATCGGGGGCGGCTTCCATCGCTACGCAACCGACGACGTCTGGCTCGTCCCCCACTTCGAGAAGATGCTCTACGACAACGCGCTGCTGGCGCGGGCGTACGTCGTCGCCGGCGCACAGCCGGCATGATCCGCGCTGGCGCGAGGTGGCCGAACAGACCCTCGACTACCTCGTGCGCGAGATGGAGTTGCCCGGCGGCGGGTTTGCCGCCGCCCAGGATGCCGATTCCCCCGGCGGGGAAGGCGCGTTCTTCGTGTGGACCCGGCAGGAGATCGCGGCGCTACTGCCGCCCGATCAGGCCCAGGCCGTGATCCGCCGGTTCGGGGTCACCGAGCACGGCAACTTCGAGGGCCGCAACATCCTGCATGTGGCGCTGCCCATCCCCATGCTCGCCGACGAGCTCGGGACCGACCCGGCGCCACTCCTGAAGGCCGCTCGCGCAACCCTCTATGCCGCGCGCGCCACACGCCCCGCGCCGGCGCGCGACGACAAGCTGATCGCGGCCTGGAACGGCCTGGCGATCGCAGCGTTCGCGGACGCGGGCGTCGCGTTCGGACGCCAGGACTATCTCGACGTCGCCGCGCGCGCGGCCGCGCGGATCCTCGACGAGCTCGTCGTGGGCGGCCGCCTCTACCGGACCCTGCAGGAGGGCATCCCCCGCCATCTCGGGCAGCTCGACGACTACGCCGATGTCATCTGCGGGCTCGTACAGCTCTATATGGCGACCTTCGAGCCGCGTTGGCTGGCCGACGCGCAGCGCCTGACCGACGACATGCTCGGCCGGTTCGCGGACCCGGATGGACATGGCTTCTACGCCACCGGGTCGGATGCGCCGGCGCTGTTGGTCCGGATGCGCGACCTTGAGGACCAGCCGACACCGAGCGGCAACTCGCAGGCGGCGTCGGTGCTCGTGCGGCTCGCCGGGCTGACCGGGCGCACCGATTACCTCGAGCTTGCCGAGGGTGCGCTCGCGGTCGTCGGCGATGAGGTCGCCCGCCTGCCGCTGGCCTTCGGGACCGCGCTGTGCGTCGTCGACCGGTTGATCCGCCGGCGCCGGGAGATCGCCATCATCGGCGATCCCAGAGATCCGGCGACCTGGGCCCTCGTGGAGGTCGCCCGGGACCACGCGGGCCCGGGCGACGTCATCGCCTGCGCCGATCCCTGCCGATGACGCGGCGCTCGAGGCCGTGCCGCTGCTGGCCGACCGGCCACTCCTCGGCGGTGCGCCGGCGGCGTACGTGTGTGAGCGCTTCGCGTGCCTGGCGCCGGTCAGCTCGCCCGAGGCGCTGCGTGCGGCGCTCGTCGACTGACCGCGGGGCGTGGCACCGGGGCTGTGGCTATCCTACGCCCTACCATGGCTGACTTGGATGAACTCACCATCATGATCGAGACCGCGCTGCCCGGCGCCGAGGTGCAAATCGTCGACCAGGGTGGCGGCGACCACCTGTTCGCGTCGGTTGTCGCACCGCAGTTCGCCGAGGTCTCGCTGATCCAGCAACACCGTATGGTCTACGCCGCCGTTCAGTCGCGTCTGGACGACGGCAGCATTCATGCCTTAGCCCTCAAGACTCGTGCACCGGAGGCGTCATGAGCGACACGCTCACCATGACCGAACAGGAAATCCTCGACCAGATCCAGCGCGAGGTCGCGGAGAATCGTGTGTTTGTCTTCATGAAGGGGACGCCCGAGATGCCGCGCTGCGGCTTCTCCAACCAGGTGGTGCAGATCCTCAACCACCTGAACGTCGACTACGGGGCACGTGACGTGCTGACCGACCCGCGGATCCGCGAGGTACTGTCCGGCTGGTCGCAGTGGCCGACCATCCCGCAGGTGTTCGTCGACGGCGAGCTGATCGGCGGCTGCGACATCACCACCGAGCTGTTCCAGAGCGGCGAGCTGCAGAAGCTCGTCGGCTCCGAGGCCGCCGCCTAGGGCAACGGCTCGGCCCGCGGGCCCGTGGGAAGCATCTCGCGGCACCACGCATGCGATCGCCGCCGCGTCACGGGGTGACCGGCGGCGCGGCGCTGCGCTCCAGCGCCATCACCACGACGTCGTCGCGCAGCGAGCCCGCATCGTGGCGGCGCGCCGCCTCGATCAGCCGTTCCAGGCGCGCCTCGACGGCTGCGGTGCGCTCCTTCAGCAGGGTCGTGCGCACGCGGTCGATCCCAAACAGGTCGCCGCCCGTGCCCGCCTCGAGCAGGCCGTCTGTGAACAGCAGCAGCGTGTCACCGGGCTTGAGCGCAAACGACGTCGGTGGCCAATCGGCCTCGTCCATCGCCCCCAGCAGCGGGCCCGCGCCGACCGGCTCGATCTCGTCGCAACCCTCGTGTCCGAGTACCAGCGGCGCGGGATGGCCGGCCGAGGCAAAGATGCCCGTGCCGTCGGGGTTGACGAGTGCATAGATGACCGTCGCGAACAGCCCGGCCTTGCGCAGCTCGGAGCGCGCCATCTGCGCATTCAGTGCGGTCAGGACGCGCTTTGGGTCGGGGTCGACGGCGATCATCGTGCGCCAGCCGAAGCGTAGGCCCGCGGCCTGCGCAGCGGCACCGGCGCCGTGGCCGGCCATGTCACCGACGATCATCGCCAGGCGCCCGTCGGGCAGAACCACGGCATCGTAGAAGTCGCCGCCGATTAACAGCGCGCGCTCCGCGGGGCGATACCTGGCCACCAGGCGGTAGCCGAGGTACCCCGGCAGACCCGCCGGCAGCAGGCCCTGCTGCACGGTCTCCCAGAGGCGTCGCTCAGTGCGCTGGCCGGCCTCGCGCCGAGCCGCGGCGGCGACAGCGTCGCGCTGCTGGTAGACCTGGCGCTGCATGGTATTGAACCCGTCGACGAGCTCACCGAGTTCGCGCACCGCGCTATCGCTGGCGGGCACCGGCTCGAGGAACCGGCCGCGCGCCACCCGCCCGACGCCGAGCTCGAGCAGGCCGATCGGCACACCGACGCGTCGCCACAGGCGGCGCGCGGTGAGCGCGACGACGGCGAACGCGATCAGGGCGGCGGCGATGATGCCGATCAACGTTGCGTTGCGGCGCAGTTTGGCCGCATCAAATGACTGTTCCTTCGAGACCTGGACATCGCCGGCCAGCTGCGTCGAGGCGGCCCGGAAGGCGGTGAACCACTGCTGGGCGACGCCCTGGTTGACCAGGGCGATCGCGGCCTGCACGTGGCCTTGGCGGCGAATCTGCACGAGGCGGATGACGTCGGCAAACCACAGCTGCGCGTTGTCGTTGGCGCGCGTCACGTCCGAGACGAGTGTCGGGTCGTTGCGGACCAGGTACCGCAGCCGGTCGAGGTCCTCGGGGTAACGGTCGACCGCCGTCGTGTACGGCTCCAGATAGTCCCCGCGGCCGGTCAGGACGTATCCCCTGCTGCCGGTGTCGGCATTGAGCATGTCGATCAGCAGCTGATTCGACGCGCCAAGGCGGGCGACGGCCTGTTCGCCGGCGTCCGAATACGCCTGGGCGGTGACGACCGTGCCCACGGCCGCCACGATGATGAGCAGCACCAACACGACCGCGATCGCGGCGACCAGGCGCCACAGCAGCCCCCGAAGCGAGCGGCGTTCCGGGCGCGGCTGGCCGCGGGCCATCAGTCGGCCCTTCCGGGGCCGGCGGCGACAGGCTGCCGCCCTGTCGCTCTCACCGCCCCGCCAATCCGTCTCGGCCCGGTATCGCCCCCACCGCGCCGGCCCCTACGCCCCGCTGCCGATGAGCTCGGTGATGTCGCGCACGCCTTCGGCGTCCATGCGTGCAATCAGGCCGCGGTTAATGCGCGCCACCAGCGACGGGCCCCCATAGACCAGCGCCGTCCAGACCTGCACGAGCGATGCCCCGGCGGCCAGGCGCTCCCAGACGTCGTCGGCAGTCGCGATCCCGCCGACGCTGATGATCGGCAGCTCCGGCGCACGCGCGGCCGCCCGCCGCAGCATCTCCAGGCTCCGCGGAGCCAGCGGCGCCCCCGAGAGCCCCCCGGTCTGGGCGGCAAGGCGCTCGGGCGACCGCAGGCCGTCACGGGCCAGCGTCGTGTTGCAGACGATCACGCCCTGGACGCCGGCCGCCTGGACCTGGTCGATCGCGGCGTCGAACTGCTCGTCGGTGAGATCAGGCGCGACCTTGACGAGAATGGGCCGGCGCGCGTGCGCCGGTGAGCGACGCCTTGACCCGATTGAGCTCGACGAGTTCCTCGAGAATGCCGCCAAGTGCCACCGCCTCCTGAAGCTCCCGCAATCCGGGGGTGTTCGGCGACGAGACGTTCACGACGACGTAGTCGGCGTATGGCCAGAGGCGGTCGAGGCTCGCGACGTAATCACGCTTGGCATCCTTGAGCGGCGTGACCTTCGACTTGCCGATGTTGACGCCAATGGGTATCCGGTGGAGCACGCCACGTCGGTCCCACTCGGCGAGCCGCTCCGCCGTTGCGGGGGCGCCGTCGTTGTTGAAGCCCATGCGGTTGATGATCGCCCGATCGGCAGGCAAGCGGATGAGCCGCGGGGCCGGGTTGCCGGCCTGGGCCAGTGCCGTGACGGTGCCGATCTCCGCAAACCCGAAGCCGAGAGCCTGCCAGGCCGTGATCCCGCGCCCCCACTTGTCGTAGCCCGCGCCGAGACCGACTGGGTTGGGAAAGCGCAGCCCCCAAACCCACTGGGCCAGCCGAGGGTCACGGACCCGCCAGCGCGCAAGCCGCATCAGCGGCGCGGCGCACGCGGCGGTGGCCATCGCGCGCATGTGGGCCTTCTCGGGCTCCGTTCGGAACACGAGCGGACGCACCACCCGGAAGACCGGCCCCGCGCTGTCCCGGCCTGCCGAGGTCAGCCGAGGCCCTCGATCGTGGTGGCCATCGCGAGGTCTGCGTCGGTCACGCCGCCCTGGCTATGGGTCACCAGCGACACGGTCACCGTGTTCCAGCTGATCACCAGGTCCGGATGGTGGTTCGCGGCTTGTGCGGCGCCGGTAATGCGGTTGACGAACATCACTGACCCGAGGAAGTCGTCGAACGTAAATCGCTTGCAAATGCCAACATTCTCGAGGTCCCAGCCTGGGAGGCTGGCGAGCCCCGCACGAATTTCATCGTTACCGAGTACCGGCATCCTTGCCTCCTATGCGGCATGCCTGGTCCCAGCCTACCGCCAGGACGGACTCCTAGCCGCTAGGACCGGGCGCAAGCCGTGGTGCCCGCAGCGATCGGTCCGTAAGCTTGGGCACGCACGGGCCGTTAGCTCAGTTGGTAGAGCAGGGGACTTTTAATCCCATGGTCGTAGGTTCGAGTCCTACACGGCCCATGTGTCGAGCTGCCCGTGAATCGCTATCTCCGGCGTCGGCGTCGGTCCCATCCCCGGCGCGTCGAAAGCCCGGGGTCAATCGGTGGGTCAGCGCGCTCGTCGCGGGCGATGACGGACGGTCCCAGCTGGCAGTCCTGGCGGCGGCGTGAAACCTCCGTCCCTATGTTGCCGTCACCAAGCCAGTCGCACCGATAAAGACATAGTTGGTCCGGGTGGCGCTCGCCGTGACGGTGTAGGTGCCAATGGTGGGCAACCTGAGCGCGACGCCGACACGGGCACCCGTCGCGAGTGAGGTGTGCGTACGTCGCCGGACCGCCGGAGGGCTGCAGCCCGACCGTGACCTTGGCCCCCGGAATCAGGTGCAACACCGTGACGGTCACCGACTGCCCGTGGGGGGTGGTCGTGAGCCCGGTGAGCCCAAGGGCCAGCGGGCGCGGGTTGACCCGCACCAGGACCGTGGTGGCGGCGGTGGTGTAGTAGGCCGGCTGGGCGGGCCGGAAGATCACGGTCAGCCGGTGCGTTCCAGCGTTCAAGGCCAGCGGGCTGCGGATCAGGAAGAACCTGCCCCGGGTGTTGGCCGCGCCATCGATGAGGTTCGCGCTTGTGAGCACTTGGCCGTAGGTGATCGGCGCGATGTGCGGGCTTCGGGTGATTTGCGGCGTGGCCTTGTGAGAGGTCCGGCCGCCATCAATGATCGTCCACGCATCCTTGACGCGCAGGGTGTTGTGGGCCGCTTGCGCTGCGCCGTTATAGGTGGAGTGCCCGGCATCTGAAGTGCAGGTGGTGGCTCTGCCGCTTTGCGGCCCACCCGATCAGTAGCTCGTTGTAGTTGGAGGCGGAGAGCCGGGACCCGCTTCCAGAACATCGTGCTCATGTTCGTGACACGACCGGTGTTCCAGGTGCCGATCGGCTGGTTGAACCGGACTGCGCCATCAAACATGTGATACATGTCGGTGACCTTCGCGGTGTTCCATGCTCCGATCGGCTGATTGAATGTCGAGGCGCCCCAGAACATGCCGTCCATGCTCGCAACTTCGGCCGTGTTCCAGCTCCCGATCGGCTGGTTGAATGCAGTAGCGCCCTCGAACATGAGGAACATGTAGGTGACCCGTTTCGTGTTCCACATGCCGATCGGCTGGTTGAACCTGGACGCGCCCGAGAACATGTCGTCCATGTCCGTGACCGCAGCGGTGTTCCACGAGCCGATCTGCTGGTTGAACCTGGACGCGCCCGCGAACACGGCTTCCATGCTGGTGACTCGAGCGGTGTTCCAGCTCCCGATCGGCTGGTTGAACCTGGACGCGCCGTCGAACATGAAATCCATGCCGTCGAGCGCGGACGTATTCCAGCTCCTGATCGGTTGATTGAACCTGGAGGCGCCGTGGAACATGTTGCTCATGTCGGCGACCCGAGCGGTGTTCCAGCTCCCGATCGCCTGGTTAAACGCGGCGGCGCCCCAGAACATGCCGCTCATGTCCGTGACTGCTGCGGTGTTCCAGGTCCCGATCGGCTGGTTGAACGCGGAGGCGTTCAAGCCCTGGGCGGGTGCACAACATGTGTCAATGGACGTTTGGCCGAACATGGAGCTCATGCTGGTGACCGACGCGGTATCCCAGCCACCGATCGGCTGGTTGAACGCGGAGGCGCCCGCGAACATGGAGCTCATCTCGGTGACGGCGGCCGTGTTCCAAGTCCCGATCGGCTGGTTGAACGCGGAGGCGCCCGCAAACATGGAGCTCATGTCGGTGACGGCGGCCGTATTCCAGGTCCCGATCGGCTGGTTGAACGCGGTGGGGGGGCCAAAGTCGTTGGTGAACATCCCTGCCATGTTGGTGACCGCGCCCGTGTTCCACGTCCCGATCGGGTGGTCGAAGGCGGTGGCGCCCGCGAACATGGAGCTCATATTGGTGACCGACGCGGTGTTCCAAGTCCCGATCGCCTGGTTGAACGCGGTGGCGCCCGCGAACATGGAGCTCATATTGGTGACCGCCGACGGTGTCCCAAGTCCCGATCGCCTGGTTGAACGCGGAGGCGCCCGCGAACATGGAGCTCATATTGGTGACCGCCGACGTGTCCCAAGTCCCGATCGCCTGGTTGAACGCCGAACCCGTGAACATGTAGCTCGTGTTCGTGACGCCGGACGGCAGCGCTGCAGGCACGGAGACCAGGTGGCTCGCGCCAGCGAAGGCACCGCTCAGGTCCGTGATCCCGAGGTCACCAAACGATGCGACGGCCGTGATGCCCGTATTGCCGAGGTACCCATTGACATTGCCGAAATGGGTCGCCGTGCCCGAGATCGATACCGTGTGCGGCCCTGGGCTCGTGTAGGTGTGCGCCAGCGAGGTGTTCGTGGTGCCATCGCCCCAGTCGACTGTCACCGAGCCACCGCTCAGCGGCAATACGAGTGTCGTCGTGACGGCGTGTGTGGGGTCGTAGGTCAACACCATCGGAGCGGGTGCGGCGCTGGCGATGGGACTGATCCCGAAGAGCAGCGCGGTGGGAGCGATGGCGAGTACCAGCACCGTGGCGATCCCAGGAGTCACGCGGCGTCGTACGCGCACAGCTGCGGTGCGGAGATCGCGTGATCGGAGCGCCCTGGCGCAACGGCGACGCGCACGGGACATCGCCACCCTCAGTGCGTCGAACACCCGCGAGGCCACTCTACCCATCGCACAGCGCCCTTTCGGCAACGGGGGGCGCCCCACCGGTTTGTCTCGGTTGAGACCGGTTGCCCCTTGGCTCACTTGTACACCCTGTGTGCGACACGCACGCGGATCGGTGTCTGCACACGGCCGGCGCGCTGACGCGACCGGGCGGCCCGCGTGCGCGCGTATCCCCAAGGGGTCAGGTGGTCACCAGACCTCACGGCACTCGGCGATACTCAGACCGGCCTTCACTCGCGTGGGGCACCCGCTGCTGCTGGGGTTTCGGGACAGGAGCGTGCTCAGCGGCAGTCGGCGCGTAGCACCCGAAGTCCCAAGATCGTCGGTTCGATCCCTACGCGGCCCACGTCGCCAACGACCTGCATGCAGAGGTCTTCGACCCCGGCGTGGGTCCCAGCCGTGGCGCGTAGAAGCCGGGGGGTCAACAGCAGAGTCAACACTTTGTCCGCGCTGAGTACCCGCGCGTGCGCGGTGAATCGGTCGTGGCCCTTTGCTACGCGACCAGACCACCGTCAACGATCGTCCAACGATCCTTAGTACGAAGGATGTTGTGCGCCGCGCGTGCTCTAGCGGTGTAGGTGGACCGCCCGGCGTCAAAGCGCACGTGATGGCTTTGGGGTTGTGCCGCCCATCCGATCAGCAGCTCGTTGTAGTTCGAGGTGGACAGCCGGGACCCGTTTCCGAACATCCCGCCCATGTTCGTGACCGCACCCGTGTGCCAGGTGCCGATCGGCCGGTTGAATCTGACCGCGCCATAGAACATGGAACTCATGCGCGTGACCCGAGCGGTGCTCCAAGTACCGATGGGCTGGTTGAACGCGGAGGCGTACTCGAACATCCCTTGCATGCGGGTGACCCGAACGGTATTCCACGCCCCGATCGGTTGATTGAACTTGACTGCGCCGCTGAACATGTAGCTCATGGCCGTGACCCGAACGGTATTCCACGCCCCGATCGGCTGGTTGAACCGAGACGCGCCCTGAAACATGTAGCTCATGTCCGTGACCCGTGCGGTGTTCCACCTGCCGATCGGTCGGTTGAACGCACTGGCGCCTGCGAACATGTACCGCATGCCGGTGACCGCGGCCGTGTTCCACGCCCCGATCGGCTGGTTGAAGGCGGACGCGCCGCAAACATATGACTCATGTCGGTGACCTTCCCGGTGTTCCATGCGCCGATCGGCTGATTGAATGCCGGGGCGGCCCAGAACATGCCGTCCATGCTCGCGACTTTGGCCGTGTTCCAGCTCCCGATCGGCTGGTTGAACACGCTGGCACCGTCGAACATGGAGCTCATGTCGGTGACAGCGGCCGTGTTCCAGTTCCCGATCGGCTGATTGAAATGCGATGCGCCGAAGAACATGGAGTTCATGTCGATGACGTCGGCCGTATTCCATGTCCCGATCGGCTGGTTGAAGGCGGACGCGCCCCGAACATGTGGCTCATGCTCGTCACTCCGGGCGGCAGCGCTGCGGGCACGGAGGTCAGGTGGCTCGCAGCAGCGAACGCACCGCTGAGGTCCGTGATTCCGAGGTCGCCAAACGAGGCGACGCCCGTAATGCCTGCGCAACCCAAGTACCCGTTGGGGTTTCCAAAGTGGGTCGCCGCACCCGAGATCGACACCGTGTAGCGCCCCGGGCTTGCATAGGCGTGCGCCAGCGCGGCGTACGTGGTGCCGTCGCCCCAGTTGACCGTCACCGAGCCACCGCTCAGCGGCAGGTCAAGTGTCGTGCCGCCGAGGGCGGTGTCGTAGGTCAGCACCATCGGGGCCGGTGCGGCGCTGGCGCTGGCGATGGGGCTGATTCCGAGGACCTGCGTGGCGGGACCGATGGCGAGCACCAGACCAACGGCGATCGCAAGGATCACCCCGCCCTGTACGTGCATCCATGCGGTGCGGCAATCGCGTGCCAGGTCCGACCGGCGCGCCGCGGCGGATCGGCGATGCGCACGGGACATTGCCACGCACAGTGCGTCGCACATCCGCGAGGCCACGTCACCCATCGCACACCGCCCTTTCGGCAATGAGGCCCTGTCGGGTTCGCCGTGGATGCGACGAAGTGCCCCTTGGTTCGCTTCTACACCTTGGGTTCGATAAACACGCGGATCGGTGTCTGTACACAGCCGGGCCGCTGAAGCGACTGGGCGGCGCGCGCGCTCGTCCCCAACGGGGTCAACAGGTGGTCAACAGACTCCGCGGCACTCGGCGGTACTCCGACCTCGGTCACTCCTCGTGGAACACCCTCTATTACAGGGATTTCTGGACAGGGATGTACTCAGCGGTACTCGGCGCGCAGGCCTTTTAATCCCATGGCCGTAGGTTCGAGTCCTACACGGCCCATCCACGAACCTCCTGCTTATCAGCGGGTTAGCCCCCGGCCCACCGGGCGTCAAGACGCCACGATGGACCAGGGTGTCACTCAAAGCCTCACTCGTGACGAAACATCACGAGCGGATCAGCCCCCCAGTTCATCCCGATCGATCACCGCCCGGCTCCCGCGCTTGTGTGGGGTCAGGCGGCCATCCGGGAGTCAAGTCCCGGGACGTGGTGTAGGAGATCGTCGGTGAGGGCGGCGTCTCATGCCGCCTGCAGCTCGCCCACCTCCTTCGTCTCGTGGCCTTGGCCCTCGAGGGCCAAGGCCAGCGACTCGGCCGACAGGTAGCGTCGGCTGACCAGCCACTCGTCGCACTGCTCGATCAGCAGCGCCCCGGCTAGGCGGATGAGCGCGGCATCGTTGGGGAAGATCCCCACCACGTCGGAGCGGCGGCCGATTTCTCGGTTGACGCGCTCCAGGGGATTGGTCGAGCGCAGTTTGGTCCAGTGCTCTTTGGGGAGCGCGTAGAAGGCGAGCAGGTCCTCCTCGGCGCCGACCAGCAGCTCGGCGACCTTGGGGCTCAGATCCCCCAGGCGATCGGCAACCTCTGCGAGCCGTGCGCGAGCGTCGGTGAGGCTGTCGGCGTTGAAGATCTGGCGGATCGCCGTCGCGATCATCGGCTGATGGGCACGAGCGCAGTGGCCCAGCATGTCGCGCAAAAAGTGCACGGTGCACCGCTGCCAGGGGCATCCGAGCACCTGGGCGATCGCGTTCTTGAGGCCCTGGTGGGCGTCCGAGACACACAGGCGCACTCCCTGCAGGCCGCGGGCGCGAAGCGAGCGCAGAAACTCGCGCCAAAACGCCTCGGTCTCGGCCTCCCCGACATCCAGCCCGATCACCTCACGTCGGCCCGACTCATGCACCCCGTAGGCAATCACCAGGCACTTGTGGCGCACCCCGCCGGGCTCCCTGACCCGCTCGATCTTGGCATCGAGCCAGAGGTAGGCATACCGGCCCTCCAAGGGTCGCTCCCGAAACGCACGCACCTGCTCATCAAGGCCCCGACACAGCCGCGAGACGGTGCTCTTGCTCATCCCCGCAAGGCCGAGCTGCTGCACGAGGCGATCGACCTTGCGGGTCGAGACGCCATTGACATAGGCCTCCTGGACGACGGCCACCAGCGCCTGCTCGCCGCGGGTCCTCGGCTCCAGGAAGCTCGGGAAGTACGTGCCCGATCTCAGCTTGGGGATCGCGAGCTCGATCTCGCCCACGCGGGTGTCGAAGCCGCGGGGGCGGTAGCCGTTGCGGTTGGTGATGCGCTCGGATGTGCGCTCGCCGTGGGCGGCGCCGATCTGGGCGGCGACCTCGGCCTCCATCAGCTCGGCGCACAGCCACGCGACCGCTTCTTTGAGCAGGTCGGCATGTTCTTCGCTCATCAGCTTGCCCACCAACTCCTGGGCGGTGATCCTGGGGGTGTCGGCCATCGTGGTGCTCCTTGTCGTCGATCTCTGGCAAGACCGACGATCTCAAAGCCCACGGTGGCCGGCACGTCAGTGACCGGTGTGGGCTCCTACACCACTATGCGAGACCTGACCAGGACGTCTCACACGCGTCGGGGCGGATACACCTGTCCCGGTGCCACAGCTTGACCGCTCTTGCGGCCGTCCTGATCCTCGCGCAGATGCTTGGTGACGGCGGTCCGCCTTGGAAGCTGGTCATCTGGCTGGACCATTTCGCCGACACGCCTCGATGACTCAAAGGGCGCACGCGACCTTCCTACTGACGAGCTCGCCCATGACGAGGGCACTTCTCGTCGACCACAGGAGCAGCCGGTGGCCGCGCTGCCACAGACAAGCAATCCCGAGGCAATTCATGCGTCAACGCGGTGGGCATCGTCTCTACCAGCACAATGGCGATAGATCGGTGCTGTCGAGCGTCCGTCTAGCGATGCCCCGGGGCGCCGCGGAAACGCAGCGTGCCCGGGATCAGGGGGCGCCTTCACCGGGTGTGAAGGCGGGGCTCCGATGATGCCGCGCAGACGTTACGGCCGGGCGCTGGCGACGGGCCAGACCGGAGACGTGACCACTCCCGGGGCCGCCTTCTCGAACAGCTGGGCGAGCCGGTCGAGCTCACGCGGCGTCAGGCGCCCCAGGTATGTGTCCCGCACCACCCTGTGGTGGATGACCTGCGCCCTGCGAAGGGCCTCGAGGCCGCTGCGTGTCAGTACGGCCAGCGACCCGCGACCGTCGGCGGGGTCCCGCTCGCGACGAACGAGGCCACGCTTCTCGAGATCGATCACCACGCGGGTAATCCCGCTGGGGCTCACCATCCGTCGTGCGCCGAGGTCGGTCATTCGGAGCCTCAGGTCCGGGGCCCCAACGAGGGTGATCAGCACGCCGTAGTCGCCCAAGGTGAGCTCTCCCGCCTCCCGCAGGCGCCGGTCGATCTCACGCATGGCGCTCTCCCTGAGGCGGATCAACCCACGCCAGGCGCGGAACTCCTCAGCCGTGAATGCGTCGGCCTCGGGGAGCTCGGCCAGCAAGGCATCCGTTTCGGGCAAAGTACTTGACACTGTGAAATACAGCTCCCATAATCTCGTTGCGTTTGTGAACTATTTTCCTTGCGCGTGTGAACCAATATAGCGGAGCGTCCCGACGTTCCCGACCTGAAAGGGCTAATCATGGCGACACTGCTGGTGGACCACGAGGTCACGGACTTCGACACGTGGCGGGCCGTGTACGACTCGGTCGACGGCGTACGGGCACGCAGCGGCGTCACGTCGCACCGGGTGCTGCAGGACACCGCCAACCCCAACCATGTGGTGGTGGAGCACGTCTTCCCGGACGCAGCGGCTGCAGGCGCCTTCCTCGAGAACGCAGATCTGCGCGAGGCGATGGGACGCGCTGGCGTGATTCACGACTCGGTGCGGGCCCTCATCCTCGAGGACGTCGGCTGAGCAGCGCATGCGTCTCGGGGGCGCCGCGGATCTGCCCTCGCCTGCGATCTGCGGCCTGTGCCGACAGGATGTGTCACACCGCGAGCCGGGGTGATCGCGACGAGCGCCGCATCGTCGATCCCCCGGGCACGCGCATCACCGGTTCCCGTCGCGACCGCCGCCCTGCCGTCGCCCCAAATCGAGAGGAACGACCGTGAGCGATCACCCCACACCCGAGCGCATCATGCAGGTGGGCCTTGGGTTCTGGGCGTCAAAGACACTGTTGAGTGCCGTCGAGATGGGCCTCTTCACCGAACTTGCCCGGCACCCCGAGGACCTCGGCTCGCTGCGTGACCGGCTCGGCCTAAACGAACGCGCGGCGCGCGACTTTCTCGACGCACTCGTGGCGCTGGGTTTCCTACGGCGTCTTGACGGCGTGTACTGCAACACCCCGGAAACCGACCTCTTTCTCGATCGCCGCAAGCCGTCGTACCTTGGCGGGATACTCGAGATGGCGAACCATCGGCTCTACGGCTTCTGGGGCGGGCTGACGGACGGCCTGCGCACCGGGCGCCCGCAGAACGAGGCGGCCGCCGGAAACGCGCCGTTCTTCGAGACCGTGTACGCCAGTCCACCGCGACTCGAGCAGTTCCTGGCGGCGATGACCGGGCTGAGCCACCCCGCGAACGTGACCATCGCGACGACGTTTCCTTGGCGCGAATACGCCAGCTTCGTGGACGTCGGGACCGCCCAGGGGGATCTCGCGGTGCAGATCGCGCTCGCCCACCCTCATCTGTCCGGGGCGGGCCTGGATCTGCCCGAGGTCGGGCCGGTCTTCGAGGACTACGTGGCCGCCAACGGGCTCGCCGGGCGCGTGTCGTTTGCCCCGGCGGACTTCCTCCAGGCGCCCCTGCCGGCGGCCGACGCGATCACCATGGGGCACGTTCTGCACGACTGGGACCTCGAGACCAAGCGGATGCTGATCGGCAAGGCCTACGACGCCCTTCCAGACGGCGGCGCACTGATCGTCTATGAGTCCATGATCGACGATGACCGCTCCGAGAACGTCTTCGGACTGCTGATGAGCCTCAACATGCTCATCGAAACCGACGGGGGATTCGACTACACGGCCGCAGACTGCCAGGGGTGGATGGCCGACGCGGGGTTCACCCGCACCTACGCAGAACACCTGGTGGGTCCGGACTCCATGGTGGTCGGCATCAGGTAGGTCCCGTCGGACACCGGGCCCGCCGCGGTCGGCCGCGTCGACGGGCTCGGCAGCGGGCGAGGCCATCTCCCGATTCGTCTGCGCGACAACCCGCGCGTTGTTGTGCTGCTGGTCCCGGGAGGCGTACACGATGGTCAGCCGGCCCCGCATGGCGGCCTCTCGCAACCGTTCCACGGCTGCCGTGTGCCGGGCGAGTTCGTCGCGATACCGCTGACGGAACTCCGGGAAGCGCGCCGGGTCGTGGGCGAACCACCGGCGAAGCTCGCTCGACGGCGCGAGGTCGACGGCCCACTCATCAAGGGCGGCCCGCGCACGGCTGACCCCGCGCGGCCACAGGCCGTCGACCAGCACGCGGACGCCGTCATCCGGAGTGGGCGTGGCGGAGATCCGTTTGATTCGGAGATCCATCTACGGGCGGCACCCGTCCCCGTGGAGTATCGCGAGATTTCGGTGCCGACGCGTTCGCCGACGGCGTGTTCCTGCGGCAGCAGGTGTGATCAGGTCCCCTGCCAGCGTGCCGCGAGCGGTGGCTGATGTCGTGCGATCTCGCAGGATGCGAGGCCGGCGATCATGACCGTTCGTGGAGCCGAGAGGGCGCGACCCTCGATGCCACAGGATGCGACAGTGCCCAGAGCGCGCCGGTCGCGACGTTCACCGTCGAGAGCACGACAAGCGTCGACGAGCCGGGCCGGCCGACACCTTAGGCGGGTCGCATCCTGCCGTCTCGCAAGTACCGGACATGCCACGACAATGCCTCGTCGAGCAGGTGGGGGGTCTGCCTGCCCGGTGCGCTGGCCATTGCCCGGTCGAAGTAGTCCTGCAGCGCCGGCCGGTAGTCGGGGTGCGCGCAGTGGTCGATGATCTGCTGTGCGCGACGCCGCGGCGGCAGGCCGCGCAGGTCGGCGAGGCCCTGCTCGGTGACGATGACATGAACGTCGTGCTCGGTGTGGTCGACATGGCTGACCATCGGCACGATGGACGAGATCAGCCCATCCTTGGCCGTCGACGGGGTGAGGAACATCGCGATGTAGGCATTGCGGGCGAAGTCGCCGGAACCGCCGATGCCGTTCTGGATGCTCGAGCCCATGATGTGGGTGGAGTTGACATTGCCGTAGATGTCGGCCTCGATCATCCCGTTCATCGCCAGGCAGCCGAGCCGACGGATCACCTCCGGGTGGTTGCTGATCTCCTGAGCGCGAAGGATGATCCGCTCGCGGTAGTCGGCAATGTTCGCACGCAGATCGGCCATGCCGTCTTCGCTGAGAGAGAAGGCCGTCGCCGAGGCGATACGGAGCGTGCCGGAGCGCAACAGCTGCAGCATCCCGTCCTGGATCACCTCGGTATAGGCGGTCAGCGGTCGGAACGGTCCATCGTCGAGTCCGGCGAGTACGGCATTGGCGATGTTGCCGACGCCGGACTGCAGCGGCAGGAGTGTGGTAGGGAGCCGCCCGTGTCGCACCTCGTGGGCAAGGAAGTCCACAACGTGACCGGCGATCAGCTGGGAATCGGCGTCCGCGTGCTTGAACGGCGTGTTGCGATCTGGGCTGTGCGTCGGGACGACGGCGACGATCTTCTCCGCTGGGCAGTGCAGATAGGGCACGCCAATCCGGTCGGAGGGTTCGAGGATCTGGATCGGTTTGCGGTGCGGCGGCAGCGCGGTGCCGTAGTAGATGTCGTGCATGCCGTCCAGTTCGATGGGCTGCCAGGAGTTCACCTCGAGGATCACTCGGTCGGCCCGGTCGATCCACGTCTTGTTATTGCCCACCGAGGAGGACGGAATCAGCTCGCCGTCGGCGGTGATGCCGGCGACCTCGATGAGCGCGACGTCGAGGTGACCGAAGAAGCCTTCCCACACCATCTGCGCGACGTGCGACAGGTGCAGGTCCAGGTAGTCGAGCAACCCGGCGTTGATTTTGGAGCGAGTCACCGGGTCGGACTGGTAGGGCATGCGTAGATCGATACCGTCAACAGCCGCCAACGCACCGTCAAGCTCGGGCGCGGTCGACGCGCCGGTCCAGACCCCGACAGTGAAGCGGTCCCCGCGGGCGGTGGCGTCGGCGACCCGACGCACCAGGGCGGCGGGCACTTCCTTCGGGTAGCCCGCACCAGTGAACCCGCTCATCCCAACGTTGTCACCCGGGGCGATGAACATGGCAGCCTCGTCAGCCGACATCACAATGTCGTCGACAGCCCTGCAGCCAAGACGCGACCGGTCCGTCATCTTCACGCTCCCGTCTGCGCGCAAATGCCCCGCCTGTCGGCCGACCGCAGTGCCCTGCATGGCTGGCGACCCCAAGACCCAGCCTCTTCGGCGAGGACAGGCTACCGCAGCCGGGCTGGGTCACCATCGGCACGGCGAGTGCTCTCGGGAGTTCATCACGGTGCTCCGGCGGCGCGGCGGCGAGTGCCGGCATCGGTCCATCGGAACGGAGTAGCTGCGCGTCGATCTCGGCCTGCCGGCACCGGTTTGTGGATCGCTGCGTGCTGGCCCAGAGGTGGCGAGCGACCTCCTGCGCGTCTGCCCCAGTTGTTCCGCATCGGGACGACTGCATGATGAATCGCCGGTCGGTCGGGTCGCAGACGGCCGGCAACACCCGTGGCGACGGGTACCGGCTTGTCTACGCGGGTCCCCCGCGCGCGGTGTTCATGGACGCGCTCCCCAGCTCGGACACCCTGGCCAAGGCGGGCAGATCTGCGACGAGCACGGCGAGCGCACACGAGGCGACGTGCTCCAAGGCCCCGTCCGCGCGACTGGTGAGCGCGATCGGCACGCGCCCCCCGATGATGACCCCGGCCGACTCGGCGTCGGCCAGGTAGTCGAGCTGCTTGGCGAGCATGTTGCCGGTCTCGATGTCGGGCACGACGACGATGTCCGCCGCACCCGCGACGCTTGAGGCGATGCCCTTCACGCGGGCGGCGGCGGGGGACACGGCGCCGTCGAACGCCAGTGGGCCGTCGACCAAGCCGCCCACGATCTGGCCGCGGTCGGCCATCTTCGCCAGCGCCGCCGCGTCCAGGGAGGACTGAAGCTTGGAGCTGACGGTCTCGACGGCCGAAAGGATCGCGACCTTGGGCGTCGGGATTCCGATCGCCAGCGCCAGGTTGATCGCGTTCTGGACGATGTCGCGCTTGGCCTGCAGATCCGGTGCGACGTTCAGGGCCGCGTCGGTGATCAGCAGCGGACGAGGATAGGTCGGCACGCTCATGACGAACACGTGGCTCATGCGGCGGTCGGTGGCGAGACCGGTTCGCGGCGCGACTGCCGCGTGCATGAGCTCGTCGGTGTGCAGGCTGCCCTTCATCAGCGCGTCGACCTGCCCCGAACGGGCGAGGCGCACCGCCACCTCGGCGGCGTCGTCACTGTGTTCCGCTGCGACGATCGGAAGTTTGTCGAGATCGATGTCGTGGGCCATCGCGACCGCACGGATCCGGTCCTCCGGTCCGACCAGCACGGGCACGATCAGACCCTCCTGAGTCGCGCGCAGCGCGCCGAGCAACGTGTCGCGGTCGACTGGGTGCACGACCGCCATGCGGATCGGCGCTCGCGCCTTGGCTGCCTCGATCAGCCTCCGGAACAGCACGCCGCGCTCATGCATCGTGACGGACGGCAAGATGACCTGCGGGCGTCGCACCTTCTCGGTCGGCGCGATCACCGTCGCCGCCCCGTCGATCACGGTTGCCCCGGCTTGGTTGACGCATCGGCAGTCGAATGAGATGCGCGAGCGCGCAGCGTCCTTGGTGGTCGCGGTGACGGACACCGTCACCGTGTCGCCAATCGCGACCGGGCGGCGAAAGTGCAGCGTCTGATCGAGGTAGATCGCGCCGGGTCCCGGCAGCCGGGTGCCAAGCAGCGTGGAGATCAGTGAAGCACCCCACATGCCGTGCGCGATGATCTCGTGGAACATGTCGCTGTGGGCGTACTCGTCGTCGACGTGCGCAGGGTTGACGTCGCCGGACATGACCGCGAACAGCTCAATGTCGTTGCGGGTCAGTGTGCGTACCAGGCTCGCGCTCGACCCGATCTCGATCTCATCGAACGTGCGGTTCTCGATCCACACGCTCGGCGCGAGCTCATCGAGGTCGGCCTCGGGCAGCACCGAGTCGGCCGCCGAGAGCCGTTCGTCCGGCGGGTCAGTGCCCGGTGCGCTCATCGGGCGCGCGCCGTTGCGAGCGCGCCGCAGCGCTCCGGACGACGTGGGGACTCGAGCCGCGGCCGTGCGCGTGCGGCAAGCCGGCCGGGGGGAACCTCGGGCTCCGCCCGGCGGGGGCAGAGCCCGAGCGGAGCGAGGACGACGCCCTTGCGCAGGCCGAATGTGACCGGAGGAATGGTCGTCCCAGGAAGTGCTCGGCGGTACGGCATGTCCCGAACCATGGTACAGCCGGATAACAGCCGATCCGGCCGCGGTCGGTGCAACAACTCGGCCACACCAAGCGGTGCAATCCCGCGTCGACCCAGCCGACGGCGCGCTCGCTGCGTCGACTCGCCTTGGCGAGAATCCCGAGTTCGTGCCGGACGCCGGTCTTGATCCTTGCGGCATCTCACGAGGCCCCGTTCCGCTTCTCTCTAGAATTCGCCGGATGGCGGGTGCGTTCGGTCTATCGTCCAGATAGGCGACCGACCGATCGCCGAGCGAGCGAGGGACCGGGCGTAGTGATCGTGGCCGCAGCAATCACCGTCCGATTCCGTCTCGCGACGGCGAGACGCGGCGCGCTGCAAGCGTGCGCAGACTGCGGGTCGCTGCGCGTCCGTCCGTGCGCAGGGTCCTGCGTCGACACGCCGACTCACACGGCAGCTGCTGCGGGCCCCTGGTGCGTATCCCGACGCACCGCTGCCACTCGCGGACCGGCGCGCGATCGCCATCCGGAACGTGGAGGGTCTGCATGGCGGCGCACAACCAATGTCAGCCTTCGAAAATAGCGCCGATAGCAACTAGATATACCTTAGGAGAACAGAATGAGCGACAGACAACGAGTTGTCCTCGTCACCGGCGCCTCAAGCGGGAATGGCAAGGCGATCGCCGAAGCTTTGGCCCTCCAAGGCTACTTCGTCTTCGCCGCAGCCCGCAGTGAAGGCAAACTGGAGGCGATCCGCTCGGCGAATATTGAACCCCTGCCGTTGGACGTGACCGACGGTGAGGCAGTCCGCAAGGCTGTGGAGCGCATCACGGCGAGCAAAGGACGCCTGGATATCCTGGTCAACAATGCCGGATACGGCCTGTATGGCACGATCGAAGGGGCGACGCAGGAACAAGTTCGGCACGTATTTGATGTCAATGTTCTCGGCTATGGCCGAATGATACAGGCGGTTCTACCGCTGATGCGGGCTCAAAAGTCGGGCTTGATCATCAATATGTCATCCGTTGTCGGCAAATTGTTCATACCAGTGCTTGGTTGGTATGCGGCCACAAAGCATGCGATTGAAGGGATGACCGACGCCCTGCGCCTGGAGGTCAAGCAATTTGGGATCAAGGTTGTGCTGATCGAGCCGAGTTATCTCAAGACAGGCTTCGAAGCGGTGGCCATGGCGGAACTCGACACATCGAACGACCCGCAAGTCTACGGTCAGCTTCTGGCCGCGTATAGAAGAGGCTTCCGCAAGGGGTATGCCAACGCCCCCGGCCCGGAAGTTGTGGTTGCGGCCGTCAACAAAGCGATCGCTGCACGGCATCCGAAAGCGCGCTATCGGCCTGGCCGGGAGAGCAAGAGGGTCGTTACTATGAGGCACTTGCTTAGCGATCGGCTGTTTGATGCCGTCGTCGAAATGCTATACAAATAGGGACATAGAGTCCTCCCGCCGGCGCGCTCCTGCTCGCACAATCCGGCATAACGTATTGAAGACATCGCGCAAACTCTCCCGGAGGCGTCGCGGCTTCCGGGGCTCGTCTTCACTGAACTCGATTTCGCCGTCGTCGATCGTCTCGAGCACCGTGGCAAATTGCCAGCGCCAGCCGTTGGCAGGAGCATCGCTCGGCGTCCCCGGCGAACCGAACTTGGCGTCGCGATGCGGGGCGTCCCCGTCCTCGACGGGCACCGGTACCAACGCCCCATGGAGGCTCCGGCTACTTGTCGACCACCCGTTCGACCGCCGCCGCGAGGAGCGCCTGACCAGCCGCGCTTGGATGGATACCGCAGCCCCCGCTGGTCAGTCGGGTCAGCAGACCGGCCGCGCAACTGTCCGCCGGCGAATCGACGAGCGGCCGCCTGAAATGCAGAGAAGCCATCGGCGATTCGCACGTGGAAAGGCCCGGCGGCGGTGTCCAGCGCCCGGTTGACCTCCTGACTTGATTCGGTGTCCGCGGCGTTCGAGTAGTCAAATGAGTAGTAGTTGACGATCACCACTTGTCCGCGGTAGCGCGCTTGGTTGCGGATATCCCCAATACGTCCGCGACGTTGGTCGACACCCGTCTGAGGACTGCTGGGACTTCGCTGGCACAGCGATCCGATGTCGTCTCCTGACAAACGAACAGATCGTTGTAGCCGATCATCAAGGAGACCAGCTGGGTGTACGGGTGGCCCTCGAGGAATTGCACTGCGTACCGGAGCTGCGTCCCGCTGTAGCTGACGTGCAGTGGGTACGTGGTCCGGTACTCCGGCCCGCTGCCATGGAAGCTCTCGCAGCCATTGCTCTGGCCGCCCAGAGAGATGAAGCTGGCCGAACTCTCTCCCGTACAAGCTGCATTGGCCACGCTTCGGCCTAATGCCGCCCCGACATCTTCGGGAAAGCCGACGAAGCTGGCCGCGTCGGAGTAGTTCGGCGGTGGCGACGTGTCCGCCTCCCGGTATCCGAACGTGACCGAATCTCCCAGCGCTAGGTAGTCCTTACCGCCGGCCCGGGAGGCGATCCCGGCACGATGTCGATCAGGAAGGCGCCGACCTGACCAGCAACGCTGCGCCGACCGCGAGCGCGATCACGCACGCCAGACCAACCGCAGCGCCGACTGCCTGCTTCCGACCGGCAAGCCGCATGAGCATCGTCTCCTGTTTGAGATCGGCCCGTGGTGCTGGCCGCCGACGGCTGAAACGACCAAATCCGCGGAGCGCCACCGAGCAGGCAGTGGCGTTCATCTTCGTGCCAGCCTCCACACTGCCAGGCCAACCGTTGAAGGCCGGTAGCGCGTCGTTCTCCGCCGACCGACGTGCACAGGCCGTCCGCTCATCGCCGCCTTGCCCGCGGGCGTGTCCCGCTATGGACGAAGCCAAACTTCGTGATCGCCCAGGCGCGCCCTCCGCGGCCTATGCGTCTGGCGGCTGGTAGCGCAGCCCGTCGAGGGCGACATCCAGAATGCGCTCAATCTGCTCCGGGGTGGCGGCCGGGATTACCGCGATGGCGCCGACCATCCGCGCAACGTCCATGAAGTTGGTGTCGGCGCGGACGGCCGCGTGCTGGGCGCGCTGAAGCAACGGGTCGCCCACGGCCGTGATCGCCGTTCGGCAACTTTGAAAGACCTCCGAGTTGACCGATGCAGGCGATCAGCTCCTCGGCGAGCGCTCGCTCGGTGGCGGCGTACCCCACGAACCGATGTAGCCACGCGACGGCAGCGTCCCAAGCCGGCAGGTCGGCCAAGTCTTCGGCCGACCTGCAGAGCGCTGACCTCATCGAGGTAGACGGCCTCAAGCAGTGCCTGGCGAGTGGGAAAGTGCCGATAGAGGGTGCCGATGCCGACCTGCGCACGCCGCGCGATGTCCTCAAGCGACGCCGACGGCCCGTCCTCGGTGAAGGCCTCACGGGCCGCGGCGATCAACCTGTCGTAGTTGGCGCCGCGCATCCGCACGCTTGGGGCGCGGTGCGACGGCCTGGGCAGCGGTTTCTGGACGGTTCATGGGGCGGATTTCCTCATCCGCTTGCAAAGCGGAGTCATCCTCCGTATATTTCCTGATACAAGCGGAGGTTGCCTCCGCATATTTCTGGAGGACACCTCCACTTTAGCATCTGCCCAAACTTGTGCGAAGGGATCGTCCGTCTCCATGATGTCTCGCTCATCTCCCGCACCCCGGCGCTTCGTTCCGTCCCCCAAGGATCCGGACCGCCCCCGGGGTTCAGGGATGGTGCTCGTCATCATCCTCGCCTGCTACCTGATGATCGTCCTGATCACGATCGTCATCACCGCCCTCCCGCGGATCCGTCACGACTTGACTTCTCTGCCACTGGCCCTCGTGGGTCGCAAACGCCTACGCCCTGACCTTCGGCGGGCTACTACTGCTCGGTGCCCGCTCCGGAGACATCCTCGGGCGGCGGCGGGTCTTCGTTGTCGGCATCGCCGTATTCACGGCGACATCCCTGACGGCGGCCTGGCCAATCCGCCATCTGGCTGCTGTCCGCGCGCGCGGTGCAGGGCGTCGGCGCCGCGATCGCCGCGCCTTCCACGCTCGCCCTGTTGACGATGAGCTTTCGCGAGGGCCGCAGCGCACCGGTGACTTGCGTTCTACAGCGCGATCGCCGGAGCCGGCGGAAGCGTCGGCCTGGTGCTCGGCGGCATGCTGACCGATTGGATCTCGTGGCGTTGGGGACTGTCCATCAACGTCCCCATCGGCCTGTCGCTGGTCCTGCTGGCCCCCCGCTACCTGCGGACCGAACGACAGCCCGGACGCTTCGACCTTACCGGGGCCGCGACGTCCACCCTCGGGATGACCACCCTCGTGTACGGCTTCGTGCGGGCTGCCTCAGACGGCTGGGCCGACCGCGGGACGATCGCAGCCTTCGTGGCGGCGCCGCCCTGCTGGCTGCCTTCGTCTTGACCGAGGTGCGCGCGGAGCAGCCCATCACGCCGCTTCGACTGTTCGTCAGCCGCGAGCGCTCGGGCGCGTACATCGCGCGGGTCCTGCTGGTCAGCGGCATGTTCGGGATGTTCTTCTTCCTGACCCAGTACCTGCAGGGGGCGCTCGGCTTCAGCCCGCTCGCGGCAGGGCTGGCGTTCCTGCCGATGACGGTCGCGATGTTCGGGATGGTGCAAGTTGTCCCGCGGATCGCGCCACGCGTCGGCAACATGCGACTGATGATCGCCGGTCTCATCATCGCCCTGATCGGGATGGCGTGGGTAAGCCGGATCTCGATCGACACGCAGTACTTCCCGCAGATCGCCGTACCGATGATGCTCCTTGGCGTCGGCGCAGGGGTCGCCATGATCCCGCTGACCGGGGCCGGATCGCCGGTGTCGCGCCGGGTGACGCCGGCGCCGCGTCGGGTCTCGTCAACGTCGCGAGTCAAATCGGCGGTTCGCTGGGCCTCGCGATCCTCGTCACCGTATTTGCCGCCGCGAGCAAGGGCACGACGGACCACCCGACACCCGCGGCCGCGGCTCAGGCTCAGGCCGTTCACGGCCTGGCCGAGGGTGTCGCGTCGGCGCTCACCGTCTCCGCAGTGTTCTTGGCGCTGGCACTGGGAGTGGTCATGCTCGTCATGCGGCGCCCGCCGGCTGCGACTGCGGTCACGGACGTCGAGACCGCGAGCGCGCCAGCGCCTGAGCTCGTTCCGGATCTGGACGGCTAGGCCGTATGGCCGACCAGTGGGTCCGACTCGACCCGGTCGGACCCACTGGGGCGCCAGAGCAGGCGGCACGTCGGTCAACAGAGAGCTCGACACCGATGGGGTGCGTTCGGCGCCCGGTGAACGTGTTCGCAGCCGCCCCTCACAGTCGGCCATGGGGCCGTGGCGAGCGGCGCAAAGGCGATCTGCCCTGGTCCCACGGCCGCGCTCAACGGATCCGGGACGGGGGGTCGCCACCGCGGCCGACCCTCCGATCGTCGAGTATCGCGCGGGTGACCGCGGTGCCAGCATGGGGGGGTGCATCTCGGCCTGCAACGAGGAGCCCGGTGCGGCGCAGCCGTTGCACTGGTCGCGTGCGCCGCAGCCGGTGGCGGGGTGGCGTGGGCGTCGGCGCCGGCGTCCCCGCGGGTCCTGTCCGACACCGACAACAGCCGGACCACGACCGTGAGCGCCGGTACGACGCTGCGGTCGTGTTGCACTCCACCTACTGGAGGATGCACGGCAGCAGCGCACCGTTCGTGGTCGCGGTGTCCAGAGCCCCCAGATACGCACCCCGCCCGGGCGGCGTTGCCGGCAGCGGCAGCGGGACCGTCACCGAGACGTTCACGGCGCTTCGCCGGGGGCGGGCGAGGCTGTCCGCATCGCGCGTCGCGTGCGGCGAGGCGCTGCGCTGCTCACCGTCCCAGGGTGCCTTTTCCGTCGTGGTCGTGGTGAGCGGACCACCGCACCACGCGCGCGGCAGGTCATGAGTCCCGCGCGGCGTGCGTCGGTGCCCGCAGGTGTCACGCTGACTGATCTTCGCAGGGGC
Organism: uncultured Thermoleophilia bacterium; assembly: GCA_963768285.1. GTDB lineage: Bacteria > Actinomycetota > Thermoleophilia > Miltoncostaeales > Miltoncostaeaceae > CAITWD01. The sequence goes on from CAVYHI010000014.1 coordinate 143,581, forward strand.
CGGTGGCAGTCACGACATGCTTCTGAGCGATAATCCGTGGTCGCCCCGATGCGGCGCGGGCGCGAGGAAGCGAGGTTGAGTGTGCTGTTGACCGCGGTCGTTCCGAGCGAGGAGGACATGATGGAGACAACGGGGCCCCACGGCAGCAAAGGCGACCGGCTCATCGTCAAGGCGCACCATATCGGTGAGTCGCCCCGCACCGGCATCGTGCTCGAGGTGCTGGGCGAGCCCGACCACGTGCACTATCGCGTCCGCTGGGATGACGATGGGCACGAGTCGATCTTCACTCCAAGCAACGACGTGACGTTCAAACACGCAGCCGACCGGCCGTAGCCCCAGCGGGGCGTGGACAGGTCTCCAGAACCTCTTCGGACTGCCGATGAGCCTCAGCACGCTGATCGAGACCGACGGAGGCTTCGACTTCACCGCCCGGACTCCCAGGGCTGGATGGCCGACGCGGAGTTCACCCGCACCTGCGCAGAACACCTGGTGGATCCGCACTCCATAGTGGTCGGCATCAGATAGGTCGGGCCGCGGACACCGGGCCCGCCGCCCTCACGCCGCGTCGACGGGCTCGGTATCGGGCAGGGCCATCTCCCGAATCATCTCCGCAACCACCCGCGCGTTGTTGTGCTCCTGGTCCCGGGCGGCGTACACGATGGTCAGCCGGCCACGCGTGGCGGCCTCACGCAGCCGTTGCAAGGATGCCGTATGCCGGGCGAGTTCGTCGCGATAGCGCTGACGGAATTCCGGGAAGCGCGCCGGGTCGTGGGCGAACCATCGGCGAAGCTCGGCCGACGGCGCGAGGTCGATGGCCCACTCATCCAGGGCGGCCCGCGCGCGGCTGACCCCGCGCGGCCACAGGCCGTCGATCAGCACGCGGACGCCGTCGTCCGGAGTCGGCGTGTCGTAGATTCGTTTGATTCGGAGATCCATCTAGAGGCGCCACCCATCCCGTCGGAGCATCGCGGGAGTTCGGTGCCGACGCGCTCGGCGACATGTTCCTCCGGCAGCGGGCGTGATCGCGTCATTTCCCGTTGCACATGGTGGCCGCCGGGGTCCGACGCTCGTCGCACCTGTGAAGTTCGCTCCGAGCGCCGCACGATTCGGGCGAGAGCCGCTCTAAGTGGGTCTCGCGTAGTTCTCCATGCCGGAGAAGTCGATCTGTACGCACGTCTCGTCTCCGACGACCCACGCATCGTGGCCCGGCGGGATCGAGACGACGTCGCCCGGACCGATCTCGGTCTCGGTCCCGTCGTCCATCCGAACCATCATCCGTCCGGAGACGCAATAGGCAAGGTGCGGGGCCTGACAACTCTCTGTCCCCGCGATCGGCTTCACGTGCTCGGCCCAGTGCCAACCGGGCTCGAACGTCCCACGACCGACCGTGCCGCCGCCCACCCTCACGACATCAACAAAGCCCTTCCCGGTAAACGGACGGGTCTCATCCGACCTGTCATGGTTCCGTACGTCAACGCTGGCCATTGGGGCCTCCTTGCTAACCGCCGTAGCGTCGACGCTACAGCCGCATCTCGGCCCTCGGCAAGCGACTCCGAATCGCCGCAAGGCCGGGGGCAGTCCGCAGTCGGCGCAGCTGCTTTCAAGGGCGCCCGCTTCCGGGAGCAGGAGGCCCGCTCAGTTCGCGTGTGACGAGGTCGCGACCTGCAGCCTGTACGCCACCGCGCCCCGTGTCGGGGCGCGCGAGCAGCCACGACCGCGCAGTGTCGTGGGCAAGTCTGCCGAGCAGACTGCCCCAGGTCGCCGCACGAGTCGCGGGGATGGGTCAGAAGACGCGCGATCGGGATCCCGATCGGCAGCAGACCGACGGGAGGCGAACGCTAGGGGACGACCCGCCTGTGTCGTGTGCCGCCCGGGGCCTCGCACTCCAGCCACAGCATGATCCCCAACCTGTCCAGGTAAGCCCCGACCGGGGATTCCGACCCGAGCTCGTCGGCTTCGGCGCGAAGCACCGCCGCAATGCGCCGAAGGCATGACTCCTCGGGCTGCGTCAGCGGACAGCCGCCGGACCGCACACGCGCCCACGCATACGACGACTCCTCCGACCCACGCTCGCTCGACATCAGCCGCGCGAGGTCCGGGAGCACGCGCTCGCCCCACTGGTCAACCTCGATGTCCAGGCGCTCCGCGAGCCACGTATCCGGTGGGAGCTCGGCGGCCTCGGCGCTCAGGTGGGCGGACACCCGGCGGAGTGCCGCCCGCTCTCGGCTGACTGGCGCGAAGTGCAATTGGCGCCGTTCGGGAAGTGTGGTCTGCGGGTTCATGGCGTCCAACCCTCCTGTGTCGAGATCATCGACGAGCGAGTAGACAAAGCTCGTTTTGTCATCGCGGTCCACGGGAGCGGGCGAGATCTCGCCCGCTTGCATGCCCGGGACCCGGGTCACGGCAAACAGCTCGGCCATGTGCGTGCGTCACCCATGGATCGTGTGCGGGGCAGCAGCCAGCGAACCGCGTGAAATCCGGCGCCTAGCGATGCTGAGTCCACGCGGATTTCGCTTGCACCGTAGGTCAGACACGCCGACCCGGTCAACCGCGACCCGTATGATGCGATGCCGCTCAGAAAGTAGGCAAGAGCGGGGCAAAACGGTGCGGTGCGAGGCGACCGCACGTCGATCCTCACAAAGGCTGCCGGGCACGCGACGGTGCGTCGTCGCAGACAAATCGTGCATCTTGCGCCGAACGCTTCCGACGTGCCTCTTCCCGCCGATCCGCAAACGGGCCTCGGGAGCAAGCAGAGCGCGCCGGGGCACGATCGGATCGACCTGGGGCGCGTAGCGCCATGGACGGCGACCAGTCGCAAGACGCCGCGGCGTCCTCGTAGCGCAGCGGTCGGACGTCCGCGTATGAGGTGGGCTCGAAGGTGCCGGGCGTTCACCCCGAGCCGTGTGGTCCAGGCGTTGTCCGGTCGCGGTGGCTTACGTCAGACGCGGGCGATCCCGTGACCGAATCGCCGTGCCGCCCCTGCCCTGGCGCCCTCGGGCGCCAGCGGTGATACTGCACGCATGGCGGTCGTCACGCGGGCCCCGATCGGGGAACTGGATTTGGTGGCCGCGGCCGGACTCTCGCCCGACGAGGTGCTCCGGCGCGTGCAAAGCGGCCCCGAAGGGCTGTCGTCCGACGCCGCAGCGGAGCGGCTGCGGCAGTTCGGGCCGAATGCGCTCGGTACGCATCGGGTGCGTGCCACCACCGTGCTCATGCGCCAGGTCCGGAATCCGATCCTGGTTCTCCTGCTCGCAGCGGCGCTGGTGTCGGGGCTGACCGGCGGCGGCACGAATGCGGTGATCATCGCGGTCATCGTCGCGCTCAGCGTCGGTCTGGGCTTCTTCAACGAGTACCGGGCGGAGGTCGCGATGGCCGACCTCCGCAGCAAGATCCGGCACGACGCCGAGGTCCTCAGGGATGGACGGACCTCGCGGGTCCCGGTGGCGGACCTCGTCCCCGGCGACGTGGTGTCGCTCCGTATCGGTGCCCTCGTACCGGCCGACCTGCGCCTGCTCAAGGTCGACGAACTTGAGTGCGACGAAGGCGTCCTCACCGGCGAGTCCATGCCGGTGGCCAAGTCGCCGGAGCCCGTCACCGACCGCCGGTCGTTGGACCAGCCGGGATGCGCGTTCATGGGAACGATCGTCCACCAGGGGTCGGCCCTGGGTGTGGTGATTCGGACAGGAGCCCGCACCGCCTTCGGGCAGATCGCTGCGGGCCTGGCCGAGCGGCAAGCCCAGACCGCGTTCGAGGCGGGCCTGTCGCGTTTCTCGCGCTTCCTGTTCGAGGTGGCGGCCGTGCTGACGGCGTTCATCTTCATCGTCAACGTGGCGCTGTCACGACCCCTGATCGACGCGCTGCTGTTCTCGCTGGCCATCGCCGTGGGCATCGCCCCGGAGATGATGCCCGCGATCGTGACGGTGAGCCTCTCCGCCGGCTCGAGGGCCCTCGCGGCGAAGAAGGTGCTGGTGAAGCGGCTGGTCGCCATCGAGGACCTGGGCAACATCGAGATCCTCTTCACCGACAAGACCGGCACCCTCACCGAAGGGGTGATCACCTTCGAGCGCGGCACTCGACGCCGACGGGCGGGAGAGCGATCGACCGCTGCTGCTCGGGCTGGTGTGCAACGAGGCGGCGGTCACCGACCAGGGGCCGGTCGGGGGAAACGCGCTGGACCAGGCCCTGTGGTCGGCGCCCGGGGCCGCTGCGGGCGGGGAGGTCGCCGCGGCGGCGACCGGCTACGTGCGGTTGGGCGTCCTCCCGTTCGACCACGAGCGCCAGCTGGCCTCGGTGCTGGTCAGGGATCCGGCGGGTGCGCTGCACCTGATCACCAAGGGCGCACCCGAAGTTGTGCTGGAGCGGTGCGTGAGCGTCCCCGACGGCGCTCGGTCCGACGCTGGAGGCGCTGTTCTCCGAAGGCGCCCGGGTGGTGGCCGTGGCGGTGCGCCCGGCCGAGGAGACGACGGTGCTCACCGCCGCGGACGAGCAGGGGTTGGAGCTGGTGGGCTTCCTGACCTTCGCCGATCGCGCGAAGGCCGACGCCGGTTCCTCCATCGCCCAGCTCCAGCGGCTGGGGGTGGAGGTCAAGATCATCACCGGGGACAACGGCCTGGTGGCAGCCAAGGTGTGCTCGGACATCGGGGTCGACTGCACCGGGGTGCTCAGCGGCACGGAGGTCGAGTCGCTCGACGACGACCACCTCGAAGCGGCGATCCTGACCACGACGGTCTTCGCCCGGATCAGCCCTGACCAGAAGTCGCGGATCATCAAGGTGGCCCGCCGCACCGGCAAGGACGTGGCGTTCCTCGGCGACGGGGTGAACGACGCCGTGGCGCTGCACCACGCCGATGTCGGGATCTCGGTGGACTCGGGAACCGACGTGGCCAAGGACGCCGCCGACGTGGTGCTCCTCGACAAGGATCTCGGCGTGCTGGCCGAGGGAGTGATGGAGGGCCGCCGCATCTTCGCCAACACCATGAAGTACGTCCTCATGTCTACGTCCTCGAACTTCGGCAACATGTTCAGTGCGGCCGGTGCGTCGATGTTCCTGTCGTTCCTGCCGATGCTGCCGTCGCAGATCCTGCTCAACAACCTGCTCTACAACGCGGGCCAGCTGGTGATCCCGACGGACCGGGTAGATCCCGAGGCGCTGGCCCGACCGGCAGCGTGGGACATGAAGTTCATCCGACGCTTCATGTCGGTGTTCGGCCCGGTGAGCTCGATCTTCGACTTCCTCACCTTCTGGGTGATGCTCTCGGTCCTCCACGCTGGCCATGTCGAGTTCAGGACCGGGTGGTTCGTCGAGTCGATCGCCACCCAGACCCTCGTGATCTACGTGATCCGAACCCGGCGCGTGCCGTTCTTTAAGAGCTCGCCCAGCCTGCCCATGCTGTTGGTGCCGACCGGAGCGGCATTGGTCGGCGCCATCTTGCCGTACACCGGGCTGGCCGACACTGCTGGGCTTCACGCCGCTGCCTGCGGCGTTCTTCCTCATCCTGCTCGGGATGGTGGTCGTCTACCTGCTCCTGGTCGAGCTGGCGAAGACGCGCTTCTATCGCGCACCCCATGCCCGAACTCCGAGACCTAGATCCACCCATGCCGAACGGCTGGAGCGGCGCATCCGCCGCCGGGCGTTCCGCTTCATTCGCTTCCCGGTGCGAGCAGGCAAGCCCGCGTAGGGCCCCAGGTTCGGGCGTCGCAGGCGAGGAGCGCCACCACATCATCGGACGCGTGATCGAGCCGGTTCGGCGGATCCCGATGTGACGCAGATGAGGCAATCCCGGCTGCGGTGTCGTCGTCGCCAGGGACGGGCGTGGCGGCAGCTCCAGACGCTCCTCGGCCCGGTTCGAGCACCGCTCGGCGCCGTCAATGGCGACGCGTCTCAGACCTCGGATGCCAGGCAGGCCAGCGGCTTCGGCGACCAGATGGCCTGGGGCGAGGCGGGCTCAGCCCATCGTCACTGGCGTCATGGGTTGTCGTCTCCGCTAGCGCTTCCAAGCGGGTATCCCTCGTTCTCGGCGCGTGCTGCTGCGGTCTCGGCATCCTTGGACTCGAGGTCCGCGCCGCTTGTCGCGTCGGGGATCTCCTCCTGCAACGCGTCCTCGAGACGTTCGGCCAAGGCGCTGAACCGATCGGCGCCGAGCGCGAGACCGCCAGCTGCCGTGAGAAGACCGACTACTGCAACTCGTGTGGCGCTGCGCCGGATCGGCATGTCCCCAGCTTCCTGGAATATGAGGTTTGGGGATTCGGGTTATGCGACTCAGTCGAGCGTACACCTACCCCGCGCAAGCCCGGCACCCGAACGCGACCGCCGGCGCAAATGGCGTGGCGGGGCCGCGGAGACCTCCCCGGTCTCGCCGAACTCCGCCCCGCCTGACCGCGCGGATAAGCGGGCAGGAGCCACTGCCCCGAATCCGCATCACCAGCGCTGCGTAGTGGGAGACGCCCGGCTCGAAGGAGCGGGCCGCTGGTTGATCAGCTGCGAACCGGACGCGGTGGTCGCCAAGCGCCCCAAGCCGGAGCACACCACCCGTTGCGCCACCGGCCGCACTGCGAGCACCATGAACCTGTGGTCGGCATCGCACTACTTGCCGTCAGATGGCCGGCGGTCGCAGTCGCCCTCACGGTGCTGGTCGCCGTCGGCTTGATCGTGCTCGGCGTGGTGGTCGTCCGCGTGCTCATCCCGCGGGCACGAGATCCCTCCGAGGGGCGGCGGTCTCGAGAGTTCGCGGCGGCTCGATCCGCGATTCACAGCGACGATCTACACTCGACGGTGTGACGAGCGACTCCGCGAGCGGTCTCATTGCGCGGCTAACGGCGGCAATCGAACGCGCTGAAGCCGACGGGCACGTCGAACTGGCCGATGCTGATGCCCTGCTTGCGGAACTGCGGACCTATTTCCGATCATGCGCCCCGGCCATGCGCGCCGCGATCGCCTCACAAGCGGCGCCGCTCAGGGCTCGCCGGGACGCACTGGCCGAACGTCGGGAGGCGACGAGCAGCGGTTCATCGGGCAGCCGCAGGAGCGCCGGCCGGAGGCGCATGCATCCCTTGCGCGTCCGATCGGCGAAGTGCTTGCCCAACTCGGTGATCGCCGACCTACGCCCCGGCCAACGTGATGCGATTGACGCCGCCATGGGTGGGCGTGATGCCATGGTGGTCATGGCGACCGGGTCCGGAAAGTCCCTGTGCTACCAGGTGCCAGCGCTGGCACTCGGCGGCCTCACCGTCGTCGTAAGCCCACTTATCGCGCTCATCCGCGATCAGTACGAACGCATGCTCGGCGCCGGCGCACCGGTACGCATGCTGAGCTCCAACCAGACGGCTGAGGAATCCGGGCATGCCCTCGCGGCAGTCGCCCGAGGACAGGTGCGCGTCGTGTTCTGCGCCCCTGAGCGATTCACCCAGCGCTCGTTCCTGCAGGCAATGGCCGGGAATCGCATCGACCTCTTTGTCGTTGACGAGGCGCACTGCCTCATCGAATGGGGCGACAACTTCCGACCCGAATACGCACGCCTGGCTGAGTGGCGCGATCAGATTGGTGCCCGCACAACACTGGCGCTCACTGCGACGGCGACCCCGAAGGTCAGCGCGGAGATCGTCCAGCGACTGCGGCTGCGCAATCCCCTCGTGCTCAGCACGGGCTTCGATCGCCCCAACATCAGTTTCGACGTGATCGCGCTCGGCGGCCGTGGAGCCGTCGCCCGCAAGTGGGACCACCTGATGCAGGTACTGCGCGGCGCCGACGCCGTTCCCGCCATCGTCTATTGCGGGACACGTAAGGAAACGCGCGAACTCGCTGATGGACTCGTTGAACGCGGTCTGCGTGCCGCGGCGTACCACGCCAAGCTGACCCCTGACGAGCGCACCGCGGCTCAGGACGCGTTCATGGCCGACGCAATTGACGTGATGTGCGCGACAAATGCATTTGGCATGGGCGTCGACAAGGCAGCTGTCCGAACCGTCGTGCATTGGTCGCTACCACGCTCCCTCGAGGGGTATTACCAAGAGGCTGGCCGCGGAGGCCGCGATGGCAAGCCCGCACGAGCGGTGCTCTTGGCGATGAACGCCGACCGAGGCAGGCTCATCTACTTCAACAAGCAGACGCTCGACACCACCGAGGTCGACCGGCTCCTGCGGCGCTTGCGGTCGCAGGCGGATGCGCGGGGTCGCTTGGAGATCAGCGTGGAGGACCTTGGCAGTTCCGACGGCAGTCGCCTCGCACTCGCGGCCGCGCACCGGGTCGGGGCGATTGACCTTCCGCCATGGGTGGGCGGGTTGAGTGAGATCACCATCCGCGAGTCGCAGTTGTCACCAGGCCAGCGCGATGAGGTCAATGGGATCCTCCGGGCGGCCCGCAGCCGGAACTGGGACCAGTACCGAGACATTGTGGGGTTCATCGATGAGACCGGGTGCCGACGGGCGGCGATCATGCGTCACTTTGGGGACCGCGGGGAACCCCAGGCTCCGGTGGGTCGGTGCTGCGACCGTTGCGACCCATTGCCGGAACCCACCACGAGTACCGGGCTGCCGCATCGGACCTCAGCTCGAGCCGGGCGCCCGTCGCCCACCACTCGCGAGCCCGACGAACTCGATGCGCACCAGCTGCGGGTCTTTCAGGCGCTCCGTGCCTGGCGGCGCGGGCGTACCGACGGAAAGCCGGCCTATACGGTCTGCCCGGATTCCAGCCTGATCGAGATCGCACGCAACAGACCGCGCGATCGTGACGACCTTCGGGCGATACGGGGTATTGGCGCGGGGTTCATCACGAACCACGCCGATGACCTGCTCCGGACCCTCGCCTTCCTGGACACCGGACCGTCGAGCCAGCAGCCGGACCGGGACGCGACGGGTGCCGCGTCTGTCGGGTCTGACACCGTCAACGGGCGAGGTCCACGATGATTGGCATGTGGTCACTTCGGCCCAGCCGGTCATCGGGCGGCCCAGTATCTCGATCGAACTTGGCGTCGAAGCCCAGGCGGCGCGCCTCCTTCTCGACGCGATCGAATCGTGCCGTGATCAGGCGACCGCGACGCAGACCGAGCCCGCCGGCCCGAACGGACGTGTTTACCAGGTGAGAGGGTCAGCAGTGGGCGACGACCCGAACGCAGAGGCGACGACGCCGATCCGGCGCGGCTGCTGCACCACCCGGTACGGCCTCAGCGACACCCGCGAACACGTCGCCGTATGTCACATCGGATTGACTCGGGTCCGCATGCGCAGGACCATGGAGATGGCCGGGTCTGGGTGTCTCGATTGGGTCCCTTGCCGCGTCGCCTGGAGAAGCGCGCGCACGACGTTGACATCGTCCTGCCGCCGCTGGTGGCGCTCGCCGAGCACTTGGCGGCCCTTCCCGCAGCGCCGCCCATGCCGGCACGTCTGCGCCGGGGAAGCCTGCTGACGCCACTCACCGGCGTGGCTCCCGCCCCCCGGGTCGCGCAGGTCGAGGCGCTGATTGCGCGAGGTGAGCAACTCGCCGAGGCCCTGCGCCGGGGCCCCTCCGCCGCGCGTCCTCGCGGCCGCGACGTGACGTCGTGGCGGAGGGAGGCGTCATTCATGGTGGCCTACTTGCGCGCCCTCAACCCTGCATGGCTGGCCGGCTACGAATCAGCGCTGACGAGTAGAGATCGGCGCATGATCAGTGCCATGTGGTGATCGCGACCGACGACGCCGGACACGTACATGGGTCGCGGCTTCACGCCGCTGCCCGGGTGGGGTCGAACGGGGCCGATACCGATACGCATGGCAGAACAACCCGACCGCTGGGGCCGCAGCGCCTCACGATTCGGGACCTCGACGGGTGAAGGCCCTGAGGAACATCCTGACCAGGAGATCCAAGCTCAGCTTGAGAGCTCGACAGATGCTCAAGGAGCTGCTGAGGAACTTCTGACGAGCCGTCGCCGTCGCGCTGTCGAGGCGCTCCGCTGCGGTTCGGGGTATCTGACGCCGGGCATGTCGGATCGCCGGCCAGCACCGCTCCACCAGCGGCTGACCAGGGCGCCATCCGAGGACGACAGGTCTGCGGTTCTGCGCCGCTTTGCAAGGATCGCCGCGCTGGGGCTGGCGCAGAGCGGCAAACAGGCGCGGCGCGAGGTCATGCGGTCACGACAAACGCTCAGCGCCTCTGGCGCGAGAGGGTGCGGGTGCCTATCGCTCCGAAGAAGCCGCTGCGTGGCATCGGGCATCGGTCGGCCGATCATCCCGATCGCCCCGAACGTCTGTGGGCGTGCATTTCCAGTCGACACCAGCTGATAGGCGCACTGAACTGTGAACTCTCGACGAGTTCACCGAGGCCTTGCCTCGTCGTGGAGCGCTCATCGACGCCGACGCCGGCGCCGCTCGACGCTTGTCGAGCGGGCGCCGGCGTACTGCCTCGACCAGGCCGAGTTCATCGCAGCGGTGCGGACTGGTGCGGTTCAACGCCGCGTCTCATCGACGGATCCTGGCAGACGGGATCGAGTTTCAACGGGGTCGCAATTAAGCGCAGCAACGTCGAGCAGGTCTATCGAGGATGGAGGCGGGTGGCCATGACCGGATGGGGCCGTGGGCCGCTCCCGGGACCCCCCGGGCCGGCTGAGGCGGGCGTTGGCCAGGGGGCGGATCAGATCGACCGGCCGGCGGGGTCGGTCTGCAACATCACCGCTGCGACGATTGCACTGGACCCTTGGCAAGGTGATACTCACGCCCGCAACCGTCCCACGCAGCAAGTACGCCCGAGAGGTGGGGTCGCGACGATGCGTCTGCGGCGTGCCGCGGTGATCGGGCCCGCTGCTTGAAACGTCGCTTGGGCGCCGTGACCGTGCCCGATCTGCTGACCCCCGACGGCCTGAGGGTGATGCCGTGGAGCTTCCGGACCAGCGCGAGGGGGACGCGAACCTCAGCCCGAACCGGGCCGACTGGGCCGCGCGCGCAACGGGGGAGGCCACCCGGGACCTGCTGCGCCGGGACGAAGCCGCCTTCCTGCACCAATCCTTGTCCACGCCGTGTCTGGCCGTGATCGTCAGGGCCGAGGGCTCCTGGATCGAAGACGCCGACGGACGGCGCTATCTGGACTTCCACGGCAACTCGGTCCATCACGTCGGCTATGGCCACCCCGCGGTCCTGGCAGCGGTGCAGCGGCAGCTGCGTACCCTGCCCTTCACCCCGCGGCGGTTCACCTGTGAACCCGCCATCACGCTGGCGGAACGGCTCGGCGACACGGTGCCCGGCGGCCCCTGGAAGGTCCTGCTTGCGCCCGGCGGCTCCGAGGCGGTGGAGATTGCGCTCAAGATCGCGCGCCGCGCGACCGGCCGCTTCAAGACGATCAGCTTCTGGGATGCCTTTCACGGCGCCGGGTTCGGTGCAGCCTCAATCGGGGGCGAGGCGCTGTTTCGCTCGGGCGGAATCGGGCCGCTGCTGCCCGGCACCGAACACGTGCCGCCGTTCGCGTGCGACCGGTGCCCGTTCGGCTTTTCCTCACCGAGCGGCACCCCGGATCTGGACCGGTGCGCCATGGCCTGCGCGCGCATGATCGAGTATGTCCTGGAACGCGAGGGAGACGTCGCAGCCGTCGTGGCGGAGCCGATCCGCGCCGTCCCCTACCTCCCGCCGCCCGGCTTCTGGCAGCGGATCCGCCGGGCCTGCGACCGCGCTGGCGCCTTGCTGATCTTCGACGAGATCCCCACCGGGCTGGGAAAGACCGGACGCTTCTGCGCCCATGAGCACACGGGGGCCTCGCCAGATGTCCTCGTCCTGGGCAAGGCGCTCGGCGGCGGAGTGCTTCCCGTGGCGGCGGTCCTGGCGCGAGCCGACTTGGACGTAATGCCCGAGTGGGCGATCGGGCATTACACCCACGAGAAGAACCCCGTTCTGGCCGCGGCCGCCCTCGCCACCCTGGACGTGATCGAGGCCGAGCAGCTCGTCGGTCGCGCGAGCGATTTGGGAGCGTCCCTCGGCACGCAGCTCCACACGCTCGCGGACACCTTTCCCATCGTCGGGAACGTCCGCGGGGTTGGGCTGCTGTGGGGTATCGACCTGGCCACGCCCGACGGCGCACCGGCGATGGATGCGGCCGATCGTGTGCTGTACCTGGCGCTCGAGCGCGGTCTTTCGCTGAAGATCACGATGGGCAGCGTGCTGACGCTCTCCCCGCCGCTGACCATCTCCCGGGACGAACTGGATCTGGCGGTTCACGTCGTCGAGGACTGCCTGCGTGAGGTGAGCGCGTCGTCGCCCCGGCAGTGGCACAACGCGACGCCGCGCTCAGTTGACCCGCCCACCCGGAGTTCGTCGACGGAATGACGCCGCGCGGGGACCCGTGAGCGCCGAGATGCTCACGCGGTGTCCGCCTGTGCGATCAGCAGGTGACGTGAAAGAGCCCAGCGACCTTTCCGGCCGCGCCGTTCCAGTGCTCGAGCGCCTGAGGTGTCGGTGCGAGTAGTGTCCGGCAGCCCTGGTCGGCCAGGTAGCGAGCGGCCTCATCGGAGAGGTGGACCATGCCGTTCTGGCCGCTGCCGATGATCAGCAGCGTCGCTGGGCCCGCATGCGCGTAGACGTACTCGGCTTCCGCTAATGAGATCGTGTGCGAGCTGCCGTACACACGCTTGGAGAGTTTCTTCTTGCGCTTGCTGACCGCCCCGTCGGGTCCGATGATGACGTCATGCTCGAAGCGCTCGCCGCCGATCGAGATCGAGCCGAACCGTGTGCTGTCGATGTGTGGCTGCACCTCGCCTCCGTCAACTCCGTGGTGTGAGCGCCTCGTCGCACGCGTACGCACGTGCGTGCCGCAGCGCTGATCGCCATCTTCGACCTGTCGCGTCGCTTGAGCTGAGCGTCTCACAGTGTCCGCCTCGCGTGCAGATCGCGATCCGTGGTCCCAACCACGCGATGATGCGTCGCGGCCGGAGCGCGCGCACGTTCTTCGCAATGCAGGCGCGGCGTGACGACGCGATCGCGCCGGCGCCACTCGCTTACGTCCATGGGCGCCCTGGCTCGCGCCTCGAGTTCATCGCCGTCGCGCGATGGAGCTCATCGGCAGTCCTGGCCGACCACAAACCCAAGGCGACCCGGCCTGAGGACGAGCACGCCTGGTCTCGGCGACCGCGTCACGCCAGGGCGCCGCTCAACGGCGGACCGGCCGCCTGAGCAACGGCTGATCTCCCCGCTGCGGCTCCCCCAGGAGCTCGTGAGCCCGCCGTGTGTGAATCGGGGAGCGTGTGTTCACGCGGGACCTGGACTCGAGGGGGAGGAGCTGGAGCGATCGAGCGCTTGGGCAGTGGGCTTGCGCGCCAGCAGATACAGCCACCGGGAGTCGCTGGTGGTCGGTGTGGGGTCGAGTGCAGCGTGCATCGTCGCGGGCTCCGTGGCAGTGGTGATGTACGACGACTCGCCGTACACCTCGACGGTGCTGGTGAAGCCGGACTCACGCAACTCGCCCAGCGCCTCGGCAAGCGTGACGTGGTGCCACACAACACCGAAATCGTAGGCCGGAGCGACGAGGCTGGCCCAGCCGTCGCCGTACTCGTTGAGGGCTCGTAGGCGCCGGTAGGAGCGGATCTTGCGTGGCAGGCGGGCTGCGTAGCTGATCGCGCGCCGCGGTTCGGCGATGACCCGGCGCCAGTCTCGGTCCCACGGACGGCGACCGGCTGAGCGATAGTCGAGGTTGTGCGTCGAGTACGCGAACAAGCCCCCGGAACGAAGCACGCGGTGAACCTCCGACAGCACCGTGCGTCGGTCGGCGTGGGCAACGCCGTCAATTCCGTTGAAGCTGAACACCACCAGCGCAAACGTGCCGTCGGCGAACCGTGACAGGTCCCGCGCGTCCGCTCGATCAATCCGAACGCCCGCGTGTTGGGAGCGCGCCAGGCGCACGACCTCCTCGAGGTAGTCGATACCGACGTAGTCCGAACTCACCGCCCGGAGCAGGGGGACGGTCCGGCCCGCGCCGATGCCGATGTCGAGGATCGGCTGGCCGCGCATCTCCCGCGCGGCGCGTTCGATCACAAGCTCCTCGCCGTGATCGATGAAACCTTCCCGTCGCGCGAAGATTCTGAGAACGCGGGGGCTTCTCCAGACGGTCCTGTTGATATGGTCGACGTCGGGCCCCATGTCTCCAGGCCCGCGAGTCTAGCTCGACAAACGCCATGGGCGCGAGGAGCACCAATGCACCGACGATGCCCCCGGTAGGCTTGGCCCGCGGTGGACGGTCAGATACATCATCTGCCTGACGGCCTGCGTGAACCGCGCGCCGGCGCCGTCGAGGTCGGCAGCGGGATTCGTGCCCCCGGCGGCGTGTGGACCTTCGGTGACGACACGCCGCGCGCGTTCGACGACCATGTCGCCGGCTCGATACCCGTCTACGCGGAGTGCCACGAGCTCGTTCTTGACATCGCCGACCAGCTCGTCCCCCCAGGTGGGCGCTGCTACGACCTGGGCTGCTCGACGGGAGCGCTCACGGCGCGGCTCGCTGAGCGTCTCGCTCCCCGCGGTGCCGAAGTGATCGGCATCGACCGGGAACCCGGAATGATCGAGGCGGCGACCGCGCGCTGCTCCGGTCTGCCCGCGGTGCGCTTCAACGTGTCGGCGCTGGAGAACACGGAAATCGAACCAGCCGACCTGGCTGTCTGCTTCTACACGCTGCAGTTCATCCCGCTGCGGCAGCGCCAGGCAGTGCTCAGCCGCATCCACCGTGCGCTCGCGCCAGCCGGGGCGATGATCCTGTTCGAGAAGATCCTCGCATCCACGGCACATGCCCAAGACGTGAGCGTCGGGGTCTACTCCGACTTCAAGCGGCGCCGGGGATTCACCGACGATGAGATCGCCGCGAAGGCACGCAGCTTGCGCGGCGTGTTGCACCCGCTGCCCGCCGAGGAAAACTACGCCATGCTGCGACGAGGCGGGTTCACCGAGCTCGTGCAGGTGTTCCGGTGGATGATCTTCGACGGGGTCATCGCGTACGCCGCGGCCGCCGCCGTGCAACCTGGACCCAACCGCTAGCGCCCACCGACGCCGTCACCGCAGCTTTGCGCGCAGGCCTGGGTCGTGGCCGCGCCCCGTTCGCATCACCACGTGCCGACGAGCGCATTCGCTGCAGCAATGATCTCTTCCAGGCCCACCTTGGCATCGGCGAAGAACATGCCGGTCTTCGGGTTGGTGTAGAGCTCGTTGTCGATGCCGGCATAGCCATGGCCCATCGAGCGCTTGATGACGATGATGCTCTTGGCCTGGTCGACGTCGAGGATGGGCATGCCCGAGATCGCGTTGCCAGGCCGGCGGGCGGCCGGGTTGATCACGTCATTTGCACCGATCACCAGGGCGACGTCGGCCCGTGAGAACTCTGGGTTGATCTCGTCCATCTCTTTCAGCATGTTGTAGGGCACGTCTGCCTCGGCCAACAGCACGTTCATGTGGCCGGGCATTCGCCCGGCCACCGGGTGGATGGCAAAGGACACCTCGACGCCCCGATCCTCGAGAAGCTCGGCGAGCTCTCGCACCGTGTGCTGGGCCCGCGCCGCGGCAAGACCGAATCCCGGCACGATGATGACCTTCTCGGCGAAGACGAGCTGGGCGGCGGCGCTCTCGGCCGACAGCCGTTGCACGTCACCTCCCGGTCCGGCCGTACCGCCGGATCCCGTATCGCCGGTGCCAAACCCTCCCATCACGATGCTGCCGATCGAGCGGTTCATGGCGTCCGCCATCAGCTTGGTCAGGATTCCGCCGGACGCACCGACGAGGGCTCCAGCAATGATCAGGGCCGAGTTGTTGAGCACGAACCCGGCCATGGCCACGGCCGTGCCGGTGAGGGCGTTCAGCAGTGAGATCACCACCGGCATGTCGGCACCGCCGATCGGCAGCACCATTGTGACTCCGAGGATGAGGGCCACCACGATGACGACCGTGAAGACCATGCCGGAGTCCGAACCGAAGATCAGATAACCCCCGCCCGCGACCGCGACGGCAGCCAGCGCAGCGTTCAGCACCCGGGCGCCCGGGAACACGACCGGCTTGCCGGTGATCCATCCCTGAAGCTTGCCGGCGGCCACGAGCGACCCCGAAAAGGTCACCGCACCGATCACGACGTCGAGCACGGTGGCCACGATCGTGCGCGAGCCGATCGTGCCATGAACGCCGCCCGCGAGCCGGACGAACTCGGCGATTGCGATCAGGGCCGCCGCCCCGCCGCCGACGGCGTTGAAGAGGCTCACCAGCTGGGGTACGGCCGTCATCCTGACGCTGTCCGCGGCCCGCAATCCGATTGCGCCACCGATGAGGGTCCCGGCAGCGAGTACGGCCCAGCCGGTAGCGGTGATGGTGCCCTCGTCCACGACGAGGGCGAAGGTGGCAGCGACGGCAAGCGCCATGCCGGCCGCCGACACCTGACTGCCGCGCCGAGCCGTGGCCGGGGAGTTCATCAGGTGCAGCCCGACCACGAAGCCGACGGCCGCCAAGAGATAGCAGAACGCCACGATCGTCTGAACGGTGCTCATGGCCGTCGCGCCTTCCCCGCGTCGTCAGACTCGCTGAGCGTGGGTCGCTTGTGGAACATCCTCAGCATCCGGTCGGTGACGCGATAGCCCCCCACCACGTTCATGGCGGCAAACACCGCCGCGATGAACGCCAGGACGTAGCCGGCGGTTGAATGGGCCGCGGCGGCACTGATCATGACGCCGATCAACACGATGCCGTGAATGGAGTTCGCAGCCGACATCAACGGGGTGTGCAGGGTGGCCGGCACCTTGGAGATCACTTCAAAGCCCACCAGGACGCTCAGCACGAAGATGCTGATATCGGCGATCAGCCCGGCACTCATCGTCCGCCTGCCCGGTTGCTGTGCTCCTCGAGCAGCGCCACCCTCGGGGGCGGGACGTCCACCAGCTGCTGCTTCGCGGCGGCGGCGTCGGACGACGCGCCGATCGGCAGGTCCGTTGTTTGAGGCGGCGCGGTGGTCATCAGGGCTCTGTCAGTTGATCTCGACCGGCGACGCCCATCCCCGCGACGAGGCCGCGCTGGGCTGGCTCCTGCTCGACTGTGCTCCCGGGCGGCATCGGCCACATCCGGAAATCCCGTGAGCGCCTCCGCGGTAAACCCCGTGAGCGCGGGCAGGCGCGCCCCGGGAGACCCTCTCTGAGGAGCGCACCCGTTCACCGGGTGCGATCGGAAGCAGGATCCCCGCACGCGATCGGCCATCGCCGCCGGTCCGATGCCATTGGCGGCCGGTCGGGGGCTGATCACCGGTGGGGACGCGCGGTCGCTGCACGACTGGCGCCGCCTCAGGGCGCGGACCGACCCCGCGCCCGATGCCCAGCGCCAACGTCACCCCGGGACCACGGGGTCCGGCACCCCGTCGCCCGACGATGGATGCTCGTACCGCAAACTCAGATAGGCGAGCACGCCTCCGAGGGCCGGCAAGAACAGCGAGAACGCGCGCCACAGCAGCGTGCCGGCCAAGCCGACCGTCAGTGGCACCCCGAAGTGGTGCAGGACGGCGGGAACCGCGGCCTCGACCGCGCCGATCCCGCCGGGCAGAAATGGCACCCAGGAGGCCGCGACACCGACGACGTAGGCCAGCAGGACGGTTCCGAAATGGATGTGGACATGCACCGCATGCAGGGCGGTCCACAGGCAAGCCGCGTCGGTCACCCAGATGCCCACCGCCACGAGGCCGAGCCGCAGCCGGCGGCCCATGCCGCCAAGCAGCCGGGACAGCCGCTCATGCGCGTCGACCCCCGCCGCCCGCAAGTCGGCGCGGGTCATCCCGCGGTGACCGGGAAGCCACCAGGTTGCCACCCAGAGGTAGCCCCCGATGGCGGGCCGACGCGCGAGGCCGATCGCGGCCAGCGTCACCGCCACGAGGACCGCCGCGGAAATGGCCAGGCTGTCGGCATCGCTCCCCTTGGTATGGCCCGCGATGCTGACCACGGCGGCAGCGGCGGCGGCGGTCAGGGCCAGCGCCCACACCTGGAACCAGCCCGCAACCGCGAACATCGCGATCGACTCCCCCCGGGAAACGCCCCGGCGGCGCAGTTCCGTAGCGGCCATGGCGATGCCCTCCGCCGGTGATGCCGGCAACAGACCGCCCAGCCCCCAGAGCACCAGCGCCACGCGGACCGTCGTTCCCCAGCCGAGTGTGCGGTGCGCGCCGCGAAGCATGCGCAGCATCACGCCGATGAGCGCGTAGCTGCACATCTCCAGCACCAGCGCGAGCGGCAGCCACGCGACCGACGCGTCGGCCAGCTCGTCGCCCGCCTGCTGCAGCCCGCCGCTTGCGACGACGACCGCATAGACGAGCAGTCCCGCCACCACAAGCCCGATCGCATAGCGGATCCAGGAACCCGGCCGCACCCGCCGGTCGCCGCCATCCGAGGCATCGTCACCGCGCGCCGTCATGGCTGACCGGACACGGTTGCGTTCACCCCGCAGGCCCGCGGAGCGCAGACGGGCTTCGGCGCCGAGCTCGCCCCGTTGGGAACGGGCGTTGCCGAGATCTCCGAGGACACACGCCCACTATGCCCGCGATCGCCGCCGGCGTCGCACCCCGGCATCAGGTGTCACGCCGAAGTTCCACTGGCGTCCAACGAAGCTTGGCTTTCTCGAGCCGGGAGGCGAATCGCTCGGCGAACTACCGGACCGCATCGGCGCCTGGCCGTCCGCCCCTGCACACCAACGGGCGGACGCCGACGCCCGCCCGGGATTCACATACGGCCGCGCTGGGCGTCAGGCAGCTGCATGGCTCGCGCAGATCGAGGGCCACGCCGCGCACCCGTCTCGGCAGGAACGCGTCCTCGCCGGCGCTCGACCGGTACGGCCGTCTCGCCACCGACGGGTACGTGCGCGACGGGGCCCTGTCTGTGCGTCAGGGCGTCAACTCGACGGCGTTGCTGCGACCAGCCCCCGCACGTCGTCCGGCGTCCGGCCGGGTCCGCGGACACCCCACATCCCGCTGGGCACCTCTTCCAAGATGACCCACACGTATTGGCGGAACGCCTCGTTGCCTTCCCCTTCCACCTCGACCAACGCATCCGTGACCTTCTTCAGCAGCTCCTGCTTGCCCTCGTCGTCGAGCACGCCTTCGACCACGCGAACGATCGCCATCGGCATCGCAGTCTCTTGTGTGGTGGTTGACGGCGGCCGGCGCCGCCGTCAACGCCGAGCCTCATCAAACAGCGCGCGGGTGGGCACGGATGAAGATCGCCGATGTCCCGCTGCGTCCGGCGCCGGCGCGGTCGTGCGCATCGATCTTCCCGTATGCGGGCAGCGAGCCTCCGAATCTGCGTGTGCGTGCGCGGGGCAGCAGTGCGGGGGTCTGCCGTCCCGGACCGGACCGCTTGTCGTATCGTCGCCGTTGGCACGGGTCCGATACATCCTTCTGACCGTGGACGCGTCGCGTTTCGCGGGGCATCGGGCAGGCGTGCGAGCGACCGCGATCTCCCGGCGTTTGCCGGACCCTCGAGCCGTTGTCCGACGATGGCAGGTTGCGGTGGGCCACACCGCACGCAAATCCCCGCGTCTGCCTGAAACGGCCCCGACACCGGTCGCGTCGCGCCTCCCGCCCGGCGCGTGCCGTCGGCTAGAGTCCGTCGGGCCAGTGACCGCACCGGCCGACAGCCCGTCCCGCCGACCCGTCATCCTCGCAGTCGACGATGACCCAGCCGACCTCGCCTTGATCGCCGCGGAACTGACGCGCCGCTTCGGGTCCGACTACCGCGTCCTGTCCGCCGCCACGGGCGACGAGGCCGTCGTCGCCCTCGGCGACCTCCGGGCGCAAGGCGCCGAGGTCGCGGTCGTCCTCGCTGATCAGTGGCTGCCCGACATGACCGGCACCGACCTGCTGAGCCACGTGCGGGACGTCCACCCCGAAGCCAAGCGCGGCCTGCTGATCCGATGGGGCGACTGGGCCCACCGCGAGACCGCCGCCGCCGTGCTCCAGGCGATGGCGTTGGGTCGCATCGACTGGTACGTGCTCAAACCCTGGTGCTCACCGGACGAGTTGTTCCACCGCACCGTGGCCGAACTCGTCCACGAGTGGTCACGCAGCCGGCCCTCGGGCGGCGGACCGATCACGGTGGTCGGGCAGCGCCACTCCCCGCGCACGAGCGAGGTGCGGAGCCTGCTGACACGCAACGGCGTCCCGCACACGTTCCGATTCGCCGACAGCCCGGAGGGCCGCGCGCTCCTCGCCGGCCTGCCGCCCGGAATCGGCCTCCCGCTGGTCGTGGGCCTCGACGGCCGAGCCCTCGGCGATCCGACCGACGAGCAGGTCGCCGAGGCGTGCGGGCTGCCCACCCGCCTCGCCGCCCGCGAGTTCGACGTCGTGATCGTCGGCGCCGGCCCTGCGGGCCTGGCCGCGGCCGTCTACGCGGGCTCGGAGGGACTGCGGACCCTCGTGGTCGAGCGCGAGACGATCGGAGGGCAGGCCGGCAGCAGCTCGCTGATCCGCAACTATCTGGGGTTCGCCCGTGGCATCGGCGGGGCCGAGCTCACCATGCGCGCCTACCAGCAGGCGTGGCTGTTCGGCGTCCAGTTCCTGATGATGCACGAGGTCACCTCGCTGCGAGCAGCCGACGGCGGGCTGCAGGTGACGCTGTCCGGCGGTGACGAGGTCACCGCGCGCGCGGTCGTCGTGGCGACCGGTGTCACCTACCGACGGCTCGGCATCCCCGAGCTCGAGGAGCTCAGTGGCGCCGGCGTCTTCTACGGTGCGTCGATCGCCGAGGCGCCGGCGCTTGCCGGGGAGCGGGTCTACGTGGTCGGCGGGGGCAATTCGGCCGGCCAGGCGGCGCGATACCTGTCGCGCTACGCCAAGCAGGTCACGATCCTCGTGCGCAGCGACTCACTCGCGCAAAGCATGTCGCGGTACCTGATCGACGAAATCGACGCGGCGCCGAACATCGACGTCGCGTATGCGACCGAAGTCGTGGGCGGTGGCGGTGATGGCCGGCTCGAGCGGCTCGAGCTCGCCGATCGCGGCACCGGCGCCCGGCGGACGGTCGCGGCAGCGGCGCTGTTCGTGCTCGTCGGCGCGCAGCCGCATACGGGTTGGCTGCCGCCGTCCGTGGCCCGCGATGCGTGGGGCTTCGTGCTCACCGGCAGTGACCTGCTCTCCGGCGATGCCGAACCCGGCTGGCCGCTTGAGCGCCCCCCGTTGGCGCTTGAGACCAGCCTGCCCGGCTGCTTCGCCGCCGGGGACGTCCGCCACGGGGCAGTCAAACGCGTGGCGTCGGCCGTCGGGGACGGCGCCGTCGTTGTCACGCAGGTGCACGCGCACCTCACCCGCGAGCCGGCGGCCGGGGCGTAGGGCTCACATGCGCTCGATGAGGGCCGCCCGCCAGGCGGGCGGCTCGAACGGCGTGGCCCAGTAGGCCGTTTGCTTGCAGATCCGGCCGTCCCGCATCTCGAACACGATGATGCACGCGTAGCCGACGCCGTCGTAGTCAAGGTGCGCCTCGGCGATCACCGGGTCGGGGACGGAGGTCATCCGGCGCGGCGCGATCGTCGGCAGGGTCTCCATGCGGGCGTAGACGGCCCGACGCACCGCCGCCCCCCGGATCGGCTCCCGCGACTGCGGCCACTCCATCACCGCGTCCCCGGTGAACACCTCAATCCATCACGCCGACGTTCTTGGCGTTGAGCCCGTCGATGAGCCGTTCGACGGTCTGCACGTTCTCATCCGACATCGCCGCACTCCTTTGCGAGCTCGAGCAGCTGGGGAAACGTGAGTGCGGCACCCCTGGCCCAGGCTGCGGTGCGGGCGTCTGGCGCCAGTGTAGCCCCGATCGCGGCATCGGCATCCCACCGTTCCACGATCGCCTCCGGTGGGTGCGCGGAAAGCGTCGCCCGCAGGGATTCCGCCCCGGCGGCCAGGGCCATCGCGCGCTCCGGCCGACCCGCCTCGGCCTCCAGGCGCGACAGCGCCTCGAAGACGTACACGGTGCTCGGCAGCTGCTCGGCATCAGCGTGCAGCTGCAGCGCCTCGAGCAGGTACCCCCGGGCCGCGTCCGGCTCGCCTCGGGCCCGCTCGGTGCGCCCCAGGTCATAGAGGGCGTTGGCGAGCCCGTAGGTGTCCCCCACCTCGCGCAGCACCCCGACGGCCTCCTCGAGCGTGGCGCGCGCCGCGGGTTGGTCGCCGCTGCGGTGCTGGGTCATCCCGAGCGCCTGGAGTGCCAGGCCGGCCCGGGGGCGGTCCTCACGCAGCCGGCACTCGGCGAGGATCTCCGCGAAGGCCGCCTGCGCCGCGGGCCACTCCGCGTTGGCCGCCGCCACCCAGCCGAGGCTGTAGAGCACGTCATTCGCACCGACCGCATCGCCGATCGCCCGGAACGCCTCGAGCGCCGCGCGGTAGTCGATCTCGGCCTCCGCGTAGCGCTCCTGCCAGTAGCGCAGCCCCGCCAGCTCGGCGCGCGCCCGGGCACGCGTGGCCGGCGTGCCGCCGGATGAACCCAGCAGTCGCACGAACCAGGTCTCCCCCTCGCGGACATGGTCGTGCGCCAGCCAGAAGCGCGCGAGGCGGTTGGCGACGCGCAAGCCGCTCTCGGGGTCGGCCTCGAGGGACCAGCCAAGCGCGGCGCGCAGGTTGTCGTGCTCGCGCGCGAAGGCCGCGCCCTCACGCTCCCCAGCCCGCGGAACCAGGCCAGGTGGGCGTCGCGCATGGCGACGAGCTCGCCGGATGCCTCGAGCTGATCGAGCGCGTACTCACGAATCGTCTCGAGCATGCGAAACCGGGGCTCGGCGCCATCGGGCTCATCGCGGACCACCAGGCTCTGCGCCACGAGCGCGTCCAGCCCGTCCAGCGCGTCGGGGGCGTCGGCGACCGCCTCGGCAGCCTCGAGCGTCCACCCGCCGCGGAAGACCGCCACACGGCGAAACAGGGTCGTGGTCGGCGCATCAAGGAGCTCGTGGCTCCACTCGATGGTGGCGCGCAACGTCTGCTGGCGCTCGGGAGCGTCCCGCGCCCCGCCGGTCAGCAGGCGCAGGCGATGGTCGAGGCGCAGGCGGATCGCCTCCGGGGTGAGCACGCGCAGCCGCGCCGCCGCGAGCTCGATCGCCAAGGGGAGCCCGTCGAGGGTCGCGCAGATTTCGGCGACCGTATCGACGTTGTCGGCGGTCAGCCGGAAGTCGGGGTCGACGCGCTGAGCGCGTTCGACGAACAGCCGCACGGCGTCACTGGCGCCCCGCGCCAGGGGGTCGGCCCCCGGTTCGGCGTCCGGGAGCGCGAGCGGGCCGAGGCGGTATTCCGCCTCACCACCGACGCGCAGCGGCGCGCGGCTGGTGGCGAGCACGCGGACCCCGGGACCCGCGGCGGCGAGCTGCGCGACGAGTGGCCCGGCGTCCGGCAGCTGCTCCAGGTTGTCGAGCACGAGCAGCACCTGGGCGGCGGCGAGTCGTGTGCGCACCACCTCCTCCGGTGATCGCCCGGGCTCCTCGGGCAGCTCCAGGGCCTGTGCGATCGCCGGGGCGACCAGGGCAGGATCCCGGAGGGCCGCGAGCCCGACGAACACCGCCCCGTCCGCGTACGCGGTGCCGGTGCGGGCGGCGACCTCGACGGCGACGCTCGTCTTGCCGGTGCCGCCCGGCCCGGTCAGCGTGACCAGCGGTGCCCGCTCAAGCAGCACCGAGATGCGCGCGATGTCGGCGACCCGTCCGATGAAGCTCGTGGTACGGGTCGGGAGCACGATCAGCCGGCGCCCGAGCGCCCGCAGTGGCGGGAACTCACGCTCGAGTCCGTCGATGCAGACCTGGAACAGGTGCTCGGGCCGCGGCAGGTCCTTGAGCCGGTGCGCACCGAGGTCGCGGAGCGAGATCCCCGGGGGCAGTGCCGGCGCGAAGAGCACGTGCGTCGCCTCCGAGACGACCAGCTGGCCGCCGTGCGCGGCGTCGGCGATCCGCGCGGCGCGATGCACCTCGAGGCCGGCGTAATTCGCCCCGGCAAGCTCCGCGGCGGCAGTGTGCAGCCCCATCCGCACCCGTACCGGGCTGCCCTCGGGCCACGGGGCGTCGGTGAGCGCACGCTGGGGCGCCGCCGCCGCCGCCGCCAGCGCGCGCTCGGGGACCCCAAACACCGCGAAGACGCTGTCGCCCGCCGTGCTGACCACGACGCCGGCGTGTGCCGCCACGGCCTCCTGCAGGATGGCGTCGTGGAGCTCAAGGACGGCACCCCACGACTCCCCGAGGCGGTCGGCGAGCCGCGTGGACCCCTCGATATCGGTGAACAGAAAGGTGACGATCCCGGTGGGCAAGCCAGGCATGACTCTCACCAACGTGGGCGGCGCCACCATTGTGGGACACCCGGGCGGCGGCTGTCCACTCCGGCCCCGGTTGCCGCGCCGTCCGGCGTGGCCAAGCGGGGCCCCGCGTCGCCGGTTGAGGCAGGCCGTCGGGGACGCCGCGTTCACGCGGAGGGTCGCCCGCGGTCGGACGCTCTGCCTCGACGCGGCAATCCAGCCGGCCGTCGGCGACGTCCCGCGCCTGACCGGGGCGCCCTGATCGCACGGCGACTGGCGAGGGCACCGATCGCCGACATGGTCTCGGCCTCCACGGGATCGGCGCCCCGACCAGAACACGCCCCGCCAGTGCCCCCGCCGAGCGGCGCACGATCTCGCCTACGCTGTGATCACGGTCGCGCGGCCGTGCGGCAACGACGGGGATGCGCAGCGCACAACCCGCCTGCGCCGTCAGAACCGCATGGCCGCTCACGCCGGGTACCGGAGCACAAGGAGGCGCGTCATGACCCATCGGACGGATCCGTTCCCCCGCGGCGGCGATGCAGCCACGACGACCGGCGCACAACTGCGACCGCCCGGCGCGATGGCCGGGCGACGCAGGCTGCTCACGGTCACGGCCGCCATCGGGGCGGCCGGGCTGATGCTCGCCGCGCCCGCGCTTGCGGGGCCGCTGGCGCTGCGCGTGCGCGTCGGCAACGCTCCCGCCACCGTCCGGGTCGTGGTCGATCTCACCGGCCCGCGCATCCCGATCGATCGCATCGAGCCGGCATTCGATGACGTCTTCGCGACGGGGACGGCGAGCTTCGTCGTCGACATCGGCGGCACGGGCAGCCGGGTCACCGCCGCGGGCGGGCTCGGGGTTCGCGTCGCGCTCACCCGCAACCACAACCGTTTGACGATTCGCACCAGCGCCGCTCCGGGGCGATTCAAGTACGTCCAGTGGTCCACGTTGGGACGTCCGAGCCGCATCGTGATCGACCTCTGGAAGGCGGCACCACCCGCAGGCGCGGCCACGATTCTCAATGACGGCTGTCTGAGCCTCGACGCGGTCAGTCCGAGTCCGGGCGTCGTCGCGGTTGCGGGTCGCCAACTTCGCGACATCTACGAGAACCAGTTCGGCGTCAACGTGCGCGACGCGCGCGGTGCGCTCATCGGCCACGCCCACGTCACATCCGCGCCGGGCCTCCGGTGGCGCGTCTGGGTGCCCGCTCGCGTCACGACCACCCAAACCGGCACCGTCGAGGCCGTCGATTTCGGTGGGACCGGCAACCTTGCGTGCCTGGTCCAACGCGCGGTGCGCCTGACCCCGACCCCGTAGGCGCACGTCGGCGGATGCCGGCGCGCGAGTGGCGGGCAGCCCCTCCCGCGATGCGCCGGAGGGACTGCCCCGGGAAACTACGCCCGCACGACGTCCGCGGCAGAGCGCGCTGCGGGGAGCTGCTGCGCAACCCCGTGCACGCGTTCCTGGGGATCGATGACCCCCAGGTCCTTGACGATCCTGAACTGACCGCGCTGTGCCTGGGCGATGTACATGTGCATCCGCGCGTGATGCTGACCGGGCACCATTTCCGCCGGACCGCCCGGCCCTTCGGCGATCGCGGCGTGGTCGAGCGCCGCGATGACGTCGTCCCGGTCGAGCGACCCGGCCTCCGTCACGGCGGCTTCCCAGAGCTTCAGGCCGCGGTACATCCCGGTGCAGGCGCTGCCGGCCGTGAATTTGGCGCTTCCGGGAAAGCGAGCGTCGTACCGATCGACGAGCTCCCGGCTGAACGCGTCGGTGATGCCGCGGTAGTAGTCCAGGCAGCTGTAGAGGCCCTCGACGTGGGCGGCCGGCACCAGGTTGAAGAAGTTCTCGTCGAAGTACGTGCAGACGATCGATCCGCCCCGCCGGGTGAAGCCGGACTCGTAGAGAAGCTCGAGGAAGGGCGTCAGCCCGGGAGGCACGATCGTGTTGAAGACCACCTCGGCCCCGCTGGTGACGATCCTGTCGACCGTCTCGCGGTAGTCGGTGTGATCCATCGGGAAGTACTCCTCCCCGACGATGGTCCCGCCCTGTGCCGCGACGACGTCCCGAACCCGCTGGTTCAGCACCTGCGGCCAGATGTAGTCCGCGGACGGCAGGTAGAACTTCTGCCCGCCGGTGTGCTGCATCAGCCACGGGATCAGTGGATCGACCTGCTGGGCCGGAACGGGGCCGGTGCAGAAGATCAGCGGGTCGCACTCCTGTCCCTCATACTGCTCCGGGTAGATATAGAGCGTTGCGCCGTCCTCGACCACGGGGCCCTTGATGGCCTGCCGCGTCGAGCTGTAGATCCCGCCGAAGACGACGTCGACGTGATCGTGCTCGACGAGCTTCTTGGCCTTGGCCGCAGCCACGGCGTCGGTCGTGGCACTGTCCTCGATGGAGAGGTCGACACGTCGGCCGAGCACCCCGCCGTTGGCGTTGATCTCATCGATGACCATCTGGGCCACGTTGGCGTTGGCGATGCCCATAAACGACAGCGGACCGGTCTGGTCCGTGATGACGCCCACCTTGATGGGGCCGATTGACGCTGCTGATTTGCCCATCGCATTCCTCCGATCTCGATCCAGACGTCCAATTGGTGTCGCGTTGGCCCGCAGCCGGTGCGGCAGACGGTCCGGCGCGCTCGCCGCGGCCAGGCGATCGCCGTGGCGGCGACAAGCACTGGGTGAGCGCGCCCGCGTCGGGTCGCGCGTCGTGGGCGGCCCTCCGGCAGGACGCGCTAGGCGTCGAGCCGGCCGCCGAGAGCCGCCACCTGGGGCTTCCCCTTGTGCCCGGCCTCGTGCATGATCCCCGGCACCGCAGGGTCGGACACGAAGTTCTTCCAACCCGCCTCATCCCAGTCGAAGATCACCCAGACCTGGTCATCCTCATTGGGATCGCGGAAGATCTGGGCGCCCTTGCACCCGTACTGCCGCCGCTTCTCGGCGCCCTTGGTGGAGAAGATCTCCATGAAGCGGTCGTAATCCTCAAACTTCGTTGTCGCCAGAATCATCGTTGTGCTCCTTTGGGTTCTCGACGCCGGGGCGCGACGCCCCGGCCGACTCGGTGAGCTGGTCCAGCCGGCAATCCACGCCGCAACGTCGTCGGGCCTGTTCTCAAAGCGGACGACCTTCCCGTCACGCATGACGAAGACGTGCTCGAAGCCGGTGTCGAGCTCCGCGCCGCCCTTGTTGGTGCCGGTGAAGCGGCCCGTGACGACGACGCGATCGCCCTCGTCGACGAAATCGATCGGATCGACGTGGTACTCGTCGAAGTTCGCCCCGATCACGGCAAAGACGCCGCTCGCGACCGCGTCAGGTCCGATGAACGTGCCGGACGGCGAGTCGCCACCGCCGCCCTCGACCCACTCGACACGGGGGTCCAGCTTGGCGAGGACCGCGGCGGCGTCATGCTCCGCGAACCGCTGGTACGCGATGCGGATGGTGTCCACGTCTGTTGCGGACATGGGTCGCTCCTCTCGTTCGGGCGTGGTGACCGGGCGAGCATCCGCCCGACACCGCCCGAGCGCATCGGGCGAACGCCCTACGCGGTGGGAACGAGGTCGTGCTCGAACGCCCAGAGCGTCGCCGCGGCTCGGCTGCGAACGCCGGCCTTCTGGTAGACGTGCTGGACGTGGTGCCCGACGGTCTTGGCCGAAATGCCGAGATCCTGGGCGATTTCCTGGTTCGACTCCCCGCGCACAAGCACCAGGAGCACTTCGAGTTCCCGCTCGGTGAGCCCGGCAGGCAGCTCACGAGGTCGCTGCCGCACGCGGTGGCCGGCGGCGGCGAGCACCGCATCGACCGCCTCCGGGTCGAGCCGCCCGGCCGCGGCCTCGCGCACCAGCTCCGCCTCGGCCGCCGAGGCGTCGAGCGCCGGACGGTAGGGTCGCGCCTCGCGCATGGCGCCGTAGCAGTCCGCCGCCGCGAGGATGCGCGCCGCCTGATCGAGTGCCGGACCGCGCGTGCCGCGGTGGTAGCCCGAGCCATCGAGCCGTTCGTGGTGTGCGCCGGCCACGATCCCGATCGGAGCGAGGGCCGGCGACTGGGCGAAGGCGCGCTCCGTGAAGTGCGGATGCAGTCGCACCCGCTCCCACTCTCCGAAGCCCAGACGGCCCGGCTTCTCCCAGATCGCATTCGACACACCGACGCGGCCGAGGTCGTGCGCGAGCGCGGCGCGGCGCACGACCGTCACCGCGGCTGGCGGGAGACCCAGGCGCCACGCGGCGCCCTCGGCGAGGTCGGCCACGCCCGTCGAGTGCTCACGAAGCCACGGCGACTTGAGATCGGTGAAGGCCGCGATGGCCGCAAAGGCGGTGTCAACCCGTTCGCCGGCGATCCAGATCTTCGGAGCCGGCTCGATCTCGAGCGCCTGTTCCCACATGCGCGTCTCATCGAGCTCGGCGAGGATGTCGGCAAGGTTGCGCGCAGCGAGATCGGCGAGCCGCGGCTCGTACGCCGCGCCCGACCGACGCTCGACGACCGCGCGTGCCTCCTCCGGGCCGGCGGCACTGAGAAACACGGAGATGTCCCGCGCCACGTGCACGAGCAGCATCGGCAGCGGAATCTCGTCGCCGCGCGCGATGCCCGGGAAGCCCAGCCCGTCCCAGCGCTCAAACACGTGTTCAAGCGCCGCCTGGGTGCCCGAACTGAAGCCGAGCCAGCCGGCGAACCGCTGTGCCACCTCGCAGTGCATCGCCAACGTCTGGCGGGCCACCGGCAGTCCGTGGGTGATGGCCTGCTCGACCATGACGGCCCGCAGCTCCGGGGTGCGACCGAGCCCGACGTTCGACCTGAGAAACGCGAGGAGCTCGGCCGGATTGCCGGAATCGACGAGCGCGAACGCGGCCCGCGGCACGATGTCGTCGCCATACAGCTGCGCAGCCTCATGCCCGTCCGAGGTGCACCCCGACGAATGCAGCAGCGCCACGTAGTACGCGTCGACGAGTTCCTGCGCCGACGCTCCGGCGAGCTCACCCAGGCGGACCGCGAGCACCGCCGTGCGCATGGCATGCTCGAGCGGCTGCCCGGTGCCGAGGTCGGTCGCCAGCGACAGGGCACCGACGACCTCGGCAGCGCGGATCGGCCGCTCGCCCGACGGCGGCACTGCCGCGGCTGCTCCAGAGTCCTTTTGTCTCACACGCCGACCCTACCCCGGTGTGACTGCCCGAGACCAGCGCGGGCCGAAATGGAGCGGTCTGTGTCCCCCCGAAGACCGTCGTCTGCCCGGCGCCAGGCCTCGCCCCGCCGCCTGGCGTCGGCGCGTGCGCCGGGTGTGAGCCGGGCCTGCGCCACGGCGTGTTGGCTCGGCGATTCGGCCGGCAGCTCGTCGCCCCTCCCGTCAGACCGCCTGCAGCGGGTGTGGACTCGTCGCTGCTCCCCGATGCCAACGGCACGTCAACCACCCATCGCCCGTGGGCGGTCCACTCCGACATCAGTCCGTCGCGATGTCCCGCTCGTGCTCGGCGGTGCCGCGAACGGCCGTCGCCACGACGGCGACGAGCACGACGAGCGTGCCCCAGACCGCGGCGGCGAATGCCAGGTGCAGGTCTTGCCAGCCGGCGCTCGCCCTGGTGAGCGCGCTGGCTGCCCCGAAGGCCGCGGCGATGACCAAGAGGCCGATCAGCGCGACCGCACCTGCGCGCCAGAGCGGCCACTTCGCGGTCGCCCGCCAGTGCGCGACGACGAACCCGACGACCGTCAGGCCGGCTGCCCCCGCGATCACCCGGTGCACCAGTTGCCAGGCAACCATCGATGAAGGTGCCGAGTGCGTGCAGATCGGCCACGACGGGCAGTCGTCGCCGGCTCCGGTGCCGACGACGATCGTCCCCGCGACGACGAGGACAAGGATTCCGAGGAGCGCAGCCCAGTCCCAGGCTGACAGCAGCCGCGCGGACCAGCTCACCGTCGGAGTGAGCATGGCGACGACCGCCGTCACGATCGTCGCTCCGAAGAAGATCAAGCCGACGACCAGGTGGACCGCGACCGTCCACGGCGCGTTGTGGGCGAGGACGGTCACTGCACCGAGCGCCGCTTGGACCACGATGAGCCCGACGGCCACCGCCGCGGGCGCAACGGCCGCCCTCCGGCGCAGTCGAACGCCACGCGAGAAGCAAGGTGGCGACGACCAGGCAGGTCACGATGCCCACCAGATAACGGTGGGATTGCTCCCAAAGCGCGTTGTACTGATCGACTGGGCCGACCCGGCCGTAACACAGTGGCCAGCTGGGGCAGCCCATCCCGGAGTCCGTGACGCGGACGGTGCTGCCGAGCACGACGAGCGCGTAGGTCAGCACCATCGAGATGACCGAGGCCACCACGACCGCGTAATCCGGCCCGCCACGCGCAGCGGTCGCGGCACCCGGCGCAGCCGGGAGCGCTGCGGATCCGGCAGGCGGCCGGCTCACGGGCGCCGACTCGGCGCAGGTGGGCCACCTCGTGCTCGCTGCCGGAGCTCGGCGGGGCGCCGGCGCGCGCTGACCATTGAACACCTCCACGGGTTCTCCGCGGTGAGCCTAGGCCCGTGCCGGCGGATTCCCGCGCGGCGGGTCTCCCTGCAGAGACAAGCGAACCGCGGTTCGAGGGTCGAGTGACTCGCCGGGCGCGTCTGGTTGGTCGGGTCGCCCAGCGCTCCGATGCCCCAAGCATCGGGCGAACGGCTAGCGGGCGGTCCAGCCTCCGTCGATGGCGATCGACGCGCCCGTGATGAACGCCGCGGGTGGCGAGCACAGGTAGGCGACCAACTCGGCGACCTCCGCCGGTTCGATCAGGCGCTTGATCGCCGCGGGCTCGAGCATGATGTCGCGAACGACGTCGTCGGGCGAGATGCCATGCACCACAGCCTGGGCGGCGATCTGGCGCTCGACGAGCGGGGTGCGGACGTACGCGGGACAGACGCAGTTCGAGGTGACGCCGCGCGCACCGCCTTCGAGCGCGATGACCTTGGAGAGGCCCTCGAGCGCGTGTTTCGCCGTGACGTAGGCCGACTTGTACGGGGATGCCACCAGGCCATGGACGGACGAGATGTTGATGACCCGACCCCACCCACGTGTGTACATGCCGGGAAGCGCCGCCCGTATCAGGCGAAACGGGGCCACCACCATGACGTCCATCATGTGCGAGAACGTCTGAGGGGGGGAAGTCCTCGGCGGCGGCGACATGCTGCAGACCCGCGTTGTTGATGATGATGTCGGCCGTCACCTCCAGCGCTGCGACGGCGACCGGATCCGAGAGATCGACGCAGACGGCCGCGGCGCCGAGGCCCGCCGCCTGCTCCTCGAGTCGTGCCCGGTCGCGATCGATCATGACCACGCTGGCGCCCGCCGCACCCAGGCGCTCGGCACAGGCGAGACCGATTCCGCTGGCGGCCCCGGTCACCAGCGCCGTGTGTCCCTCAAGGTCAACCTGGACCGTCGCCGGGGTGAACAGTGCGCCCATGGGCGGGATCGTACGCGATGCCCTGTGCGCGTCACGGACGGCGCCCGCGCGCCACCGTCCGCAACCGGGTGCCTGACCCACATCGCGGGCCGGCGCTGGCCGAGCCCTCCCGGCCTCACGCCACGCCACGGCGACCCACGTCACCTCCAGAGCTCAGCGCGGCGCGATCTCGACTGCCTGGGCTGCCCCGCGCCGAGCCGGCGCCCTCGGCCGGGGACCCGCTCGCTGGGTGTGATCGGGCTGGGAGCGCTCGCCACGGCGCACCCCCCGCGGTGGAGCCTCGACGTCAGGCCATTGAGACGCCCCCCGGCGGGACGGGGCCCGCCGGTCGAGACTGGGTTGGCACTGGACGTTTCGGGGGTTGACGAGGCGTGCGCGGCGCTATCGGATTTGGTCATGCCCGGCCAGACGCTGCACGGGGTGCTGCACGACCTCTCGTATGTCCTTGGCTTCCTGATCCTCCCGCTGATCGCGGCATTGACCATCAGCGAGTTCAATGGCCCGGGCACCGTGATCGGCATGGTCGCGCTCACGCTGTCGGCGTTGTGCGGGTGGGCCTGGTACCGACGCACCGATGGGCCGCGTGCCGCCCAAGTCAGCCGAGCCCTCTGGCTCGCGGTCACCTGCTTCGTGGTCCCGGTCGCGATGTTCCTGATCTGATCCGGACGCCGCGCACGGCGCCGATCCGCGGATGATGTCGTCGGCCCGCCTCAGCCGGCGGGGGTCGTCGTCCTCGGCCGGGGCTTCGAGCGCCCCGTCTGCTGGAGGCCGGAACCGAGCGCAAAGGCGCACGCGGCGATGAGGGCGAGCAGCCCGGCCATCCGCCGTGATGCTACTGGTGCGGAGATCGGCGGAGCAAACCGGACCTGCGGCGCTGCCGATGTCCCGTCACGATGAATCTCCGGGTTCTGAGTCCGCCGTCATCGTCAGCCGGAGCGGTCTGCGTGAGCACCGCGACCGAAACGCACATCGCCGCAAACGCAACGGCCGCGAGCGCGACCCGCAGCGTGTCGGCGGTAAACGTCTCCCCGAAGACCCACACGCTGAGCGCGATGCTGACGATCGGGTCGACGATCACCAAGAACGGCTGCGAGTAGCTCAAGGGGCCGACATGCAGCGCCATCTGGTAGAGCACCTCGGCCGCGAGGGCGGCGAGTGCCAGCGCGTACACGGGCCAGTGCACAGAACAGGCCAGCCACGCCGACCTGCGACAAGGTCTGCGTGGTGGTCTTGATGAAGGTGGCCACCAGTGCCCACATGGCGGCGGTCGCCGATCCGAGCAGCGCGGCCCGGCGCCGCCGGGATCCAAACAGGCCGAGCACCGCCAGCACGCCCGCAAGGCCGACGGTGGCAAGCGTGGCGGCGATCCAGGTCGCCCCGCTCGGGGCGGTGGTCCCGCCCTCGGGCTCGGACATCGCCACGAAGATCGCCAGGCTCAGGCACGTGAGCCCCGCCGACCACCAGGTGATCCGGCGGAGTGTTTGGTGGATCCACACACGGCGCAACACCAGCACGAAGACCAGCTCGGTGACCAGTAGCGGCTGGACCACCGACATCTCGCCGGCATGCAGCGCCAGCGCCTGAAAGACGAACGCCCCGGCGACCGCCACCCAGCCGAACAGCCACAGGGGACTGGTGAACAGGTAGCGCACGAGCCCCCAGCCCTTGGAGCGACGGGGATCGCTGGTGCTCGCAACATGCTGGGTCGCGACGTTCAGCGCGTTGCAGAACGCCGCCAGCAACGCGTAGAGGATCGTCACGCTTGCTGTCATGCGGCGCCGGCGCTTGGCGAGTCCGCAACCCACCGCGGTGCACCGGCGGGCTGTGGCCGGTACGGCAGGAGCTCGCTGCGCCGGTGCCAGCGAGCGTGACGGCGGCCGGATCGACCGCGGGCTATGCGCACGAGCTCATGATCGGGCGTCACCTGACCGGTTCGACCCGGACAACGCCCCGGCCGGCGTCGTCGTGCCGATCCACGGGAGTCCAGGCCGGGGCGCCAGCGGACTCACGCCGAGGCCGTCCAGTCCTCGACGATCTCGAACAGTCCGTCCGTGCCGACGCGCTCGACGAACGGCGCGATCCTCGCCTGCTGTTGTTCGTATCCGTAGTCGGCGGCGGCGCGGCGCAGTCCGTCGACCGGCCCATCGAAGAACCCGAAGCAGATCACCTCATCGGGATTCGCTGTGCTCCGCAACATGTTGAAGCGGACGAACCCGGGTGGCGGTGCTTCGCCGGCGAGGAATGTCTCCTTGAACTGCTCGAACGTCCCCGGCCGCAAGGTCCGGACCATGAGTGCGCAGATCATGCTGGGTCCCCTTTCGTGATTCGGATGGAGCACCTCCACCCACCGAGATCTTCTGATGAGACCCTACGAATGCGTCGGTCACGCAGGCAAGGCCGCCGCGGGCTCCCGCAGCGGGCCGGCTCACCGGCCAGGTACCGC
The DNA here is from genome assembly GCA_963768285.1 of uncultured Thermoleophilia bacterium. Taxonomy (GTDB): domain Bacteria; phylum Actinomycetota; class Thermoleophilia; order Miltoncostaeales; family Miltoncostaeaceae; genus CAITWD01. The sequence goes on from CAVYHI010000014.1 coordinate 177,658, forward strand.
GGATCCGGCCGTCGCCGCCGCTCGCCGCACGCAATGGCGGGTGTCCTCGCGGGCGCCGCCAGGGTCACTGTCAGGCACCCACATGCGTGCCGGGAGGCCCGGCGCGCGCGCGCGCTCAGACGGTCGGGACGACGACCACGTGGACACCCGGCATGCGCACGCGTTCCGAGACCCAGTCGGCAACCTCGGTGCTGTGCACAATGACGACGAGCTCGGGGTGGTCGGTCGACGTACCCGACCGCGTGGCCGCGAGCTCGTCCGCATACGCGCACCAGTCCGCGGCCCGCCGCGAACCGGCCGTGGCAGGGTGTTCGTGGGTGCGCGCCTTCGCGCGGGGCCGCATCCGCGGCACGCCGGGCGCCGGCGCCGGACCCGTGTCCATGGCGCCGGTGAGCGCCGCCCACGGCGGCGCCTCCCGAATCGCGGGGTCACGGGAGATCCGCTCGCCGATGATCGTCCGCAGGACACGCAGGCCATCGCGCACCGGGTGCAGGTGACTTTCCCCGTGCAGCCGGTCGTGCTCGACGCTCGGAACCTCGACGACGTCGAGGTGCGCCCGGGTTGCACGCACTGTCAGCAGTGTCTCGACCTCAAACCCTGTGCAATCCACGGCGAGCTCCGGCAGGCACCGGCGCCAGAACGCCATGTAGCCGTAGCAAAGGTCGGTGTAGTGCACCCCGAACAAGACGTTGACCATCCCGGTCAGCAGGCGATTGCCCCAGCGCCGAGATGGGGTGAGGTCCTCGCTGTCGCCGCGCGGCATGTAGCGGGAGCCCTTCACGAAGTCCGCGCCGTGCAGCAGCCGTGAGACGAACAGCGGGATCTCCAGCGGGTCCGTCGAGCCGTCGGCGTCGAGCATGACGATGATCTCACCGCTGCACATCGCGAAACCGCACGCCAAGGCGTTGCCCTTACCGCGGCTGGTCTGGACGACGACGCGTACGTCGGGTCGCACCGCGCGTGCGACGGCGATGGTGTCGTCGGTCGAATGCCCGTCCACGAGGATCACTTCGTCGACGCACTCGGGCAGCCGCGACAGCACGTCGGGTAGGTTCGCGGCCTCGTTCATCGTGGGGATCACTGCGCTCACGCGCGGCGCCTCGCCCCCGGGCGTCATCGAGACGGACATCGTCCCGGTTGCGTCGGCCGAGATCCGCACCATGCCGGTATGCGCGAGATGGGCGACCTCGGGTTCCACCGGCGCATCGTCGTCGGGCGGCGCGCCGAGGCGTCCCGTGCCACGACCCCTCCCGCGATTGTTGGTCGTGCTGCTCATATCCGGTGTATCGGCGCCACGACGCGGACAATCAAGCGCGCCGCGCCCCGTCCGGCGCGCTCGAAAGCGCCAGGGGCGCGGGTCAGGAGGCGTCGGGAACAGGATCCTCGTCAGGGCGCGGGCAGCACCGTCCCGTCGCCGGCACCGGCACCCCGCAGCCGCCCCAGTCCGTCGCGGCGAGCTGTGCGTGTCGCTCCCGCGCCCTCGGCCAAGTGCTTGCCCCACGCGCGGCGCGTTCCCGCGCCGCCAGGCGTACCGGCGGAAAGCACCCGCGCGGTGCCACGCGACGGGGCCCGCCGCGGGCCCTCATGCGAAGTGCGCCAGGACATCTTGAATGCTCCGCAGCGAGGGATCGTGGAGTTCGGCGGCGGCCGCGTCCGGAGCGGTGGCCCCGACGCGGCCGGTGCCCTCCAGCGCGGTGAGCTCGCCGGCGAGGCGCCCGAGGTCGACTTGGATCACCGGCAGCGACGACCGCTCTGACGGGAGGTCGCCGGCGACCTCCAGGCCCTGCAGGCGCGCGTACAGGGCCGTGAAGTCCAGCAGGATCGCGCGGGCGTCCTCGCCCAGGAGCCGATGCGCGCCGGGCTCGTGACTGGCGGCAACGATCGCCGGTTCCGCAGCGATGGGGCCGCTTTCCCGCCGCGTCGGCCAGCAGCGCCGCCAGGAACCCCTGCAGGGCGCGGGCGACCGCGCAGCGCGTCGGCCGGCCGGCCGGTGGCGATGCACCACCCGATCGCCACGACGACCAGCAGCGCGGTGCGCAGCTTGCCGTGGCAGACGACGTCGGCCCAGTCGATCGCTCGGATGTCGCGGAACGCACGCATCGGATGGCGGCGCCGCCCGATAGGACCGGACGGCGCGCTCGATTCTCGCGCAGCGGGGCCGCCCGTGCGGGCGCCCGCGCAGTGGGCTCCAGCAAGGCACCCGAGTTGCCGCGCGCGCGGATTCCGACGATCGCCCCTGGTGGGAACGATGCCGGCGCGGGATGCTGCATGCGTGGCCGCGATCCGAATCGAAACGCATGCCTCGGTGTTGACGCTCGAGGGCGATCTCGTCCGCAAGCGCAAGAAGGCGATCCGGTTCCCGTTCATGGACCTCAGCACGCCGGCCTTGCGACTGACCGCATGCGCCCACGAGCTCGAGCTCAACCGCCGCCTGGCGCCCGACGTCTACCTCAGGGTCGACGAGATCCGCGATCCGGCCGGGGCGCTCGTCGACGCCGAGGTCGTGATGCGGCGGCTTCCGGACGAGCGGTGTCTGGCGACCCTGGTGGCATCGGGAGCCGACGTCACCGACGAGCTCACGCAGATCGCGCAAGTGCTGGCCGCCTTTCACGCGACGGCGCATCGGGGGCCGGAGGTGGAGCGGTCGGCAACCCCGGACGCGTTGCGCGAACGGTGGGATGCCGACCTCGACGAGTGGGAACCGCTCGCGCGCGAGCTGCTCGGCCGTCCGACGCTCGATCGCGAGCGGTCACTGGTCCATCGCTACATCGCCGGCCGGACCGGGTTGCTGATCCGGCGGATCGAGGGCGGCCACATCGTCGACGGCCACGGTGATCTGCTGTCCAAGGACATCTTCTGCCTGCCCGATGGACCGCGGATCCTCGACTGCCTCGAATTCGATCCCCGTCTGCGCTATGGCGATCAGCTCGCTGACGTGGCCTTTCTGGCGATGGACCTCGAATCGATGGGGAGGCCCGACCTGGCGGAGTCGTTCGCCGCGACATACCAACGGCTCGCCGGGGACCACCCCCCGCACAGCCTGCTGCACCTCTACATCGCGCAGCGCGCCATGGTGCGCTCCAAGGTCGCCTGTCTGCGGGTCACACAGGGTGACGACGGGGCCGTGGCCTCCGCACGCTTGCACCTCGCGCTGTGCGTCCGGCACCTCGACGCCGCCCGCCCATTGGTCGTCGTCATCGGCGGCGCACCGGGGACCGGCAAGTCGACGCTGGCCGCGCGGTTCGCGGAGTCGATGGGTTGGGTCCACCTGCGCAGCGATACGGTCCGCCGCGATCTCGGCGCGGTCGGTCGGGCACAGCGCGCGCGGCGCGATGCCCTCGACGAGGGCCTCTATACGGCTGAGCTCACCCGCCGGACGTACGCCGCGTTGATGGATCGCGCGCGCTCGCTCCTGCACGACGGCGTCTCCGTAGTGCTCGACGCCACGTTTGCCGACGTCGGCGCTCGACGCGATGCGCGGCGCGTCGCAGACGACACCTTCGCCGATGTCGTGGAGCTCGAGTGCCACGCGCCGACCGAGGTGATCCGTGAGCGAGTCCTGGCGCGGGAGCAGCGTCGGGATGACCTGTCCGAGGCCGATCTGGGTGTCGCGCTGGCGCTCCGTCGCCGCCGGCAACCGTGGCCCGAGGCGCATCCGATCGACACCACCCTGCCCGGGGACGTACAGCTCGCGTACGCCCTCGGCCTCGTCCGCGACACGCCCGTGCCCGCGGGCGCACGGTGACCCGGCACGGGAGGGTGCCACGGGGGACCGGGGCAGCACCACCGCGTGTGCGATCGTTCGGTCAGCGGCCAACTCAGCCGGGGGCCAACCAGACTGTCCTCACGCGCCCGCTGGCTCCCTGACCCCCGCTCGTGCGGCGGAGCCGCGTGGGGACGACCCGATGACGGCCGCCACGATGCACCGGCACGCCCTCCGTCACGGAGCCGACACGCCTGGGAAATGGCGTGCCTGAGGACCGCGCGACTTCAGGCGACGTCGCTGGGCCCAACGCCCGACGACGCGCTCGTCCCGCTCGAGCTCGTCGAGGCGAAGCTCCAGACGGGCGAGGTCCTCCTCGAGCGCAGGCAGGCGGTGGCGCTCGATCGCCCGCTGGCGCCGCTCAGTCGCCCGGAGCTCCGCAGCGACGACCCGGCGTGACATCTCCGCCGCGGCATGGGCGACGGCGGCCTCGAGCGCCCGGCGGTACGCGGCGGCGGCCGGCGCGACCGCGGCGTTGGCGGCGGCCGCGTCGGCCGACCGGATTACGGCCGGCTCGCTCCGGGACACGTCGGGGTGTGGGACGCCCATCGTGTTGTGCCAGGTCAGATCGACGCGCGCGCGGCCCGCCAGGGGCGCAGCCGCGAGGGCCATCTCAGATGCGCCGCCAAGGACCGTCGCCCGCAGCCCCCACGTCTCGGCCTCGGCGCAGGCGGTCTCCCAGCGGGCGCGCGTCGCGTCGCACAATGCGCTCAGACGCGCATCCTCGCGCTGCAGGAGCTTGCGCTTGCGGTCGAGCAGCTCGACGCTGCGGCGGGCCGAGGCGAGGCGCCCCAGGAGCCAGAGCCGACCCGCGCGGCCGGGGGGAACGCGCTCAGCCATCGTCGCTGCCCCCGTCGGCGGGGGCCGTCGCAGGCGCCGGCCCGGCAGGATCCTCGGCCAACCTGGCGCGCGACCGGCGCATCGGGAGCGGGCGCGTCACCGGAGTAGTATGCGGCGACGTCGGCGGCCGGCACCAGCGTCAGCTCGCGGCGCGGCAGCGCCGAGAGCACGCGCCACATGCGCGCGAGCGTGTCGTCGAGCGTGCGCGCTTCGTCGACGCCCTGCGCGACGAGCCCGAGTGGAACGCGTCGCGAAGACGAGGTAGCCGCGATCGGTCTCGGTCAGCGCCGCGGCGCCGATCAGGTCGGCCAGATCGCGGACGCTCGCGGGCGCGGGCGAGCGCCGCGAGCAGCTGCGCGGCGACGGCCGGATGGTCGGCCCGCGTGCGCTCCGCGCCGGTGCCGCTGCGCATCAGCCGCGACAGCGACGCCAGCACGTCGATCGGCGGGTAGACCCCGCGCGCCGTGCAGGTCCGGCGACAGGACGATCTGGCCTTCGGTGATGTAGCCGGTCAGGTCGGGGACCGGATGCGTGATGTCGCCGGCGGGCATCGTCAGCACCGGCACCAGCGTGACCGACCCGGTCGCGTCCGCGCATGCGCCCGCAGCGTTCGTAGATCGAGGCGAGGTCGCTGTAGAGGTAGCCCGGATAGGCGCGCCGGCCGGGGATCTCGCCGCGGGCCGCCGAGACCTCGCGCAACGCCTCGCAGTAGCTGGTCATGTCGGCCAGCACCACGAGCACGTGCTGGCCGCGTTCGAAGGCCAGGTGCTCGGCGACCGTCAGCGCCACCCGCGGGGTGAGCAGCCGCTGGACGACCGGGTCGTCGGCGGTGTCGAGGAACAGCGCCAGACTCGCCGGCGGCGGCGCGCGGTCTCGAGCGCGTCGCGCATCGTCGCGGCGTCGGCGTGGGTGAGGCCCATCGCCGCGACGACGACCTTGAACGGCTCGCCGGCGACGTTGGCCTGCGCGGCGATCTGGGCGGCGAGCTCGAGGTGCGGCAAGCCCGGCCGACGAGAAGACCGGCAGCTTCTGGCCCGCGCACCAGCGTCGTGAGCGCGTCGATGGCCGAGATCCCGGTGATGATCGGGTCGCGGGGCACGTCGCGCGCGGTCGGGTTGAGCGGCGCGCCGGCGACCGGGCGGGTCACCGTCGCCGAGCATCGGCGGGCCGCCGTCGAGCGGCTCGCCCATGCCGTTCCACACGCGGCCGAGCCAGCCGTCGCCGACGGGGATCTCGAGCGGGCGGCCTTCGAACGCGACGCGCACCGCGGCGGGGTCGATGCCGCGCGGTGCCTTCGAGCACCTCGACGACGGCGAGGTCGTCGATGCACTTCGAGCACGAGGCCGCGGCGCAGTTCGCCCGAGGGCAGCCGGACCTCGGCGAGCTCGTCCCAGCCCGACGCCCTCGACGCCCGCGACGACCAGCAGCGGGCCCGCCGCGCTGCGCGCGCCCGCGTATTCGAGGGCCGGCGACCGGGCCGTCATCGGGCACGCGCGCTCATGCCAAGGCCCTCGATGCGAGGCAAGCACCTCGTCGCGGTCGGCGCACGACGCCGCCGCGTCGTCGGGTCCGACTTCGTCGCGCACCCGCGCGACGCCCGAGAGGTCGAGCTCCTCGATCACCGCCGACGGGCACGCCCGCGCGTCGACCAGCGCCGAGGCACCGGTCGTGGACCGCGAGCACCAGTCCGAGCAGCGCGGCCTGCTTGGCCGCGGCGCAGGTCGCGTCGTTGGCGCTCAGCGCGCTCTGCTGCAGGACCGCCTCGCGCAGCAGCCGGCCGGCCAGGAGCGCCATCCGTTCGCGCCGGGCAGGGCCCGCGAGACCGACGAGCTCGACGATCGGCCCGAGCCGGTCGGCTTCGGCCAGCAGCGGCCACGGCCCGGGCCCGGTCGCGCGCCCAGCTCGGTGCGGCCCTGCCGCGCGTGCCAGGCCGCGACCGCCTCGACGTCGCGCGAGAACGAGCGGCGCCAGGTGATCGCCGGGTAGTGGCGCGCGTAGGCGAGGTCGCGGTCCAGCGACCACAGCGACCGCACGAACCGCTCGGTGTGGGCGGTGACCGGCTCGGTCATGTCGCCGCCCGGCGGCGAGACGGCGCCGATCGACGCGTCACCGAGCCCTGCGCGCCGCCGAGCGTCGTCACGCGGCCGGCGCGTTCGTAGAACGCCGCCAGCGCCGAGGACAGCCCCGCCGGATAGCCCTCTTCGGCCGGCAGTTCGCCGCTGCGCGAGGAGAACTCGCGCAGCGCCTCCGCCCAGCGCGAGGTCGAGTCGGCGAGCAGCACGCGTGTCGTAGCCCATGTCGCGGTAGTACTCGGCGACCGTCATGCCGGTGTAGATGCTGGCCTCGCGCGCCATCACCGGCATGTTGGAGGTGTTGGCGATCACCACGGTGCGCTCCAGCAGGCGTGCCGCCGGTCCGCGGGTCCTCGAGCGCGGCGAGGTCCGCCAGCGCATCGGCCAGCTCGTTGCCGCGCTCGCCGCAGCCGACGAAGACGATCACGTCGGCGTCGCACCACTTCACGATCTGCTGCAGCAGCATCGTCTTGCCGGTGCCGAACCCGCCCGGCACCGCCGCCGTCGCACCCTTGGCGATCGGGAACAGCAGGTCGACCACGCGCTGGCCGGTGACCAGCGGCACCGACGAGCGCGAGCCGGGCCCGCGCCGGCCGCGGCGTGCGCACCGGCCACAGCTCGCTGACCGTGACCGTCTCGACCGCCGATCATCGCGATCGCGTCGGCGTCGCCGACGCTCGTCGGCCTCGGCGATCCACTCGACCTCGCCGCGCGCGCCGACGGGCGCAGCACGCGGTGGTCGACGCCCGAGGCCGTCGCGACGGTCCCGAGGACCAGCTCCCGGGCACGCCCGGTGCGCCGGGCGCCGCAACCGGGACGAACCGCCAGCGTCGCCGGGGCGCCGTCCTGCCCGAGCGCGCCGGGCGCCAGCCACGTGCGCGCGGCCGGCCAACGGGCGCAGCAGGCCGTCGAAGATGCCGCCGAGCAGGCCCGGGCCGAGGCGCGCCGACAGCGGTCGGCCGAGCCCCGCGGCGCGGTCGCCGACCCGCAGGCCGCCCGTGTACTCGTAGACCTGCGCGGTGACGAGGCCGTCGCTTGACCGAGACGACCTCGGCGGCCAGGCGCCGCGTCGCCGACCTCGACGACGTCGGCGCACGGCGACCCGTGCGAGCCCCTCGACCTCGACCAGCGGCCCGTTGACGCGCACCACCCGGCCGGCGAGCTCCGGCACGTCGGCGCGCGCGATCGCCGTGGTCGGTTCGGTCACGCCCACAGCGCCTCGATCCCCGCACCGAGCGACTCCAAGGCCCGGTCGACCAGCTCCTCCGGCTCGAGCTCGGCCCGGCGGTTGCCGGACTCGGCGATCGCCCCGAGGTTGCCCGGGCCGGCGCGATGCACCGACGCCGACGCGCCGACCCGGTCGCGCACCAGGGTCTGCAGCCGCTCGGCCAGCCGGCGTCCGTCCGGTGTCGACGCCCGGCGAACCAGCGCCGCAAGCGCCCCGTCGCGGAGCATCTCGTACGCCTGTCGGCGGGCCACCAGCACGCACTCGCGTGCCTGACGCCGGGCCACGGTCAGCTGCGACGCGGCCGTGGCGGCCGCGGCCGCGGTGCCTGCGGCCCGCGCGGCATCGAGGATCCGCGACGCCTCGCGGCGCGCACGGGCCAACTCGGCGTCGGCGTCCGCCGCGGCGGCGGCCTGGATCGCCCGCGCGCGCGCCTGCGCCGCGTCCGTGATCGCGTCGATCACCGGCGCGAGCGACGCCGCGATGGCGGCCCGCTCCCGCTCGGCCCGCGTCCAGTGTGCGCGCGTCGGGCCCGGCGCTGCCGCGGTACCCGTCACGGCGGCATCACCACGGTAAGGATCTGGTCGTGCGGGGCGGGCTCGCCGTCGAGCGCCGTCGATGCGTTCGTTGTGAGCACCACCACCGCCACCTGATCGTCGAGGGTCGCCCACGCGTGGAGCACCGCGTCGCGGTCCTCGGCGGTGATCACCGTGGCGCCGGCCAGCGCGAAGCCCTCCACGCGCGCGGCCTCCCCCAGCACGACGACGCGCCCCAACGCCTAGGCCTTGCCGATGAGGATGATGGCGACCACGAGGCCGTAGATGGCGATGCCTTCGGCCAAGCCGACGATGACCATCGCCCGGCCGAACATCTCGGGTCGTTCGCTCATGGCGGCGAGCGCCGCCGAGCCGGTGTAGGCGACGCCGATGGCGGCCCCGATCGAGGAGCCGGCCACCGCGATTGCGGCGCCGATCAACGCCTGCCCCGCTGTAGCGACTTGGCGCTCGCCGGCGACGACGGTCGCGGCGCCGCTCGGGGTCGTGGTGAGGGCGACCACGAGACAGCACCGCCGCCCCGACAAGCAGCGCGAGATTCAGGATCTTCAGGGCCTGCAGCGTCATGCGGGGACGCCGCCGCAGCTGGAGGCCGGTCCCCACCGCCGTGACGGCGAGGATGGGCAGGCCGATCAGCCAGGCGATCATGCAGCCTCCTTCGAGGAGACGGTCGGGACATGCCACGGCCGGAACGGGCGACCCTCGTCGGCGAAGATCCGGCTGAACAGCTCGTAGTACTCGAGGCGCAGGGCCTGCACGCCGGCCACCAGGCCCTCGAGGGCGAAGGTGACCGCGTTGCCCACGATGAAGATCACCACGGCCGCCGAGCCAGGACGCCGGCCCGTGGCCCCACAGCCAGGTCGTTCCCGACCAGACGACCGCACACAGCGCGGCATGGGTCAGCCCGAAGGCCGCCAGGCGGGCGAACGACACGGTGTTGGTGCCGATCCGGACGACGGCGTCGAACGAGCTCGACCCCGGCCTGCGCGCACCCGGCCGGAGCCCGGCCCGCACTCGACGTAGCAGCCCGCCAGGAACCAGCGCGAGCCCGCGCGCGGCCAGCAGGCCGCCGGCGACCAGCGCCGCCGTAGCAGGTGCCCGTACCAGCCGAAGACCAGCACGGCGAGCCCGAGATAGAGCGCGGCCCCCGCCAGGCCCGACGGGCGACGAGTGCGGCACGCGCCAGGCCGCCTTCGCGCCACCGGTTGATCGTGCCCAAGCGCGTAGGCGGCCGCGAGGAGCGCCGCCCCGATCCCGATCGCGACGGCAAGCAGCGTCTCGGGATCGTCGAGGGGCGCCTTCCAGAGCGTCGGCACGAAGTCGGGTGGGGCCGAAGAACTCGCCAAATGCAAAGCCGAAGCAGATGCTCGCCAGCCCGGCACCGACACAAACAGCGACAGGCGGCGAAACCGGGCCAGCTGCAGCGGCCGTCCGGCGGCGAGCAGCAGGCCAACGGCCAACAAGGAGGGCCCCGTGGCCGACGTCGCCGAACATCATGCCGAACATCACGCACGTAGGCGATGCCCGCCAACACCGACGGGTTCAGGTCTGCGTAGGGCACGGTGGCGTAGGTGTCGATGAGCGGTTGGAACGCGCCCGACGCGACCCTCCCCGCTGACCAGTGTCGGCGGCTCGGGCCAGCGGGGGAACGGCAGGCGCACCACGGCCCCGCCGAGCGGCGCCAGGCGATCGGCCAGCGGTGCCACGGCCGCCGTCGGACTCCAGCCGACGAGCGCACAGACCGCCCCGTCGCGCAGTGCGGCCGCGGCGGTCCGCTCGAGCTCGACTTCGCCGGCCAGTTCCGCAAGCCGGCCGGTCGCCTCGAGCTCGGCGATCTCGGGAGGCTCGGCGAGGACGCGGGGCTCGGGTGGTGATGTCGCCGACGCCGCCGGCACCTGCTGGCGCAGCGCGCGCTCGAGGGCCTCGCCCGGCCCGGCCGGTCGCCGGCTCGCCGATCCGCTCAAGCTGAGTGACACCGGCGTCGGCCACCGCCACGAGCACCTCGCGCAGCCGGTCGGCGGGTGCCACCACCGCGACGCGGGCCATGCGGGTCGGCTCGAGCGTGTCACGCCACGCCATCGAGGACCTCCACAAGGTCGCCGCCGCCGGCTGCCGCAATCGCCAGGGCCGCACGCACGCGCCAGGCATCGGCGGCGAGCAGCGCCGCAACCCCCACGCCCGCCGCGGCGCCGGCCGCAAAGCGCGCCGCAAGCGCCGCCCCGGTCGACTCCACCGCGGCCCACCAGCGCCGCTCGGCCTGCCACAGGCTCGTGTCACCAGCGACACCGTCAAGCGCCGCGCCCGCGCGCTTTGGCACGTGCCGGGCAAGATCCTCGGGCGAGGCCGCCGCCTCCCAGTCCGGGCCGAGCAGCCGCGTCGCATCACGGCGAGCCGACGGGCCCAGCGTCGCCCGGGCACCGGCCGCCAGCACGCGGGCGACGACCAGCGCCCCGCCGCCGATGGCCGCATCGGCGGCCTCGGGAACCTCGTCATGCACCCGGCGGGCCCAGGCCAGCTGCATCGCGAGGCGCACCGCCGCCGGGTCTTCGCTGCCGGGATCGCCCCACCCCGACCTGCGGAGCGCGATCCGGACATCGGCCACCGAGCGGGCGTGCGAGACCGCCGGCCACACGGTGGCCATCGATCCCAACGCGTAGGGGGCCGGGGCGGGCTCGCCGGCGAGCCGCGCCAGGTGGCCCGACACGTTGGCGATCTCAAACCCGGCGGCCAGGGCGCGCAGCGGTCCGGCCCCAAGCGGCGGACCCCAGCCGGCCAGCACGCGCAGGTGCCAGAGCACGGTGGCCGAGACCGCGCGCTGGGCGGTGACCAAATCCATGTCGGCGCGCACCGCCGGGCCGTAGGAGGTCGTCCCGAGCGCGGCGATCGCGGCCGACAGCGAGCCGGATCTCGCCAGGTGCTCGGCACCGTCCTGCCCGAGCCGCCGACGCGCGAGGCCCCGTCCGCGCACGGTCGCGGCGACCCAGCCGGCGCTCATGCCTGCGGCCCCCCGCCGGCAGGCGCCGCCCGCGCCAGGACCCGGCGCACGACGTCGTCGATCAGGACCGGCATCCGGTCGGCGGCCACGCGCGCGATGCGGTCCGCTTCCACCCGCCCGTCGGCAAGCACCCGTTCGCGCTCACGATCGCCATCGGCGAGACGTCGCCGTGCGGCATCGTCCCGGGCCGCGTCAGCACCTGCCCATGCGGCCGCGATCAGGCGCTGGCCCTGCTCCGTCGCGCTCGCGCGGACCGCGGCGGCGTCGCGCTCGGCCGCGCTGATGGTTGCCTCGGCGTCGCGCTGGGTCGCCTCGAGTACCGCGAAGATCGGCGCCACTTCTGCCGCCAGTTCCCCGGCACGGTCGGCGGGCGCCGGAACCGCCGCCGGCGCACCCGGGACCACGTGGAACCGGAAGCGGCGCAGGAAGTCGATCGGTGCGGCCACGACGCTCCCGGTCACCCGTACGCGGTCGGGCGCCGGCGCGCAGCGCCGCCCGCCGCCGGACGGCCGCAGGTCCGCGCGTGCATCGCACGCGTCACCCCCGTAGCCCAACCGCGCCGCCGGCCGGAGTTCACCCTCGGCTACCCCGCGCGTGACGCTCCGACCGGACTGCGTGATCTGCGTCCGCTCGCACACGCAATCCCGTACCGCTCGGCGTCACTGCGTACATGCCGCACACCACCCATCGCGTTGGCCGAGGCCACTGCCCGACTCTAGCGCGCCCCGGGTCGTGAACCGCCCCCGATGCTACCCGAGATCCGAAACAGCGACCCGCCGTGCACCCCCGCGTGCCACCGGGCCGCCGGTACTGGCCGACTCGCGCGTCGCTGTCCGTCGCCGCGACGTCGCGGCTCGGGCGAGGATCCGATGGCCATGGCCGTCGGGACGTCCTCAGACCACCGTGCCGACAAGCGCGCCGATGCCCATCGTCACGCCCATCGCCACCGCGCCCCAGGACACCACGCGCACCGCCGCGGGCAGCTCGGGTGCACCACCCAGCCGGGCGCCGGTGACGCCCAGTGCGGCCAGGGCCAGGAGCGTGACAACGATCGCGACCGCGACCCTTACCGACGCCGGTGCCAGCGCGATCGCGATCAGCGGCACCACCGCGCCGGTGGCAAACGAGATCGCCGACGCCATGGCCGCCTGCGCCGGACGCGCCAAGCGGTCGAGATGGATGCCGAGTTCGTCCCGCGCGTGTGCCGCGAGGCGATCCCCGGATGAGAGTTCCTGGGCGACCTGCCAGGCGAGCGGCTCGGAGAGTCCGCGTGCGCGGTAGATCCCGGCAAGTTCCGCCAGCTCGTCTTCGGGGGACGCCTCCAGCTCGCGCCGTTCAAGTGCGATGTCCGCGCGCTCGACGTCGCGCTGAGAGCTCACCGAGACGTATTCGCCCGCGGCCATCGACAGCGCCCCGGCAACCATTCCTGCGACGCCGGCCGTGATGATCGCGGTGCGGCCGGAGCCGGCGGCGGCGACGCCGAGCACGAGGCTTGCGACGGACAGGATCCCGTCGTCGGCCCCGAGGACGGCGGCCCGGAGCCAGCCCTCGCGATGCGAGAGGTGCCGCTCTCCATGGACCGGTCGCGCCGTCGGCATCTGGCTGCTCATGGCGAGCCGGCCGCGCCCGACGGCGTGGACGCCCAGCTCGGTGACGGGTCGCTCGCGGCCCTTCTGTCGCTCATGCCAGCATCCTGAATCGTCGCCAACCCGGTCCATCGACGCGCGATGTCGTGCCTGCCTCCAGCGGGAGGTTCCGACCGCGGCGGGCCGGAGCCCGACCCTCGGGAGCGCCGTGCGGGCGCCGCTCGCCGCGATGCTGCAGCCAGTATGCCATCCCCCTGTGTGCCGGTGCGCTCGCCGGCGGATCGTCCCGCATTGCGCGCCGCCACCGGCGCGCATGCGGACGCCGGCAGGGCGCCCGGGCCGCGGTCTACCTCAGGCAAAGCCCGCACGCGGATGCGGGCCATCGCAGATGGCGCCTCGAAGGCGGGCGGCCACTATTGGGGCAGCATGTTCGAGCCTCGCCACGACGCGACGTCGCCAACTGGCCGACTGTCGCCCGGCGCGCGCAGCCGAGCGGCCGATCGCGGTCGTGCGCGGCCAGGCGCCTGCGGTCATCGGGGTCACCCGTCCGGGCGGGCGGGGCCGGCCGACGACGGGCGCGGGGGCGGTCTGAGCCATGGCCACATCGCGCATCGCCCCCCGCGTGCACGTCAACGTCACGGAGGCCGTCCGCCGCGACGCGTTGCCCCTGACCGGCGACGCACGCGACTACGACGCGCTGCTGGCAGCTGATCGGAGACGCCCGCGTCGTGCTGATCGGGGAGGCCAGCCACGGGACCCACGAGTTCTACCGCGAGCGTGCGCGGATCACCAAGCGCCTGATCCGGAGCACGGCTTCAGCGCCGTGGCGATCGAGGGCGACTGGCCCGACGCCTACCGCGTCAACCGCTTCGTGCGCGGGCGCCGGCGGCGACGCGGACGCCGAGGAGGCGCTGCGGGGGCTTCCGGCGGTTTCCGACCTGGATGTGGCGCAACGCCGACGTGCTCGACTTCGTCGGCTGGCTGCGCGCGCACAACGACGGCTCCGCCACGAGCGCCGCAAGGTCGGCTTCTACGGCCTCGACCTCTACAGCCTGCGGCGCCTCGATGGAGGCGGTCATCGCCTACCTCGACGCGCAGGACCCGCCGCGGCCGCGCGCGGGCGCGGCGCCGCTACGAGTGCCTGCAGCCCTACTCCGGCGACGAGCTCCGGCTACGGGCACGCGGTGCTGCTCGGCGTCAGCCGAGCCGTGCCGGCGGCGGGTGATCGAGCAGCTGGTCGAGCTGCGCCGTCGCGCCGGCGGAGTACCTGCTGCCGCGACGGGCCGCTCGCCGAGGACGAGTACTTCTTCGCCGAGCAGAACGCGCGCCGTCGTCGCCGACGCCGAGGAGTACTACCGCACGATGTTCGGGGACCGCGGCCGGCGTCCTGGAACCTGCGCGACCGGCACATGGCGGACACGCTCGACCAGCTGATGGCACACCTCGACCGCCACGGCGGGACCGCGCGCGTCGTCGTCTGGGCGCACAACTCCCACGTCGGCGACGCGCGCGCCACCGAGATGGCCGCAGCGCGGTGAGCTCAACATCGGGCAGCTGATGCGCGAGCGCCATCGGCGCACGATGTGGTCACTGTCGGCTTCACCACCTACACCGGCACCGTGACCGCCGCCTCGGACGTGGGGCGGGCCCGCCGAGCGCAAGCGCGTGCGGCCGGCGCCTGCCCGGCAGCTACGAGGCGCTCTTCCACGCGGCCCGCATCCCCGCGTTCCTGCTCGTGCCCGCTCGCCGCCTGCGATGCGCGGCCGCGCGCTGGCGAGCCGCGCCTGGAGCGCGCCATCGGCGTGATCTACCGCCCGCAGACCGAGCGCCAGAGCCACTGGTTCGCGGCGAGCGTCCCGCGCCAGTTCGACGCCCTCGTCCACATCGACGTGACCCGCGCCGTCGAGCCGCTGGAGCGCGACGCCGGCTGGGAGCTCGAGGAACCACCCGAGACCTACCCCAGCGCCCTCTAGGCGCCCGCCACGGCGCAGGCGGGGTACGCGTGCGTCCCGGCGCACCACGGCGCGGGACAGGGTCGGCCGAGCGCTGCCGGTCCGGGTGCGCGCTACCAGCGCAGGATCGCGACCACGCCACCGGCATCGACGAGCTCCGGAGACTCGTCGATGTCCAGCGCGGTGACCTCGCCGTCCTGTCGCACGACCTCGGCGACCATCCGGTCGCAGAGGTCGTGCGGTCGGCGAACGCGTCCGTGCACCACGCCGGCGGGCAGCTCGCCGGCGGCGGCAAGCCGGCCATCGGGCATCTGCTCGTAGTCGGCAGGCAGCGCCGCCGGCACGACAACCAGATGGCGGACCCGTCCCTCACCGAGCGCCGCCAGCACGTCGTCCACCCCCAGCGCCGCCGAGCCAGCCGGCGTCAGCGCCATGTCGAGCGCGGCCGTCGCGAGGTCGTGACGCCGCGCGCGCGCCGCCGTGTCGACGTCCGCCCGCAGGATGCGCTCGATGTCATCCGCGGACCATCCGTTGCCGGGCGTCGCGGCACCTTCGACGACCGCCAGGCCCCGGTGCATCGAGCCGATCGCGCAACGGGGCCACGAGGGTGGGCTCGCCACAGATCGCCACCGCCCACCAGCGTCCCCCGGTTGCCAACTCGGCCAGATCGTCCGCATGGGCGGTGAGTGCCGCCAGACGGTGGCTCTCCTGGCGACGCTCAAACGCCCCGGGCGGCGAGTGCAGGTCGCCCGAGCGACCGGGCGGACGCCGGGTCTCGCCGGTCTCGAGACCGCCGCTGGCGATCGGGATCGAGCTCACCAGGCGCGTCGTGCCCATGCTGCGCTCCGCCACGGCAAGCTGTGTCGCCGAGACCGCGACCAGCCCCACCGGTCGGCCGTCTTCGCGCAATCCCAACAGGGGCGCCACATGGGCGTCGAGCGCAAGCGTGACCCCGTCGGGCACGCTCTCCCACACGTCGATCCGCCGCGGCGTGCCCGTCAGCGGCAGCACCAGGACATGCCCGCGACCGGTCTGCGTCGGGTCCAGCAGCTCATCAACCAGCGCGGAGATCTCGTCTCGCCGCCGCCGATAGGCGGCGACCATCTCGGCATCCGGGATGCCCTGACCGGGCACCTCAAGCGCCGCCAACGCGTCGCGAACGATGCGGTGACCGGGGATCACGTCGCGACGCGCGCCGATCGCGACGGCGACCATCACCGTCAGGACACCCACCGGATCCCGGACGCTCGCGAGCGCCAGGATCGGATCACGCAGTGGTAGATCGCCCTCGCTCATTCCCCAACGCCGCCTTTCATCGCCCCAGCCGGTGTGCGGGCACCAACGTGTCTTGTGGTTCCCGCACACTAGCGGCTGGCACGCCGCGCCCGATATGCGGGGTACGCCCGACTTCGGGTGCGGAGGATCACCGACGTCGCGCCGACGTTCGTGAGGTGGGGATCATCCTGGCGCCGCCATCGCGACGACCAAGCCGGCGTCGTCGACGAACGTCATCGGCGCGGCATTCGGCCACCGTGCTTGACGAGCCGAATGGCACACGGCGATCATGGCCAGCGTGGACAGGACCACCAGCCATCGCCGTGAGGCCGCGCGCAGACACGAACTCGCGCCCGAGGCGTTGCGGCGGACGGTCGACCCGACCCAGCTGCCATTCCAGTCGACGGCCGAGGTCGAGCCGCTAGTGGGCACGATCGGCCAACCGCGCGCGCTGGCGGCGATCGAGTTCGGGCTCGAGGTCGAGACGGTCGGCTACAACCTGTTCGTCACGGGGCAGTCCGGTTCGGGCCGCCTGAGCACCGTACGCGACTACCTCGAGCGCTTCGCCCGGGAGAAGCCGAGCGCCAACGACTGGGTGTACGTGCACAACTTCTCCGATCCCGACCGGCCGACCGCACTCGCGCTCCCGGCGGGGCGCGGCAGCCAGCTCGCCGGTGACATGGACGAGTTGATTCGCGCCGCGCGCCGGGAGATCCCGCGGCTGTTCCAAAGCGAGGACGTCGAGCGGCGCCGGCGCGAGATCGTCATCGAGCTCGCGCACAAGCGCGAGCACCTCGCCGAGCAGCTGAGAAGCTTTGCGCGCGCACGAGAGTTCGAGACCGAGATCACCCCGATGGGCATCGCGACGGTGCCGCTCAGGAAAGGGCAGCCGCTCACCGAGGAGCAATTCGACCGCCTCCCGGACGCCGAGAAGCAGCGGATCAGGAGCGTCAGCCGCGAGGTCGAGGAGCAATCCGCCAGCTACGTCCACCAGCTTCGGGAGCTGGAGAAGGAGACGGCCGAGCGGATCGGTGACCTCGATCGGGAGGTGGGCCGATTCGCGTGCGGATCGCTGTTCCAGGACCTGCGGGACCGCTATGCGGACAACCACGAGGTCCTTGAGTACCTCCGACACGTCGAAGAGGACGTCCTGGCGCACCTGGACGAGTTCCGTGCGACGCAGGAGAGCCCGCCGCCGTTCCCCTTTGCCGGCCAGCGGCGCGACGACTTCCCCCGGTACCGGGTCAACGTGTTCGTCGAGAACGACGCAACGCACGGGGCACCCGTCGTGCTCGAGCGGAACCCGACCTACTACAACCTGGTCGGCCGGGTGGAGTACCGGGCGACCTTCGGCGCAATGGTGACCGACTTCCGTGAGATGAAGGCGGGCGCGCTGCACCGCGCAAACGGGGGCTACCTGATCCTCGAGGTGCTCGACGTGCTCCGGCATCCGTTTTCATGGGAGGCGCTCAAGCGCGCACTCCGCAGCGGCGAGGTGCGGATCGAGAACCTCGGCGAGGAGTTCAGCGGGGTTCCCACGGCGACCCTGCGGCCCGATCCGGTCACGCTCGCGGTCAAGGTGGTGCTGATCGGATCCCCGCTGCACTACCAAGTCCTCTACCGGCTGGACGAGGACTTCCGTGAGCTCTTCAAGGCGAAAGCCGACTTCACGCCGGAGATGGAGTGGAGCGACGAGCACTTCGCCGGCTACGCCGGCTTCGTGCGCCGCAGTGTCGACACGCACGGCTTGCGACACTTCGATCGCTCGGCGATGGGTCGCGTGATCGAGTATGGCGCGCGCCTGCGCGAGCACCGGGACAAGCTGTCGACCCGGCTGCTCGAGGTCGGCGACATCGTCGCGGAGGCGAGCTTCTGGGCCGGCAAGGCAGGCCACGAGCTCGTCACCGCCGAGGACGTCGAGCGGGCGCTGGCGGAGAAGGAATACCGCTCGAACCTGCTGGAGGAGCGGGTTCGGGAGCTGATCGCCGACGGGACGATCATGATCGACACCGAGGGCGCGCGCGTGGGCCAGCTCAACGGGCTGAGCATCCGCGACCTGGGCGACCATGCCTTCGGGCAGCCCTCCCGCGTGAGCGCCCGTGTCTCGCTGGGACGCGGCACCGTCGAGAGCATCGAGCGTGAGATCGAACTCTCCGGGCCGATCCACTCGAAGGGCTTCCTGATCCTCTCGGGCTACCTTCGGGGCAAGTACGCGCAGGAACTCCCCCTGGCGCTGGCCGCGACGATCACGTTTGAGCAGTCCTACGACGAGATCGACGGCGACTCGGCATCCTCGACCGAGCTGTACGCGCTCCTGTCGGCCCTGTCCGGCGTCGCGCTCGACCAAGGCATCGCGGTGACCGGTTCCGTCAACCAGCACGGCGAGGTGCAGGCCGTCGGCGGCGTCACCCGCAAGATCGAGGGGTTCTTTGCCACCTGCAAGGCCATGGGGCTTACGGGCGCGCAAGGCGTGATCATCCCGCGTGCGAACGTCCGGAATCTCATGTTGCGTGACGAGGTCGTCGAGGCCGTCCGCGCCGGCCAGTTCCACGTCTGGGCGGTGGCGACGATCGACGAGGGCATCGAGCTGCTGACGGGCTACCCCGCCGGTGAGCGCCAGCCGGATGGCGGCTATCCGGATGGGTCGGTGAGCGCGCTGGTCGAACGCCAGCTACGCCAGTACGCCGAACGCCTGCGTGAGTTCGCCTCGACCGATGGCGCGGGTACGAAGGGCGACGGCGCAACCGTGGACCGGCTCGAGTTTCCCTGACGATCGCCGGCGACCCTGCCCCGCGGCGCGTGCGGCGCCGGCATGCGCACGGGGTCCTCCCGATGCGTCCGCGACCGGAGGGCGCCGGCGCCGCTCCTCGCACATCGGCCCACGCCGGGTCTACGGTGTTGCGATGACCCCCGCGCCCGAGTCCGGGATCGTCCCGCGCTGGGAGTGGCGCAGCTTCGCCGCGCACTTCGTGGACGCCGAGCGCCGCCTGGCCGCCCTCACGCCAACCGGCCGGCAGGACAGCACCGACCTCCACCTTGTCTCGCGGAGCGGCGACAACACCATCAAGATCCGCGACGGGTTGATGGACGTCAAGCACCTCCAACGCGTGGACGATGAGGGGCTCGAGCAGTGGCTCCCCGTAATGAAGGCGCCCTTCCCGCTGGCTGCCAGGGATGTTGCGCGCGTGCGCGACGAGCTGCGGGTGACCGCCGTGCCGCTCGCCCGCACCGACTACACGCGCGATCAACTCCTGGGGGAGCTCGTGCATCCAGGCGGCGACATCGTGGCGGTCGAGGTGCGCAAACTCCGTACGCACTACGCGCTCGCCGGGTGCCTGACGGAGCTGACCGAGGTGCGCACGGACCGCGGCGACACCCGCACGATCGCGGTCGAATCGGAGGACCCGGCGCGCGTCGTCGCAACGGTGCGCGAGCTCGGGCTCGGGTCCCGCCCGAACGTCGGCTACACCCACTGGCTGAAAATGCTCGTCGGCTACGCGCCGGCACGGTTCGCGGTGATCGATGTCGGCACGAACTCGGTCAAGTTCCACATCGGCGAGCGGACCGCGCCCGGGCGGTGGCGGACGGTGGTGGACCGCGCCGAGGTCACCCGGCTCGGGGAGGGCCTCGATCGGTCCGGCGAACTGCAGACGGCGCCGATGGAGCGGACGATCTCAGCGATCGCGCAGATGGTCGACGACGCCCACCGGCGCGGGGCGCTCGACATCGCGGCCGTCGGCACGGCGGGGCTCCGGATCGCGACCAACAGCGCGGCGTTGGTGGACGCGGTCCGGGCGCGTTGCGGCATCAGGATCGAGGTCATCTCCGGCGAGGAAGAGGGCCGGCTCGCCTATCTTGCGACGACGCGCTCCCTCGGTCTCACGGACCGCTCGCTCGTCGTGTTCGACTCGGGCGGCGGCAGTTCGCAGTTCACCTTCGGCCACGGGGAGGACGTCGACGAGCGATTCAGCGTCAACGTGGGCGCGGCCCGTTTCACCGAGCGGTTCGGCCTCGACGGGCCCGTCACCGAACAGGTGCTCGACGATGCGCTCGCGGCGATCGCCGGCGATCTCGCCCGGCTCGACGGCCGGCCGGCGCCCGACGCGCTCGTCGGCATGGGCGGCGCGATGACCAACCTGGCGGCCGTCAGTCGCGGGCTCGCGACCTATGACCCCGAGGCCATGCACGGCACCGTCCTGGATCGCGCCGAGATCGACCGCCAGATCGAGCGCTACCGCACCGCGACCGTCGAGGAGCGCCGCCGGATCGCCGGGCTGCAGCCGAACCGGGCCGAGGTGATCCTCGCCGGCGCCCTGATCGTGCGGACCGTGATGGCAAAGCTCGGCGCCGACACGGTCACCGTGAGCGACCGGGGCCTGCGCCACGGCCTGCTCGTCGAGCGCTTCGCCCTTCCCGGCACGTGATGCCGACGTGCTGCGCACACCGGCACCTGCCGCGGGTCCTCACGCGCTGATCCGGGCGTGCGACAGCCGCGGGACCCGCCGATCACCGCGGCAGCGGACGCGGGGTCCGGCGCGGAGTGTGCGACAGTGGCAGGTACAGCACATCGACGCCGGCAAGCCTCGCCGGCCCAGCCGACCACCACGACGGCCGAGCGATGTGCTCCACACCAACCGAACGAGGATCGCGTGGCAGGGACCGGCCTGGAACAGCTCCTCGGTTTTCGTGGTCAGATTCAGGTTGCCGATATCGGCGCGGCATTCATCAATGAGCGGCCCGTCTACACCGGCCTGATCGACAGGGGTCTCGCCCATCTGACGGCATTCGAGGGGGACGAGCGGCAGACTGCGGCGATCGCGGGTGCATACGGCGACGACGTTACTGTCATTCCCGCGTTCATCGCCGACGGGACCTGCGGCATCCTCTACCTCGCGGAGCCGGCCACCGGGATGACCTCGCTGCTTGAGCCGTCCGACGATGCGCTGCGGTTCTTCAACGGCTTCTCTGACTTCGGGCGGGTCATCGGCACCGAGGACATCGTCACGTCGCGGCTCGACGACGTCGCCGATGTCCCGCTCATCGACTTTCTG
The DNA here is from genome assembly GCA_963768285.1 of uncultured Thermoleophilia bacterium. GTDB lineage: Bacteria > Actinomycetota > Thermoleophilia > Miltoncostaeales > Miltoncostaeaceae > CAITWD01. The sequence goes on from CAVYHI010000014.1 coordinate 198,971, forward strand.
AAGATGGACGTCCAGGGGCTGGAGCTGACCGTGCTGGAGCACGGCCAGGACCGACTCAAGGATTGCCTGGCGATCCAGCTCGAGGTCTCGTTCATCGCACTCTATGAGCAGCAGCCGACCTTCGGTCAGGTCGATGTCTGGATGCGGGCGCACCAGTTTGTTCCCCACTGCTTCGAGGACATCAAGTGCTGGTCGATCGCGCCGTCGACCAAAGGCGGCGACATCCGGGTTCCGTTTCGGCAACTGCTTGAAGCCGACATCGTCTACGTGCGTGACCCGCTCGCGCTCGGGCCGCTCACCATCGACCAGTTGGTCAAGTACGCCCTGGTGAGCCACTACTGCTTCCGGAGCCTCGACCTCTGCGCCCATCTCATCACCGAGCTTGAGGCGCGTGACGCCGCTCCGCTCGGTACGCGCGACCGGTACTACGAGCTGACGAACGCACCCGAGCTCACCTAGGTCGGAACCGCAGGGACGGGGTCGAGGACCGCCCAGCGGCCGCGGACTGGGCCCGGTGCACCGCGGCGACATCGGGCCGTACTTCAGCCGGGGCACTCGGCTCCACCACGACAACGGGGGCCGATGGCCCCCGTTGGTGATGCAGGTGAGCTTCAGCATTCGTGATCAGGTCAACGTAATCGTCACGCTCGTGCTTACGTCGTTGTAGTTGCTGTTGCCCGGCATAGTGGCCTGGACGACACACGTCTTCCCGCTGTCGATGGACGTACCGCCGACATCGCTGAGTGTGCCCGTAAGGGCGGTTGCCGATGCCACGACACACTTGCTAGCGGTGCTCGTCGTCAGCAACGTCCAGACGACCGTGTTGCCGGTCGTTCCCCCGCTTGCCGTAAGCGTGACACCCGCGGTGCCGCTAGGCACAGGACCGACGGGGGGCGTAATCAACAGGGCCGCTTGATTGGCCTTGTTGATCGTGAAGTTGACGGTCTGATTCGAACCGATGTGGTTGGAATCGCCGGGGTACGTGTAGCTCGCCGATGCCGTCATGCCGGCATCGGTGTTGTTCGCATAGATCAGAGACGACGTCATGTCCAGGTTCAGGTGCGCACCGGTGACCGTGCCGGTACATGGCGTCAGCGCAAGTCCGGTGTAGGTCATGGGGACGAAGGGCAGGTCACCGCGGTCGTCGTCGGTGCCTTGCCAATCGTGAACGTTGCGGATCCGTTCGAACCCGTGTGGTTGAGATCGCCTGCGTAGGTGTAGCTCGCCGACGCCGGGGTGGTTCCGACATTGGTGTTGTTCGCATAGATCAGATACGCGGTCTTGTTCAGATTCAGGCTCGCACCGGTGACCGCGGCCGTACATGGCTTCAGGGCAAGTCCGGTGTACGTCTGGGACGTCGAAGGACACGTCACTGTGGTCGTCGATGCGGCCCGGAGAATCGTGAACTTCGTGGTGTCGCTCGAACCGGTGTGGTTGCGATCGCCCTTGTAGGTGTAGCTCGCCCACGCGGTCTTGGACCCGGCATTGGTGTTGTGCTTGTAGATCGGCAGCGGGGTCAGACTGAGCCCGCCTGCACCAGTGACCGTGACCAAACATGGCGTCAGGGGGAAGCCGGTGTAGGTCGGCGTCGTGCAGGTCACCGTCGTGACCGACGGCGCCTTGCTGATCGTGAACCACGTGGCGTCCATCGACCCGGTGTGGTTGCGATCACCCATGAACCTGTAGCGCGCAATCGCAGTCAGGTATCCGGCGTTGATGTTGTGCCTGTAGGTCAGCGACGTCGGCCACACCAACAGCCTGAGCCCACCGACACCCTTGACCCATGCCCAACAGGGCGTCACGGGAGATCCGGTGTAGGTCACCGGCCGACATTCCACCTTCGTCGTCGATGTTGCTTTGGTGATCACAAACCGCCCGAAGTCTTCTGAGGGACGGTATGTGCGGTCGCCGGCAAACCAAGCTCTCGCGACCACGACGCCGGCATCCGTGTTGTCGCGGAAATACCACACCTGGAGCGTCTTGCTGAGCCCGGGACCCGTCACGGAAGCCGTACATGGAGTCTGGGCCAGGCCGGTGTAGGTCACACTCACCGGGCAGACGATCGTCGTGGTTGTGGGGGTCCGATGATCGCGTGATCGAAGTGATCAGCCGTCGCCAGACCGGTGAATAGCGCAAGCAGTCCGAGGCCGCCGCCAACGCGACGGGCCAGAAGAGTGCGTTTCACGGCACCACCTTTCTGAGAATGGTCGTCCGTGACCGCCTATTGGTGGAGATCCGCTGGCCCCGGGGCACTGTCAGATCAGATCCACCACCCGGACGCTGAGCTGATCCTGCGACTCAGCCGAGTGTTCTGCGAGGTATGCGTATGACTCTAGGCGGCCACTGGGCGAGCGACGCGCTCCGGATACGTGCTGCGCCCGAATTTTCGCCAAAATGCCGGCTTTCATCACGCAAATATGTGGGCCGGTGTGATGCCCATGCGGCCTCGTGCTGTGAGCTTTTTATAGTTATATTCGGCGACGCGTCGACAGCACGACCGGCGATCGAGCAACGAACACGGCCCGAACGGACGCGGGCGGACGCGCACCGGCGTTCGCCAGGACGCTGCGCGGAACCCTGGGCCGGTGGTCCAGATGCAGAACGGCACCGTCGGGAATCGGACTGCGACGGAGTCCGGACGGGAGTAGCATGACCGCACGGCCACAACGCACCGCGCGGCGCCGGCGCGCGCCGGGTGCGAGGTGATGAAGCGATGGCACACCGCCTCAACCGGTATCTGTTCGACGAGCACGGACGCGCCCGCCGACAGCGCATGCTGATCACGGTGATCACGCTGGTCGTCCTGGCGGTGGCCGGGTCGCTGCTGTTCACCGTCATGGAGCTGTTTGCGCCGAAGCTGCCGCTCGGGCCCGCGTGGCTGGTGTTCTTGGTCGTGCTGCTCAAGCTCCCGCTGATCGCGTTCTTGGGGTGGCTGATCTACCGCAACAAGGAGATCCCCGGCGTGCCGGTGGTCTGGAGTAGCCGTGAGGTGCGCGAGATCCTGGACTACATCTCCACCCAGGCCCATGCCAGCCTGGGCCGTCCCGACGCCGGGGCGCGGCTGGGCTACCTGTCCGGCGAGGCCTGGCACGTCGCCGACCAGGCCGAGGACGGCGCCCTCAAGGCCGACGCCGTCGGCGTCGCGCTCGAGATCGATCGACTCGCGGCGCAGCACGGGGTGCACCGGAGCCCCTAGCCCATGGCGCCGTCAACGCGGCGACGCCCCCAGCGCTTCGCTCCGCCCGACGCTAGCGCGCGCGCAGGTACTGCACGGGCCAGTCCACCTCGGCGCCGAGTTCTCGGGCGGCATGCAGCGGCCAGTACGGGTCGCGCAGCTCCTGCCGCGCCAGCAGCACGATGTCCGCCTGACCGGTCGCGACGATCGCCTCCGCCTGGGTGGCATCGGTGATGAGCCCGACGGCCGCACTCAGCACGGCAGCCTCGCGTCGCACGCGCGCGGCGAACGGCGTCTGGTAGGCGGGCCCCAGCGGGATCTTGCGCATCAGGCGTATTGCCGCCCGAGGAGCAATCGACCAGATCGACGCCGAGGTCCCCGACGCGACGCGCGAGTTCGACGGTTTCGTCGATCGTCCATCCCCCCTCCACCCAGTCGGTTGCCGAGACCCGGAGCACCAACGGGAGGGTGTCGGGCCAGACCGTCCGGACGGCCGCGACGGTCTCGCAGACGATGCGGATCCGGTTGTCGAAGCTGCCGCCGTACTCGTCGGTGCGGCGATTGCTGAGCGGTGAGAGGAACTCATGGAGCAGATACCCGTGGGCCGCATGGATCTCGGCGACCGCAAAGCCGGCGTCGAGTGCACGTTGCGCCGCGGTGCCGAAGGCGTCGCGAATGCGGGCGATGCCCTGGTGATCGAGCTCGCGCGGCATCGGAGAGCTCTCGCTGAAGGCGATCGCGCTGGGCGCATCGACCTCGACCCAGCCGCCCTCGTCCAAACGGGCCGCCCGGTGGCCGTCCCACGGCCGGGTCGTGCTCGCCTTCCGGCCGGCGTGCGCGAGCTGGATGCCCGGCACCGCGCCGTGTGCGCGCACGAACGTCGTGATCTGCTCGAGCATCTCGCAATGCGCGTCGGAGTAGATGCCCAGGTCGCCCGGGCTGATGCGCCCGCGTGCCTCGACGGCGGTCGCCTCGGTGAACACGAGGCCCGCGCCGCCGACCGCGCGACTCCCGAGGTGTACGAGGTGCCAGTGATTCGCGTACCCGTCGACGCCGCTGTACTGGCACATCGGCGAGACCCCGATCCGGTTGCGGAGGGTGACGCCACGAATCGTCAGCGGCGAGAACAGCGCTGTCGCCATGCGCGCAAGCCTATCCGGCGGCGTCCCGAACGCGCCGCGGCGCCGCGCTCGCCTCGGCGGGTGCGGGTCCGTCGGCGACCTCCCGGCGCCAGAGGGTGCGCACCGGGCAGCCGACCGGTCCCGTGGACAGCTCGAAGGCCTCACGCTCGCCCGCACCGAGCCCGTCGAATGCGCGCCGCACGCGGGACACGTAGTCGCGGACCGCCACCGTCCGACCGGTGCGATCGCCCTCGCGGCGGCGCCGACGGCCCCCCGCCGAGCCGACATAGACCCACACCGGCCCGGGGACCATCGGCATGCGATCGCCCACGTCGACCCGCACGTATTGCCGCTCACGCCGGTCGAGCACCGCCAGCCGCTCAGCGGTCACCGGGGTGCAGATGCCGTTGACCGCGCTGTCGGCACAGGGCTCGAGATCCAGGAACGCGACGTAGACCGCCGGGCGGCCTCCGGTGACGGGATCGACGTAGTACTTGTAGCCGGCGAGGGTCATCCGATTGTCCATCGCCACCCCCCAGCTGCGCCGGAACCCGGGCAGGTCCGCGATCGTGCCCGGCCGGCCCGGGCTGCGGCTGATCGGCCCCAGCGGCTGCGCGGCGAGCGAGCCGTAGGCGAACAGCCAGTGACGCTGGCGATCCGGGTCCGAGTCGGCTACTCGCACGCGTGGGAGTGCAGCGAGGCCTGATACCGGGCCTCGAGGGCCTGCGCGCGCGCGAGCGCGGCGCGCACCTGGCGCCGTTGTGCGGCCGACAGATGCTGGCGCAGGCGCGCGCGGTCCTCGGCGATCACCGCCAGCTCCCGTGCGTTGAGTGCCCGGAGCATCGGGCAATTGCTCGTGAGCTGCAGGTGGATGATTTGGGCGGAGAGCCAGGGGGCGAATGCCGCCAGGCGCACGAAGTAGCTCGGGGGCGGACACGCTCCGGTGAGGGTGCTCACGAAGCTCGCGGTCCCGACCTCGACGACGACCCCGTGCGCGTTGGTCTCCAGGACCGGCCCGCCGCTGTCGCCGTAGCAGATGGCTTTCGCCGCGGAGGGCAGCGCCCCGCAGAACATCGCGCTGGCGACGAACGGGTACCCGTGCACATCGCCGCTCGTGCAGGCGGCGTCGCTCATGACGGCCAACTGGACGGCGTTCAGCGTCGGGCTGTACTGGGTGTATGCGCTCTGCATCCCGAACCCGGCGACCAGCATGGGGTGCCCCGCCGTGTAGGCCCACGATGCATCGGCCGACGCCGCGAGCGGGACCACGTGGGCCGCCGACGGAGATGCCAGCTGCAGCAGGGCCATGTCGTTGCGACGCGTCGCGACCGAGTAGCCGGGTGCATGGGTGATCGCGCCCACGGCGTGCGCGTACGTGGTGCCGGCGCTCACGTCGGGGCCGGTGGTCATCACCGATGAAGTCCGCCGGTGGGTAACTGACGTGCGGCGGTTGCCGGGTCGACGACACAATGCGCCGCGGTCAGGATCACGTACGGTTGACCACGGTGCCCGTGCACTGGCTGCGACGCCGGCGTTGGTCGATCATGATCCGCGCGACATAGCGGAACTGGCCGGTCGGGACGGCGTGCCTCTCACGATCGCGGCGGCGGGGCAACCGCGGCGGCGAGCATCATCGCCACCATCAGCAAGAGGGTCCGAAGCCGTGATGTCACCCGCGCGCCGCCTTTCCACGAGCCAGGCATCCGCGGCCCGGTCGAGCATCCCGCCCGCGAGCGTAGGTCGGTCCACCGGTGCACGCAAGGCGCAGGTCGTAAGGTTTGCGCAAGCGTAAGGTCTCCGGCCCTGACACAACGCCGGGGGGCGGCGCGCGCCGCATGCGCGCCCGCTCAGCGGTGGGTCTCCAGCGGGTCCGCGGGGGCGTCATCCGGGGCGGTCTCACCGGCCCGCGGCGTGCCGGACCCAGGACTCGGCATCGTAGGTGACGACGCGGCGCAGCCGGAGCACCCGTGAGACCACGAGCATCGGCGCGGCAAGCAGGGCGCGCCAGGCCGCCCGGGGCACCCGTCCGGCGATGAACCCGACGACGACGAAGCCGGTAAGCAGCAGGGCCGCGGCGCCCCAGATCGCCAGCGGTACCCACGAGGTGATCCCCAGCGCACCGAGCGCCGCCGCGACGATCAGCCCCGCGACGATGGCGCGCCGCGGCGAAGAGCGAGCGGCGGGACGATGAGGTCGATCAGCGCGTCGACGAGCGCCGCGCGCCGCTCCCGGAGCGCCGCCCGGACCAGTCGGGGCGCGTACCCACGGATGAGCGCAAGCTTGCCGCCGACCCAGCGCTCCTGCTGGACGTCCGCCGCCGCGCGCGTCGGCGGGGCGCTGTGGACCACCCGCGTCCGGTTCGTGTACACGGCGTGGACACCGCCGGTGCGGAGCCTAAGCCCGTATTCGGTGTCCTCGGTCGCGGTGAACGCGTCCCACGGGAACCGCTCGAGCACCTCGCGCGAGAACAGCATCCCGCTGCCCTGCAGATTGCACGGCAGGCCGAACCGCGCGCCGGCCCTGCGGCCGGACGCGGTTGATCAATGTGAACGCGGCCGCGCGCAGCGTCTGGCAGTGCGGATCCGTCGCTGCCGAGGACATCATCGGCCTGGACGACCTTCGCGCCCGCGTTCATGACCCCGACCACGGTTGCGAGGAAGTTTGGATCGCACTCGCCGTCGGCGTCGACGACGATCACCGCGCGCGGCGCCTGAGAGCGAGCCAGCAGCGTCGCAAAGGCGAACCGGAGCGCGGGTCCCTTCCCCCGCTGCGTCGTGTCGGTGCGCTCAATCACGCGCGCGCCCGCCGCGGCGGCGACGCGGGCCGTCTCGTCGGTGCAGTTGTCGGCGAGAACATGCACCTCGTACCGATCCGACGGGTAGGTCTGGTTACGCAGCGTCGCGAGGCAGCGCCCGATCAGGAGCTCCTCGTTGTGCGCGGGGACCACGACCGCCACGGGCGCTGCGCCCGGCGGATCCGGCGCCTCGGCGGGCGGGCGGTAGCCGAGCGCCGCGACGGCCAGCACCGCCAGATAGCCGGTGATCGCGACCATCACCAGCCCCGGGATCGCCACGAGCAGCGCCACGATCAGGCCAACGGCGCTCATGTGGCGTCCTTGGCCGCGCACAGCTGCAGGTCGGCGCGGGCGAGCATGTCGGAGGTCGTCATGCCGGGACGGCCGATGACACAGCCGACCGTCGCGGTGACGCCGAGCTGCGGGGCGAGCGTGCCCCACGGGTAGTCGGCGATCGCGTGGCGCATGCGCCGGCACACCCCGAGGGCGCCCTCGAGATCGACTCCCGGAAGGGCGATGGCGAACTCCTCGGCACCGAACCGCGCGATCACGTCGCGATCGCGGCACACGTCGGTCAGGACGCGTCCGCACGCACCGAGGATCTCGTCCTGTAGCCCGGAGGAGACCGCGGCATCGTCGGACATCCGTACGCCACATCGATCAGGGCGAGGGCCACCGGGCCCTGCCCGCGGGCCATGAGCTCGGCGAGCCGCGCGTCGAACCATCGCCGGTCGTGTACGCCGGTGACCGGGTCGATGATCGATCCGTTTGCGCGGTGCGCGGTCTGCGCCCACGCGCGCGGGGCGGCAGCCCGCCGGGCGGGGCGATCCGTCCCGCCGCCGGGGCGCGCGACGGCGAGGCCACGGCTGAGGTCGTGGGACTTGCGCTCCGCGGCGAGGGCCGTCACCAGGTCGCCGGTGGACTCGCTCAGGGAGCCGTCGACCTCGAGCGCCCGGCCGAGGGTCCGATAGTCCCCGGACTCCTCCAGCAGGCGCACCGCGCGCCGCGCCGCGCTCAGGCCGTCCCGCGCACGCCCGGCGGCCTCGAGGGCCCGGGCCGTGTCGATCAGATAGGCGCCCTCGGCGCGGCGGTCGTTGCTCGCCCGTGCGGCGAGCACCGCGAGCCTTGAGGTGCTCGAGCGCGGCCTGCGGCTGACCGAGCCCGATCAGCGCGCGGCCGGCGATCGCCTCCGCGGACGCGTGCACCGCACGGTCGCCCGCGGCGGGCAGCACCGCGGCCTCACCGGCGAGGGCGAGTGCCCGTCCGAAGGCGAGCTCGGCGTCGGCACGATGTCCGGCGGCACGCGCACGATCGGCCAGACGGCATTGCTCGAACGCGGCGTTCTCGAGCACGAACGCCGTCGGCAGACGCTCCCCGGCACTCCGGAACGCATCGTCGGCGTGGCGATACAGCTCGATGGCACGGACCGGGTCGGCCTCGGCGCCGCGCGGGCCGTCCGGCGCCTGGCGGCGGACGGGCTCCGGATCCGTGGCGGCCCCCGCGGGCGCAGCCGCCTCGTCGCGCACGCCGCCGGCCAACGGGATGATCGGCGGGACGCTCGCAATGCCAAGAATGCCCGCCGGCCGGGGCGCGCCCGCGGACGCCGGCGTGGTGGTGGCATCCACCTGCACCCCATGCTCCTCGGCGATCGGCGCCGCGGTCGCGGCCGCTTCGTCCGCCGCCCAGGCCGGCTCCCGATGCACCGGCTCCACGCTGCCGGCTACGCCATCGAGCGTCCAGATCGGGTCGCCTGGGATCTGCGCGTCGCTCGGGACCGTCTCCGGCACCTGCGACAGCAGGGCGTCCGCCGCGTCCGCCCCGGGAGCTCCGCGCAGCGCGGCAAATCCCTGCCGCGCCTCGCGGAGCTTGCGTGGGGTCACCAGACCGACGAGTGCGCCGACCACGACGAACGCCGCGATGCCGCAGGCGATCGAGATCGCCGGGCCATAGCTGCGCATGCCGAGCCCACCGGCGACCATCGCGACGCTGGCAACCGTGCTTGCCGCGACGCGACGCACGCCGCCGGGGGTGATGACGTGATGGCCGACCAGCACGAGCCCGAGCGCGACGATCAGCACCTCGGTCAGGACCAGGCTCATCGCCGCCCCCAACGCACCGTTGTGGTAGTGCCGCTGCGTGTACGGGATCAGGGCGAGATTGAACAAGGGGTTGACGATCGTCGCCCCGAGCATTGCCCAGGTCCAGGTCGACTGGCGCTTGGCCGCGATCAGCACCTGGTTGAGCAGGATGTTCAAAAAGATCGGCGGGATGCACAGGCCCAGCAGCATCATCACGCCGATCGCCGGGCCGTACGCCGGGCCGTAGAGCAGCCGGATCACCGGACCCGCGAAGATGATCGTCGCGGCCCCGATTGGCAGCCCGAGGATGAGGACCAACTCGACCGGCTGCCGCGCCGCCGTGCGCAGGTGCCGCGGGTGCTCCTCGTAGGCCTGGACGAGCCGTGGCAACCACGCCATGGAGATCAGCACGGGCAGGAACATCATCGTCTGGAACAGCCGCGTGGGGACGCCGTAGTAGCCGACCGTCTGGGGGTTGGTCAACAGCGACAGCATCACGGTGTCGATCCACAGGTAGATCAGGAAGAACACCCCGAAGGCCCAGTACGCGGCCGACCCGCGCAGCATCGCCCGCAGCTCGCCGGCGGTGGTCCGGAGGGTGACCCGGGACATCCGCGCCCACCAGACATGGGTCGCCACGAGCACTACGACGGCGATTACGACCCAGCTGGCGGTGATGCCGATCGCCCGGAAGCCGGCCACCGCGAGCAGGATCCCGATGATGCTCTGGCCGGTCTTGTTGATGACGTCCCCGTAGGCCAGGTACTGCATGCGCTCGGTGGCCTGGAACCCGGCCTGGTACGGCTCGCAGATCAGCAGGATGAGCGCCGCGGCCGAGGCCAGGTAGATGACGATCGCCTGGTCGTGCGGCGTATGGCTGACGAGGGTGTAGGCGACGGTCGCGGCGCAGAAGAACGGGATCATCACGAACCGCAGCACCAGCGCGGTGCCGATCAGCCGCGGACCGTCGTCGGGCGCCACGACGATCTCCCGCACGAGGTAGTTGCGCGTCCCGAGGCCCAGCAGGATGCTGAAGATGCCGGCGACGCTCGTCGCGGTCACGATGACACCGATCCCGGCAGGTCCGAGGATGCGCGGGACGACGAACGTCCAGGCGAGCGTCACCAGCCACGTCACCGCCTGGCCGCCGCCGAGCGCGCCGAGATTGCGGTAGATCCGCCGCGTCGGCTCCGTCGCAAGGGGCACGGATGCGTGGGGTTCGGCCTCCTGCACAGAGCGGGTGGCGGCGTCGACGGCCACGCTCACTCCAAGATCGGAAACGGCTCGTCAAGCGTGTAGCGGGTGGCGTCGTCCGGGCGGGTGCCGATCGGCCGTGCCGGAACGCCGCCGACGACCACGAGCTCGTCAACGCTTTTCGTGACGACGCTGCCGGCCGCGACGACCGCTCCGCGGCCCAGGCGGACGCCCGGCAGGATGATCGCGCGCGCGCCGATGAACACGTGATCCCCGATCTCGACGGGCGCGCAGGATTCCTCGGTAAAGCGGGCATCGGTCAGCCGGTGCTCGGCCGTCAGAATCATCACCTCGGGCGAGATCGAGACGTTCTCCCCGATGAACAGACCGCCGCGCGTGTCGAGCGTGCAGTCGCGGTTGATCCGTGTGTAGGCCCCGATGGCGATGCCGTCGCGCCGGATCTGCGAGGGGCCGTAGAACCAGACGTAGCAGCCCAAGTGCACGCCCGCGCCCTCGCCGATGCGGATCCCGAGTACCCGTGAGAGCCAGATCCGGCGCACGGTGAACGACGGGATGTGCGCGACGACGTAGTTGGTCAGATAGTTGAGGCTGCGGATCGCCACGAGCCGAAGCCCGTCAGCGCCGACCGGCGGGCGCGCCGGTACGCGCGCCGCCACGGCCCGCCAGGCGGTGTCGCGCACGGTCACCTCACGCCGGCCTTCTTGTCGGTCGCGTCGGCGAGCCGTGTCGCGACCTCCATCAGTCCGAACAAGAGCCCCATGCAGATGGCGATGCGGTAGAAGAAAAAGCCCTGGTCGTTGTAGCCCTGCAGGGTGTAGCCGACGACCATCGCCGCGGTCACCAGGCCGACCAGCGCCGCGTCGCGGTCGGCGCGCCGCGCGAGCCGGCAGGCGGTGATCAATGCGATGCCGATCATCGACCAGAAGGTGATCACGCCGAACAGCCCCATCCGCATCACCACATACAGCACCCCGTCGTGCGGGACATAGGCGATGAGCGGATCGATCGAGGTGATGTTGGCGATCGGCAGGGCGTAGTCGATCGGGACGCCGAAGCCTTTGCCGAGCACGCCACCCTGGTGGATGTTGAGCGTCAGGTTCGCGTTTTCCTGGGTGCGGTAGAGATCGCTCGAGGCATCGCGCGGATTCGGGCTGACGAACGAGTGGACCGCGCGCGCCGGCTGCCCCAGGGTGCCGGTCTGGTTCCAGTACACCGGCAGGTAGACGCACAGAACGGCCGCCAGGCAGAGCCCCGTGCGCAAGAGGAAGCGCCGCCGCTCGGGCAGCGCGACCGCGCCGACGATGCCGACGATGAGCAGCCCCGCGGCGAGGATGAGCCACGCGGTGCGGCGACTGTTGACCATGTCGCCGACGAGCACCAGCGGCAAGAGCCACGTCGCGGTCGTGCGCAGACGGCCGGGCTGGTCGAGCAGCCACAGGGCCGCCACGATCATGATGAACATCGCAAACAGGAAGGCCTCTTCGTGGCCGAGCACCGCATCGGGGCGCGGGTTCTCGCCGCGGACCGACAGGAACGCCAGGACCGCCTGCAGGCCCTTGGCGCCGTTGGCGATGACGATCACCCACAGCGTGGCGTGCAGCAGCCTGCGCGTGCCGAGGAACGCCTGCACCAGTACGTAGGTCGCCGCCAGATACAGGTACGGTCGGATCTCCATCAGCGCGACGCGGGTGCTGCCGTGATGCGCCAAGCCAACCAGCAGGCCCACCAGCACGGCCGCCAGGAGCCAAGCGATCGAACGCCCGAGCGTCGTGCGGGGCAGCCGCGTGGTCCCGTCGGCGCCACGGACCATCAGCACGACCAACAGCAGGGCGATCAGGATGTCGACCGAGTTGCCGTGCGCGCTCTGCGACACCCCGCTGAACAGCGGCACGTGGTCGGTCACCAGCCCGCTCACGCCCTGGACGGGCGTCTGCTCGATCAACAGCGCCCCGGCGAGCAGCCCCAACACGCCGATCCGCGGCGCCCAGATCACGACCACGGGCACGAACGCGACGAGACCCAAGACCAGCAGGTCGGAGGGCTTGCCGCCAAGGACCGCCTCGCCCGCGACGAGGCCGAACACCACGCTCGCGATGATCGCGCCGATGACGACGGCGGACACCCCGGGATCGCGCGGCAGCCGTGTGTCTGGCACTACCGCCATGCGACCACCCAGACGCCGATGAGCAGCAGGCTGGTGGTCCAGACGGCAATTCGCGTCGCGCGGCCCGCCGGCAGGCCGATCAGCCCCAGCACGATAAACAGCACCAAGAGGATCGCGCCCCAGCGGGTCACGACGCGGCGCTCATCGTCGGGGGCGCGGGGCCCGATGTGCGCCCCGCCGGGCGAGTTGTCCGAGCACACCGCATGTCAGCCCCTACGCGCGGGAATTGCCGGCGACCTGGGCATCCGGCGCCGGGACGAGGGTCAGCCCGTGCCCGATCCACGCCTTGTCGGCGGCCGCGGGCATGCCGTCGCGGGCCGCGCTCGACAGCACCCCGGAGAGCTCCAGGTACACGTCGACGCCGTCGGGTGTCTGCTCGGTCCGGCGCACCGTTCCCGGTCCGTGCGGCACATCCTCGAGGATGACGCGGGACCGCCGCGGGATGTCCGGGGCGTCCGCCGCGGTCGAGACGACCCACACGACCCGCCGCGCGGTGCCGCTGCGAACGACGCGCACGTCGCGGACGATGCCGTCGATCCGCGGCTCGTCGCCGTCCGGCAGCACCGGTGCGGCGGCCTCGGGGTGCTCCAACACGGGCTCCGGCGTGACGTCGGCCGTGATCCCGGCCTCATGCAGGCGCCCTGGCGCCGCCGCGACCGGTGTCGCCGCGACCGGGATGACCGCACCGCCGGCGGCCGTGCGGCCGTCGTCGGGGCCACCGGGCACCTCAGGCACCGACGCGCGCCGTTTGCGGTCACCGAGCAGCACGAGGATCGCGGTCGCGGCGAGCGTGACGGCGATACCCGCCAACAGACCGATCAGGACCGTCTGGAGGCCCTTGGACGTGCCGGTGGTCGGGCCGACCGGCACACTCGGCGGATCCAGGACCCGGAAGGTGCCCTGGCTCTGGGCGACCAGCTGGGAGCGCTGGGCGGCGAAGGTGTTGAGCATCGCGGCCAGGGTGTCGTGGGCAAGGCTGGACGACTGGGCCTGGAAGCCGATCGTCATCACCTGGGGCCCGTTGACCGTCGTCGAGGTGCCCGACAGCAGTGCCGTGCGGATCCGCTCGCTGAGGGCCGGGGTGCCATGGAGCAGGCCGGTCAGCCCGGACGGGGTCAACTTGGAGGGCGGGTTGGCCTGGAGCCACGCGGCCAGCGGGCTGCTGGTGGCGACCGCGGTGCGGAACGAGTCAGTCGCCAGCAGCTCGTTGAGCAGCGACTGCTGCTGGGCGGCCGGCGTCAGCGGGGTCGCGCCATTGGCCGCCTGGGCGTTGGCCGCCGCCTGCGCCGAGGTGATGTCGGACCAGATCGCGGCCTGCGACTGGTACATCGTGGGCGTCGAGACCACGACCCAGATGGTGATCAACAGCGCGAGCGGGATCGGCAGCACCAACAGCTTCCAGTGCCGCCGGAACACGGCGCGGCCGTCCCGGAGGAAGGTCTGCCAGCTACGCATCAGTGTCGCTCCTTCGCAGCCCGAACTGACCGTGTCGGGTGCACGGGCTGCCGTCGTCTCACGGGTCGAACGTCGGGGCGAACCCCGACCGTACAGCCGCCGCCGTGGCGTCGCTGCTCGACGTGAGTCGGGTGATTGTCGGTCGGCCTAGCCGACCGGCTAGGCCCTGGGCGGGAGTGCAGGCTCATGATCGCGGGGTCCGGGCCGTGCGGGCGTCGCCGTTCGCGATCACGGCGGGCTCCAGTGGCGTCGGGGTCGCCCGGATCGCGGATGGTGCCGGGCCAGGCGCGGCCGGACCGACGCCGTTACCGCTCGGGGCTCCCGCCGGCGCGGCGCGGCGGCTGCGCTGACCGAGCAGCGTCAACACGACGACGGCGAGCAGCGAGGCGATGATGCCGGCGATCAGGCCGTAGAGGACCGTCTGAAGGCTCTTGGTGGTCCCCGTGGTCGGGCCGACCGGCACACTCGCCTGATCGAGGACCCGGAAGGTGCCCTGGTTCTGGGCGACCAGCTGGGAGCGCTGGGCGGCGAAGGTGTTGAGCATCGCGGCCAGGGTGTCGTGGGCAAGGTTGGACGACTGGGCCTGGAAGCCGATCGTCATCACCTGGGGCCCGTTGAGTGTCGTCGAGGTGCCCGACAGCAGTGCCGTGCGGATCCGCTCGCTGAGGGCCGGGGTGCCATGGAGCAGGCCGGTCAGCCCGGACGGGGTCAACTTGGAGGGCGGGTTGGCCTGGAGCCACGCGGCCAGCGGGCTGCTGGTGGCGACCGCGGTGCGGAACGAGTCAGTCGCCAGCAGCTCGTTGAGCAGCGACTGCTGCTGGGCGGCCGGCGTCAGCGGGGTCGCGCCATTGGCCGCCTGGGCGTTGGCCGCCGCCTGCGCCGAGGTGATGTCGGACCAGATCGCGGCCTGCGACTGGTACATCGTGGGCGTCGAGACCACGACCCAGATGGTGATCAACAGCGCGAGCGGGATCGGCAGCACCAACAGCTTCCAGTGCCGCCGGAACACGGCGCGGCCGTCCCGGAGGAAGGTCTGCCAGCTACGCATGCGAACGGCCCTTCACGTCGGCGTGGACGGCGACGTCGTGGACGTCCCCGGTCTGATGCGCGGCCGCGCGGTGGACGGCGGTATGGCGCTCGGGTGCGGGCACCGTGACTTGGCCGAGCGGCGCGACCGGGCGGCGTCCATCCGCTGAGCGCCCGGCCTCATCCTCGGGGTCGGCGGTGTCGGCGGCCGCCGCGAGCACCACCCGCTGCCCGGACGCCAGCGACCGGTCGACGGCCTCGATCACCCGCACGACCTCGATGCCGAGCTGCGCGGTGCAGTGCGGCGCGGTCGTCGTGCGGATCGCGGTGCAGAAGTCGGCGAGCTCGAGCGCGAGCGGCTCCGCGACCGGGATCCGCGGCGACACGATGTCGCCCGTGCGATATGAGAGCCGGTATTCGCCGAAGGTCTCCGGGTCCGGCAGCGAGACCCCCGAGTCGAAGACCCGCACCGGCTCGTTGGAGGTGTCGTCGTAGACGACCATCGCCTCCGAGCCGACGATCGTGGTGCGGCGCAGCTTGGACGGTGCGAGCCACGACAGCTCGACCTGGGCGATCGTCTCCGAGGCGTACTCGAGGGCGATGAAGGTCACGTCGGGCGTGCCCGGCATGATGCAGTTACGGCTGATGGCCGACACCATCGTCGGCGTCTCCCCGAGCCAGAACTGCAGGATCGAGAAGTCGTGCGGGCCCAGATCCCAGACGACGCTCGCATCGGTCTGGTGCAGGCCGAGATTGACGCGGCTGGTCGAGACGAAATAGATGTCCCCGAGCGCCCCGGAGCGGATCAGCTCGCGGATCTTGAGCACCGGCGGCGAGTACAGGAACGTGTGCCCCGGCAGGAGCACCAGGCCATTGGCCCGGGCCGTGTCGGCCAGGTCCTGCGCCTCCCGGCTACTGGCGGCGAGCGGCTTCTCGACAAAGACATGCTTGCCGGCACGCAGCGCCGCATCGGCCAGCCGGTAGTGCGTGCGGATCGGCGTCGCGATCACCACCGCCTCGATCGCATCGTCCTCGAGTACGTCGGCGAAGTCGACCGTCGTCCGGCTCGTCGGGTGGCGGCGGGTGATCTGATCGAGGCGCTGCGCGTTCTGGTCGCAGATCATCTGCAGGTCGGCACCACGCAGGGTGTGCAGGTTGCGCACGAGGTTCGGGCCCCAGTAGCCGAGGCCGACCACGGCGACCCGTACGGGGTCGTCCGCGAATTCGTCGCCGAAGGTGTCGGCGGGATCCGTGGGACGTATGGAAACGCTCACGTCGTTCCTTTCCGTACGAGGAGGGTCGCTGGTGTGCGGCAGATCAGGCGCAGGTCCAGACCGAGCGACCAGCCACGGGCGTAGGCGACATCCATGTCAAGGGCCTCGCGGAACGTGGCGTGGGCGCGGGCGGTCACTTGCCACAGGCCGGTGATGCCGGCGGGCACAAGGAATCGGTCGAAGTGGTGCGGGAGGAAGTTCTCGGTCTCGTAGGGGATGCATGGGCGGGGCCCGACCAGGCTCATGTCGCCGCGCAGGACGTTCCATAGCTGGGGCAGCTCGTCGAGGCTGGTCTTGCGCAGCCAGCGCCCGCTGGGCGTGATCGCGCGCGTCTGGTCGAGCTTGAAGATGCCGTTGCGCTGCTCGGCGGTGTCGGCATCCATCGTCTGGGCGATGTAGGCGCGGTGTTCGTCGGGGCTGGTGTCGACGTACATCGTGCGGAACTTCAGGGCCGTGAACGGCTTGCCGCCCAGCCCGAGCCGCGTCTGGCGGAACAGGATCGGCCCGGTCGAGTCACGGTGCACGCGCCACGCGATGAACGCGAACAGCGGCGCCAGCAGTGCCAAGCTCGCGGCGCTGACCACCACGTCGATGGCGCGCTTGGCGAACATCGATGAGGGGGCCATCTTGACCGGCGGCAGCGCGAGGATCGGCAAGCCTTCGACCGAGTCGATCCGGACGGTGGCCGGCAGCAGCTCGAACAGGCGCGGCACGATGTCGATCTGCACGCGCTCGTCGCCCAGGCTGCGGATGACCTGCATCGTCTGCTGCGGGGTGTCGTTGGAGAACGCGACGATCACCCGCTCGATGTCGAGGGCGCGGACGATCTGGGGCAGTTCGGTCGGCGTGCCGAGGAGCCGCAGCCCCTCGAGTCCGGTCCGGCGGGGCTTGGGGTCGTTGTCCACGAAGCCGACCAGGTTCAGGCCGTACTCGGGGTGCATCAACAGCTTGCGTGCGACGCGCTGGCCGATATCGCCCGCACCGATGATGATGGTGTTCTGCTGGTACAGCAGGCTATGGCGGCACAGCCGGCGTGCGACAACCCGCAGCGTGATGATGAATACCGTCGCGAACAGCCAGAAGGTGACGGTGCGCGGGATCGTCGGGCTCGCCAGGCCGGTCAGCTGCACCAGCGCGTACAGCGACCACGTCCCGATCGTGGTCACATGGAGCACGCCGACCAGGTCATCGGTGGTCGCGTGGTAGGCGCGCTCGCCGTCCTGGTCGTAGAGCCCGTAGAGCTTGCCGACAAAGATCCATGCCGGGATCGACGCCACGGCGACCACGCCGGCCAGCGCCGTGTGGCCCGGGACGGATTCCCCGAACACGACGTACATCACCAGCTGCGCCACCACGAACGCCGTCAGCAGACCGGTGACGTCGGCGACCAACAGCGCGCGGCGCACGAGCCATCCACGGTGCCTGAGCTGGGGGATCTCCGGCGGCGCGCCAGGATCTCGAGCGTGCGCGGATCGGCGGTCAGCGGGCCGGCGCCGGCGGGCGCGCCCGTCACCGGCTCGGCGGCGTGCTGCGCCGCCAGGTCGGGTCGTGTGGGATCGGTCGACACGCTCAGACTCCTGGCGGCACGGCGACGCGGCCGGTCGAGGTGAAGGCGGTCCGGTCGGCGGCGCCGGGACGGTCGGGCAGGCGGCGTGCCGGGACCCCGGCGACGGTCGCACCTGCGGGCACGTTGCGGGTGACCACCGCGCCCGCGCCGATCCGCGCCCCCGGGCCGATCGTCACGCCGCCGAGGATCACCGCGCCGGTGCCGATGCTCGCGTCGTCGCCGACGGCCGTCGGCAGCAGCTCCCAATCGGCCTCGGTCAGCAGGCCGCCGTCCGGCAGCGCCGCACGCGGGGTCTTGTCGTTGACGAACATCACGCCGTGCCCGACGAAGACGCGATCCCCGATCGTGACGCCGTCACAGATGAAGGTGTGGCTCTGGATCTTGCAGGACGCGCCGATCCGGGCACCGCGCTGGATCTCGACGAACGCGCCGATCTGGGTGCGGGCGCCGATCGCGCAGCCGTACAGGTTGGTGAACGCGTACACGACGACCCCGTCGCCGAACTCGACGTCGCGGATCAGCCGGTAGGGGGCGTCGTTGACCGGGCCCATCACAGCGCGCTCCGCACGGCGTCGCAGACGGCCTCCAGCTGCGCTTCGGTGATGCCCGGGAACATCGGCAGGCTGACCACCTCGCGCGCCAGGCGCTCGGTGACCGGGAACTCGCCGTCGCGCCCGAGGTGCCGGTAGGCCTCGGTCTGGTGCACGGGGATCGGGTAGTGGCGGCCGGTGGCGATGCCGCGCTCGGACAGGGCCGCGCAGAACGCGTCCGGGTCCGCGGTCCGGACCACGTACAGGTGCCAGACCGGGTCCGAGCCAGCCGGGACCCCGGGCAGCACCAGCGCCTCCAGATCGCCGAGGGCCTCGGTGTAGTACGCGGCGGCGGCGCGGCGCTCGGCGTTCCACTGCTCGACGAACCTCAGCTTGTGCAGCAGCACCACCGCCTGGAGGGCATCGAGGCGGGCGGTGTAGCCCTCGAGGGCGTGGTGGTACTTGGTGTACTGGCCGTGCTCACGCAGCGCCCGCACCACGCGTGGCCGCGTCGGCGTCGTTGGTGCACCACGCACCCGCGTCGCCGAACGCACCGAGGTTCTTGCCGGGATAGAAGCTGAACGCGGCGCCGTCGAGCTGCGGCCCCGGCGCGGACGCCGTCACGCGTCGCGCCGTGGGCCTGGCAGGCGTCCTCGAACACGCGCAGCCCGTGGCGCGCGGCGATCCGCCGGGCCGTGTGGGTGTCGGCCATCTGGCCGTACAGATGCACCAGCATGATCGCCCCGGTGCGCTCGCCGACGGCGGCCGCGGCCGCGTCGAGGTCCAGGGTGTAGTCGTCGGGGCGCACGTCGATCAGCCGCGGCGTCAGCCCCGCCTGCCGGATCGCCTCGACCGTGGCGACGAAGGTGTTGGCCGGGCAGAGCACCTCCGACCCGGGCGCGAGGTCCGACCCGAGCATCCCGAGCCGCAGCGCGTCGGTGCCGCTGGCGACCCCGACGCGTGTGCGCCGCGCCGACCCACACGCCAAACGCCTCCTCGAAGGTGGCGCACACCGGGCCGTTGATGAACGCGTTCGCATCGCACAAGGCGCCGATGTCGGCCAGCGCCTGGTCGCGGACCGCGCGCGTCTGCGGCGTCAGGTCGAGGAAGGGCACGCTGAGCGCGGGCTGGGTGGCAGTGGTCAGATTCACAGGCTGCGACTCGGTCAGACGGGGGTTTTCAGGGTCTGGTGGATGTAGGCGCCGTACGGGTTCGCCGGCATGCCGGCGTAGGAGGAGATCAGCGCACCGCAGGTGCCCCAGGTGTCCCACGTCCACGCCGCCCAGGAGACGTTGTGGCTGGCGGCCCACCCGAGGATGCGTGCGCATCGCGCGCGCAGAGCAGTCCGTGCCGGGGACGTTTTCGCCGGTCTCCCCGAACAGCAGCGGCACGCGCTGGGCGACCGGGAGCAGCGTCTGGTTGAAGCAGGACACCGACGCGCAGACCTGACCGCCGTAGATGTGGGCCTCGGCGACCAGCTGATGCAGCGGATCCTGCGGCTCGTTGGCAAGCCATGCCGACAGGTCGTTCGCCCAGGCGACGCCGGGGACCGCGATCACCCCGCGATAGCCCGCCGCGCGCATCAGGCGCACGGCCTGCTTGGAGCCGGCGGAGCGGTACGGCGCGTTGCGGGGGCCGTAGGTCGCTCCGCAGATGCCGCCGTTGGCAAAGCACGAGGCGCCGACGGCCGGCTCGCCCCAGACCCCGAGGATGACGTTGGGGTTGTTCCGGAAGGTCTGGGCAAGGCTGGTCCAGAGCGCAGGCGAGTGGTCGGCGTCCGGGGCATCGGGTTGGTAGGTCGCGCGGTACCGACCCGGCGCAGCCCACATCAGCGAGATCTCTGGGACGATGCCGTACCGCTGCAACTCGGCCACGTAGGCGACGATCGCGCGGCGGTAGTTGGCGCCGGCGTCGGCCCGCGAGACGCCGTTGATGCCCAGCCAGCAGTCCTCGTTGATCCCGATCCGCACCAGCGTGGTGCCCCAGGACCGGATGGCCCGGACCGATGCGGCGTTGCTCGGCCCGTCGAAGATGCCGTAGCCGTGGATGCACGGTGTACTCGGTCCCGGAGCGGTTCACCCCGCGCAAAACGACCGGCTGCCCAGCGGCGTTCTCGAGCCGGTTCTGCTGCACGTGCAGCCCTGCGGCCCGCGTCGACATCACCTGCGCGACGGGCGCGGACGCCGGCGACGTGCCGCTTTGGGCCGTGGTTTCGGACGTGCTGGTGCCGCCCGAGCCGCCGCCCCCGAACAGGCGCAGGCCGCCGATCACGCCGAACACGACCACCACCAGCGTGACGATCACCGCCAGGCGCCTCATGCGGCGAACCCGTAGAGGATCTCGCCGGCCGTCCGGCAGACGATGCTCGGTGCACGCCGGATCACGGCGCGGGCGAGCTCCGGGGTGCCGGACTCGCGGGCCACCGCCGCCGGGGCATCGGCCAGCAGGGTGTAGCCAAGCGGCACCTCGGTGGCGCCCCAGGAGGCCTTGAAGCCGCGCAGCCCGTCATCGGCCAGGTCGCTGCGCCCGAAGTCGAACGTACGGTAGCCGCGGTCGGCGGCCGCGCGGATCGCGTGCCAGAACAACGCGTGGTTCGGCCGGTACTGCCACGCGTCGGCGAGCGAGGCGCCGTACTTGTAGGTGACGGTGCGCGAGCCATGCAACAGGACCATGCCCGCGATGGCCCCGCCGTCGTGCTCGGCCAACAGCAGCTCACCGTGCCCGGCGGCGATCATCCGGGCCCAAACCGCGTCGAAGAACCGGCGCGGCTGCGCGGGCACCCCGAGGCGCCGACGCGTCGCCACATGCAGCCCGAAGTAGGCGCGCATGTCGTCCGGGCCCGTGCCCACCCGGATCCGCACGCCCTCGCGTTCGGCGCGGCGGAGCGACCGCCGCACCTGCGACGCGTGCAGGCCGGCCCACAGCGTCGCGTGGTCGGTGAGCGGGAGGACATGGGTCACCCCTGCCGGACGGCGCTGGCCGCGGGCGAGCGCGTCCCGGAGCTCCAGACGCCGGATGCCCGCGGCGCGGCGCGTCGCCTCCAGGGCGTCGACCAGGGCCGCGACCGACGTGTCGGCGTCCACCAGCGGCGGGCAGATGTCGGTGAACGGCAGGCTCGTCCAGCGGCGGCGCAGCCGCCCGGTGGCGATCACCGGCACGCCGCCGCGGATCGCGCCGGTACCGTCGAGGAGCGCCAGGCAGAACGCGTCGAACCGGTAGACCCGCCCGATCATCCGGGCCCACGCCGGCTGGTGGTAGCCAAGCGTGTCCGGGTGCGCGTCCACGAAGCGCTGCCACGCCGGATCGGCGAGGTCCAGGCGCCGCACCCGCACGGGTGCCGCGATGCGCGCGCGGCGGCGGCGTTAGAGGTCGTCGGCATCCTGCACCCACCCGCCGGCAACCGGCGCCGGTCCGTCCGGGGCGTCCGGCCACAGCTCGCGTTGCCGGGGCACCCGCGCATCGCCGGCGGAGCGCCGGGAGCGCACCAGCCGCCGACCGACGATGCCGACGAGCATCGGGACCTCGACCACACCCGGCCACGGATCGTCGCGCGAGAACACCGCGGCCACGCGTGGGCCTCGCCAGGAGCGCAGGTAGGCCCAGGCATCGAGGCGGCCGGCGACGATCTCCTTGAGCGAGGTCGGCACGTCGGTCGTCAGCCGCGACCACCGCACGCCGATCTCGGCCCGTGATGCGGGGACCGGCTCGCCGAGGGCCAGGCACCGGGCCAGGTACGGGAAGTCGACGCCCGCCCGCTGGCCGAGGCTGTGCCAGCCCCACACGCGCGGGTTGATATCGAGCAGCTTGAGCGCGCCGGTGTCGGCATCGCGCTTGAACTCGACCTCGACGAGGCCGGTGAACCGCAGGTCGCGCAGGATCCGCTCGGCGACCGCGCGCACCTCGGGCTCGTCGACGGTCTCGACGAACGTTGACGCACGGCCGAAATCGGCCGGGAGCTGTCGGGCCCGCCGGGCGACGATCCACGCCAGCGGCTCGCCGTCCTCGCAGAGGGCGCCGTAGGCGAACTGCATGTCGCCGCCACCCGTCACGAGTTCCTGGATCAGCAGCTCGCTCGGGTCGACCAGCGTCGCGGCGTAGGCGAACCGCTCCTGCAGCTCCCCGGCGAGTCCGCGCGCCAGGCCTTGGTGGACGTGACCTGGCTGATCGCCGGCTTCACGCAGACCGGGTAGCGGTCGGGCATCTGGGCGGCATCGGCGGCGGTCTCGGCGACCCAGGTGCGTGGCTGATCCACGCCGAGGCGCTCGGCGAAGTTCACCAAGAGCCGCTTGTCGTACGCGACGCGCATCGTGCTCCACGGCGGCGTGGTGAAGCTGAAACGCTCGGCGAGGGCCGCCTGGTTGCAGCGCGACCAGCCGCGCGCTGCGGTTCGATGTCGGAAAGAGCGTCCAGCCCTCGAGGCCGTGGGCCGACGCGAGGTCCACCAGACCGGCCGCGCGCGCGTCCTCGGTCTCCCCGCCGAGGTCGGAGCGGCCGGTGGTGTAGCGGCTGCGCCAGGCCAGCGTGTCGTCGCCGTCGCGGACGACCCAGACCGGGATGCCGCCGCCGGCCGAGGCTCCGCACGACCGCCAGCCCCCGGTAGTCGGCGCCGATCACCACCGCGCCAAGCAGGCTGCGCGAGCCCAAGTACGCCCCCATGTCCGGCTACCGGGTCCGGCTGCGTGCGCCCGTGGCGCGAATCGCGCGCGCGAGCGTCGGTCCTGCGAACTCGGATCCTGCGACGAACCGCATCAGCGGCCCGTAGCTCCACGCACTCGGGGCTCCGATGACGTACAGACCCGGCAGCGTCGTCTCGAAGCCGGTCGAGAGCACCGGGTAGCCGTCGACTTGGCGGACGCGGTCAAGCACCGCCTGGGAGATGAACGGGTACTTGGCGAAGTCCACGCGGTAGCCCGTCGCCAACAGGACGTGATCGGCCTCGCGGCGCGACCCGTCGTCGAGCGTGAGCTCGATGCGACCGTTCTGGACCCGCGCCGTGGTGGCGGTCTTGCCGAGGTTGATCGGCACGTCTCGGACACGCTCGGTCAGCCAGCCGGCACCGGCCGGACGCAGCGACCGGACCGCGAACCGGTCCTGGGTGCGGCGCGGCAGGGTGCGGTATAGGCGCGGCGCGCTGACCAGTCGGCTGATCCCCGCCGGACCGACCTCCGCCGGGGCGAAGGCGGCCTTGGTGAGCGGGCCCAGCTTGTGGATGATCGGCGCGCGGCGCAGGAAGTAGATCCGGTCCTCGCGGACGAGCATCTCGACGCTAGCACCGGCCTCCTTGAGGAGCGCGGCGGACTCCAGCGCCGACTGGCCGCCGCCGACGACCAGGACCCGGCGCCCGGCGAACACGCCGAGGTCCCGGTGCTCGCTGGCGTGGCTCACGAGTTCGGCCTCGATGCCGTCGAAGACGTCCGGCCGGTCCGCGAAGGGCGCGATGCCGCCCGCGATCACGACCCGCCGGGCGGTGGTCTGCTCGCCGTCCCGGAGCCGGAGCACGAATCCGGCCGGGCTCGGCTCGATCGTGTCGATGAAGCGCTCGTCGGGAGCCGTCGGCAGGCCGGCCGCGAACCAGCGGCCGTAGGCGACGAAGTCCTCGAGCGGCACCGGCTTGGTCACCAGGCGCCCCGTCGCGCGCTGGTAGGCGTCGAGGCTCGCCAGGTCGTCGGGGTTGCCGATCGTCGAGGCGACGTACGGCGAGCGCAGCAGCATCCCGCGCGGCATCTGCTCGTCCCAGAAGCTCATCGGGCGCCCGAACACGCGAACCTCGAGGCCATGGACCGGTGCCAGGTGCGCCGCTGCGGCGAGGCCGTACGGGCCTGCGCCGACGATCGCGACGTCGCAGTCGGCCGGTGTTGTCCCGCTGCGGAAAGCCGCGTTTCGCGTGGGCGGTGTCGGTACGCGCATTGCGCCTAGCGTCGTACAGACGGGCGTGTGCGGCTACTGCCCAGAGGAACGGGGATCGATGCCAATCCTGGCCAGGCGGCTAAGCATTGGGCCTATCCGGCTACTGCCCATACGGATGGGGACGCGCCGGAAACCCTGGCCGGGAGGCCAGGGTTTCGTGTCAAAATCGCCTGCTCAGGGCCGATCCGGTGCGCCGCCGTGGATGAATCACGGCGGAGGCCCCTCCGGCGCCCCCCAAACGAATGGCCCCAGCGTCGGCCGGGCGCGCGCGGCCGACGCGATCCGGACGCCCCGCAGACGGGGCGATTTGGGCCCCGGCGGCCGCGCACCGAAGCCTCGGCGCGGGCCAGGCGGCGCGCGTTGCCACAGCCGCCGCTGAACAATACTTTTACACGCTCTTTACAGGAATTTTGCGTCACAGACGCGGCATGCAGAGCGCATGTTTGCGTCCCGACCCGCCACGGGGCGTCGGCATCGCCAACCGCGCGTAGTGCGCGGGTTTTAGCTGGCGAAAACCCACATAAACATTCCCCCCCGAATGCACGGGGGGCGGCGGGTCGGTGTGCCTAGACCCGCTGATCGCCGCGTCGGGGCGCCGCCAGGGCGCGTCCGTCGGCCGTCAGCGCGATGGATGCGGGCTCCTCGGGCGGCGCGTGGAGGGCCGCCGCCGGGCGCGCCCCCGAGGCGAACAGGGACTTGTAGACGGACAGGTACTCACGCTTCTGCGACGTCCAGCCATAGCGCTCCGCGGCGGCGTCGCCGTTGCGCACCAGCTCCTGCCTGCGCGCCGGATCCTCATACAGGCGCACCAGCGCGTCGGCGAGGCTTCGGGCGTTGCCGGCCTCGTAGTACTCGAGGGTGTTGTCGTCGCAGAGCGCCGCGACGGCGTCGAGGCGGCTGGCGATCACCGGCAGCCCGTGGATCCAGTAGTCGCTCATCTTGTTGGTCGTCACCAGGTTCGAGTAGGGCGAGGACTTCTGGGCGACGACGCCGACGCTCGCCGCGTGCAGCAGGTCGTTCATGCGACCGTTGTCCACCCACCCCTCGAAGCGGGTGATGTCGTCGACGCCGAGCCGCCTGGCGAGTGCCAGGATCTCGGGGACGTACGATCCGCGGCCGGTGAAGACGACCTCGAGATTGGGGATCTTCTCGCGGGCCAGCGCCGCCGCCTCCACGATCGTGTCCTGCCCATAGCGGTCTTCGATGGTGCCGTGGCAGATGACACAGAAGCGGTCGCGCGACGGCGGCGGGTCGGGCGGTGTCCACCCGGCCAGCAGGGTCGCCCGGTCGGTGCCGTTGAGCACGACGCTGATCCGCGCGGGGTCCGCGCCACGCTCGGCGTAGCGGGCACGCAGCTGGGTGGTGACCGTGACGGCGTGGTCCGCGAACCGGAGGGCGGCCTGCTCGAAGCGGATCATGAGCCGGCTGATGCGCGGCGAGCCGTAGATCGTCTCGGCGAGCTCGGGGGTCGGCTCGTTCATGTAGGCGACGACCTTGGCACCCGACAGCTTGGCGCCTGCCGCGCAGAACACGAGGAAGTCCGGCATCGTGTTGACCTGCACCGCACGGTAGCGGCGCCGCAGGCACCGCCCCGTGACCGCCAGCGTCGCCGCCAGGAAGAACGCCCCGTACCCGAGGACGTATCCGGCCTTCGACACTTTGGTCATGCCGACGCGAAGACTCGTGACGCGCACCCCGTTGACGACGACCCGTCGCGGACGGTCGGGATGGCGCATACAGATCACCTCCACCTCCAGGCCCGCATTGGAGAGCGCCTCGGCCTGGCGACGGACCGGCATCTCATACAGGTCCGTCTGGCGGACGATCAGCACGCGGGGCGGTGAGGGCTTGCGGCGAGCGAATGCGGGCATGCGTTGGCTATCGGTCAGGGTGAACACGGGATCAGGCGGGGAGGCGAGGGGCGTGCCGGCGTCCGGGGGAATGCGGCGCAGGGTCTCCATCAGGCCGCGCGCGGCGACGTCCCACGCATAGCGCTCGACGGCCAGCGCCCGCCCGCGTTCGCCGAGGCGGGCGCCCAGACGCGCATCGCCCAGGAGCCGCACCGTCGCAGCGGCGAAGTCCTCGGCCCGGTCGGCGATCAGCAGGTGCTCGCCGTCGATCACGTCGATGCCCTCGCAGCCGAGCGCCGTGGAGACGATCGGACGGGCCATGGCCAGGGCCTCAACCACCTTCAGCCGCGTGCCGCCGCCCATCCGGACCGGGACGACGATCACCGCTGCGCGGCCGAGCACGTCGGCGACGCTCGGCACTTCGCCGGTCGTGGTCACCCCGTCGCGCTCCAGACGCCGCCGGTCCGCGTCGGGCCCGCGGCCCACGATCACGAGCCGCGCACGCGGGTCGGACGCACGCACGCGCGGCCAGACCTCGTCGGTCAGCCAGCGTGCGGCGTCGAGGTTCGGCCGGTAATCCAGCACGCCGTTGAACACGACCAGCCCCGGGTCGGGCACGGCCTCGGCCGACGGTGCGAATGTCGTGACGTCGACGCCGTTGGGGACGACCACCACCCTCACGTCGTCGTGTGCCGCCCGGATGAGCGCTGCCTCGCGGCCCGAGGTCACCAGCACGGTCTCCGCGGATCGCCAGGCGGCGACCTCGATGCGTTGCAGGCGTCGTGCCTCGAGCGTGTGAAACCCGCGGCGCAGCCGCGACGACTCGCCGCGCGCCAGGCGGTATGCGACCTCGTACTCGATGTTGTGCTCGTCGAGGATCACCGGCAGCCCCGTTGGGAGCGGCAGGTGCGCGAGGGCGCTCGATTCGAGCATCACCACGCTGACCCGCCGCTCACGGGCGATCCGCTGCGCCGCCGCGGCCAGCTGCGGCGTCGTCACACTCGAGGTCGCCCAGGGCGTCCCCGCGACGGCGCAGCGCAGCTGGGTCATGCGCTTGGCCCAGCCGCGTGGCGGATGAAACGGCACCGTCGCGATCCGCAGCCCGCGCGGCAGGGCAGCCTCGAGCGGCACCGGGGACGGCCCCGGGCGAGACGTAGCTGAGCACCGTGACGTCGTGCTCGGCGGCGGCGGCGAGTGCGAGGTTGGACACGCGCGCCTGGAAGCCGCTGCGCACCGGATAGGGCATCTGGGCGCTGACGATCAGGAGGTGATGTCGCCGCCCCGTCACTGCGGATCGCACATCCGGATCGCCGCCCGGTCGTGGGCGGGGCCGTCGATCCGCCAGCCCTCGGGGGTGCGGAGGATCCGCGAGGCGGCGCGGTCACGCCACCAGTCCGCCGCCTCGCGGGGCAGCGCACACCACGGCTCGTCCTTGAGCGCGCCCTCGAGGAACCGCTCGTAGGCGCGGACGCGGAAGGGGTCGAGCATGTAGTCCGGGTGAGTGATCATCAGGCACATCCCGCCCGCCTCGCGCAGCGCGGCGGCCTTCTGGACCCACGAGGCCTCGTCGTGATGCCCGAGGATTTCGAACAGCGTGTGGTCTTGGGGCATCGTGATCGGCAGCTCGACCATCGCCTGGTTGAAGAACGGCAGGATCGCACAGCAGCCGCCGGGCTGCGGTTCGTAGGGATCGGTGTCCGGATACGAGGAGTCGTAGGCGAACCCGAGCGTCGGCATCCACTCGTAGACGCGGTGGGTGGCCGGCGACCGGAACCCGACGGCACCCCAAGCCGCCGCCGCAGCGCGCATCGCGGGCAGGCGCTTATTGAGCGTCTCCAGCGATTCGAGGTCACGCCCGTCGTGGCGCAGACCGTGCACGCCGATCTCGAACCCGCCGTCACGCAGGCCCTGGAGCACCGTGGGCTCGATGCGGTAGCGCTCGGGCACGAAGTTCCAGCTCGAGCGGAGTCCGAGTCGCCGCTCGACCCGCGTCAGGATCGCCACCGCGTCGTGCCCGACCCGGGTCTCGACGTCGTGCGTCAGCACCAACGCCCAGCGGTGGGGTGCCGGCCACGGCGCGATCACCGGCAGCGGCTGTCCGGCGATGCGGGCGGCGTACCGCACCACGAGCTCGTCCAGCTGCATCGCGGAGGCGTCGAACGGATAGTGGGGGAAGCGCGAGCGTTCCTGGAGACGACGCAGCCGACGGCGCAGCCAGAGCTGCGTGCGGCGCGGCATCAGCGGGCGCGCGGCGTAGTAGGAGGTCTGGGCGAGGTGGCGGACCGAGCGCCGCCGGGCGCCCTCGGCGTCGGCGTGATAGCGCTCGGACTCGAGGCTCAGGACCGCGTCGTCCGGGTCGAACGGCAGGAACACGCTGCCGTCGGCACTGCTCCAGGAGGAGCCGACCGTGCGGCCCGCCGCGTCGAAGATCGGCAGCTCACGGTTCCAGACGCGTTTGGTGTCGCGCAAGAGCGCCTCCGCGGCGGCGTCGGTCATGACCGGCGAGCAGACCGGAAGCTGCCCGAACGTGCATGGGCCCGAACCGGCCGACGCGGCGTCGATGCCGCGCGGGAAGCTCAGGCTGCGCCCGTCGGCCGAGCCCGATGAGGCGAGGACCACGAGGCTCGCCGCGCCGCGCACCGGCGTCGGCCCGGCACCGAGGACCGCGTAGGGCACGCGCAGGCGCTCGAGCGCCCCCACCGGCTCGGTGGCGACCAACAGCGCCGTGTCGATTGATACCGCGGTGCCCGTCATCGCGGACCTCCTGTCGCGGCCCTGCACGGCGTGGCGCTCGGTGTCGGAGTGGGCGGGTCATCGCGCCGTGGGAATGTTCGTAGGTGCATTGCGATCAGTGTCTTTCGAAGTGTCGATGAGTTGCCCCGGGGGCCGGACGAGCGCACCGGTCGGCACGGTGCCGATCCGCACCATCTGCGCGCGTCGCGTCGCCGCGACGCGGCCTGGCGGTCGCCCTACGCCGCCGCGACCCGAGGTGCGCCGCGCGCCGTGTGCTCGGACACGATCGCCCCGAACCCGACTGCGATCAGACCAAAGCCGGCGATTTCCGACGCCATCTTCAGCGCGACCTTGATCTCGTACGGCCACGAGCCTGCCGCGATGCCGAGGTGTCGGAACCCCACCGGAACGGCGACGTGCAGCACGAACGACAGGACCAAGAGCCCTGCGCCGATCCGCAGCGGGCGCGCGACCGGCGCCGGCTGGTCGTCGGAGCCCCGCCACAGCCCGACCAGGACGAACGCAAGGATCGGCAGCACGACGATTACGCCGCCGGTCGTCTGCGGCACCTCCAGCAGGCTCAGTACGGCATAGGCCGCAAGCGCCACGCCGCACATGCCGGGCCAGCGCTGACGGCTCACCAGGCCCGCGGCGACGCCGGCCGCCGCGGCGGCGACCAGGATCAGGCTGCTCACGATGCCGAAGATGCTCGAGTCGAGGCCTGAGTCGAGTGCGTTAACCCGCAGGCTGTAGACGCCCGTGTCGATCAGATGGCCCGTGACCTGCGCGGCGACGATGACGGCGATCGCGCCCACGCCCCACCAGACGACCCGGTGCGTCCGATCAGCGGCGAGAGTCATGACCGGTCCGACGGCGGGTGCATGCCCAGATTGTCGCGGGAGGCCGAGCACCGCGGAACCAACCAAAAGGTCAGGTTCGAATGGTGGCGCCGCCCGCGCTGGCCGCATAATCCGAACTTAGGCCGGCACGGGATCGGTGCGCGACCCCACGCGACCGCGTGCCGTGGACGGGTGCGGCCGCGCGCCGCGCGCGTCCCGCCGCGACATGCGACGCCCGGGCGCCGGTCAGCTAGCGGGTTCGCGGAATCAACGCCCCGATGATCCAGAACAGCGGGATGAAGATGCCGACAATAAACATCACCCAGTGGCCGCGCCGCAGCGTGCGGATCCCGAGCCAGATGAACAGCACCAGCCAGATCACGGCCAGAATTGCCCCCAGAATGCCCGAGTTCACCGTGCCGTCCTTTCGTCGGAGCGCATGCTCGGCCTTGCGGGCCGCCCGCGGACGGATTGCCCGCAGCCCAAACCTAGCCGACCGCCGCGACGGCCTCATGTGTGCCGGCCGCGCGAGGCCCGCGAGCCCTGCCGCCGCGTCAGGGATCCGACGTCAGCCGGGCGAGTCCGGGCACCGACCCGGCCGCGACCAGGGTCGCGAGCGAACCATGCGCGAGGTAGCGCTCGAGGAACGCGATCGTGACGCGCTCGACGATGCCGAGCTGCGGCTGTGCAGATGAATACGGCGGCAGGTGCCCGGCGCCGATCAGGCTCAGCAGGAACTTCGGACGCGGCGCGCCGGCAAAGAACGCCAAGGTGGCCGAGGGCGGGTTGACGGTGTCGGTCGAGCCTTGGGTGGCCAGCAGCGGTGGCGCACCCCGTGGCACGGTGAACCCCGAGACAAACGGGATCTCGGCGCCCGAGAGGATCACGGCGGCACGAACCCTTCGATCCCGGAAGCGCGGGTCATCCGCCACGGCAAGGGCCGTGTCGCCCCCGTCCGACTGGCCGGCGACCGCCACGCGTGCCGGGTCGACCATCCCGTCGAGCGCATTGCCCGGCGCCCGTGATGCCGCCAGCATGCGCGTGATCACCAGGCGCATGTCGGCCGGCTGGTTGACCAGATCGGCCTCGTCGGGGCCGCCCGGCGCGTCCGGGTTCGCGCGCGGGAAGACCGGTGCCGCCACGACGAAGCCCGCCCGGGTCCACGCCTGCAGCAGGCGCGCATACAGCGCCGGCGTGACGTCGAAGCCGTGGCCAAACACGATCAGCGGAAACGGCCCGGACGCCCGGGCCGCGGGGGCGTCGACCAGATCGGTGCCTGCCGCCGGTCCGAGCGCCGGGTAGCGGACCTCGACCAGCAGCGTCCGCGGCTCGCGGGTCCCGTCGGCGAGCCGGATCTGCCGCGTCGGGTCGACGACCTGCACCTGGCGATAACCCACCGCGAACCGTGCGGGCCGCGGGGGCGCCGCCGGGGTCGGGTGCGCCTTGACGACGGGCGCACGCGGCGAGTGCGCGGTCGGGTGGCCGCGACCGCCGAGCGCGATGGCGACCACGCCGGCCACAACGAGCGCGCCGAACGCGATGAGCCATGCGGTGCCCCGCGGTCGTAGCCGCGGGCTCACGGGCGTGCCAGGGTCATGTGGTTCCCCAAGTTGACACCGTAACCGTGGCAGGCGCGTGGCGCGCGAGCGCCCGCGATCCACGGTATCAGCAACCTCGACATCCCCCGCGACGCCGCGGGCGGATCAGTAGCGCGCCAGCGACGACGGACCGGCGAGCACGATCCGCGGCGCATCTGCCGGCCGCAGCCAGTCAAGGATCCGCACCAGCGTCCGCTCGGCGATCGACACGCAGCCTGCCGTGGGCTGCGCCGTGCCTGCGTGCAGAAAGATGCCGGATCCGTATGCCCCGGTCGCCGGCGTGTTGAAGTCGATGACGGCGAAGTAGGCGTACGGCGCCCGCGCGAGCCACAGGCACTCGGTCGCGCCGCCGAAGGGGTTCTCGGCGCAGTCCGTGTTCGCCGAATGCTGGAACGTGTTGTAGGCCGCGCCGGTCGCGGGGTTCTCGTCCCAGTAGTCGCCGGCGACCAGGCGGTGAAAGCGGTAGGCGACACCGGGGTTCGGCCGCGCGCCGTAGATCGTCGCACCGAGGGTGTACAAGCCCTCCGGGGTCCTGCCATCACCCTCCCACCGCCGTCGCGCAACGCTCCAGCCGTTGCGCCCGACCCGGGCCGGCACCGGTCCGAACGCCTGCGTCCAGACGCCGTTGATCTCCGTGAAGGCACGCAGGGTCGCGAAGGTGGACCGCGACGACCTCGAGGTCACGACGATCACCTGCCGGGCGCCGTTGACATGGGCGAGTCCCATCGGCAGCCGGGCAACTGCCGGAGTCGCGGCCGGCGACGGCGGCGCGCCGACGCCGAGCGCGATCGCCACCCACATGAGCGCTGCGAGGCCGAATCGCCCCGAGGACGGTACCCACCTCCTCATCGCCACCCCGGCGGTCGCCTCCGTCGTGACGCGGGGATCATTCCACGGATCCGCCCCGCGCCAAAGCGGTCAGGCGTCACGGGAACCGGCGCGTCCCGCCGGCCAACGCGGGCGTCACCGACGCCCTGTGGCAGCGCGCAGGGGGTGGTCAGCTCACTCGACGTCCCGGCGATCCTCGAGGATGCGGGCAAGCAGCCGCCGGCCGCGCTCGCCGGCGAGCTCCAGCGCCTCGGTCTCCACCGGCGCCTGCGGGCGCTGCAGCCGCAGCCAGTCGCGACCGTGCGCTCCGGCGTAGATGAACCCGGACAAGAAAAAGCCCTCGTCGCGCAGCGCCTCGACGGCATGGTCGTTGGGGACCGACAGGTCCAGATCGGCGTACAGCGCGTCCGCTTCCCGCGCGGTCTCGCCGCGCAACAGCCGCTGGAGCGCGCGCTTGCCGCTGAGCGAATCGCCCGAGATCCGCAGGCAGGCCGTGTCGTCCTCATCGTCTCCGGCGAACGCCGCCGGGACCCCCAACGGCGCAGCGGCCGGATCCGCGTCGCAGACGACGATGCCGACGTGCTCGGCCACGACGCGGAGCTCGTCCGCGTAGCGGTCCGGCAGCGCCAGCGCCCGCTCCGGGGCCTCGCGCAGCGAACGGCTCGAGACGAGGTTGGCCCCACGCCGCTCGAGCGGGTGGTCCGCGCCCTGCTGGGCCTGCGCCATCGCCGCCGGGGATCCCCCGAGCATCAGGGCCGACTCTCGGTACCCGTGGTTGAGCTCCGTGCGCTGGCTGTAGGGATGCGCGCAGGTCGCGCGCCCGAACAGCGCGGGCAGGCCGGCAGTCCGGGCACGCGCCAGCGTGTGGTCGAACATCGGATCGAACAGGCCCAGTCCGCGCCATGCCCGATCGATCAGCGCGACGCCGCTCTCGGCGGCCTCGTCCGGCGCGGTGACCATCACGGCGTGATGGCCGATGACCGTGCCCTGCGCACACGCCACCGTGCTCAGCACGTGCCCGGTGCGGAGCACCTGCTCGATCCATGTCGGCCGGTAGAAGTCGCGATGGCGGTAGCCGAGCACGTACCCGTGCCAGAGCAGTTGGGCGATGGCCTCCGCGTCCGACGTCTCGGCGTCGCGGATCTCGACGTCCTCGCGCGCCTGAGCCCGGCGCACACGGTCGGTGTCCGCCGCAGCGTCGGCGCCGCCCTCGACGACCGGGATTGCGTGCTCGGCAACCAGGTGCACCGAGATCCGCTTGCCGTCGTTGGCGAGATTGATCAGGCGGACGTCGGGCGCGATCCGCGAGACCGGCTCGAGCGCGGCCGGCAACGGGCCGTCGGCGCCCCCGGCCCGGCGCATGGGGGCGCCCCAGTCGTGCAGGTCGATCCCGACCCCGTGCGGATCGAGCTCGAGGTGGAGCTCGAGATCGCCACCCGCACGTCCCTCGTAGGACTGCTCGACGCTGAACTCCACCAATCGCCGCACGATCTCGACCAGCTGGCCCGCGGCCGCGTCGGTGAGCGCGGCCTCGGCGGCGAATCCTGTCGCGACCGCATCGGCGACCGCGGCCGCCGACGGCGACGCGGGCATGGTGAGGGCGACACGTCCGAGCATGTGGCCGACAACCTACCCCGCCCCAGCGCCCGCCGGCAACGGCCCGCCGGTCCGCACGGTACCGCGCCGCTAGCCTTACGGCAGACGGGTGACCCCTTCGAGACGGAGCGACCGCCGTGCAGCGGCAACGACGTCGTCATCGTGGTGTTGGGACGCATGCGCTCGCGCACTCAGCGGCGCGGCGGGGGCGCAGGCAGGCGCCGTCACCGGGGTGCGCCCCGCACCGGCCGGATCCCGCGGGGGTACCGACCGCCGGGGTGGCGTGATGCGGATCGTCGTCGGGATCGCAGGCGCCCTGCTCGTCATCCTGATGCTGCTCGAGATTTTCCTGGCGTTCCTGGTGCCCCAGCGCGTCCGGCGCGGGCCGCGGATCGTGAGGACCGTCCGCGACCTCGGCTGGACGCCGTGGCGCTGGCTGGGCCGCCGGCTGCCCGAACGCGCGGCGGACACGATGCTCGGCCTGTACGGGCCGCTGAGCCTGGTGGTCAACCTGGCGCTGTGGCTGCTGGGCATGGTGATCGGCTACGCCGCCCTGCAGTGGGCGGGCGGCTCACAGCTGAGCCCCGGATCCAGCGTGCGGTTCGGCCAGGACCTGTACTTCAGCGCCGCGACATTGGTCAGCAGCGGTACCGGGAGCCTGAGCGCGCAGACGGGCTTCGCGCGCGCGGTGCAGGTCACCGACGCCGGCAGCGGCCTCTTGACGCTCGCGATCGTCATCGGGTACCTCCCGGCCCTGTTTCAGGCCTATTCCCGGCGGGAGTCGACCGTCTCACAGCTCGATGCGCGGGCGGGCAGCCCGCCGAGCGCGGGTCGCCTAGTGACGCGCGCCGCACGGCACGGCGGCTGGCCAGCGATCAACGCCTACCTGCGCGAATGGGAAGGCTGGACGGCCGAGTTGATGGAGACCCATCTCTCCTACCCGATCCTTGCCTCGTACCGCTCGCAGCACGTCCGCCAGAGCTGGCTGGCGGCGCTGTGCACGGTGCTCGACTCCTGCGCGCTCACGGTCGCGGCCGCCCCGGTCGGGACGGTCGACGCCGCGCGCTACACGTTCGCGATCGCACGCCACGCCGTCGCCGACCTGAACTACACCTTCCGCACGACGCCGACCCCGCCCCCGCACGACCGGCTGCCGACGGCCGATCTCGAGCAGCTGATCGCCGAACTGCAGGCGGGTGGCGTCGAGATCGAGGCGGACCTGGACACGATCGCCACACGCCTGGGCCGCATGCGAGCGCTCTACGAGCCCTACGTCAACGCCCTCGCGCTGCGGCTGGCGCTGACGATGCCCGCCTGGACGGCGCCCGAGTCGGCAACCGACAACTGGCGCACCACCGAGTGGCATTGACCGCGGCCTGCGGGACGGCGCTACGTGGGGGCCGCGCCGCTTGCGCTGGAAGGGCAGGCGCCACGTGCGGGGCGCGATGAGCTCGTGGATCGCGTCGGGACCCCAGGATCCGGGCGGGTAGGGCGTGCACCGGCGGCGGCTGGTCCAGCAGCGGCTCTGACACCTCCCACAGCCGCTCGATGCCGTCGGCGTTGGTGAACAGGCGTGTGGTCGCCGCGCATCGCGTCGTGGATCAGCCGCTCGTAGGCCTCGAGCACGTCGCCGCGCGTGCCCGGTCTCGTGCAGCGCGAACTGCAGGCTCAGCTTGTCGAGCTTCATGCCCGGGCCCGGGCCGCTTGCCGTAGAACGACAGCGACAGCTTGCGACGCGTCGGCGAGGTCGAAGGTGAGGTGGTCGGGGCCGTGCGTCGCCGACGCCCGAGCCGGCCGGGAACATGCTCTTCGGCGGCTCGCTGGAACGCGATCGAGATGATGCGTGCGCCCTCGGCCATGCCGCTTGCCGGTGCGCAGGTAGAACGGCACGCCCGCCCAGCGCCAGTTGTCGATCTCGCAGCCGCAGCGCGACGAACGTCTCGGTGTCGGAGTCCGGCGCGACGCCGGGCTCGTCGCGGTAGCCGCTCGTACTGCCCGCGCACGACGTTTCGGGGTCGATCGGCAGCAGCGAGCGGAAGACCTTGTTCTTCTCCTCGCTGATCGCGCTGCGGCTCGAGCGCGGTCGGCGGCTCCATCGCGACGAACGCGAGCACCTGGAACAGGTGGGTGACGACCATGTCGCGGTAGGCGCCGGTCGTCTCGTAGAACGCCGCCCGGCCGTCGACCGACGAGCGTCTCGGGCACGTCGATCTGGACGTGGTCGATGTAGCTTGCGGTTCCAGATCGGCTCGAACAGGCCGTTGGCGAAGCGGAAGGC
Source organism: uncultured Thermoleophilia bacterium (assembly GCA_963768285.1). Taxonomy (GTDB): domain Bacteria; phylum Actinomycetota; class Thermoleophilia; order Miltoncostaeales; family Miltoncostaeaceae; genus CAITWD01. Next base: position 234,999 of record CAVYHI010000014.1, read on the forward strand.
GAGGATGTTCTGCGCCGCCTCCTTGCCGAGGAAGTGGTCGATGCGGAAGATCTGCTCCTCGTCGAACACCTCGTGCAGCGGCGCGTTGAGCTCCCGCGCGCTGGCGAGGTCGGTGCCGAACGGCTTCTCCATGATGATGCGCGAGCGCTCGACGAGCCCGCGCGTCGCGCAGAGCGTGGATGACCGCCGGCGCCGCCTTCGGCGGCACGCTCAGGTAGTGCAGCCGGCGCGGAGCGACGCCGAGCGTGCGCTCGGCCTCCTTGACCGTGGCGCGCAGGCCGGTGCGGTTGGCCCCCTGGGCGGCGGACGACAGGCGCCGCGCAAAGACGGCGAATTCGTCCTCGGAGAATGGGAGCCTGAATTCCGTGCACGCGCGGTGCGCAAACGCCCGGAACGCCTCATGGTCGAGCGACTCGAGCGAGGTCCCGACGATCCGGCACTCGGGGAGCAGGCCCGTCCGGGTCAGGTGCAGCAGCCCGGGCAGCAGCTTGCGGCGGGCGAGGTCACCGGTCGCGCCAAAGAGCACGACGACCTGCGGGTCCAACGGGGGGATTGCGCTGACCGCAGCGTCGTCCGGGCGCTGATCAAGCATCGGCGGCATGGGCCGCACGCTAATGCCCGTGTGGCGCGCCGCGCGTTGGCCATGCGGCCAAATGATGGTCGTTTGGCGCTCTTTCGCCGGGAGGAGGATCCGCGTCCGATGATCCGCGTCCAATTGGACCGCCGGTGGTCTGCAGCGTCGCCTAGGTCGGACGCACCCCGTCGAGGACGGTTCGCACGAGGACCCCGGCCAGCGCGTCGTCGAGCGGCTCATGCCGCATCAGCAGCCGCCAGTAGACCGGCGCGTAGAGCTGGTCCATCAGCGACGGGATGTCGGCATCGGGGCGGATCTGGCCGCGCCCGATCGCCCGCTGGAGCACGGCCGCGGTCGCCTCGCGCCGCGGCCGCAGCCAGCCGGCGGCCAGGCTCTCGGCCAGATTCGGATCCGCCTGGGCCTGCGCGATCAACTCGGCCATGAGCTCCCCCGCGCGCCCGCGGAAGGCGTCCAGGAGCAGGCGGATCTGCACGACCAGATCCGCTGCCAGGTCCCCGGTGTCCACAAAGCTGTAGGTCTGCCGATAGCGGTGGAAATAGGCGTCGATGGCGACGGCCCCGCGGGTCGGCCACCACTTGTAGATCGTGACCTTGCTGACGTGCGCCCGCTCCGCGATCGACTCCATCGTGGCCGCCTTGAGCCCGCCTTCGACGAGTAGGTCGGCCGCGGCCTCCAGGATGGCCCGCCGCGCCCGCTCGCTGCGTGGGCGCCCGATGCCGGGGGAGGACGGGGAGGTGTGGCCGATCGTCACAGGCCCACCATAGTTCATGAACGGTACGTACACAAAGTGATAGTGTACGTACCGTTCACTTAACCCAGGAGGCCCGAATGTCCACCCCCGTGGCATCAACCCTCGCCCCGCCCCGCCTGAGCGGCGGCATGGTCCTGCTGTTCGCGGTCGCCTGCGGGGTGTCGGTCGCGAACCTGTACTACGCCCAGCCGGTGCTCGACGACGTCGCCACGTCGTTCGGTACCACGCCGGGCACCGCCGGCCTGGTGGTGACGTTCGCCCAGATCGGCTACGCGGCGGGCTTGGCGCTCTTGGTGCCGCTCGGCGATCTGATCGCACGGCGGTGGCTGGTGCCCGTTGTGCTCCTCGCCACCGCCGGCGGGCTCGTTGCCTCGGCGACCGCACCGTCGGTCGGCGTCCTGATCGCGATCGGGCTCATCGTCGGCGGCGGGTCGGTGGCGGCCCAGCTGCTCGTCCCGATGGCCGCGTCCATGGCCGACGACGACCGTCGCGGTCATGTGGTCGGCGTCGTGATGAGCGGGCTGCTCATGGGGATCCTCCTCGCCCGGACGGCGTCCGGCGTCATCGCCAGCGTGTCCAGCTGGCGCGCCGTCTACGCGGTGGCGGCGGTCCTGACCGTAGTGCTGGCGATCGTGCTCCGACTGCTGTTGCCCGCGGAGGGCCCGCGCATCAGGGTCGGCTACCGGGCGTTGCTCACCAGTACCGTGAAGCTGCTGGTCACCGAGCCGCTGCTCCAGCGGCGGGCGATCTTCGGCGCGCTCGGGTTCGCCGCCTTCAGCGTCTTCTGGACGACGATGGCGTTCCTGCTCGCCGGCGCCCCCTACCACTACGGCGATCTGACGATCGGCCTGTTCGGGCTCGTCGGCGCCGGCGGCGCCCTGTGCGCGAACTTCGCCGGCCGGTGGGCCGACCGCGGCTGGACGAAGACCACCACGCTCGCGTTCGCCGCCCTCGTGGCGGTGTCGTTCGTGCCCCTGTGGGAAGGGCGCCACGAACTGGCGATGCTGATCGTCGGGATTCTCGTCCTCGACGTCGGCGTGCAGGGCCTGCAGGTGACGAACCAGTCGATGATCTACCGGCTGGCGCCGGAGGCCCGCAGCCGCGTCAACTCGGCCTACATGGTCTGCTATTTCGCGGGCGGGGCGATCGGCTCGTCGGTCGGCAGCTCGACCTACGGCGCCGAGCGCTGGGCCGGGGTCTGCGCCGTGGGTGCCGCGATCGGCATCCTTGCCACCGCGATCGCGGTCATCGACGCCGTCCGCGAGCCGGCCCCCGAGCAGCGCCAGTTGGCACCGCAGCCGGTGCGCTGAGCCGGGCCGCGGGCCCGCCCGACCCGCCGGCGCGTGGCGGCCGGCGGTCGGCGGGTGTGCTCAGCGCGCCGTGCGCCGCGCCTCGAGATCGCTTTGCGCCATCCGGGCCCCGGCGGCGATCGACGAGAGCGCCTCGGCGACGCTCTCCGCTTCGGCGACGCGGAACGGACCACGTTGAACGATCTCGATCCATGGCACCAGGCCGCCGCTCGTCTCATCACGTTCGATCCGCAGCTGCGCAATCGCCCGACCGTCATCCATGACGGTCGCCTCATAGGCCCACGGCCCCGGATCCTCGCTGACGACGATCTGCGCCGTTGTGCTGCTCATCGTGGTGCTCATGTCGTCCCGTACCTCCCGGTCGGTGTGCCATGGGACTCAGACGGAGTCTCCATCGTCACCTCCGGCCGGTGATTGGCCCGACGGCCAGAATCGCGGCCGCCACGCGTGCGGCCGGTTGGCCCGGCGGACCATGGCCCGCTGGCCCCGGCCGGCCCGGCGCGCGCATTCCCCGGCGCCGCCGACGCGGCATCCGGCTCGTTGGGCCTCGGTGCGGGGACCGTCCGGCGCCATCCCGCGAGGCATCCATGTGGGTGGGCCCGTGCCCGACCTGCGTGTCTAGATCGGGCTCCCGAAGGCGGCGACAAGGATCAGCGCGAGGAAGCCGACGATGAAGACCGCGGCCGTAATGACCGCAAACATCTGCGTTGCCCGTCGATGGCGGGGATCGTCGAAGAACATCATCGTGCGGCCACGCTAACAGACAGTCCGGCCCGATCCGCCGCCCCACCCGCGGCCGGGCATGCAACACCTGGGCGGGCTACGCCGGCAACGACTGCTGAGCTACCCTCGCCGGCATGACCGGCCGCATCACCCTGCACCTCGGCGACATCACGACCGACGTCCATGCCGAGGCCATCGTCAACGCAGCGAACACCACCCTCTTGGGCGGTGGCGGCGTCGACGGCGCAATCCATCGCGCGGCCGGTCCCGAGCTCCTTGAGGAGTGCCGGGCGCTCGGGGGATGCTCGACCGGGGACGCCAAGATCACCGGGGCCGGACGCCTGCCGGCCCGGTACGTGATCCATGCGGTCGGGCCGCGATGGCAGGGCGGTACCAGCGGCGAGCCGGTGCTCTTGGCGGCGTGCTACCGACGCGCAATCGAGCTCGCCGCCGGCCACGGGTGCGCCCGGGTCGCGCTGCCGGCGATCTCGACGGGCATCTTCGGCTACCCGCTCGACGCCGCGGCCAGCGTCGCCGTGAAATCGACGCATCTGGCCTTGGCCGACGTGCCGCGTGTGGTCGAGGCCCGGATCTGGCTCTTCGGCGATGAGGCCTATCGCAGCTTCGCCGGCGCCCTGGCGCGTCTCGAGGACCTCATCGCCGCCGGCGCGGTGATCGACCCGGATCCCGCGGTGCCGCTGCCGACGATCTGACCTCACCGGGCGCGCCCGGGTGGATGTCCGGCGGCCGTCGTCGGGACGGATCGCCACGGCGGGCCGGGTGTGCCAGAGTCGTCCCGGCATGTACCTCCTGTTCCTCGACGAGAGCGGCCGTCTCGACCAGGACACCCTGTTCGCCCTCGGCGGGGTCGCGGTCCGGGACGCCGACTGGCACCAACTCCGCGACGCGTGGCACGCGACGATGCGGGCACACCAGTGGCCGCTCGATCGCGAGGTCAAGTGGCACGGCGTACGCACCGGCGCGGTCCCGCCCGCCTTGGCGGACGCGGTCTTCGGTGCCCTCACGAGCGCGCCGGTCACGGCTTACGTCACGCTCCTGGACCTCGAGCTCGGGCGCAGCGCGTATCCGGAACTGTTCGCCACCGGCGACAACGCATATGCGACCGCGCTGATGTTCCTGGCCGAGCGGTTCCAGATGCTGCTCGAGCAGGAGGACGATCTCGGGATCATCGTCGTCGACTCGCGCTTCCGCGAGGAGGATGCCCGGCTGCGTCGCTTCTTCGCCGATCTAACCGAGGGCGGCACGCCGTACATGAAGCTGAGCCGCATCGTCGAGGGCCTGTTCCTGGGACCCAGCCATCACTCGATCGGCCTGCAGTGCGCCGACCTGATCGTCTCGTGCACGACCTCCGCCGAGCGCCGGAACGGCCAGGCGCGTGGGTACCTGAGGACGCTCGAGCCGCGCTTCGCCCACCACCCGGCGACCGGTGAGCTCGAGGGCGTCGGAATCAAGCGGTTCCCGGAGGCCGTCCCGCGGGCGCCGGGCGCCGGGCGGCTGTTCCCCCCGGACCGCGCGGACTGAGCCGCGCCGTCCCGCGGCGCGCGCACACCGCCGGAGCGGCGACGCGCCGTGCAACGATGCGGGGCATGTCGTCGTCCGCCTCGCCGCTGTCGCAGCACCCGGTCCGGGACCTGGGCGACGGCGTGCTGATGCCGATGCTCGGCCTCGGCGTCTGGCAGGTCGCCAAGGGTCGCGAGTGCGAGCAGGCCGTCGAGTGGGCGCTCGAGGCGGGGTATCGGCACGTCGACACCGCCGCGGCCTACCGCAACGAGCGCAGCGTCGGCCTCGCGCTCCGCGGCGGCCTGCCCCGCGACGAGGTCTTCGTCACGACCAAGTGGATGCCCGTCCGGCCGAACCCGGCGCGTGAGCTTGCCCGCAGCCTGGAGCGGCTCGGGCTCGACTACGTCGACCTGTACCTGGTCCACTGGCCCATCCCCTTCGCCGACACGCGCGGCTGGAAGGCATTTGAGGAGCTCCGCGCCACGGGGCTGGCCCGGGCGATCGGGGTGAGCAACTTCGGCACCGAGCGCCTCGGACACCTGCTCGCGGTCGCCGAGCGGCCCCCCGCGGTGAACCAGATCCAGTTCAGCCCGGTGCACGTACCGCGCCGCGCTGCTCGACTACTGCAACGCGCACGACATCGCCCTCGAGGCCTACAGCCCGCTCGACCGCGGCCGCGCGCTGACCCATCCGGTCATCGTCGAGATCGCCGCACGGCTCGGCCGTGACCCAGCCCAGGTGACCTTGCGCTGGGCGATCCAGCACGGGGCGATCGTGATCCCGAAGTCGACCCATCGCGACCGCATCCGGTCGAACGCCGCCATCTTCGACTTCGAGCTCAGCCCGCGGACATGGCCGCGATCGACGCGCTGGACACCTCGCGAGGGACCGGCAAGGCGCGCTGAGCGCGGCCGCCCGCGGGCGCCCGGACCCGTGTGCGCAGCCCGGACGTCTGCCGCATGCGCCGTGCACCCCGTCGGCGAACTTCGCAAAACGTCGGACCCGCGGCGCCGAAATCTTCGACCCAGGGCCAACGTGAGCCCGCACGCGAGCGGGCAATACTCGCGACACGGATCGGCTTGAGCGGAATGTCGACCACGGTGCTCAAGTCGGGAGTCCTACGGCCGATCGAGTGGTCAGATCGCCCGAACAAAGGATGCTTGGGTGTTCGCCGTCACAGAGCCTGGAAGCATTCCCGTCGCGTACCCGACCTGGGTCGACTGGCGCATCGAGCGGCGCGCGGCCGCGGCCGCCGAGCCGCTGCCGCTGGCACCGGTCGCGACCTGCTTTCTGCGCCACCTGCTGGGGGCAGGGCAACATCTGGAGCCAGGCCGCGAACGGCGAAGGGCTGATCCCCCACGCCTGCCCGGTCTGCGACGGACAGGGCGTCTGCCCGCAGACCCCGCCGCTCGCCGCCTAACGGGCTCTCGGCGCACCGTCGCGGCCCGCCGCGGGGACCGGACCGCCGGCCGCGGACGACGCCGGTCTAAGATCGTGTCGGGCCATCGACGCCGAGACGGTGGCGCGAGGGGTCCCCGGCCCGCGCGGCACGCCGACCCGGTTCTGCGACACAGGCGGAGGACACCATGTCCCGCGGCACCTTCCGAGTCGGGCGCATCGCCGGCATTCCGATTGGCATCCACCCGCTGTGGCTGGTCATCGTCGGGCTGTTTACCTGGGCGCTGGGCAGCTCCTACTTTCCGGACGCAGACCCCGGCCTGAGCACCGCCGCCGCCTACGCGCTCGGGTTGATCAGCGTCCTGGGGCTGTTTGCCGGCATCCTCCTGCATGAACTCGGCCACGCGCTGGTCGCGCGCCGCAGCGGCATCGAGGTCGAGGAAATCGATCTGTGGCTGCTCGGTGGCGTGTCGCGACTCAAAGGCGACGCCAAGACCCCTGAGGACGAGCTCCGGTTTGCCGCCGCCGGTCCCGCCGTGACGGCGGTCATCGCGCTCGTCCTGGGGCTGGCCTGGGTCGCGATCGCCGGGGTGCTGCCGGCGTGGGCGCGTGCGCTGCTCGAGTACGCCCTGATCGTCAACATCGCGATCCTCGTGTTCAACCTGCTCCCGGCTTTCCCGCTCGACGGCGGCCGCATCGCCCGCTCGCTGCTGTGGCGCCATCACGGCGACCAGGACCGCGCCACCGCAACGGCCGCACGGCTGGGCCGCGCCTTCGGGTGGGGGATCGTGGTGCTCGGCATCCTGGCCGTCTTCGCCGGCGAGATCGACGGCTTGTGGTTCGCCCTACTGGGTGCCTTCCTGATCGTCGCCTCCGGCGCGGAGGCGCAGGCATCCCGACTCTCACATGCCTTGCGGGACCAGACCGTCGCCGAGTTGATGAGCCAGCCCGCCGTCAGCCTGCCGGCGTCGCTGACCGTGACCGAAGCCGCCCTCGAGGGCTTTGCCCGATACTTCTTCACCGCCTTCCCCGTCATCGATGCCGAGGGCCGGGCGATCGGCATCGTGACCCAGTCCGATGTCCGCGCCCAGCCACCGCCCGCGCGTGCCACGACGACGCTGGCCACGATTGCCCACCGCGACGCCGCGCTGCGCATCGAGCCGACCCGCAGCGCCAGCGCGCTGCTGACCGATCCGATGTTCCGAAGCGTCGGGCGCGCGGTCGTGGTCGACGAGTTGGGCCGTCCGCTCGGGATCGTCTCGGTGACCGACATCGAGCGGCGTCTGCGCGCCGAGGGCCTCGTGGCGCGCCCCGGGCCGCAGCGCTCGTGATCGCGCACTGTGTGGCCGGGCCCGTCCGGTCGACCGGCATCGCGGCACGACGGCGCGCCCTCCGGGACGCGCATGCGGTGGACGGCGTACATGGCGACAGGTCGGTGGCATCGCCTCCAGGGATGGCTATCCTCGAAGTACGACAAGGAGGCACCATGAGCACCCGGGCCGACAGACCTGATGAGTGGGACGACGAAGGCGCCGAGGAGGAACCCAAGGAGCGGACTCGAGTTCGAGGCGCTCCCGACCGTCGACGACGCGTACTCCGATGAGCCCAGCGATCCCGCGATGGCTCCAGTCATCGAAGCGGGCGGCGGCGTTGCCGAGGGGTTCGAGCAGTCGGAGGCCCTGCTGATCGATCACGCCACCAGCGAGTGGGACGGGACCAACCGGATCCTGCGGGACGCCGGCGAGCCCGAGGAGGAGCCCGACCAAGCCGTCTACGGCGAGGCCGACGAGGAGCACACCAGCGAGCGCGAGGAGTAGCGCCGGCCGGCCGCCGCCCCCGTCCGGACGCGGCCCTCGGGGAGCCGCGCCACGCGGCGGGGCCCAACGCGTATGCGTCCTGGCTAGGCGGTCTCCGAGGCGGCCTGTGGTCGGACCTCGCTGGTATCGCGTGGGGCGCGCTGGCGATGACCACGGCCCCCACCATCGCGACGGCGAGTGCCGCGATGGCCACCAGGACGTGCCACTCGGGCCGTGCAAGCCGCTCCTCGAGCAGCGCGGCGCCGAGGATCACGGCGACCACGGGGCTGGCGACGGAGCCCGCGGCAACCGTCGGCGCGAGCTTGCCCGTGGCGAGGCCGAACTGCTGGAACACGATCCCCAGCACGGCGAGGATGCCGACGAGGTAGGTCTTGGGATCGGTGAGCACCGCGGTCAGGCCGGTGTGGAGCTGGGTCAGCACCGGTTTGGCCATCACGGCGAGCAGACCCGCCGTGGCGCCCGACACGGTGCCGTTGGACGCCGCCTTGACCGACAGGCTGCGGTGCTCGCCCATGACGAGGATGGCCCCGCACAGCCCGCACACCACGACCGTCGCGATCAGCCACGCGGCACTGGGCGCGTTCGTGCGCCCGTTGGCCGGGTCACCGACGCGCGCGAAGGTGGCCAGCCCTGCGACGATGACGATCGCGGCAACGACCTCGCGACGAGACACGCGCTGTTTGGTCAGCCAGACGCCGAGCGGCAGCACGAATACCAGGCTCATCGTCAGAAACACCTGCACGATCGAGACCCGGCCGCGGTCGAGCGCCAGGGCCTGGAACAGCCAGCCGACGAGCATCACCCCGAACGCCATCAGCCATACGGGGCGCTGGACCAGTTGCAGGAGCGAGCGCGGGTTGCCGATCGACACGTTCGGCACCTCGTAGGTGCCGCGCTGCTGCATCACGGTCGAGAGCGCGAACGCGAGTGCCGCCAGGAGTGCGAGAACTTCAGCGATGTGAGGACCCTCGGGTGGCGCGTCGTTGGCCCGCGCAGCGTGCGTGCACGGGAGCCGTCGGGCGGGAAGCCGTCCCGGTCCGGCTCGCGCACACTCTATCCGGGATCCCCGCCAGCCCCCGGGGGAATCCCCGGCGACGCATACGCCGCGGCGCCCTGGGGGGCCACCCGGCGCTAGATGAAGCGCACCGCCTGCTCGTAATCCAGACGCGGCAGGCGGTCGAACCACGGGTTCTCGCCCGGCTTGCCGATGTTGACGACCAGCAGCGACCGCCAGCGACCGCCGGGGAAGAACTCGGCGTCGACGCCGGCCGCGTCGAAGCCCCCCATAGGGCCTGCCGCCAGGCCCGCCGCACGCACCGCAAGCAGGTAGTAGCCGATCTGCAGCGTCGCATTGAAGCGCGCGTGCGCGGCGCGCGCCTCGTCGTCCGCGGCGAAGACGTCGCGCAGCTCGGGGCGTGACGGGAACAGCTGCGGGATGTGCTCGTGGAAGTCCAGATCGGCGGCAAGGATCGCGACGGCCGGCGCCGCGGCCGTCTTGGCCTTGTTGCCCTCGTTCATGAGATCCACCAGCCGCGCCCGCGCGTCCGGGGAGCTGACGTAGAGGATCCGCAGCGGGTTGGTGTTGGCGGCCGTCGGCGGGAATTTCGCCAGCTCCCAGATCGCGCGCAGCTGCTCGCTGGAGACCGGCTCGTCGGTGAAGGTGTTGGCGCTGCGGGCTTCGGTGAATAGCAGCGCCTGGGCCGCGCCATCGAGCGCGATGTGCTCGGCGAGCAGGGCCGCCGGAGATTCGTCGTAGGTGCATGGGTCGGCAGCTCCTCGGGTGTATCGGTGGGATGGGTAGGGCTGGGGCGAGCACCTCGCGCGCGGCCACGGCCGCGCGGCGAGGATTGCTTGTGCACTCAACCTTCTTCCGCAGCGTACACCCACGACGCCGTGGTGCGCCCGCGGGCGGGGCCGTCCGGTGCGGCCGGCAGGCCGCACCGTCGTCCGGCGCACCGACCACGGCGGTCACGCAAAGCCGGCCGGCGGGGCGCCAGCCGCGGGCGGTGGAGTCATCCACCGCCCGGCGTGCTAGGCGAGAAAGGGCTCCAACTCGTGTTCGATGTCCGGCCTGCTCAAGGGCTCGCCCTCGTTGAGCCGCTCGAGCAGCCCCGCGATCGCCCGCTTGGCGTCACGCTTCTGCTCGCTGCTCAGGAACCCGTCGAAGACGTGGTCCCCGGACAGCGCGCGGTTGATCTCGTCGTCCTTGTTGTGGTCGCCGAGTTCGGTGAAGTAGACGACGCGGTATTTGAGGTTGTACTTGCTCTCGCGGTAGATCTCGAACATCACGCGGTCTTCGGGTCTCATTGACCTCCCCCGGCCGATGCACCGGCCAACTCTGCCCGCAGCTGCGCCTCGAGCTCCGCCAGGCGGGCATCGATCTGCTGCCGCGAGGTGCGCTCCTGGACGAGATCCTCGCGGTAGCGCTGCAGGAAGTAGCCAATCGTCTCGACCCGGATCTTGATCGAGCCGGTCGGCTTGTTCTCGTCGATGTCCTTGAAGCCGAAGTACGGCGTGCCCGACGTGCTGGATGATCTCCTCGACGACGGTGTAGATCGGCGCGTCGTGGCCGCACTTGAAGTTGGACAGCTCGAGCGCCACCAGGTTCGGATGGCGCGCGACGAACTTGGCCGCCCACACCTTCCGGCTGGTGTTCTCCGAGTAGGAGTTCTTCCAGACGTCGGTGATGTCGAAGGGGTGCTGGATGCGCCCGGCCCGGACTTCCTCGCCGAACAGCCGGTCCGATCAGGTCGTCGTCGATCGGGAGCGACATCCTGGGTGAAGACCGGATAGCCGAGCTTCTGGAACTCCTCGAGGATCTCGTGGTTGACGCCCGGGTCGTTGTGGTACGGGCGCCCGAGCAGCACGATCCCAAGCCGGTCTTCGGCCTCGAGCTGGTCGAGGACCTCGCGCGCCGCGCTGCGCGTGTCGTGTTCGAAGCGCTCAAGGCACCGGTACCCCTCGTCGACCGCGCGCCGGTGCTCGTCCAGCGTGAGCCCGAGGATGTCGGCCCAGTCGTCATAGAGCTGCTGCTCGAACAGGCGCGGGTCGTCCACGTTGACGAACGTGTTCTTGTAGATGCACGCCCATCTCGCGGAACACGTCGCCTTCCTTGGTGAACGCCGCCTTGACGGCCTCTGGGGTCGCGGTCACCGTCGGGCAGGCGCGGCTTGCCTGCGTGCACGACAGGTGCGACGTCAGGGACGTCGATCATCGGGAAGAAGATGAAGTCGAGCGGCTTCTTGGCGTGATGCTTGTAGAGCAGGTTGTGCACGTGCGGGATCCCGACCTTGGACGGGAAGCACGGGTCGATCGCGCCGCGCTTGGCGCCTTCCTTGTAGATCTCCTCGTTGGTGAAGTCCGAGTAGACCAGGTTCTTCGGCGGGACGCCCAGGCCTCGAACTAGCCGGTGAACAGCGGGTTGCGACGCGTACGGGTTCAACACGCGCGGGATGCCGATGCGGATCGGCTCGCGCTTGGCGGCCAGCTCGTTGCGCCGGCGCTGGCCGGCGGTCAGCGCCCGCTTGGCCGGCGGGTCGGCGACGACCGCCGCGCCCGGTGAGCTTGAACACGGCCGTGGCCGCGATCTCCGGCAAGTTGGGGTACTGCTCGCGGTTGGCGTCCATGCCCTGCTTGATGTCGCGCATCGCGTCGACGTCCTCGACGAGGCCGCTGCTCGCACGAGTTGCCGACGATCAGACGCTGTGACCCCGGGAAGGATCTCGATCTTGCTCGGGCGCGGCTCGTCGGCCAGGTCCCCGACCGACGTTGACGTCGATGAAGGTCCGCAGGCAGCGTTCTTGCAGAAGTAGCAGCGCGTGTCCTCGCTGCGGTGGGTGGTGTAGGTGATCTCCTGGACGCGCTCGAGGCCGATGAACGTCGGTCTGGTGGCCGCTGCTGTCCAGAGCCGGCTGGCCTCGAGGGCCGCGCCGATCGCGCCGGACTCGCCGCAGTGCTCGTGCACGATGATCCGCGGCCTGACGCCCTTGCCGCGTGAAGCGCTGCTCGATGAAGTCGACCTGCGACTTGACCGCCGCCAGGTTGTGCTGCGTGCCGCCCTGCAGCACGAAGCCGTCCCGAGGGCCGCGAGGTTCGGCATCTTGGCCACGTAGAGCCAGACGTTCTTGGGCAGCACGGCGGCCAGGCCGGCCAGGATCTCCTCGGGCTTCCAGCCCTGGCGCTGGAAGTTGACGATGTCCGACTGCAGGAACACCGCGCACCCGTAGCCGAAGATCGGCATCGCCTCGGCGGCGAAGGCGAGCTCGGCGAACTGGTCGACATCGAAGCCGAAGGCTCGGCGGTGCCCTGCAGGAAGTAGCCGTTGCCGGCCGAGCACTGGGTGTTCAGCTTGAAGTCCTTCACCGGCCGTTCTTGATGACGATGAGCTTGATGTCCTGGCCGCCGACGTCGACGATGACGTGCGCGTCCGAGTAGAAGTGCAGCGCGGACTCGGTGTGGGCGACCGTCTCGACCAGCGCCGCGTCGGCCCGCAACACGTCCTTCAGGATGTCTTTGGCGTAGCCGGTCGTGCCGATGCCCAGGACCTCGAGCGTCGCGCCCGGCATCCTCGACCTGCTGCCGGAGCGCGCCGAAGATGTCCATGGCGTCCTCGATCGGGTTGCCCTTGGACAGCTGGTAGGCCTTGGCCAGGACGTTCCCGTCCTCGTCAAGCAGGACGGCCTTGGTGGAGGTCGAGCCGCCGTCGAGGCCGATGAACCCGCGGACCACCTCACCGGGCTCGAACGCGCCGGGACGAAGGGCGGGCTCGTGTAGCGCTCGACGAACTCGGCGAGCTCCTCGCGCGGAGTCGCCGAGGCCGCGGCTGCCGGCGGCCTGCTTCTCCTCGAGGCGGCCGCGGGCGATGTACTCGGCGCAGGCTGCTCGGTGCCGCGATAGATCCCGATGCCCTCCGTCTTCCTGCTGCCGAACTCGACGGCGCCGAGCGCGCCGAAGTACTGGGCGTTGTCGGGCATCGAGATCAGATCGCTGCGGGTCGCGCCCTCGGGCAGCGGCGTACTTGCGCTCGCGCCCAGATCTGGGGATGTTCGCCTGCCAGGCCTCGCGCATGCCGCGGATGAAGGCGTTGCGGCCCGCCGAGCAGCAGCACGCTGCGGCGGCAAGGTGTTCCCGCGCGACAGCACGGCCAGGTTCTGCAGGACGATGGCGTCGAACAGCGACGCCATCAGCTCGTCGGCGGCACGCCGCGTCTTCTGCAGGCTGTTGATGTCGGTCTCGGCGAACACGCCGCACTTGCCGGCGACCGGGTGGAGCTTGAGGCCGGCGTAGCCCATGTCCGAGCGGCGTCGGCGGGGATCTTCAGCTTGGCATTGATCTTGTCGATGACCGCGCCGGTGCCCGCCGGCGCACTTGTCGTTCATCGACGGGATCTTCTTCTTGCTTGCCGGTCTCGGGGTCTTCCTTGAAGACGATGATCTTGGCGTCCTGGCCGCCGAGCTCGATCACCGAGCCCGCACTCCGGGTAGAGCTTCTCGACCGCCAGGCGACCGCGTTGACCTCCTGGACGAACTTGGCGCCGATGAGCGGGGCGACGCCGCCGCCGCCGGACGCCGGTGATGAAGATGCGAAACCGCTCGGCGCGGCAGCGGGAAGTCCGATTCGATCCGGGTCAGAAACTCGAGCAGCTTCTCGGGCTGCTTGGTGTCGTGGCGCTGGTAGTCCTGCCAGAGGATCTCGTCGGTGCGCGGGTCGACGACGACGGCCTTGACGGTGGTCGAGCCGACGTCGAGGCCCGACGGAGAGCCGGCTCGGAGTCGCTCATGGCAGCCTGCCGGTTGGCCGCCGTGCAGGCGACCGCCTGCGGGACACCGCGGGATCTTCAGCGTGCGACGCCGATCCTGCAGTCGGCGACGTGCAGCAGAAGTGCGCCGCCACACCGGACGATGCCGGCGCTTGGTGCACGTGATGGACCTTGTACATCGCCGACTCCAGGTGCGGGTGCTCGGCGGCGGACTCGCGGGCTCCTCCGGTCATGCCGCACCTGGCGCTCGACCTCCTCGGCCTCCTGGCCCGCTTCGCGGGCCTCGACGAGCGCCATCTGGACGCGGCTGTGGGCGTTCACCTCGCCCTCGGCGGATGTCTCGATCGGGCAGGAAGATCATGTCCTTGTACTGATTGATGACGGCCGACTGGACGCCGTCGGACTGCGTGGAGGGCATGCAGCCGAAGGGCTTGAGCGACAGGACCATGTGGCGCCGGTCCTTGTTGGAGTAGTAGATGTTCTTGGCGACCTCGAGGTGGCCTTCGCCGCCGCCCGAGAGGGTGTTGTAGTACGGGTGCCCGAGCCGCTGCAGCTCGTACTGGTCGGTCAAGCCGTGCGGGATGTCGTTGAGCGCGCTCCGCAGAGCGCTCCCACTCGCGCTTGAACACCGCCTCGGCCAGGGTCAGGATCGCCTGCTTGCGGCGGGCGCGCAGCTCGTCTGGCCATCCGCCGGTCCAGGCGCCAGGCCGGCGGCATCGACTCGTCCTCGTTGGTGTGGCGCCGGTCGTAGATCTGCTGCTTGCCCTGGTGGATCAGGTACATGATCCAGGTGCCGACCGGCTCCACGACGACCTGGGCGCCCTCGCGCTCCAGGAACGAGAACATCTTGAAGTTGCCGTCGCCCTCGGTGGTCTGGGCCCAGAACTCGCCGGTGATCTTGACGATCGGGCGCACCCGGGTGCGGTCGAGGCGCACCTGCGCGAGCGCCTCGCCGACCTCAGTGAAGGCGTCGGTGTAGGTCTTCGAGACCAGCTGGTCCGCGAAGACGCCCGCCTTCTTGCCCATGTCACCCAGGCGCCCCTCGGAGAGCAGGCGCGCGACCGACGAGTCCATCTTGAAATCACGCTTGGTGCGCAGGACCTCATACAGGCGCTCCATGCCCTGGTCCAAGGCCGCGTCGACCGAACCCGGCTCGACCTCGAACGGACGCAGCTGGTAGCCGACGTCGTTGAGCAGATCGCCCATGTTCATCGCGTTCAGGAGACCGAGGAAGAAGTCGATGTTCATCTCGAGACCGGCCTCGGTCCCGGACTGGTCCATGCCGCCGGTCTGCTGGAACAGCATGACGCGGAAGCCGTCGAACCCCGAGTTGCGCAGGGCAAGGCGGTATTCGGCCTCGTACATGCCGAAGCGGCAGGGCCCGCAGGCGCCGGCGGTCACGAAGATGTACTTGTCGAGGATCTCCTGGCGCGACATCCCGCTGCGCTCGAGATCTTGCAGGTACTTGACCAGGTTGCCGACGGTGAAGTAGGTCGGGTTGCACTGGCCGTTGTTGCCGTACTCCTTGCCCAGCTGGAAGGCGGCGACATCGGGTACCGGCATCGGTTCACACACGTAGCCCAGGCCCGAGAGCGCGCCCTTGATCAGGTGCTCGTGCTTCCAGGTCAGCCCGCCGTACAGGACGGTCGTGTGGGGGCGCTGATCACGCGTGAACAGGCGCTCGGCCGGACGCGCGAAATGCTCGACGTCCCGTGATTCCAGGCCCATCTCCTGCTCGAGACGAATCCGCTCCTGCTCGAGGCGCTCGCGGATCAATTCCTCCGTGGACGGCAACTGCGACGTGCCAGAGGCCGCGTTCCCTCGCTGCTCCATTGCTTCCTCCTACGCGTCAGTGCGGGTCGCCGACCTCGATGATGAGGGTGTGTTCGTGCGCCACGCGGGGGTGGACCGTCGGATCCCGTGACGTTCCGGAAGCCGCGGATATCGGGGGGTTGCCAGGGCAGCACACTGCCCGTCTGCTGAACTGCCGTTCCGGACCACGCGCATGCTGCCGGCGGCCGGGGATGCGACGCGTGCGCCGCCCGGATCGCCGATGCGCGGTGCCGGCGGACGCCGGCGGAGAGTCGGGTGCAGGACATTCGTCATCGTGGGTATCCCGGACAATACCGGGACAGCACGCGCGTACCAGCGCCCGGGGCGGACGCGGTCCACGCATGGTGCCGGCTTCGCGAGCTGCAACATCGCAACACCAAGCCGGCCTGCGCCGCGGTACACGCCAATAGGTCGCCTCGGCGTGCGGAGCCCACGGCGCCGCGCGGCGGCGAGTGCCGTCGGGCGGGCGTCAGGTGGCGCGTTGTGATCAATCGGCCAACCACCCCTTCCGGTGGTCGAATAGATGCGGATCAATCTAGGACCGCTCGTGCTTCGCATCCACTTGAATTTGTCACCGTTAGGGCGCACCAATCGCAAATTGCGCGCCTTTTACCGGTGCCGCCGGCAGTGCGCCGGGCCGTCCCGGAACCGCTGCGCCGACGGCCCACGCCGCCACACGCCCATGCGGATGGGCGCGGAGGACCCGTCGCGCCCCGAGCCGTGCATTGACCGCGTGACATTCAGCACATACGGTTCGCACGAGCCACGCCCCGCTCTCGCACATACCCCCGTGCGAGTCGCGGGGCGCAACGTCCCCCTGTTTCGTCAACGGCTTGGGTCGCACCTGGCCCCCCTGGCCCTGGGGCGCCTCCAGCCACATCATCGGATTGGAGCGACAGATGTCGACAGAAAGCCCAGGCGCAGGCTCCGGATGGAGCGGCTGGATCGCCTTCGCCGGCGTGATCCTGTTCATCGTGGGATTGATCAACGTCATCCAGGGCCTGGCGGCCCTGATCAAGCACACCGTTTATGTGCTGCCGAACTCGGGCCTGCTGGTGAGCACCAGCTACTCCACCTGGGGCTGGCTGCTGATCATCTGGGGCATCATCATGGCAACCGCCGCCTGGGGCCTGTTCTCGGGCAGCCAGGTCGCGCGCTGGTTCGTGGTGATCCTCGTGGTGATCAACCTGCTCGGCCAGTTCGCCTGGTTCCCGGCGTACCCGCTGTGGAGCCTGGTCGTGATCGCCCTGGACGTCGCGGTACTCTACGCGCTCACGGTACGCTGGAACGAGGCCCAGGGGTACTAGGCCGCCGACCGGACCCGCGTCCGGCCACCGCAGACGGTCGAGGCTGGCCGGGGCTCACTCCCGGCCAGTCAGCGACCACACCGCCAGCGCGGCGACCAGCGGCAACAGCACCCGCGTGCCGACCGCGCCAGGCGCCGTGCGACGCGTGGGCGCCGGCTTGCGGCGGCCGATGGCCAGCCGCAGCACCTGTTCGAGGAAGATCACCCCGAGCATGAGCGGCACCAGCCCGCGGTAGCGGCGCACGACGACCCAGATCACCAGGCTCTCGAGCAGCTGGCTGCCGCCCCACTGGGCCAGCAGGGCGACGACCCCACGGCCGGCATCGCCCTCGGTCGGCATCG
Source organism: uncultured Thermoleophilia bacterium (assembly GCA_963768285.1). Taxonomy (GTDB): domain Bacteria; phylum Actinomycetota; class Thermoleophilia; order Miltoncostaeales; family Miltoncostaeaceae; genus CAITWD01. The sequence goes on from CAVYHI010000014.1 coordinate 252,353, forward strand.
ACGCGATCGTGGCGGCCCCGCTGTCCGGGGCGAGGATATGGATCAGGCTGCGCGCCGTGCCGACCGCATTCAGCGCGACCAGCGCGACCAGCGCCGAGGGCGGCCCCTCGTAGCGGCCGGCGTCGCGGGGCAGCAGCCGCCGTGGCCGCGGCGCCCGGCCGGACAGTGACGCCGCGGACTGCCGCATCGGCGAGCGGGTACGCATCCCCCGCATCCTGCCACGCCAGGGACGCGTCACGGGAACGCTCGCACGAGCGTGACCGGCGAGGTAACGTTCCGGGAGTGCCCCGCCTCGGGCGCGCCGACCCGCTCCCACGACCGGGGTGGCCGGTGCCCGCGGCTTCCCCCGCGTTCTTGTGAGGTCACTGTGGCCGGTTGCGCCGCACACGGAGCGAGCATCGTCCGCCTGCCCCGGCCGGCGTCCGCCTGGACCCACACGGGGCGTGCCCGGTGATGCGCGCACTCGCACGCTGGTGCATGGCGCACCGTCTGTGGGTCGCGATCGTTTGGATCGTCGTCGCCGTCGGGGCGACGGTGGTGGCCCAGTCGGTCGGGCCGAGCTACGCGACCGTCTACAGCCTCCCGGGCACTGAGACCCAGCGCGCCCACGACCTGCTGGCCAAGGAGTTCCCGGCCCAAAGCGGCGACGTCGATCAGATCGTCTTCCACACCTCGCAGGGCACGATCGATTCGCCCGCGGTGCGGGCCGCGATCGAGCCGCTGCTGGCGAAGATCAGCACGATGCCGCACGTGGCCGGCGTAATCAGCCCGTACAGCACCCGCGGCGCCGTCCAGGTCTCGCCGGACCGCCAGACGGCCTTCGCGACGATCAACTACAACGAGCGCGGCGAACCAGATGGGCTCGGCGACCGGCAAGCCGGTGCTCGCGGCGGTCAAGGCGATCAGCGTGCCGGGCCTCAAGGTCGCCGCCGGCGGGCAGGTGATCGAAGCGGCCGAGGGCTTCAGCGTCGGCCCCGCGACCGAGGTCGGCGTCGCCGCCGCGCTGATCATCCTGCTGCTGACGTTCGGATCGCTCACCGCGGCCGGCCTGCCGCTGATCACCGCCGGCCTGGCGCTGTTTACCGGCGTCGCAGTGATCGAGCTGACCACCTACCTGGTCGACATGCCGAACGTCTCGACCGACCTGGCGCTGATGATCGGCCTTGGCGTCGGCATCGACTACTCGCTGTTCGTCGTGACGCGGTTCCGTGAGGAGTACCTCGCCTCCGGCGATACCGAGAGCGCCGTCCTCAACGCGATGGACACGTCCGGGCGCGCGGTGCTGCTGGCCGGCGTCACGGTGATCATCGCGCTGCTCGGCATGTTCGCGACCGGCGTCGCGTTCATGTACGGCCTGGCGATCGCCGCCGTCATCGCCGTCCTGCTGACGGTCATCGCCGCGCTTACGCTGCTGCCGGCGATGCTGTCCCGGTTCGGGCCGCGGCTTGCCCGCAAGGGCTGGATCCGTCGGCGCCTTGCCCGGAACCGCCCAGGGCCGGTCGCCGCCGAGCCGGCCGCGGCGCCCGCGCCCGCCCGCTCACGCGGCTTCTGGCGCGGCTGGAGCCGCGTCGTGCGCGACCATCCGTGGCCCATGGCGATCATCTCGATGCTGATCATGCTGCTCCTGCTGATCCCGCTGAACTCGCTGCGGCTGGACAGCAGCGACGCGGGCAACGACCCGGCCAACACCAGCACACGGCAGGCCTTCGACATGCTCGCCGCAGGCTTCGGGCCCGGGTTCAACGGGCCGCTGACGATCGTGACCGAGCTGCCGACCCCGGCCAGTCAGGCCGACCTGCCGGCCCTGCGCACCCTGGTCGCCGCGACCCCCGGGATCATCGCGGTGACCCCGCCACGGATCGCACCGTCCGGCACCGTGGCGGTCATGTCGGCGTTCCCGAAGTCGGCGCCGCAGGACCAGACCACGACGAACCTGGTCAACCACCTGCGCGGCGACGTCTTGCCGCCGTTCAAACGGCAGACCGGCGTCACCGTGCTCGTCGGCGGCTTCACCGCCGGTGCGATCGACTTCTCGAACGTGCTCGGCAACAAGCTGCCGCTGTTCATCGGGATCGTGATCGTGCTGTCGGCCCTGTTGCTGTTCTTCATCTTCCGGTCGATCGTGATCCCGATCCAGGCCGCGATCCTCAACCTGCTGACGATCGGGGCCGCGCTCGGTGTGACGGTCGCCGTCTTCGAGCGGGGCTTCGCCAGCCTGCTGGGCGTCCAGAAGGGCCCGATCGAGGCGTGGATCCCGGTCATGCATGTTCGCGGTGGTGTTCGGCCTGTCGATGGACTACGAGGTGTTCCTGGTCTCGCGGATCCGCGAGGAGTGGGTGCGCCGCAACGACGCCTCGGAGGCGGTCGCCGAGGGCATCGCCGTCACCGGGCGCGTCATCAGCGCCGCGGCGGCGATCATGATCTGCGTGTTCATGTCCTTCACGCTCGGCAACGAGCGCACGCTCAAGGAGTTCGGCTTCGGCCTGGCGGTGGCCGGTCTTCTCGACGCGATCATCGTGCGCTGCCTGCTGTTGCCGTCGACCCTCGAGCTGCTGGGGCGCGTCACGTGGTGGCTGCCGCGCTGGCTCGACAAGCGGATGCCGTACTTCAACATCGAGGGATCCGTCGCGCGACCGCCGGCTGTCGATGAGGCCCCGGCGCCGCCGTCCCCGGAGCCGACCGCGACCCGCTAGCCGGGGGCGTCCGGCGTCCTGTCCGGCAGCCCGCCCGCGATGACTGCGGGGCGTCTGTCACGCGGCGCGGGGTTCCCGCAGTGCGTGCGGCGTGCAACTATCGCGCTATGAGCACCGACGCCGAGTTCCGGGCACCCGCCCGGACCCCGTCCCGCCCGGCCGAGGGTGAGCCCGGCGTGGGCAGCTCGACGATGAGCGGGATCCCGGTGGACGGCGTCTACGGCGTCGCCGAGCTCGGCGCGCCGGGCGTGGAGCCGTTCACCCGCGGCCCGTACCAGAGCATGTACCGCGACAAGCTCTGGACGATGCGCATGTTCGCGGGGTTCGGCCGGCGGCCGACACCAACCGGCGCTTCCACGACCTGCTGGCCGCGGGCGTCACCGGGCTCTCGACGGCCTTCGACATGCCGACGCTGATGGGCCGCGACTCCGACCACCCGTGGGCGGTCGGCGAGGTCGGCCGGGCCGGCGTGGCCGTCGACACGCTGGCCGACATGGACGAGCTGTTTGCCGAGATCGACCTCGGCGGCGGTCACGACCTCGATGACCATCAACGGGCCGGCCGCGACCGTGATGGCGATGTACGTCGCGATCGCCGATCGCCGCGGCATCCCGCGGGCGGCGCTCGGCGGCACCATCCAGAACGACATCCTCAAGGAGTTCCAGGCCCAGAAGGAGTACATCTTCCCGCCGGTCCCGTCGGTGCGGCTGGTGACCGACCTGATGCGCTTCACCCGCGCCGAACTGCCGCGCTGGCACCCGGTGTCGGTCTCGGGGTACCACATCCGCGAGGCGGGCTCGACGGCCGCCCAGGAGCTGGCGTTCACGCTCGCCAACGGGTTCGCCTACCTGGAGGCCGGCGATCCGCTCGGGGCTGACCGCCGACGAGGTCGCCCCGCGGATGTCGTTCTTTTTCAACGCCCACTCGGACTTCTTCGAGGAGATCGGCAAGTACCGCGCCGCGCGGCGGATCTGGGCGCGCTGGCTGCGCGAGCGCTGGGGCGCCTCGGACGAGCGTGCGCTGCGCCTGCGCTTCCACGCCCAGACCGCGGGCGCGTCGCTCACCGCCCAGCAGCCCGAGGTCAACATCGCCCGCGTCGCGCTCCAGGCGCTGGCCGCGGTCCTCGGCGGCACCCAGTCCCTGCACACCGACTCCTACGACGAGGCGCTGGCCTTGCCGAGCGAGCACGCGGCCCGCCTGGCGCTGCGCACCCAGCAGGTCATCGCCTACGAGACCGGGGCACCGCGGGTGGCCGACCCGCTCGGCGGATCGGCGTACGTCGAATGGATGACCGACGAGCTCGAGCGGCGTGCGGAGGCGATCTTCGCGCAGATCGCCGAGCTCGGGCGCGACTCGATGCTCGACGGGGTCATCGCCGGGATCGAGTGCGGCTATTTCACCAGCGAGATCGCCGACGCGGCCTACCGGTTCGAGCGCGAGACCGCCGCCGGCGAGCGGATCGTCGTCGGCGTCAACGCCTTCACCGACGGCGACGGTTCGGCGCCGGCGCTCCAGTCGATCGACCCGGCGATCGAGGCCGACCAGCTGGCGCGGCTCGCGGCGGTGCGGCGCGACCGGTCCCAGGCCGATGTCGACCGGACCCTCGCGGCGGTCGCGGCGCACGCGCGCGACCCGGTCCGCAACGTGATGCCCGCCATCATCGAGGCGGTCCACGCCTACGCGACGCTCGGGGAGATCACGGCGGCCCTCGAGTCGGTCTTCGGCACCTACACCGAGGCGGCCGTGGCGTGACGCCAGAGGATCTGCCGATCCGGGTGCTGTTGGCCAAGCTCGGTTTCGACGGGCACGACCGGGGCCTGAAGGTCATCGCCCGCACCCTGCGCGACGCCGGCTGCGAGGTGGTCTACCTCGGGCTGCGCCAGACACCGGAGTCGGTCGTGCGCGCCGCCGAGCAGGAAGATGTCGCGGTCATCGGGATCTCGATGCACAACGCGGGCCACCTGACACTCGGGCCGATGATGGTCCAGGCCGTCGCCGACGCGGGGCTCGACATCCCGGTGATCATCGGCGGCATCGTGCCGGCCCCGGACATCCCGGTGCTCCACGAGGCGGGCGTTTTCGCCGTGCTCGGGCCCGGCACGCCGCTCGAGGTGGTGGTCGGGACGGTCCGCGACGCCGCGGCCACGGCCGCCGGCACGGCGGGGTGACGACGACCACCCAGCTCGATGGGCTCGTCGCCGAGGCCCGCGGCGGGAGCCGCCGGGCGTTGGGGCGCCTGATCACGATCGCCGAGTCCGGCGGGGATGGCGCCGAGGCGATCGACCGGTGCATCCTTGGCCGCGACGGGCCGGCCTGGGTCGTCGGCGTCGTCGGCGCACCGGGGGTCGGCAAGTCAACGCTCACCGGGCGCCTGGCGGCCGCGGCGGCGGCCAGCGTGCACGCCGCCGACACGCCGCATGTCGCCGTCCTCGCTGTCGATCCCTCCTCCCCGCTGACCGGCGGGGCGATTCTCGGCGACCGCATCCGCATGCCGGACGTCGCTGACCGGCGCGAGGTGTTCGTGCGCTCGATGGCCCATCGCGGCGCGGCCGGCGGGCTCGCCGACGCGGTGCCGGTCTGCGTACGCCTGCTGGGCGCGGTCGGCGTGGAGGTCGTGATCCTCGAGACGGTCGGCGTCGGACAGATCGAGCTCGAGATCGTCCACGCCGCCGATACGGTCATCGCCGCGGTGAGCACCGGCTGGGGCGACGCCATCCAGGCGAGCAAGGCCGGCCTGCTGGAGGTCGCCGACCTCTTCGTGGTCAACAAGGCCGATCGCCCCGGTGCCGCCGATGCGATCCGCGATCTCGAGCAGATGCTCGATGCGGGCACGCCACGAGCCGCCGACTCCTGGCGTGCGCCGGTCCTTGCGACCGTCGCCACCGCCGGCACCGGCATCCCCGCGCTATGGTCGGCGGCGTGCGACCATCGCCGGTGGCTCGAGGAGACCGGCGCGCGCGATGTCCGCCGTGCGGAGCACCTGCGCCACGAGATCGGGCGCCGTGCCGTCGCCATCCTGGCCAGCCGGGTCGCCGCGCGTCTCGCGGACGGGGGGCCCGCGCCTGAGACGCCCGAATCGGCCGCGCGGCGCATCGCCGACGAGATCGCAGCGAACGCCGTGCCGCCCGGCGCCTGACCGGCGCGGCCGGCGTGCGGGTCCCGGGGGTGCCGGTCAGCCGGCTGGCGGCAGCCCCGGTGGTGTCCTACGCCACGACGTTGCCGTTGATGTTGAGGCGCACGTTCTGGCCGGCCTTGACCCCGACGAGCGTCGTGCCGCCGAACCAGAAGATCCCGCCGCCGCCGTGGTGGACTGTGGCCGTGTTGTGGGTCACCGTCGCACCGATACCGAGCACGAGCTTGCCGCCCCAGGCGTAGATGCCGCCGCCGCGCGGTGCGGTGTTGCGGGAGACGTTCGTGCGCGTCAGCGCCACGGTCGTGTGGGCGAGGTAGATCCCGCCCCCGCCCGCCGCCGAGACATTGCCGGTGATCGTGTCGCCAGACAGCGCCGTGGGGGCGTTGCTGGCGATGCCGCCGCCGACGCTGGTGGCGCGATCGCCGTGGATCGTCGTGTGTGTAACCGTCAGCGACCCGTGGACGTCGTTGAAGATGCCGCCGCCCCAGACCGCGGCCGTGTCGTCGTTGACCGCGCCGTTCCTGACCACCAGCCTGCCGGCGCTGTAGATGCCGCCGCCATTGCGGGCGCGGTTGGCGTTCACGCTTGTGTCGACGAGCACCGCCGAGTTGCCCGGCCAGTTCTTGAGCCCGCCGCCGATGTAGACGGCCGTGTTGCGGTTGATCTGGCCGTTGGTGATCGTCAGGTGCGCACCCGTGCCGTAGTTGTCGATGCCGGCTGCGTCGGGCGCGGTGTTCCAGTTGACGCTCGCCCGCGTGAGCGTCAGCGTCCCGTCATGATTGAAGATGCCGCCGCCCCCGATGACGCCGATACCGGCGGCGGTGTTGTGGCTCACGCCGGCGTTGGTCGTGGTGACGGTGCCCATGTAGTTGTAGATCCCGCCACCGCCCATCCCGCTGGCGCTGTTCGCGCTGACGCTGGTGCCGCTGGCGCCGCCGAGCCACAGCGACCCACCGGCATCGTTGAAGATGCCGCCCCCGTTGCCGGCGGAGTTGTGGGTCACGCTGACGTTGGTGAGCTTCAGGGAGCCCTCGTTGTCGATGCCGCCGCCGAAACGGATCGGCGCGTAGCCGTTGACGTCGTAGTTCCCGGTGCCGCCGGTGATGTTCGGACCGGTGATCGCGGCGCTCACGCCGTGCGGGATCGTCACGACACTGCCGGCCGTGCCGGTCCCGTCGAGGGTCGCCCCGCCGGTGATCGTCAGGTTCTTGGTGACGGTCACGTCGCCGGCACAGGTACCGCCGACCGTGAGCGCGTCGCCGGCGGTCGCCCCGTTGATGCCCGCCTGCAGCGCGCCGGCACCGGTGTAGGAGGCCAGGTGGCCGGTGGTGGTGTCCTGCACCGTGCAGGGCGCCGGGGTGGCCCCGGCCAGCGGGACGACCGCCAGCGCCGGCACCACGCCGAGCCCGGCTGCGATCGCGAGCGCGGCGGTCTTGGCAGATCTCATGTCATGTGCTCCTAGGTCCCTGAGGGACGGAACGGCGACTCTTGCCTGACGTTCCCGAGGATCGGCCCGACACCCCGGGGAGCGTCCTGGCAGTCCGCCGGCATGCACGACCGTAGTCCGCAGATCGGGGCCTCGTCTGCCCCGGCGCCGGCGCCTTTACAGGATTCTTACGCACCGGCGCGCGTGGTGCGGATTCCCGACGAAACCCACCAACCGCCGCGCCTCGTGCCGGCGGCGCCGGACGCCTGCGTGCCGGCGCACCGCTGCCCGGCCGTACCGCGCCGGAGCGCGCGCTACCGTTGTCAGACTTCGGCCGGTGGTACCCGGGACGCGCACGCAATCCCGACCCCGCAGGCACCGGACCACCGCCATCCAACGCGCCGTACGCCGCGGCACCGTCCCGGCTCGGCCGGCACCGACCCCCGGGAGGGCATGTGCGACGCGCGACCTCGACCCCGTCTCCCCGCAGCGGCCCCACAACGCCGCGACAGCGGCGCCGGGCCATCCGGACAGGTGCCGCGCTCGCCGCCGCCGCCGCCCTCGGCACCGTGGCCGCGTCCGGCGCGACCGGCGCCACGACCCTCAACTGGCCCGTCTACCACGGATCGGCCTCCGGCGCGGGCGCGGCCACCAGCATCGGGTCGGTGACGACCTCTCACCGCGCGTGGACCTCGCCGGCGCTGTCGGGCCAGATCTACGGCTCGCCGCTGGTCGTCGGCAACGATGTGTACGTCGCCACCGAGGCCAACCGGGTCTACGAGCTGTCGGGGTCGACCGGCAGGGTCATCTGGTCCCGCCGGATCGCCACGCCGGTGCCGGCTTCGACGCTCGCCTGCGGTGACATCGCCCCAACGGTCGGGATCACCGGCACGCCCGTGGTCGACACCTCGCGCCACGAGATCTTCGCGGTCGCCGACGAGTGGCTCCATCACCACGCCGAGCACGTCCTGGTCGGCCTGGGCACGGTCAACGGGGCGATCCGGATGCTGCGCGCGGTCGACCCGCCGGGGCAGGACCCATCGTTGATCCTCCAGCGCACCGGCCTCAACCTCGACCGCGGCCAGGTCGTCTTCGGCTACGGCGGCAACGACGGCGACTGCGGCCAATACCGCGGCCGGGTGGTGACCGTCAGCGAAACCGGCGGGCGCCCGAAGTTCTTCACGATCGACTCCGCCGCCGGCGAGCGCCAGGGTGCGGTCTGGATGGGCGGCGCGGCACCGGAGGTCGACGGCGCGGGTCACATTTGGGTCGGCGTCGGCAACGGCTCGGTGACCTCGTCGGGCCATGCCTACGACCACAGCGACGCGGTGCTCGAGCTCACCAGCGGACTGCACCTGAGCCAGTACTTCGCCCCCGGCAGCTGGGCGAGCGACAACGCCAACGACGCCGACCTGTCAGCCGCCCCGGCGCTGCTGGCCAACGGCAAGGTGGTCGCCTCCGGCAAGTCCGACGACGCCTACCTGCTCAACGGTGCGCACCTGGGCGGCATCAACCATCAGTTGGCGACGATCCACAGCATCTGCAGCTCGATCGTCACCGGCGGCCCGGCGGTCGTCGGCACCACGGTGTACCTGCCGTGCCTCTCCGGGCCGGTGGCCGTGCGCGTCTCGACCTCGCCGCCCGGCCTGAGCGTCCTCTGGAACGCCGGCGCCGGCGGTGGGCCGCCGGTCGTCGCCGGCAACCGGGTCTGGACGATCGGCCAGGACGGCGTGCTCTACGGCCTCGATCCGGCGACAGGCGGGATCCGTCAGTCCGCAGCGATCGGCGCGGTGGCCAACCATTTCCCGACGCCCGGCGTCGGCGACGGTCTGCTGCTGGCGCCCGCGGCCAACCGTGTGGTCGCCTTCCCTACCGGCGCCTGATCCGCACTTGGGCGCCGGCCCCGAGCGCGGGGCCATCGCGTCGTCCGAACGCCGTCTGGCCAAGCGACGCAGGATCGGCGATGTCCCGCACGACGAGGGCGCGCGCTGCCGCCCGCGCCCTCGTCGTTACCCCCGGGATGCAGGTGCGCTCCTTGGTCCGGTCCGGCGCCTGCCCGCCGTGTCGGCTCCCTCGGCGGCGACCCGTGTGCGACGCCGAGCGACGGGCACTATCGTGGTGGGCGCGGCGGGCCGATCATCGCCGTCAGCCGCCGTGCGCCCGCGGCACCACGCCCGCCCCGACGACGACCCAGGAAGGCACGTGCGATGCACCGCAGGCGGTTGGACGCACGAGGCCGCCAGCGCCGGGACCCGGCCGCGCGCGGCCACGTCCTGGCACTGCTTGCGGTGCTGATTGCCACGCTTGCCAGCGTCGCGCCGATCGCGGGCGCACGGGCCGCGGCGGTGGCACCGGTGGACTGGCCCGCCTACCACGGCGGCGGATCCGGGTCCGGGGTGGCATCCGGCGTGCGATCGATCGACACCGGCGCCCGCGCCTGGACCTCGCCGGTGCTCGACGGGCAGCTGTTCGGGCAGCCGGTGGTCGCGTCCGGGTTGGTGTTCGTGGCGACCGAGAACGACACGGTCGATGCCCTCAGCGCGGCGACCGGAGCGGTCGTCTGGTCACGGCACCTGGCCGCACCCGTCCCGGCGTCGGCGGTGCCGTGCGGCGACATCGCGCCGACCGTCGGGATCACCGGCACGCCGGTCGTCGACCCGGCGCGCGGCGAGCTGTACCTCGTCGCCGACGAGCTGCAGGGCGGGTACCCGGCCCACATCCTGGTTGGCCTGTCGACGGCCACGGGCCAGATTGAGCGGACCGTCGTGGTGGATCCGCCGGGCGCGGATCCGGCGGCGCTGCTGCAGCGCACCGGCCTCACGCTCGACCACGGGCGCGTGATCTTCGGGATGGGCGGCAACTACGGCGACTGCGGCAGCTACCGCGGCCGGGTCGTCGCCGTCGGCGAAGCCGGCGGGGCGCCGGCGTACTTCACGGTCGACGCGGCGGCCGGCCAGCGCCAGGGGGCGGTCTGGATGGGCGGCGCCGCGCCGGTCATCGACGCCCACGGCGACGTCTGGGTGAGTGCCGGCAACGGCTCGGTCACCTCGGCCGCGCAAGGCTACGACGACAGCGACTCGGCGCTCGAGCTCACCCTGTCGATGCACCTGGTGGCGTACTTCGCCCCCACCTCGTGGCCTGCCGACAATGCCACCGATCGCGACATGTCGATCGCGCCGGCGCTCCTGGCCGACGGGCAGGTCGTGCTCGCGGGCAAGTCCGGCATCGCCTACCTGCTCGACGGCTTCCGCCCGGGGGGCATCGGCGGCCAGGCGGCGACCCTGCCGGGCGCCTGCGGCGCGGACATCGAGGGCGGCACGGCGGTACTCGGGACGACCGTCGTGTTGCCGTGCGTGACCGGGCCCGTCGCCGTTCGCGCGAGCGCGGCCCCGGCGCGGCTGGCCGTGCGCTGGCGTGCGGCCGTCGGCGGCGGCCCGCCCATCGCCACGGCGGGCCTGGTGTGGACGATCGGCCTGGACGGGGTCCTGTACGGCCTCGATCCGGCGACGGGGGCGGTCCGCCGGCAGGTGACGGTCGGCACCGTCGCCAACCACTTCCCCACCCCCGCGCTCGGCGCGGGCCTGTTGCTGGTGCCGACGGCCCGACAGGTCGTCGCGTTCCGGGCCGTCGCGGCGCCGACCCCGGCCGGCACGGCCACCGCCCCCGCCAGGACGCCCACGGCGACGTCGGCGCCAGCCGGAGGGGGCGGCTCATCCGGCCTGCCGGCCTGGGCCTGGGGACTGCTGGCCGCCGCGGTCGTCCTGGCGGGCGTCGCCGGCGCAACCGCCTGGCGGCGGCGCTAGGACCCACCGGGACCGGTCAGCGCAGGCGGACCGCCACGGGCAGGCTCGTCAGCTGTTGGCCGTGCCCGCGGACGACCAGCTCCAGCACGACCCGTCCCCGTGCGATCGGCACCCGGAGCACGTCGCCCCCGACGGTCAGGGTCTGGGTACGGACCGCGCGGAACCCGTGGCCCCGGTCGACCTCCAGCACGACGCGCGCCGTGCGCCAGGGCAGTCGATCGGCCACGACGATCGTGCGCAGCGACCCGGAGCCCCCCACCACCCGCAGACCAAGGCCCGCGCTCGGCCGCACGCCGCGGCTGGACGCGCGCGAGCCCGCGCCAAAGCGCGACGCGGTGACCACGCAGGACAGCGTCCGGCCCAGGTCGGCCCGCCTGACCAGGTAGGTCTGGTCGGTCGCACCGGCAATCGGGGCGCCGTCGCGGTACCAGCCGAAGCCGTAGCCGGTCGCCGGGAGCGACCAGACCCCGGGCGCGCAGCTGAGCGCGGCGCCGAGTCGCGCCGGGCCGCTGACCTGCGGACGCACGCGGTTCGCCGCCGGCGCCGGCGGCCCGATCACCGCGGTCACCGGCGCCGAGGCGCCACCGCCAGGCGACGGGTTGGTGGCCACCAGTTGCGCGGTTCCCGGCGCGGCGAGCAGCGCCGCCGGCACGAGCACGTGCTCGATCCCGGGCGAGTCGGTCGCCGTCTGCAGGCGCACACCGTTCCAGGTCACGATCGTCTGCGGCGCGAAGCCCGACCCGGTCAACGTCACCCACGTATCGGGGTTGTGCGACGGGGCGACCGGTACCGGCGGCGGGTTCAGACCCGCCGCCGGGAAGATCGTGCCGACGAGGCCGCCCAGCGGCTGGCCGGTCGGGCCGATCGGGATCGTCAGCCCCCACGAGGAGGGGTTGTCGAGGATGTTGCGAAGAATCGGGCCCAGCCCGCCGGCGTACGGCGCCAGACTCACGGCGAGGTCCGCGGGCGGCCCGAGCGCATTGCGGATCGCCCGGCCGTCGACGACGAGCGAGAAACTGATCTGACCGTACGCGGTCGGGGTCACCGGCAGGGTTGCCGAGTACGCGCCGTCGGCGCCGAGCGCAAGCGCCGCCGAGCCGCCGCCGACGCCGGCCCCGGAGGCCACCAGACGCGGTTGCGCCGCGGCCCAAAACGCCGCGGGGCTGCGCGCGCCCGCCGCGCCGGCGCCCGCGAGCAGGCCGGCGATCCCGAAGGGATCGCTGTGCCCGGGCAAGCGGATCGTGATCGCGGTCGTCCGATCGAAGGTGACCTGCCCGGTCGAGACCGTGCCGGTCCCCAGGCCGAGGCCGGTGTGCTGGAGCCACAGCACGCCGGGCGTCTGCGGGTCCACCGCGCCCAGCGCGGCGGCCACCGACTCGCTCAGTACGGGCGTCGGCGTGCAGCCGCCGGCGGTGCCGGGTGGCGCCATGGCGCCCGAGAGGGGGAACGTCCGCCGGAACTGGACAACGAAGGCGGCGGCGGCCGAGGTGAACACGCCCGGCGCGCCGGCCTCGACCTCGTGCGGCGAGGCGCTCAGGCGGTAGCCGCCGATGCCGTTGGCGAGGATGGTGCAGTTGGACTGGCGGTCGGCCGGGTTGGTGCCCAGGCGGGCAAGCGCCCACTGGCTGGCCTGATCCTGGCCGCTGATCCGCGAGCCGGTCACGAGGAAGTGCAGACGGGTCATCTGGCCGCCGAGCACACCGAGCTCGGTCGCGAAGGCCCGCGGCCAGGCCAGCCACTCCTCAGGCGTCCAGGCGCTGAGCGGCAACGTGTTGCCGTTGTAGGCCTCCAGCCACACCCCGCCGACCAACGGCAAGGCCTTCCAGATCGGCGCCCAGTCCGCCGGCGCGCTGATCATCGACTCCACCGCGCGGACGTAGACGTGGACATGGCGCGCATAGGAGCCGGTGCCGCCCCCAGGCAGGCGCCAGCGCGCGGGCTTTTTGCTCAGCAGCGCGAGCGCCTGCGCCAGCGCGCTGCCGTGGTCCCCCCGCTCGGCACCCCCGATCTCGTCGACGAACACCAGGTGGCTGGCGTTCCAGGACCAGTTCGTCGCCGCCTGCCGGGTCCGGCGGGCGTCGATGATGTGCTCGAGCAGTGCCGCGATGGCGGGGGCGCTCATCCCCACGATGTTCGGCGTCCGGACCGACGGCGGGCCCGTGGTGACCTTGGCGACCATGCCGCCCGGAACGGCCGTCGAGGTGGCGTACCCCTGCTGGTAGACGTCGTCGAACCCGCGGCTCAGGTGCACCGGATCCGGGCGGCCGGCGTGGTCGACCATCGTGGCGATGCTCGTGGCCACGTCGTAGATGACGCTCATGCGGCTCGACTGCGCCAACAGCGGCGTCGCCGACGCGCCGAGCACCGCGGCCGTGGCCGCCGCGGCCACGGCGATCCGCTGTCGTGTGTAGGCACCGTGCCGGCGCAACCCGTCCCGTCCTGTCGTCCTCAGCCCGTGGGCTCGCCCCAGCCCCACGCGCACCGCATCCGCCGACATCGGCACGGGCGATCACGCGCGTCGCGTGACGCTAACAATCCGCACAGCGGGTGCGGGGCCCCGGCGTGTTACGGGCCTGTAATTCACGCGCGCGGCTGGCGGCTGTCCTCCAGGGCGCGGGGGCGTGCAGGCGACCGATCGCGCCTGCGCGCCGCGGGGGACGGCCCGCCTCAGCGGGCCGTCCCTGCCGGGGCGATCGTCAGCTTTCGACGTTGCCGTTTTTGTTGAACCGCACGTTGTGCCCGGGGTGCACGTTGATGAGCGTCGTGCCGCCGGTGTAGAAGATCCCGCCACCGCCGTTCGTGTTGGTCGCGGTGTTGTGGTCGACGAGCGCGTAGTGGGCGAGCGCCACGCTGCCGCCGCCCGACGCGTAGATCCCGCCACCGTTGGGCGCGGTGTTCCAGGTGACCGCCGAGTCGTTGAGCTTCAGGGTGGTGTCGAAACTGTAGATGCCACCGCCGCCGGTCTTGCTCATGTTGCCGGTGATCAGCGAGTTGGTGAACGTCGCGGGACCGTTGCTGGCGAGGCCGCCGCCGACGTTGCCCGCGGTGTTGCCGCGGATCGTCACGCCGTAGGCCGCGAGCGACCCACCGACGTCGCTGAGGATGCCGCCGCCCCAGACCGACGCCTTGTTCCAGCTGATGGCGTCGTTGGTCAGCGACAGCTTGCCGGAGCTGTAGATGCCGCCGCCCGAGGTCGCCGCGTTCCACTTGACGCTGGTGTCCATCAGGTCGGCGGTGTTGGGGCCGACGGTGCTGATCCCGCCGCCGACGCCGGACGCGGTGTTGTGGTTGACCTCGGCGTTGTCCATGGTCAGGTGCGACAGCGTCCCGTAGTTCTTGATGCCGCCGCCCACGGGCGCCGTGTTCCAGTTGACGCTCGTGCCGCTGGTAAAGCGGCTCCCGAGCCACAGCGCGCCGTCGTGGTTGAAGATGCCGCCGCCGCCGATGACCGTCACGCCGGCCGCGGTGTTGTGGTTGGCCTCGGCGTTGGAGGACGAGATCCAGCCCCGGTAGTTGTAGATCCCGCCGCCGCCGTAGCCGTTGGCGGTGTTCCAGTTGATGCTGGTGCCGCTCTTGCCGCCGAGCCACAGCTTGGCGTTGACGTCATTGAAGATGCCGCCGCCGTCACCGGCGGTGTTCTTGATCACGCTGTCGTTGTTGAGGGTCAGGTTGCCCCCGTTGTCGATGCCGCCGCCGAAGGTGATCGGCGCGTAGAGACCGTAGTTGCCGGTGCCGCCGGTGATGTCCAGGCCGTTGATCGTGGCCGACACGCCGGCCTTGACCGTGACGACGCTGCCGGCGCTCCCGGTGCCGCTGAGGGTCGCGCCGCCGCCGCCAGCGGTGATGGTGAGGTTCTTGGTGACGGTCGAGTCACCCGTGCAGGTGTTCCAGACCTTCAGCGTGTCGCCGGCGTGTGCGCCGGTGATGGCCGCCTCGAGGGCACCGGCCCCCGTGTAGGTGGCGTGGTGCCCGGTGGTGACGTCCTTGACGGTGCAGGGCGGGGGCGTCGCCGAAGCGAGGGGGACGTACGCCAGCGCCGGCACGGCGGCGAGGCCGGCGGCGACCACGAGCGACCGCGTCCTGTGCGAACGCACAGAACGCGATGCCGCGGCGGCGAGGTGCTTGGGATGTCTCATGTTTGCTCCTGGTTCCAACGATTGAAGTTGGCGCCGAGTCATCCCTGACATTCGTGCGGACCGACCGGGCAGTCTGAATCAGAGGTCCACATTCGGGCGCGTTCTGGGGCGAAGGTAGACCGCCCGCGGCGCCGCGTCTGCGGCAATCGCCCCGCCTTTACGAGCTTCTTACGGGTGTGACGAATCGCACGCACATGCCGTACGCGCCCTGCGGGACCCCGGCGCCGGGGAGTGCCGCACGTCGCGGACCTGGGCGTGGTGCATGCACGCGACCGCGTCGCGGGGACCGATCCGGGCCGCGTCGCGGCGCGCGCAGGACGCCCCCAGGCCACGCGCGCAGGGCCGTGGCGCGCCGGGCACCGATGGCCGGACATGTCGCCGCGGAACCCGAACCCCTCGAATGGCGGCGAATGTGACAGCAACTGGCCAAACGAAGGGGGATCGCCGCAGCCGGGACGGCCGTGAGAACACCGGAGGCCCGGCGCGGCGGGGGCGCCGGCGGGGCGGCGATCTGCCGTCCGACGGCCTGCCGTCGCGCCGGTCGGGCGACCCCCGGCCGCCGACGTCGCTGCGCGCAAATCTGCACGTCTTCGGGAGATTTGCCGCGTTTGGCCGTGCGGGCCGGGCCGGCGCGCGGCGGCCGCGCCGATCGCCGGACCGTGATCACCGGCCGCCGGTCGCCGCCGCGACGGGCGGCGGGGGACCACCAACCCGGACGGGTGGCCAGGACCTACTCGAACGGCGTGGGGCGTTTTTCCCTGCAGAGAGGCACTTAGTCGTCGCTGATCAGCGACTCTGAGGCGGCTCAGGGATGGCTCAAATGGCCCCCATAGAGATTGGTCAGACGACCGTCGACACGGCTGGAATCCGCGCCGGCGGCGTGTGCCCCAATTCCCAGATCGGCCACTCGGAACTCGTGTCAGCTCCCATCAGCAGACGTCCGCAACGCCACGAATCCATGGAAGGAAGATCGTCGGTGAGTATCCGCCTGAGCTCCCCCGCTCGCTTCGGACATGGCTCGCCGTCATGTTCGCCGTCGCATTCGCGGTGCTGGCCGTCCGCGTGTCCGGGGCGGCAGCCGCGACGCCGCAGACGCTGAACCTCAAGGTGCTGCTCATCGGCGAGGGGCCGACCGACGTCCCGACCGCTGCCTGGGCCGCCGCGCTCAAGAGCGAGGGCGTGCCCTACACCGAGGTCGATGCGACGGGGACCCTGGGCAGCGAGACGATCACCCTCCCGACGCTCTCAAGCGGCTCGACCGGCAACTACAACGGCGTGGTCATCGCCGACTCGCCGACCGACTACGCCGCCGGGCAGCTCACGCCGCTGTTCGCCTACGAGTCCGCCTTCGGCGTCCGCCAGGTCGACGGCTACATGTACCCGTCGGCATCGCTCGGCGCCACTCCGATGGGCGCGGGCGCGCTCGACGGCACGACCGGCACGCTGACCGCCGCCGGGCTGGCGGCCTTCCCGGAGCTCAAGGGCACGATTCCCTTCGACACCGGCACCTACGGGTACACGGCGACGGCCGTCGCCGGCGCCAACTACACGCCCCTGCTGACCGATGCCTCCGGCAACGCACTCGCCGGCGTGTTCGTCCACCCGACCAACAACGGCGACCCGCAGGGTGGCGGTGTCCGAGCTCTCGCTGTACTTTGACTACAACAGCAACCAACTGCAGTGGCTACTGCTCTCGCCGGGCCTGATCAACTGGGTCACCCAGAACACGCACCTCGGCCTCTACCGCAATTACTTCGGCCAGGACGTCGACGATCTCTTCATCGCCGACAACGAGTGGAGCCGCCAGTATCAGTGCACCCCGGCCGGCACCAACCCGCCCGACTACGCCTGCCCCACTGCCGAGCAGGGCGTTCCCGCCGGATCGGCTCCGGGCGTGCCCGCCGATATTCAGATGTCGGCGGCCGACGTTGACTACGTGGTCGCCTGGGAAAAGCAGACTGGCATCAAGCTGAATTTTGCCTTCAACGCGATCGGCGCCTGCACGGCCCCGAGCGCTGCCACCGAGTCGAGCGCCAACTGCACCGGCAGCGTCACCGACCCCGGCGGCACCTTCACCGACCCTGGCCAGGTCGTCGATGCGGGGTATCCGAACGATGCGGCATTCGTCAACGAGTTGCTTGCCAACCAGTCCGCGTTCAACTGGATTACCCACACCTGGTCGCACATGTTCCTCGGGTGCACGGTGTGGCGCCCCAGCCGCTGACCTCGGTAAGCGCCAACGCATCCGGCGGGACGCTGGCTGCCGGCACCTACAACTACGAGATCACCGCGGCGACTGCATACGGTGAATCGGAGCCCTCGGTCGCGAAAACGGTGCCCGTCGGGGCCAACGGCTCGGCGACGCTGACCTGGCCCGAGGCGACCAACGGCACCGGCGCCGCCGGCAACGCCGGCCCGACGCTGGCCCAGCTGGAGTCCAGTTCAGCGGCGGCAGTGGTTTCTGGGGCTACAACATCTACCGCGAAGAACCCGGGTTCGACGACCTACGGCCTGGTGGGTCAGGTGGCCGAGAACCCCGCCGCCACGACCGCGACCACCTACAGCTTCACCGACACGGGTGCGACCCCGGGTGCCGCTCCCGGCTCGGGTTCCACCTTCCCGTCGGCCACCGACCCGGGCATCGACTGCTCGAGCGCGGCGGGTAGTTGGCTGCCGGCCACAAGCACCTCACCCGATTCCTCGATCGAGCAGGAGATCGGCCTCGATCAGGCGTTTGCCAAGGCCAACGGCCTGACCAACTTCAACCCGGCGGCATTGGTGCCGGGCGAGCACTCGGGCCTTGAGAACCCCAACATGCCGGCGGCGTTGGCCGGTGCGGGGATCACCGTCTCCGCATCCGACGGCTCGCGTCAGCCCAACTCCTACGCGGTGGGCGCCGCGGTGACGGCACCGCGCTTTCCGAGCAACATCTACTACAACGCCTCCAACTGGACCGACCAGCTCAGCGAGTACAACACCCTGCTGGTCAAGCCCGGCGTGTCCATCGGCGACCCCACCTACCCGTCGGAGGTCGGCCGCTGCGAGAACACCAACACGACGACCTGTCTGAGCGCCCCGGTGACCGAGGCCGGGTTCCTGGCGGCCGAATCGCACACGATGCTCAGCCACATCCTCAACAACGACCCGCGGGTCGGGTACGCCCACCAGACCAACCTGATCGGCCCGGCGACCCAAAACGGCGCCGACTACGGCTACACGCTGCTGAATCTGCTGAATGACATGCTCAGCCAGTACCAGAGCTGGTACAACACCAACGCGCCCCTGGACCAGATGACCGACGCGGCCGAGCGCAGGACCTTGGCCAGCAGCGGGCTGGGCGGCCGCCGAGGCGGCCGGACAAGGTCAGCGCGTCCGAGACCAATGGTGTCGTGACCGTCAGCAACTCCGGCGCGGGTGTCGCCACGCGGTCCCCGTGACGGTTCCCACGGGCACGACCGTCAACGGCGCGGGCTTCGGGAGCGCCTACGGCGGCACGCTGTCGAGCTGGTCGACGATCGCCTCAGGCGCCTCGCAGACGCTGACCTTGGCCCCGGTCGCCCCGACGATCACCAGCAGCAACTCCGCGACCTCCACGGTCGGTACGCCTTTACCACCACGGTCCACACCACCGGGATCCCCACCGCGGCGATCACCGAGACCGGTGCCCTGCCGACCGGCCTGACCTTCACCGACAACGGTGACGGCACCGCGACGATCGCGGGAACGCCGGCGGCCGGCAGCGGCGGCAGCTACCCGATCACGATCACGGCGACCAACTCGGCCGGCACGACCACCCAGTCCTTCGTGCTGACCAACGCCCAAGCGCCGACGATCACCAGCGCCGCAACGGCAACCTTCAGCACCGGTGTCCTGGGCAGCTACCAGGTCACGACGACCGGCTACCCCGCCCCGGCCATCACCGAGACCGGTGCGCTGCCGCTCGGCATGAGCTTCGTCGACAACGGCAACGGCTCGGCCACCATCTCCGGCACGCCCGACCCGACCGCGCCGGGACCTACCCGGTGACCCTGTCGGCGACCACCGCGGGCAGCACCGCGACACTGTCGCTGGTGATCACCGTGGTGGCCGCGAGCCCGCCGTCGATCACCTCGGGCAACTCGGGCTACTTCACGCTCAACCAGGCCGGCGCGATCGGGATCACGACGACCGGCTCGCCGGTACCGTCGATCACCGAGACCGGCGCGCTGCCGCCGGGGCTGACGTTCACCGACGAGGCCAACGGCTCGGCGCTCATCCAGGGCACCCCGACCGCCCTGGGCACCACGACGCTCACGATCACGGCCCACAACGGCATCGGTACCGACGCCACCCAGACGGTGACGATCATCGTCGGCCAGGCGCCTGCGTTCACCAGCCCAGCGACCGCCACGGCGCAGCTCAACACGGCGTTCACCGACACGGTCACGACCAGCGGCTACCCCGCGCCGAACTTCGGGTGGTCCAACGTCCCGCCGGGCCTGAGCGTCACCGACAACCACGACGGCACGCTGACGATCGCCGGCACCCCGACGACCGCCGGCACCTACACGATGCCGCTGACGGCGGTCAGCGCCTACGGCACCGCCCAGCAGACGCTCACGATCACCGTGCAGCAGCCCCCGTCGATCACGAGCGCCGCCAGCGCGACGTTCGCGACCCTCACCCCGGGGAGCTTCACGGTGACCACGACCGGCAGCCCGGCGGCCACGATCACCGAGACCGGCGCCCTGCCGCCCGGCGTCACGCTCGTCGACAACCACAATGGCACCGCGCTGCTGTCCGGGACCGCGGTCACCGGCAGCGGCGGCACCTACCCGATCACGATCACCGCCTCCAACGGCGTGGGGACCCCCGCGACCCAGAGCTTCGTGCTCACCGTCTCGGAGACGCCGGTCGCCCCGACGATCACCAGCCCGGCGGCTGCGGCCACGACGATCGGACGCTGGAGCTCGTTCGAGATCACCTCGACGGCCGCGCCGGTCGCCACGATCACCGAATCGGGCGCACTGCCCTCCGGCGTCGTGTTCGCCAACAACGGCAACGGCACGGCGACCTCTCCGGCGCGCCGGTCTCCGGCACGGCCGGCACCTACCCGATCACGATCACCGCGGCCAACGCGATGGGCCCGAACGCCACCCAGAACCTGGTCCTGACGGTCAACGCCGCGCTCACGCCGCCTGATTTCAGCAACGCGAGCGCGACCACCTTCGCCGCCGGGACCGCGGGCACGTTCGCGATCACCTCGACCGGCAACCCCACCCCGGTGCTGACCCTCTCGACCAGTCCCGCGCTGCCCGCCGGTGTCACGCTCACCAACAACAACAACGGCACCGCGACGCTGGCCGGCACCGCCCCGCAGGGCAGCCAGGGCGTCTACATGATCACCGTCACGGCCGCGAACTCCGAAGGCACCGCCGCGCAGATGATCGCGCTGACGGTCAACTCGGGCCTGGCGATCACCAGCTCGGGCTCCGCGTCGGCCACGGCGGGCAAGGCCTTCAGCTTCACGGTCACCACCACGGGCACGCCCGCGGCCTCGCTCGGCGAGTCCGGGACACTGCCCTCGGGCGTCACGTTCCGCAACAACAACAATGGCACCGCGACGCTCTCCGGGACCCCGGGTGCGACCTCGGGCGGCACCTACCCGCTCACCTTCACGGCGACCAACTCCACCGGCAGCGCCAGCCAGGCGTTCGTGCTGACCGTGGCCCAGACGCCCACGTTCACGAGCGGCGCCGCGGTCACCGAGACGGCCGGCACCCCGTTCGGGTACACCGTCGTGACCTCCGGCTCGCCGACGGCGACGCTGACCGCGGGCAGCCTGCCGGCAGGCGTGAGCTTCTCGGACAACGGCACCGGCACCGGGGTGCTCTCGGGCACCAGCGCCGTGGCCGCCGGCACCTACTCGATCCCGCTGACGGCGACCAACGCCGGCGGGACGGCGACCCAGACGCTGACGCTGACGGTCAAGGCCGCCGGCAAGGCGACCGGCCAGAAGGTGCCCTCGTTCACGAGCGCCGCGACGGCGACCGCCACCGCGGGCACCAACCTGAGCTTCAGCGGTCACGACGCTCGGCGTGCTGCCGACCACGCTCAGCGAGTCGGGCAAGCTGCCGTCCGGGATCAGCTTCAGCAACAAGGAAACGGTACCGCGACCCTGACCGGCAGCGCGTCCACGTCGGCCGGCGGCATCTACCCGATCACGCTCACCGCGAACAACTCCGACGGCACGGTCAGCCAGGCGTTCGTGCTGACCGTCAACGCACGGCCGTCGATCAGCTCGGGAACCAGTGCCGCGGCGACCGTCGGCTCGACCTTCAACTTCACCGTCACCGCCAACGGCGCGCCCACGCCCACCCTGACCGAGTCGGGGCGCTGCCCTCCGGGGTCACCTTCCTCGACAACGACAACGGGACCGCGACGCTGGCCGGGACCCCCGGCGTGGCCCAAGGCGGCGTCTACAAGCTCACCATCACCGCGAGCAACACCTCGGCACGACCTCGCAGACGTTCATGCTGACCGTCTCGCAGGCGCCGTCGATCACGAGCGCCGCGAGCGCCACAGCGACCCACGCCAGGCGTTCTCGTTCACGTTCACCAGCGCCGGCTACCCGGCGGCGACCCTGAGCCAAACGGGCACCGTCGCGGGGCTCACCTTCAAGACCGGCGCCAACGGGACCGCCACGCTGTCGGGCACGCCGACCACCGCGGGTACCTACACGCTGACGATCACCGCCACCAACTCGGTCGGGAAGGTGACCCAGACGTTCGTCCTGACGGTGAGCTGATCCTGCTCGGTCACCGCCCGCCGGAGCCCCCGGCGGCCGGTACCGGAGGTCCGGGACGCCGGCTCAAGTCCGTCCGCCCAACGGCGATGTATCTCACAGAAAGGACGCTGCGATGACGACCCATCACCCCCGCACCAGGCGCCCGGCCCCGGGAGCGCTGCCCGGCCTGGAGTGGATCCGCCGGAACAAGCTGACCGCCGGGATCATCGGCGGTGCGCTCGCGGTGATCCTCGTCGCGGTGATCGTGATCGCCGCCGGGTCGGGCGCGTCCTCCGGCGCGGCCCCGCCGTCCAAGGCCCCGTCCAAGACCCCCGCCAAGGCCCCGGCCACCACGGGTCGAAGTGGATCGACACGACGGCCAACCGGAACCTCGACGCGGTCAATGCCGCCGTGATCGCACTGACCGACGCGAAGATCAAGGACAAGCCGGCGCCGCGGCCGCGGGGGCCGACCTGGCCCCGCCGCCACCCGGCGCTGCGGGGTGCGATGCCGCCGGTCGAGCCGGCGTCTACCGCGCGGCCCTGGCACACCTGATCCGTGCCGGGCACGCCGCCGCCCAGGGACGTCTCGCCGCCGCGATGCCGCTGGTCAACGACGGCATCACCGGGCTGACCAAGGTCACCGCCAGCGCGAACGCCCCGAAGCTTCGCTAGCCGGACGCTGCACGCGGCCGGCGCTCGGTAGGCTGCGCGCCATGAGCGACCTTGCGGGTGTGCGGGTGGTGGTGACGGGAGCGACCAGCGGCCTCGGCCACGCGATGACGACGGCGCTGCTGGAGGCGGGCGCCACGGTGGCGCTGGCCAGCCGCCCGACCGCGCGGCTGGAGGCGGCCGTGGCCGCCCACCGCGACGCCGGTCGCGACGCCCATGCCCTGCCCGTCGACGTCCGCGACGCGCGTGCGGTGCAGCACGCCGCCGACACCGCCGTGGCGACGCTCGGTGGCGTCGAGGTGGTGGTCAACAACGCCGGCATCGGCATGCGCACGGTCAACCCGCGCTTCCTGGAGCGGCCCCAGCCGTTCTTCGACGTCTCGCCCGCTGGCTTCGCCGACGTGATCGCCACGAACCTGACCGGCTACTTCCTGGTTGCACGCGCGTTCGCGCGCGTCTTCGTCGCCCAGGGCCACGGCCGCTTCGTCAACATCGCGATCAACCGCGAGACGATGCGCCGCCAGGGATTCGTGCCCTACGGCCCGTCACGGGCGGGATCGGAATCGCTGGCGGCGATCATGGCCGAGGACCTCGCCCCCTACGGGATCACCTCAAACATCCTCTTGCCCGGCGGGGCGACGATGTCCGGGATGATCCCCGACGCGATCCCCGAGGCCGTGCGGGCGATGCTCCTGCCGGCCGAGGTCATGGGACCGCCGGTCGTGTTCCTGTGCTCCGCCGAGGCGGCCGGGCTGACCGGCGAGCGCATCATCGCCCGCGAGTTCGCCGCCTGGTGCGCCGCCTTCCGCGGCCGCAGCGGTCCGGCGGCCGCGTGAGCGGGCCCGCGGGGCCGGGCCCCGCTGACACAGCGTTGCCACACACGGCCCCCGGGCAATTGCCCGAACCGCCGGGCGTGGCGATACTCGCGCGCGTGAGCCCGCACCCGCCGACCTACCGCACCCCCGAGCACGTGCGCCTCGAGGAGGCCCGGGTCGGCGAGGTGCCCTGGAGGGCCGTGGGGTCCCTACCTGAGCGAACGCCAGTGGGGAACCGTCCGCGAGGACGACAGCCCCGACGGCGAGGCCTGGGACACTTCACCCACGACCAGGCGCGGTCACGCGCCTACCGCTGGGGCGAGGACGGCATCGCCGGCATCTGCGACGACAGGCAGCGGCTGTGCCTGGCGCTGGCGCTGTGGAACGGCGGCGACCCGATCCTCAAGGAGCGCCTGTTCGGCCTGACCAACGCGCGAGGGCAACCACGGCGAGGACGTCAAGGAGTACTGGTTCTACCTCGACAGCACGCCGACGCACTCCTACCTCAAGTGCCTGTACAAGTACCCGCAGGCGCGCCTTCCCGTACAACGACCTCGTCGCGACCAACGCCGGCCGCGGCCGCCTGAGACATGGAGTACGAGCTCCTGGACACCGGGCGTCTTCGACGAGGACCGGTACTTCGACGTGGTCGTCGAGTACGCCAAGGCCGACCCCGACGACATCCTGATGCCGGATCACCGCGCACAACCGCGGGCCGGAGACGGCCACCCTGCACCTCTTGCCGACGCTGTGGTTCCGCAACACCTGGTCTGGGGGGACCCCGACTGCGCACCGGCCGGTCCTCTACGCCGACGGACCCGGCCCGGTGATCCGCGCCGAGCACCCCGAGTTGGGGGACGTGCGGCTCGACACCGAGGCGTCGGCGACGCTGCTGTTCTGCGACAACGAGACCAACCCGGCGCGCATCCCGGGCGCCCCGGCGGTGTCGGCCTACCCCAAGGACGCGCATCAACGACTACGTCGTCCACGGCGCGGCGGATGCGGTCAACCCGGCGCGCCGTGGCACCAAGGCCGCCGCGCATCACGTGCTCGAGCTGGCCCCCGGGGCCAGCGGGTCGGTCCGGCTGCGCCTGTCGTTCCAGCCGCCCACCTCGCCGGCGCCGCGCACCCGGGCTTGGGCGACGACTTCGCGCACGTGCTCGACGAGCGCCGGCGCGAGGCCGACGCGTTCTACGCGACGCTGCTCCCGCCGTCGTCCTCGGCCGACGAGGGCCTGGTCATGCGCCAGGCCTTGGCCGGGCTGTTGTGGGGCAAGCAGTACTACGAGTACGACGTGCACCGCTGGCTGGCCGATCACGGCGTCAACCTGTGGAACGCTCAGGATGCGCCGGCGAGCGTCCGCAACGCGCCGTGGTTCCACCTGGTCGCCCGCGACGTGATCTCGATGCCGGACCCGTGGGAGTACCCGTGGTTCGCGGCCTGGGACCTCGCCTTCCACACGCGCACCGCTCTCGCTGGTCGACGTCGACTTCGCCAAGCAGCAGGTCGAGTTGCTGCTCGGCACGCGCTACCTGCACCCGAACGGGCAGATCCCGGCCTACGAGTGGAACTTCTCCGACGTCAACCCGCCGGTGCACCGCGTGGGCGGCGCTGTATGTCTACGAACGCGAGGCCGAGATCCGCGGCGCCGGCGACCGCGAGTTCCTGCGGCGGGTGTTCGCGCGCCTGTTGACCAACTTCACCTGGTGGGTCAACCGCAAGGATCCCGACGACCGGAACCTGTTCCAGGGGGGCTTCCTCGGGCTGGACAACATCGGCATCTTCGACCGCTCGAAGCCCCTGCCGGGCGGCGGCACGCTCGAGCAGGCCGACGGCACCGCCTGGATGGCGCTCTACTGCCAGTGGATGCTGCAGATCGCCGGCGAACTGGCCAAGCAGGACCCGGTCTACGCCGACATGGCGATCAAGTTCATCGCGCACTTCGAGTGGATCGCGCTCGCGATGAACCCGCCGGGCGGCGAGGGCGCGCTCTGGGACGACGCGGACGGGTTCTTCTACGACGTGATGCGCATGCCCGACGGCACGACCATCCCGTTGAAGGTCCGGTCGCTGGTCGGCCTGCTGCCGCTGTGCGCGGCGACGGTGTTCGACGCCGAGGTGCTCGCGCGCTACCCCAACCTGATGGCCGGGATCCTGGAGTTCCGCGAGGACTTCGCGGATTACGTCCCGGCGCTGCACCTGCCGGGCCCGAGTCCCGAGGGGCACCGCATGCTCTCGCTGGTCGACGAGCCCGGCTGCGGCGCATCCTCGCCGTGATGCTCGATGAGGACGAGTTCCTGGGCCCGCACGGGATCCGCTCGATCTCGCGCTGGCACCTCGAGCACCCGTATGTGTTCGACTGGCAGGGGGAGCGCCATACGGTCGCCTACCTGCCGGCCGAATCGGACTCCGGGATGTTCGGCGGCAACTCCAACTGGCGGGGCCCGGTCTGGTTCCCGATGAACCTGGTCATTCTGCGGGCGCTGCTGCAGCTGCACCACTACTACGGCGACCGGCTCAAGGTCGAGTTCCCGACCCGCTCCGGCCGCGAGCTCAACCTGCGCGAGGTCTCGATCGAGCTCGCCCGGCGGCTCGCGGCCACCTTCACCAACGACGCCGGCGGTCGCCGACCGGTCTTCGGAGGCACCGAGCGGTTCCAGACCGATCCGCTCTGGCACGACCTCATACCGTTCCACGAGTACTTCCACGGGGACAACGGCGCCGGCCTCGGCGCCAGCCACCAGACCGGCTGGACCGGCCTGGTGGCACTGCTGTTCGGCTTCGGCGGCGGCTCGGCGAGCGCCGCCGACTCCAGCACGCTGCTGACCGACTAACCCGCCGCGCCGGCGCGGGGCCGGCTACGCGTGGACGACGATGACCTCGCAGCCGGCCGAGCGCTTGATCTCGGCCGCGGGATCGTCCCCGAGCAGCCGGGCCAGCATGCCGTGGTGGTGCTCGCCGACCACGATCATGTCGGCGTCGGTCTGGCGGGCGACGTCGAGGATCGCACCGGCGACATCCCCGTACGCCCATTCGAGCGCGCCCTCGCGCCCGGCCCGCGCGAGGACGGTGCGCGCGTTGGCGAGTGCCTCGGTCACGTGCGGCGGCTCGGGAGGCAGCGGCGGCACCTCGTCGCTCTCGGCAAGCGCGCCACGCGAGCGCGGCTCAACCACATCGAGGGGCTCCTCGACGATCGTCAGGATGACGATGTGGTCCTCGGGCGAGGTCTCGATAATCGCGCGCTCGATGGCGAGCACGGACAGGGGTGAGTCGTCGTACCCGACGATGATGGTCCTCGGCATCGCCGAAGGATCACATATCCGCGTGCGCGTTGCGCGCCCGGCATGTGTGACGCCGGCGTCACACACCGCCGCCGCGTGCGTTCCGGTCGCCGTGCGCCGCCGGTAACGTATGCCCGCACGCCCGTGCCCGCCGACCCGCCCTCGCGGTGCCACCCGGCGGCAGGACCCGGGCGCGCGCAGGCACCCCGACACCGCGCAGGCCGGCGGCGCCCCCGCGCGGGGCCGGGCACCCACGACGACGACCAGGAGGCCAATTGGCGACACAGACCGCGCAGACCCGCGCGCAGGAGACCACGGCCGACGTGCTGGTGGTCTTCGGCATCACCGGCGATCTCGCCCGGGTCATGACCTTCCAGGCGCTCTACCGGCTCGAGGCGCGGGGCCTGTTGAAGTGCCGGATCGTGGGCGTCGCGGTCGAGGACTGGACCGCCGAGCTACTCATCGAGCATGCGCGCGAGTGCATCGCCGCGACCGGCGAGGCGATCGACGAGGAGGTCTTCGCCCGCCTGGCGGCGCGGATCGGCTACGTCGCCGGCGACTTCGCCGACGCGGCGACCTTCCGGGCCGTCGCCGCGGCGATGGGCGACGCGCGGCTGCCGGTCTTCTACCTCGAGGTGCCGCCGTCGCTGTTTGCGACCGTCGTCGCCGGCCTCGGCGAGGCGGGCCTGACCGACGAACGCCCGCGTCGTCGTCGAGAAGCCGTTCGGCCACGACCTCGCCTCGGCACGGGCCCTGAACGCCGAGCTGCACCACCACATCACCGAGTCGCAGCTGTACCGGATCGACCATTTCCTCGGCAAGATGTCGGTCGAGGACATCTTCTTTCTGCGGTTCGCCAACACCGTGCTCGAGCCCATCTGGAACCGCAACTACATCGCCTCGGTCCAGGTCACCATGGCCGAGAGCTTCGGCATCGCCGACCGTGGACGCTTCTATGAACCGGTCGGCGCCCTGCGCGACGTCGTCCAGAATCACCTGCTGCAGGTCGCCAGCCTCGTGGCGATGGAGCCGCCGGCCGCGCACTCGCTCGATGTCGTCAACGACCGCAAACGCGACGTGTTCCTGGCGATGGCCGACGCCGATCCGCGCCACTACGTCCGCGGCCAGTACGACGGCTACCGCGACGTGCGCGGGGTCGCACCCGACTCCCAGACCGAGACCTACTGCGCGCTGCGGCTGGAGATCGACAACTGGCGCTGGTCGGGCGTGCCGTTCTTCATCAGGGCGGGCAAGAGCCTGCCGGTCACGGTCACCGAGGTGCGGATCGTATTCAAGGACGCCCCGTGGCTCGGCTTCGCCCCTAAGCACGCGCCACGACCGGAGCCGAACCAGCTGGTGCTGCGCATCGGGCCGGCCCCGGGCGCGCGCCTGCGCTTGCAGGCCAAGAAGGCCGAGGTCTTCGCCTCGCACCCGATCCACCTCGACATGACCTTCGCCACGATGGGCGGCGAGGGCCCGACGGCCTACGAGGTACTGCTGCACGCGGCGCTCGTCGGCGACGCCAGCCACTTCGCCCGGCAGGACTCGCTCGAGGAGACCTGGCGGGTCCTGCAGCCACTGCTCGACGCGCCGCCGCCGGTCGACCCGTACGCCCAAGGCTCCTGGGGACCGGCCGCGGCTGACCGGATGGTCGCCGGGTTCGGCGGCTGGCAGGCGCCGTGGCTGCCCGAATGAGACACCGGGGACCGGCCGATGCCGGCCGCGGCACAGCCGCACGGGCCATACTGGGCGAAGGGTCGCGTAGCGGCCCGCGTAGCGGCATTCCGACGGCGACCGCGACCCGCTGGGACACCCGGGTGCGCGAGGAGGCAAGATGAGGGCGACCACCCAGCTGCACGAACTCGGGCAGAGCATCTGGCTCGACAACATCACCCGGTCGATGCTCGATTCGGGGCAGCTTGCGACCTACATCGACGAGTATGCGGTCACGGGGCTCACCTCGAACCCGTCGATCTTCGACAAGGCCATCGCCTCGGGCGGCTACGACGACGCGATCCGCAAGAAGGCGGCCACCGGCATCGACCGCGAGGCGCTGTTTTTCGAGCTGGCGATCGAGGACCTGCGCCGCGCCGCCGACGCCTTCGCGCCCGTCCACGCGCGCACCGCGGGCCTCGACGGCTGGGTCTCGCTCGAGGTCTCGCCGCTGTTGGCCGACGACCCCGAGACGACCGTTCGCGTCGCCGCCGCGCTCCACGCGGCCGCCGAGCGGCCCAACCTGCTGATCAAGATCCCGGGCACGCCGGCCGGGCTCACCGCCGTCGAGGAGGCGGTCGCCGGCGGCATTCCGGTCAACGTGACCCTGCTGTTCTCGGCCGACCAGTACCGGGCGGCCGCCGACGCCTTCATGCGCGGCCTCGAGCGACGCATCGCCACCGGGCAGGCGCCGGTGGTCGGCTCGGTGGCGTCGGTGTTCATGTCGCGCTGGGATGTGGCCGTCAACGACCAGGTGCCCGCGGCCCTGCGCGACCGGCTCGCGCTCGCGGTCGGCCTGCAGATCTACCGCGCCTATCGGGAGATCATGGACAGCGCGCGCTGGCAGCGCCTCGAGAACGCCGGGGCACGCATGCAGCGCCTGCTGTGGGCGTCGACCAGCGCGAAGGACCCCGCGGCGCCGGACGACCTGTACGTGTCCCTGCTGGGCGCGCCGTTCACGGTGAACACGATGCCCGAGGGCACCCTGCGCGCCTACTACGACCACGGGCACGCCCCCACGCCGATGCCCGCCGACGGCGGCGCGTCGGCGACGACGCTCGCCGACTTTCACGCGGCGGGCATCGACGTCGACGCGCTGGCCGACGAGCTGCAGCGCCAGGGCGCGGCCAGCTTCGTCGACTCCTGGAACGACCTGATGTCGCGCATCGATGCCCAGCGCGCGGCGGTCGGAGGCGGGGGGTGAGCGCCGTCGCCGACCCCGGCCCCGGAGCCCCGCGGCGCCGATGAGCACGTCCGCCCCCGCCATCCGGCTGCTGGTCGCCGACGTCGACGGCACGCTCGTCACGCCCGACAAGGTCCTCACCCGGCGGGCGATCGCGGCGGTGGCCGAACTGCGCCAGGCCGGGATCCTGTTCGCGCTGACCAGCGGGCGCCCGCCGCGGGGGATGCAGATGTTGATCGCCCCGCTCGAGCTCGAGACCCCGCTGGCCGCGTTCAACGGCGGCATGATCGTCGACCCGGACATGCGCGTCGTGACCCAGCGGGTGATCCCGGATCACCTGGTCCCGGCGATCGTGGCCGCGCTCGAGGGCGCGGGCCTGGACGCGTGGGTCTACCGCGGCGCCGACTGGTTCGTGCGGAGCACCGATGCGCCACACGTCGCCCGCGAGGCCGCCACGGTGCAGTTCTCGCCGACCGTCGTCCCCGGGTTCGATGGCCTGCTGTCGGGGATCGCCAAGGTCGTCGGGGTCAGCGACAACCACGCGGCGGTCGCGGCCGCCACCGCGGCGGTGCAGGCCGAGTTCGGCGCACACGTCTCGGCGGCGCAGTCACAGCCCTACTACCTCGATGTCACCCACCCGGACGCCAACAAGGGCGGCGTGGTGGCATTCCTGGCCACGCACTACGGCATCCCGACCGAGGCCATCGCCACGATCGGCGACATGCCCAACGACGTGCTCATGTTCACCCGCTCGGGGCTCTCCATCGCGATGGGCCAAGCCGACGTCGAGGTCCACCGGGCCGCCCGGCTCGTGACGGCCTCGAACGCCAAGGAGGGCTTCGCCCTCGCGGTCGAGCGGTTCATCCTGACACCCCCACACACGGCGACGCCGGAGACGCCGGAAAGGACCTGATGATGCCAACCACCACGCCAATGCAGCTCGGGATGGTCGGCCTCGGACGCATGGGCGCCGGGCATCGTGCGGCGGCTCATGCGCGACGGGCACCGCTGTGTGGTCTACGACGTCTCGCCGGAGGCCGTCGCCGCGCTGGTGGCCGACGGTGCCGTCGGGGCCAACTCCCTCGAGGAATTCGCAGCCAGGCTCGAGACGCCGCGCCGCGCCTGGGTCATGGTGCCCGCCGGCAAGATCACCGACGACACGATCCGCGCGGTCGGCGAGGTGCTCGAGGCCGGGGACGTCATCATCGACGGCGGCAACACCTACTACCACGACGACCTGCGCCACGCGGCCGAGTTGAAGACGAAGGGCATCCACCACGTCGACTTCGGCACCAGCGGCGGCGTCTGGGGGCTGGAGCGCGGCTACTGCCTGATGATCGGCGGCGAGACACGCGGTCGTCGAGCGCCTGGACCCGATCTTCGCCACGATCGCGCCGGGCTGGCCGACGCCGCCCCGCGTACGCCTGGGCGCAGCGGGCGCGCCGACCGCCGCCGAGCAGGGCTACCTGCACTGCGGGCCCAACGGCGCGGGGCACTTCGTGAAGATGGTCCACAACGGGATCGAGTACGGGATCATGGCCGCCTATGCCGAGGGGCTGAACATCATCCACAACGCCGACGCGGGCAACCGGGAGCGCGAGGCGGACGCCGAGACCTCGCCGCTGGAGAGCCCCGAGTACTACCGCTACGACATCGACACCGCCGGCGGTCGCCGAGGTCTGGCGGCGCGGCAGCGTGGTCGCGTCGTGGCTGCTGGACCTCACCGCCGAGGCGCTGCACGCCGTCACCGGAGCTCGACGAGTTCGCCGGCCGCGTGTCCGACTCCGGCGAGGGTCGCTGGACCTCGATCGCCGCGATCGACGAGGGCGTGCCCGCACCGGTGCTCACGACCGCCCTGTACTCGCGCTTCGCCTCGCGCAGCGAGGACGAGTTCGCCAACAAGATCCTCTCGGCGATGCGCAAGGAGTTCGGCGGCCACGACGAGAAGTCGGCCTGAGCGCCGTGGCGCTCACGATCGAGATCCTTGCCGACGCCGATGCCGCGGCCGTCCGGGCGGCTGAGGTGGTGGCCGCGGCGGCCCGCGGCGCGATCGCCGCCCGTGGGCGCTTCGCCATCGCGGTCAGCGGCGGCAAGACCCCGTGGGTGATGTTCGCCCGCCTGGCCGAGATGGACCTGGCCTGGGACCGGATCGTGATCTTCCAGGTCGACGAGCGGCTCGCGCCCGACGGCGATCCGGACCGGAACCTGACCCACCTGCTGGCGCAGCTGCCGGCGGCCGCCCGGGACGGGGTCTGGCCCATGCCCGTGACCACCGCCGACCCGGTGCAGGCGGCGGCGCGGCTATGCGCGCGGCCTGCCTCCGCAGTTCGATCTGGTGCATCTGGGCATCGGGCCCGACGGTCACACGGCCTCGCTGGTCCCCGGCGATCCGGTCCTGAAGGTCGACGACCGGGACGTCGCGATCACCGCCGAGTATCAGGGACGACGGCGCATGACCCTCACCTACCCGCCGCTGGACCGGGCGCATCGGGTCCTGTGGCTCATCGCCGGTGCCGACAAAGTCGACGCCCTTGCACGGCTGCGCGCCGGCGACGCGGGCATTCCGGCCGGCCGGGTGCGCGCCCCGGATCAGCTGATCATCGCCGACCGGGCGGCCGCCGGCGCCTGACCCGGGACGCCGCGACCGCCCGGCCCAATGGCCGGCCGGTGCATCGCTAACCTAGGTCGGTCCTGTGTCCCCGACCCGAGGACCCCGCCCCATGGCGCCCGGGCCATCCGACCGCCGTACGCATCATGCACGCCAGATCCGCCGGCGCCGCGCCGGCGCGCTGGCGCTCGCCATCCTCGCCGCGCTGCTGGTCGTCGGCGCGGTCGGCCTGTTTGCCGGCTGGTTCAAGTCGTCGACCACGGTCGCGACCACCGCACAGACCCACCCCGCCGCGCCCGTCGTGCCGCCCAAGCCGGCGCCCACGCCGGTCGTCTCGACTGCATCCTGGCCGACCTTCGGCAACACGCCGGACAACACCCGTGCCGCAGCCAACGTCGACGCCAGCCTGCCCCTGCACACCCGCTGGACGACCAACACGGGGCGGCTGATCGAGCTCCCGCCGGTGATCGGCGGCGGGCGGGTCGTCGTCGGCAACTATGGGTACGGGGTCGCGATCGACCAGCAGACGGGCAAGCTGCTGTGGAAGCACGCGGTCGGCGCCAACATCGCCGCCTCGCCGGCGCTGACCGGACTGCCCGGGACCGCCAGCGCGGGAGAGCCCCAGCGCGACATCTTCGCGACGATGGCCGGGCACGTGCTCGCGCTCGATCCCGCGACCGGGCGGCCGATCTGGACCGTCGCCCTCGGCTCGTCGGTCGAGACCTCGCCACTGGTGGTCGGGGACGGCGTGTTCGTCGGTACACGGGCCGGCGACGTCGTGCGCATCTCGCTGACGACCCATCGCATCGCCTGGGACGTCCAGACCGGCGGCTCGGTCAAGGGGGCGATCACCCGCGACGGCAGCGACATCGTGTTCGGCAACTACGCCGGCGCCGTCACGGCCCTCGACCCGTCAACAGGCGCCGTCGCGTGGCGCGTCTACGACCCCAGCGGCTCGTCGGGCACGTTCTACGGCGCGGCGGCAGTGACCGAGGGTCGGTTGTACATCGGCAACACCAACGGCAGCGTGATGGCGCTGGACGCCGCCAACGGCCGGCTCATCTGGAGCCAGCAGACCGGCGGCTATGTCTACTCGAGTCCCGCGGTGGCCGACGGGCTCGTGTTCATCGGCTCCTACGACCACAACCTGTACGCCCTGAGCGCGCGCTCGGGACGCGTCGTCTGGCGCCAGGACCTCGGGGCGCCGATCTCCGGCTCGCCCGCGGTGATCGGGGGCCTGGTGTGGATCGCCACCCTTGGCGCGACGGCATCCTCGGGGCACACCTACGCGATGGATGTCCGCACGGGAGCGATCGCCCTGACCCGGGCCGCGGGCCGCTACGCGGCGCCGGTGGCGATTCCCGGGCTGATCGTCGATCCCGGGCTCGACGCGGTCGCGGCGCTGGCGCCCGCCGGCGCGGCGGGCTAGGGGCCGAGGGTCGCGGCGAACTGCGCCAGCGTCTCGGTGCCGGGGACGTTGATCCGCGGCAGCGCCACTCGCTGGGAGAAGCTCAGCCACACCCCGGGCACCGTCGTGTAGGCCAGCAGGTAGCCGGCCTTCTCGACGGCGGCCTGGACGCTTTGGTCGACGCTGCCGTACGGGTAGGCGAACCAGTACACCGGGTGGCCGAGCCCGGCCTGGAGGGTCTTGCGCGACTGGGTGAGCTCGAACCGCAGCTGGGCCGGCGTCAGCTGCGCCAGCGGGGTGTGAAAGACGGTATGCGAGCCGATGTCCATGCCGGCGCTCTCGAGCAGGTGCAGATCCGGCCAGCTGAGGAACTCACCCCTGCCGATCCGCCCGGTGATGATGAAGAAGGCCGCCGGCCAGTGGCGCGTCCGCGTCACCAGGCCATGCAGGATGTCGTGCACGCCATCGACATAGCCGTCGTCGATGGTGATGACCACCGGTTTGTCGGGCAGCTTGCCACCCTCCGCCAGCGCCCGAAAGAGGGTCGCCTGGCTGATCGGGTGGTAGCCGTTGCGCTGCAGCCAGTCCATCTCGGCGGCGAACTTGGCCGGCGGGACGATGAACTCGCGTCCGTTGGGCGTGTCGGGGATCGGCCAGGTCACCCGGTGGTACATCAGGACCGGGATGCGCAGGAACCGCACGTCCGGACGCGTCGGCAGCACGAGCCGCGCGAGCCGGGCGGTCGGGGCAAGCCGGCGCGTGACCAGCTGGGGCGCCCGGGCGGCGGCGGCGCGGTGTGAGGACGCGCCGAGGGTCAGCCCGCCGATGACGGCGGCCACCGCGACGGCGGCCAGGATCACGAGGTGGCGGGCGCCGCGGCGGCTCATCCGGCCGGTTCCCGCCCTGCGCTGATCACCTGCACCCCCTCGTGACGGCTCCTCGTCGAATGGGGCGCCCCCGCATCACCCGTTGCGGTCCGCGCCACCGGCAACGCATGTTACCGACGGCCTCGGCCGCCACCCAGGGGCGTTCGACATCTCGGTCAGTGGCGCGTGACCGTGATGCGGAAGGTCAGCGTGCGGATGTTGCCGAGCCGGTCACGGCTAGTGACGCGGATCGTGTAGCGCCCCGGCCGCTTGTAGATGTGGCGCACGCGCGCACCGGCCCCGGTCTTGTGGTCACCGAAGCTCCAGGTCGTGCGCCCGGAGATGCCCGACCACAGGTCGGCGAAGGTGATCGACATGGTCGTCGTCCGACCCGCGCGGGCTTTGGTCGGGATGGTCTCGGCGACGACGCTCGGGCCGCCGGCATCCCAGGCGGCCGCGCGCAGCTGATCCTGGGAGGTGATCCAGTCGATCGCCATCCCGCCCTGCTGGTCGGGACCGATGCTGCGCAGCCCCAGCGCGGTCGCCGGGTTGTCGAGGTTGACCGCGGCCTCCGGGGACCCTGCACGATCGAGCCAGCGGGTCGCCTGGGCAACCTGGGTCGTGCCGGCGTTGGACTTCCCGGTCCAGGCGAGGTAGGCGTCGTTGCCGAGGAAGCCGAGCCCGCCGGGATAGCCGGCGTTCGAAGTTCAGCGGCGAGACGCACTGCGGGGTCGTCGGGAAGGCGGTCCCGACCGTCGTCCGGGCCGCGCCTTCGCAGTCGAGGCCCGAGTTGGTCCCCTGGAACGTGTACAGCACGTAGGCCCGGCCGTCCGGGGACACGCCGGCGGCCATCGCACCGCTGGAGGCGCCGCCCACCGCGAGATCGGTCGGCGACGTCCACGCGCCGCTTGCGCCCACGCGCGTGACCGCGTTGACATCGAGTGTGTGCGGCGCCGCGTAGTGGACGTACTGAAAGGCGATCACCGCGCTCCCGTTGGGGCCGACACCCAGCTTGGGACCGAACACATCCGAGGTCGCGTCGGATCCGGTGATGTCGTGCTGCGGTCCCCAGATGCCGTTGGAGGCGGGGCGCGTCATCGCGACGAGCGTGTGGCGGCCGTTCGACAGCTTGACCTCGAAGGCGGCGGTCAGGTTGCTCGACGCATCGAAGCCAAGGCCGAGGACGCTGCTGGAAGTCGACGGCGTGGAGATCTGCACGGGGGCACCCACGCGCCCGACGGGCCGTGCACCGCGACCTGGATCAGGTAGAGATCGGTATCGCCGATGATGACGGGCGGGACGGTCGGGTCATACCGGACCACACCGACCGCCGCGGTGCCGGTCGGGAGATGCTCGTGAGCATCTGGACCGCGTTCTGGCCGCTGAGCGTCGGCGCATTGGCCTGGATCACCGACGTGGCCCACGTGCTGCGCCCGGCGGGGCGGTAGGCGGCCTCGTCGGCGTACACGGTACTGACAGGGGGGGCGGTGACCGACGCCCCACGGGCGCCGCGGCCTACCAGGCGATGCGGTATTCGGCCTCGAGCTGGCGAAGCTCGTGCACGACGCGCTGCAGTTCGTCGGCGAGCGGGCCCGGCATGCGGCGCGAGAACAGGTCGGCGAGCGTCGTGTAGTACCAGACCTGGTCGGGACCGGACTTGGTGGAGAACCGCTGCCAGAGCGCGTCCTTGTAGATCCTCAGGTCACGGAGGACCGACCGCGCGTTATGCAGCTTGTCGCACGCCGACACGAGCAGCGCGTCCTGGTCGGCGTGCTCGAGATCCTCGATGTACTGCTGCTTGCGCTCGTGCCACGGCGGCTTGGGCACGCCCGGTTCGGCGATCGCGTCCGAGCAGTGCAACACGATGTCGGCGACGCGATCCCCGAAGCGCGTGCGGATGCACTCCTCCATGGCGTGGCCGTCCTCGCAGTCCTCGAGCGTGTCGTGCAGCAGCGCGGCCATCGCGCACTCCTCGTCCCCGCCGTAATCCAGCACGAGCGCGCTCACGGCCATCAGGTGCGCCATGTAGGGAACCTGGGGGCCCTTGCGCAGCTGGTGGGCATGGACCTCGGACGCCAGCTCGAACGCATCGATGAACCTCTGGCCGAGGATAGGCGTGTCGGTCCGCGGCTCTCCCACACACCCCAGGCTAACACCGAACGCCGTCGTCCGAGCCCGACGCGCGGCAGCGTCCCACCGGTGGGCGACCGGGGCGAGGCGGGCCCCTTCCCCCAGCCGAGTGCCCAGCCGATCCGCGCCCGACGGACCTCGCGGTGGGCGCCGGGGTCGACGGGACGCAGGATCGCATCCGGCCGGTCAGATGTCCGGAGCGTGAAGATCTGCGTTGGCGCGCCGATGCTGTTGGTGGCCTTGATGGTGATGCGATAGATCCCGATGGTTCCTGACGTCGCGGTGCCGGCGATGGTGGCCGTGCCGTTAGTCTTGGCGGTAAAGGTGATGCCCTTGGGCAGCGCGCCGGTCTCGGTCAGCGCGGCGGTGGGAGTGCCGGTCGTCGTGACGGTGAAGCTGAATGCTTTGCCGACGGTCGAGGTCGCAGAGCTGGCGCTCGTGAACGCCGGCGCCTGGTCGTTGGTCAGCGTGAACGTCTGTGTCGGCGCACCCGCGCTGTTGGTGGCGGTGATCGTGATCGGATAGCTGCCACCGGTGCCCGATGCCGCGGTGCCGGCGATCGTGGCCGTGCCGTTAGTCTTGGCGGTAAAGGTGATGCCCTTGGGCAGCGCGCCGGTCTCGGTCAGCGCGGCGGTGGGAGTGCCGGTCGTCGTGACGGTGAAGCTGAATGCTTTGCCGACGGTCGAGGTCGCAGAGCTGGCGCTCGTGAACGCCGGCGCCTGGTCGTTGGTCAGCGTGAACGTCTGTGTCGGCGCACCCGCGCTGTTGGTGGCGGTGATCGTGATCGGATAGCTGCCACCGGTGCCCGATGCCGCGGTGCCGGCGATCGTGGCCGTGCCGTTAGTGTTGGCGGTAAAGGTGATGCCCTTGGGCAGTGCACCGGTCTCGGTCAGCGCGGCGGTGGGAGTGCCGGTCGTCGTGACGGTGAAGCTGAATGCTTTGCCGACGGTCGAGGTCGCCGAGCTGGCGCTCGTGAACGCCGGTGCCTGGTCGTTGGTCAGCGTGAACGTCTGTGTCGGCGCACCCGCGCTGTTGGTGGCGGTGATCGTGATCGGATAGCTGGCACCGGTGCCCGATGCCGCGGTGCCGGCGATGGTGGCCGTGCCGTTGCCGTTGTCAGTGAACGTAATGCCGGAGGGCAGCGCACCGGTCTCGGTCAGCGCGGCGGTGGGAGTGCCGGTCGTCGTGACGGTGAAGCTGAATGCTTGGCCGACGGTCGAGGTCGCCGAGCTGGCGCTCGTGAACGTCGGTGCCGTGGCCG
>CAVYHI010000015.1:0-198411 GCA_963768285.1 uncultured Thermoleophilia bacterium
ACAATGGATCGGGTATCCAGGGTTTCGCGGGTGCCGGGTTCCCTCAGGCAATTGCTCATGTCGCGGGTCGAGCGGCGGCCAGTGTGTTTGCGCTTGGACTAGTCGAGGCCGGGGCGGTCGCGATCCTGACCATCTCCGCGAGCACCGCGTACGCCGCGGGAGAATGCGTCGGGGTCGCGCACAGCTTCAACAGCTCGCCCCGCCACGCGTCGGTCTTTCGCGCCGTCAACGTCGGGGCCGCCCTTGTCGCTGCGGCGGTCATCCTGATCCCGGGAGCTCCGCTGCTCTGCGATCGCGCTCAACGCCAACGTGCTCGCGACGGTGCTGCTCCCCGTCAGCCTGGTGTTCCTGCTCATGCTCGCCAACGACGGGGGCCTGATGGGGCCATGGGCCAACAAGCGCTCGACGAACGCCGTCGGCGATCGCGGTGGTCGCCGTGGTGGGGCTCTGCGGGGCCGCGTATGGGATCGACTCCTTCCTGCTGACGACCCACCTGCTCGGATCATGACCTCGCCGACCGTCGCGTACATCGCCCGGCGGATCGCGGCAGCCGCGGACGGCGATCAGGATCTGCAGGCGCGGGAGCGCTTCGAGGACGAGCTGATCCTTCACCTCGAGCGGGATCAGTTCGTCGCCGAGACGTCTCGGCCGGTCCCGCGCGCCCAACTCGGGCCCGCACCACGGCCCTGCTTGTGGGCGCTCCGGGTCTTCTGTCGTGCTTGTCAGCCTGATGGTCGTCTACGCGTTCATCGCCCAGCTCCACTAGCCGTCGACACCCCCACCGCGCGCCGAGTACGCCCGGACTGCCCACTCGGGACACCCGCGGACCCGCGACCGTCTCGCCCTAGGTCAGGTGTTCGGCGATCCCGAGCATCTGCGCCGACGTCAGCCCGTCGTTGATGGTGTTATTGACCGAGTACCAGGTCCCCCGTCGCCGGAACGCGACATCACGCACGCCGGATCCATCGGTGATCGATCTCATAGGCTCGCCCGCCGACGGTCACGCTGTCGGTCGCCTGGGCGAACAGCTGCGGTGACGGCATCGTTGTCTCCATGACATCCCAGTATTGGCCGAGTCCGGCCGCGCCCAACTGGAAGCTGAGGTTGACGGCCGGCCAGCTTCTGGCGCCCCTCGCCTGGATGCGGTACCGACGCACGCCCTCGACAGAGGCCAGGCGGCTGCTGTTCGCCAGTTCGGTCGGAACGAGCAGTGGGAAATCGGGGTGGCGAGCGCTCGCCGCGATCGTGGCATCCGTCGTCGGGCCGGCGAACAGCCCCGGCGCGACCGGCGCGACCGCGCTAACCGAGGCGGTTTCGCTGCCGGCGCTTCCCGCTGCTTCCCGGCCGAACAGATCTCCGGAGCCAAAGGTCGCAGGGTCTCGCGCTGACGGCACAGCCGTGGCACAGTCGGGCACCGATTCCCGCGGTTTCTAGCGGTCTTGAGCGGAAATCGCTCGTGTCGCCGGCACCGACGGCGCGCGGACGACGACTGCGGGGACGTACGGCGACAGTTCGGACGTGTCGTCGGCCTCCTCGACGGACCACCCGCCGTTGAGTGACACCGCGCGCGCCGTGTTCTCGGAAGCGCCGGTGACCATGTGACGCCTCGCGGCAATGCCTATCCCGGCGATCGCGAGACCGCCTGCTGTAGTTGTGAGGATCGCTGCTGCTGACGGCCTTAGCATCGGCGCCCGTCCTGACAAGGCATTTCAGAGAGACATCAACGCGAACCTATGACGGGGATCGGCAACCTCCGCCCCCCACTTGACGGGTAGCCCTCCCCCGCGTTCGGACGGCCTCTTCGCCCCACGGGCAGACCGTGGCACCCCAGCCTGTGAACGTCGATCGAGCTGGTGCGGCCATCGCCGGGCGGAAAGACCGCACCAGCGACCCGGCATCCGTCGCTTACCTCGGCGACATCGTGGTCAAGCAGGCGAACGGCAGATGCGCAAGATCTTCCGGCGCCCCTTAGACGCCCCAACGACGTGTCCCCTAACTCGGTGAGCCAGAGCAGCACGGCTGCGAGGACGAGGCCGTCGCACTAGACGTTGGCGTGCTTGTCGTATCTGGTGGCCAGCGAGTCCGCCGGGGGTTGGCGCGATCCATCCGGCGACGGCTGGAGCCTCAGCGGCGGCGCCAAGATCGAGCAAAGCCTGCAACCGGACGGGACGACCGGCGACGTCCCAGACCTGCCGAGCAGGGCCGACGCCGTCAGTCCGGTGATGGGCATCACCTCCCGCTATCCGACTGCGCGGCTGTCGATGCGCAACGTGGCCGCCTTCGAGGGCGTGTTCTTCTATGTCTCCTGCGCCAACGGCCCCGGCTGGACGACGCCCAAGAACACGGGCCAATTCCACGGCCAGCACAATGTCTGGACCCTCTCGAACCCGATGAACATCGAGCCGCACAACACACCGGGCTGGCAGCAGGTGCGCGTTACGTTCATCGCGGGAGCTACCACAAGCGACTTTCAGGTCAAGAACTTCTGGGTTGATCCGAGGACCGCGTGACCCGATCCGGCACACCGGGCGCGCACTGCCTGTCTGCGCGCCCGCAGGACGTTCCAAACCTGGCCAGCGTCGAGTACGCGGCGTCGTGGGGTTCAAGACCGACGCGCTCCCGCGCGCGCCAGATCGGATCCGGGATCGCCAGACGTGCTCGCACCGTGACCTTGGTCTTGGAACTTGGCGTCGGTACAGGTCGATCTCGTGGGCAACCGGTCGCCGGGCCGAGCTCTGCCCCCACCGTCTGAGACCGAATCAGACCGACCCCAGCGCCACGGTGAGTCGTTGCTGGCCGGGTTCCGCCACGATGGCCAGGAACGCCCGCGTGAAGCGAGCCGCCTGCTCCGAGGCCGGACGTGCGCGCAGGTAGCGCCCTGTTGACGCACCGGATAGCCCAACGAGAGGTAACAGCGCGAGGCGCGCACCCCCGAGATCCCGCACCGTTGCACCGGTTCCTGTCGCGCCAGTACGCACCCGCATCACCCTGCAGGCTGAATGTCGCGGGTTCGAGCCCCTTCTCCTGTCCGAAAACAAGCCCTGCTAGAGCGGGGCTCGATTCGTTCACACGGCGAGCGGCACTGTCGATCACTTCGCCCGGTGCGTCCACCGTGCGTCCACCAGCCCGGGAGACCAATCGACGAGCGACCAGGGGCGCGTCGGCCACGGGTCGGCGTTCGGCGACCTCCGAGCGCGCGAACTCGCGCGCGTAGGACAGCCGCAACGATCGACGTGATCGCACACGCAGCACACACGCTCACGTAGCCGCTTCTTGGTCACCCGGCGGATACCCTTCGGACGTCGGATCGATCTGTACCGTCACGTTGCGACGAATCAGCACGTGGACCGACAGGAGCCATCACGGCATGGGTTCGCAAGAGCCACAGGCGATTGGAGCGCCACCCTACGAGGACATCATCCTCGACGTCGAGGGTGGGCGGGCAACTATCACGATCAACCGACCGCAGCGACTGAATGCCCTTCGGACGACGACTCTGCATGAGCTGTGCCACGCGTTGTCGGTGGTCGTCGATGATCCGGGAGTCGGCGTCCTAGTTCTGGCGGGGGCTGGTGACAGAGCGTTCTGTGTCGGAGGCGATGTCCGCGAGCCGACGCGCAACGAGCGCGACAAGCGCGAACAAGTCCGGCTCTACCGGCAGCTCGGCGAGTCGCTTCGCTGCTGCGGGATCCCAGTGGTGCTGCGCGTACGTGGATACTGCATAGGTGCTGGCCACGAGATGAACGTCATCGCAGACCTGACGATTTCGGGGGCCTCGGGTGTCTTTGGGCAGGCCGGTACCCGCCTCGGCTGGGCGCCTACTTGGTGGGCCGCGCAAATGCTGGCGCGGACTGTCGGCGAGAAGCGCGCTCGCGAGATCGTCTACCTCAGCGGCCGGTATTCGGCCGAGGAAGCACTGGCGATGGGGTTGGTAAACGTCGTCGTCCCTGACGAGGAGCTTGACCAAGAGGTTGATCGCTGGTGCCAGGAGATCCTCCGGAACTCCCCCGAGGGCCTGCGACTCGCGAAGATCGGCTTGAACGCAGGCTCTGACGCAGCGCGCCGCTCGATCCTGCCCTCGATCGAGGCCAATGTCCTCAACCACCTGCACGGACCTGATCCCGCTGAGGGAATCCGCGCGTTTCAGGAGGGTCGCGCGGCCGATTGGCGCCCCCAACGCGCGGGACAAGGGCCGCCGCCGAGCGACACGTAGCCCAGGCGACGCTGCCAACATCCTGCGTCAGGAGGTCCAGGCGGGACACGACCTGTTGCTACCCCGGATTCGGCTCCGCCCGTTTCTGCCGGCGATCGCTGCAACCGTTGCCCGCGGGGCGGTTGGGCGGGAACCGTCCGTCTCTGGCGCTAGCGTCTGGAAATGCCGCGCAGCCCGGACCAAGACGAGTGGCGCCAGCGAGCCGCAGCCGTTCGCATCGCGTGGGAGGCTCCCGTCACCGACGGGAACGCCAAGACCCCAGCCCGATGCCTTCTGTGTGGGCACCGTTGGGAGGACCTCCCGAACAACATACGACGGGGCCATGGCTGTCCCGTGTGCGGCGGCCTACCGGTGGTGTCCCAGGCCGAATGGGATCGGCGTGCCGCCGCGGCAGGCATCGCCTGGGAGGCGCCCGTCGCCAACGGACACACGAAGACGCCAGCCCGATGCGTTGCGTGCGGCGCACGATGGTTCGTTTGGCCGAAGATGGTCAGGCAAGGGCGCGGGTGTCCTTCATGCGGGCGCATGCCCTTTGAAGACGGCGCCACAAGACCCTGAGGTGAGCGGCATCGAACTCGTGGCGCCGTGATGGGTCCGCCCTACCGGCAAGGCCCATTCCCAGCACCATTGCGACGGGCGAGCACGAATGAATGCGGGTGATGCACAGGCGGGTTAGTCGGGGGCCTGAACCCCGACGAATGGCCCCGAGAGCAGTGGCCGTTTGCGGGGCTTGCGGGACTCGACTGAGGCCTAGGCTCGAATTGCCCCTGCGAACCCGAGCACGGGGTCGCCCACCCGACGCCATCGGCCGCCATCCGGGCGAACCGGAGGCTGGGTGAATGCCGTGGGGGCACCGGGGGCACGCGCCGTACATGCGCTGGCCAGCGCGCCCGATCGCCACGTTGGGGCTGGCTCGCCGAATTGTCTACAACTCGATGATCGGGATCGCTGCGTTCATCCGGCTACGGACCTCGTCGCACACGCCGACGACGGACTGCTTGGACGTGTGGTCCTGTGTCCAGAACAGCAGGTCGTGCTCGGAGTCGTAGAGCCGCGCGTGATACTTGGCCGACTCGCTCGAGTAGATGAGCTCGAAATACACGGTGTTCCCCTGTTGCGTTGGCGAACCGGGCGGCGGCCACGGATAGACATCGACGGCCCGGCATACGCCTATGAAGTCGACGTGCGGGATGCGCGACTTAAAGGGCGGGGCTGCGTCGCGGGCCGGCTGAAGACGTCGTGAAGGCATCGGGTCCGAAACGACTCGGTTTCCGATGGCCGCCAGGGGTCCCCGAAGGGTCGCTTATGGCCCGCTAGTTGCGGCGCTCTTGCGGATTAGCACAAAGCAGCGCGAGTGGGGCCGCGTCAGACTCTCAAGCTGAGTGTCGCGGGTTCGAGCCCCGTCTCCCGGCGTACTGAA
This sequence comes from uncultured Thermoleophilia bacterium, assembly GCA_963768285.1. Classification (GTDB taxonomy): domain Bacteria; phylum Actinomycetota; class Thermoleophilia; order Miltoncostaeales; family Miltoncostaeaceae; genus CAITWD01. The sequence goes on from CAVYHI010000015.1 coordinate 5,634, forward strand.
AGCCCTGCTCGCCGGGCTGTTGTCGTTCAGCCGGCGGGCGGCGCGGTCGATCACCTCGCCCGGCGCGTCCACCGTGCATCCACCAGCTCCGGTCACTGACCGGCGAGCGGTCAGGAGCGCGTCGGCCACCGGGGCGGCACTCGGCGACCGCCGAGCGCTCGAACTCGCGCGTACAACTTCCAGATGATCGCGGGTGAGGCCACCTGGGCGGGCAACTCGGATCGTAGTCCGAGGCCCACCACGCCGGATCACCCGCGCGTCGCCGTCGGTGTCCGGGGCGGGGCGATGCAGGCGCCCATAGGGAGTCGGATCACCGCCCCGGTGGTGACCCGTTACGCCTGCATCGCCACGCCCGACCGTATCCCGACCCGTCGCAGCGCGATACTCGCCATCCGAGCAGGTGAGCGACCCCCGCATGGACGGTGCTCGTCCCAGGCAACGCGCGCGTGTGCCTCTAGCACCACACGCGCGCGTTGCCTGGGACACGATGGACCGCTAGCAGTACCGCCCGGGCGGCGATGCGCCTTGGGTTCAGAGCGCACCCTCGCTGTTGGACTGGGCGAGGTGCCCCAAACCCCACAGGAAGAAGATGTAGGCCACAAACAGAACGGCGAAAACGACCGTGGCGAGTGCGAACAGCAGCTTCGCTGCTCCATTCAGGGGGGCGCCCACCATTGCGCTCCTCGACCACACGCGCCCGCCAAGCCCACCAAAGGGGATCGGGGGCACGAGCAGGATCGCCGCCCAGAGCAAGAAACCAACGCCGCAACCCCCGATTTCCGCTCAAACCTCCAAGTCGTGGCCACGCCGCGTGAGCGGTCAGGGCACGTCTCCGACAGGCATCGTGTCCGCCCAATAGAGACCCGAGATGCCGAGCCCCACGACCCCGATGCGGAACAGCGACAGGGCAAGCATCGCCACTCGCGAATTCCGGGACCAGTCGATCACCGACCACAGCCGGACAGCGATGAGTCCGATGCCCACGCAACAGATGCCGTATATCGAGACCAGAGCTGTGCCGAGTCCGTCCACGCGAGCCTCCGGGGATCGGTTCGCAAGACCCACTGGCTCCGTCACCACGAGCATCCTTGCAGGGCCCGCAAGGGCGGGGACGGCGTGATGAGGCGTGCCGGTATGAGCCCGCATCGCACGCGATCTGCGTTGACTTGCCCGTCACAGTGCGTCGATCGGCGGCCAGGTGCTGAACCAGTAGATCCCGAGCACGATGACCGCAGCGAAGAACAGCATCATGCCCACGCACCAGGCTAGAGGCCCAACGTAGGTCTTCTCACGACTGATCGCCTGCACCACGAGCAGCCCGATCAGGACCGGCACGGACGCCACCAAGCCGACCGCGGAAACGATCAACAGGGCAAAGAACAGTTGTCCGAGAAACGTGCCCAAATCCACGGGGAGGCAGCCTCTCGGCCAGGGATCGGCCCAGGAACCCTAACCGGCCGCAAGCACCGATTCGACGCGCGCGCCGGGTGGCACCCGCAGGCGGCCGGCCTGTCGCCGCACCAACGGCAACGCCGAGGGGTGATCGCCACCGCTGGTTGTGGGCGCGTTGACTCGGTTGGCGCGGGCTGCAACCGTGACCACGGTGCGCCATGTTCTTATGATCGGCGCGTCGGTGGCAGCGCTCGCAGTGGGAGCGCTGGCTGCCTGGCTGTGGCTTCCGGTCATTCCTGGCGTGTCATGTCCGAGCGCCAGCGACCTCGCGGGCTGCCGGGATGCGCGCGTGCCTCTCGCGGCGCCGAACTGCTTCTCGCTGACCGCGAAGTCCTCAAGCTGGACGGGCTCTTCGGGGCCGGGGTCCACGCTTGCGTACTGGATCGCCCGCCAGACCGACCCGCACGCGCCCACGGAGTTCCCGCCACCGGGCAGCGCCGACTGCACGAGGTAGTCGAGCGCCCTCCACGCACCGCTCGAGGTGAAGGCGGCGACGGGGAGCGTGTTCGCCGATGAGCACGAGCTACAGCGACCGGCCCGCGCAACACTCCCAAGCCGAATGTCGCGGGTTCGCGCCCCGTTTCCGGCTCTTCCGAAATCCCTGTTAATGCAGGACCTGTTCGTGCCCGACCAGCCGGCAGGCACGGCCACGTGGCCGCCTTGTAGCACCGGATCCCGACGCGGGCCGGCGAGCCGCGAACAGGACGTCGGCCAGTGGGAGCCGTTCGGCGGTCTTGTTGATTAGCGCCCGCGTGCCTTCCCGATCAGGGCCGCATCCCGCGCGGCGACCTGCTCGGCGGTTGCCAGGTCAGCTTCAAGTTCGGCCAGCTCGGCCCGAAGCTCGGCGACCTGCGGGCGCAGCCCGGCCGAACGCGCCCCGGGGTCCAGGTCCTTCTGCTCCATCCGCCGCTTGTCGGCGATGTAGATCAGGAACAGCTCGACGACCTCCCAGCTGGGCTCCAGATACGCCCAGCCCATGCGCGGATCCTCTTTGACGGCGATGTGCACGGCTGGTCCCGTCGCGCGGTCGCGGTACCTGCGGACCTCGACCCCCAACTCCGCAGCCAGCCGGCGCGCCCGCACCTCAGTCGCTCTACTCCCTGCCATCACGGCTTCTCCCTCTGCATGCTTCCGGTGCGTTATGGAAGCCTAGAAGAACAAGCGGTCACCATGGCCTCGCCATCCGGGCCGAACCTGCCCAAACGTCCGTACGGGTTCTTGGTCGTGCGCCTGGTCCGAATGGTCGGACTGGCGCTCGGCGGCGGCGCCAGCTCGGGACGGCCGATCAGCACCCGGCCGGTCGAGCCGTCGCCAGCTCGTCGCGAAGGCGCTCTGACGACGATTGGCCCGGCGCCCGCGCCCGGCTCCCGCTGATCGGCCAGGGTGCGTTTGAACCGCACGGCCGCGTGCTTGGTCGCGAACGTGCGCGGGCGCATCGCCGAGTCCCGGCCCGACCCGCGCCTGCGCTCCCGCCAGGCCGTTCCCGATCCGGGGGTGCGCTCCCGTATGCTCATCGCCCACTCCGCCGCCCGCTCGCCCCCCGGTCCCCCTTGGACCCGTCGGCACGCCAACACACGGTGCGCGATCGTGCGCGCAATCCCGGCATGCTCGGCGATCACCCGGATGGAGCAGCCCTCGCGCTCACTTCTTCTTCCTCGAGAATCGCCACCACAGCGCGAGCGCCACTGCCGCGACGGTGACCAGCCCGATTGGGGACGTCAGCAAAGCTGGTACCCCCGGTCAGCTCGGATGGTCACGCCGGCGCCCACTCGCTGAGCCCGCCCGCGGCCGCGCACGGGTGGCTCCCGCCGGACCCGGCACGCGGGCGCGCGGCGGGTGCGGCGAGCGTCGCTCGGCACTGAGCCCGATCTGCCGCAGGAAGCTGGCCAGCGCGCAACCGTGCAGGAATCGACGTGATTTGCCCGTCGGCGGCTGACTCGGCCAGCGCACCACGAGATCGTCCTTGTGGCGCTTGGCGAACACCTCGAGGTCCGGGGCGTTCCACGCGTCGTCAAGGGTCTGCATCGGCTCCATGTTGGTCTGGGTGCTCGTCATCCACGTCCGACTATGGGGACACTGGCCGCGCTCTCGATCACCGGGCGCATCGCCCCCTGCCCGAGAGTGCGTGCCCACGGCTTACTGCTTGACGGCGGAGATGTCGAGGCTGATCTTGACCTTGTCCGAGACCAGCACGTTGCCCGAGCCCAGAACTTGGTTGAATTTCATGCCGTAGTCCCCGCGGCTGAGCTTGCCGGTGATCTCGATGCCCACCCGCTCCTGGCCCCACGGGTCGGTCGCGACGCCCTGGACGACCGCCCGGAGCGAGATCGGACGGGTCGCGCCGTGCATCGTGAGCTCGCCCGCGATGTCGAACTCCTCCTCGTCGCGCTGCGCGAGCACGTCCGCCGTGAGGGTGATCTGCGGGTACTCCGCGACGTCGAAGCAGCCCACCGAGCGCAGGTGCTCGTCGCGCTGGGCCTCCTGAGTGTTCACCGAGGCCGCCTCAATGGTGCCGATGATGCGCCCGGACCCGAGATCCTCGCCGACGACGCCGGACAGCTCCCGGCTACGCGGCGCCCCGGCCCATCGTTCACGCCCGCTGGCTCGTTGATGCGACGCAGGTTGGGCCGCACGTCCGCCGGTGCCGTCGCGATCATCTCCGGCTGGGCGGCGGGCACGCCCGAGCTCCGAGACCGGTGCGATGGCCTGTGGTCTAATGGGTGAATGCGGTCACCCGGCAGTGCAGTGGTTCCGCCCGCGGTATGGGCGATCGCGGCGTCGGTGACATCGATGGCGCTGCTGGCGGTCTCGCGCGCCGCCGATCCCTTCGGGGCCCCCGATTACCTCGAGTGGAATCTGTTCCTGGCGTGGATCCCACTCGTGCTCGGGTACCTGCTGTGGTCGTGCGCGCGCATGAGATGCCCTCGCATCGTGCTCGTGCTCGCCGCCGCCAGTTTGGCTGGTATTCCTGCCCAACGCGCCGTATCTGCTCACCGACCTCGTCCACGCGGGCACCGCCAACGGCGGGACGTCCACGTTGGACGTCCTCACGCTTGCCACATTCGCCGCGACCGGATTGGTCCTGTTCTTCGCCTCCGTCACGGCGGCCAGCGAAGGCGTCCGACTCGCCGCGGGAAACCGGCTGGCGCGGGCCGTAATTCCCGTGTCAGCGGTCCTGGCGAGCGTCGGCATGTACCTCGGACGGGTGCTTCGTTGGAACAGCTGGGATCTGCTGGTACGCCCGATGGGTCGCCTCGAGGCAACGCTGCCCTTCCTGCGCAGCCCGGCAGATCTCCTCCACGCCGCGACGTTCGTCCTCGTGGCCGCGGTCATCCTGCTGGCGTGCGTCGCGGTTCTCGAGCGCGTCGTACTCCGGCACCGGACCTGAGGCGGGCCCGCAGGCGTGTCGCCGGCGTGGCCGCCTATCCGGCCCGCCATGGTCGGAAGCCACTGATCTCCGCGGCGGTGGGAAAGATGCCCTCGAACCTCCAGGCCCGGTCGTCGACGTAGAGCGTGGCCGGCGGCTTGCGAGCGGTGATGGTGATCTCGCGCCAATCGACGAGGCCCTGGTCGCGCAACCAGGCCCGCACGGCGGAGGCGCCGGCGCTGCTGTGCGCTCGGGTCGTGAGAATCACCACCGTAAAGCGATCGCCGATCGCGTTGAGCCAGGCGATGGCGCGTGGGACCGCCGGGTCGGGGATCACGGCCGCCCCGCGCCAGCCCGAGACGTAGCTGTGGATGACCCCGTCGAAGTCGACGCAGACGGTCCGCGGCATCCGGCGCGCGTTCAACCCGGTCACCGCGCGGACGGCCCGGCAGTCAGGCGCTCGGCGCGGGTCGCGACTCTCATCCGGCCACCGGCGCGACGGTGCCGTGGCGCTCGGCGGGCATCACCAGTCGGTGCGGCGAGGACGGACCCTCGGCCACGAGGGAGGCGTGGGTCGGCGGGTCGCTCGGCACGTGCGCCGGCCGGCGACGCTCGAACTCCGCGCGCAGCACCGGCACCACCTCGCGCCCGAGGATCTCGATCTGCTCGAGCACCATCGGCAGCGGCAGCCCGGCGTGGTCGACCAGGAACAATTGCCGCTGGTAATCACCGGCGTACTCCGCAAAGCCGAGCGTGCGTTCGACGACCTGCTCGGGGGTGCCCACGGTCAGCGGCGTCGTCTGCATGTACTGCTCGAGCGACGGCCCGTGGCCGTACACCGGCGCGTTGTCGAAATACGGCCGGAACGTGCGCACGGCATCGGCGGCGCTGTCGGCCATGAAGACTTGGCCGCCGAGCCCGACGATCGCCTGGTCAGCCAGCACCATGGCCGTAGTGCTCGAACCGCCGACGGTAAAGACCCACCATCGCCGCCGTGTGCTCGATGTTCCAGAAGATGTTGTTATGGAAGAACCCATCCCCGTAGTAGGCGGCCTGCTCGGCGATCTCGCGGCTCCGGATCGATCCGTGCCACACGAACGGCGGCGTGCGGTCAAGCGGCGCCGGCGTCGAGGTGTAGCCCTCGAGCGGGCGTGCGGTATTGGCCCTGCCAGTCGACGACCTCCTCGCGCCAGAGCCGACGCAGGAGGTGGTAGTTCTCGATGGCCAGCGGGATGCCGGCGCGGATGTCCTTCCCGAACCAGGGGTAGACGGGGCCGGTATTCCCGCGACCGAGCATCAGGTCGACGCGGCCATCCGAAAGATGCTGGAGCATCGCGTAGTCCTCAGCGATCTTCAGCGGGTCGTTGGTCGTGATCAGCGTCGTCGCGGTGGACAGCAGCAGGCGCTCGGTGCGGGCCGCGATCCAGCCGAGCAGGGTCGTCGGGGACGACGGGACGAACGGGGGATTGTGGTGCTCGCCGGTCGCGAAGACGTCGAGCCCGACCTCCTCGGCCTTCAGCGCGATGCGCGTCATCGCCTCGATGCGCTCGTGCTCGGTCGGCGTGCGCTCGGTGACCGGATCCCGGGTGACATCGCCCACGCTGAAGATTCCGAACTGCATGGATGCCTCTCCGCTTCATGACCCGCGCAGGCATGCGTCCGACGAGCCGATCTGCCAACCGCCCCATTGTGACGGGTTTGCTCCGGACAGGCCTCGGCAACCAGCGTGCGCATCCGCCATCGTGCCCCGGGGATCGCCCGGCGCCGACGCGCCGCGTCGGGCTCGGGCGACCCACGTGTCCGGATCAGTCGGTGATCCCGTCGCCGTCCTCGTCGCCTTCGGGACCGCGCTCGGCCCGGGACTTGATCCCGAGCAGCATCTTGCGCTCCATCAGCAGGCTGCCCGGTTCCATGACGCCGAGATACGCGTACCGCTTGGGAGCCGGCATGTCCGCCAGCCGGATCCGGTTACGGCTGATCAGCTGGGTCCCCTCGCCGTGCTCACGCAGCACGAACGACCACACCCAGTTGCCGTCGTCCGAGCGCACCACGAGCGCCCTGCCGGGGTCGAGGATCTCGACACCCAACCGTGGGCCCCGCTCGCCGACGGGCAGGCGATCGCCGACCTTAAGGTCTTGGAACTCGGGCACGATGCGATCGGCGCTGTGCATGTCGAGGCCGAACAGGTTCTCGAGCCAGTCATACGTGTACGCGCCCCCGCGCCCGCTGCCCATCTGGACCAGCCACGGCCAGACATCGTCCGGCGCCGCGTCGACCTCGACGCCCCGCGTGGTGACGACGTCCGGGCCCTCTAGCAACTCGTCGCCGGGCAGGTCGGCGGCGGCGTCCTGCTCGCTGACGCCCCAGGTCAGGCACCTGCGCCGCCAGAATCGCGGATACGCGGCCGCAAGCCCCGCGATCACCCCGAGCACGATCCCGACGATCACCACCGAACGTGTCCGCATCATTCCTCCCTGTGTTCATCAACGGGCGGCGTCCGCGGCGCGCCGATCAGCTCCTCACGGACGCCAGTTCTCCCAGCTCGGCACCCCACTGCGTCGCCGCCTCCGCGGCGCCCTCGATCAGGTTGCTCTTGCGGTCGACCAAGAAGCTCTCCGGCGGCGCCACGAGCTCGAATCCGTGATCCGTCAGCCGGTGCGCGATGCCCCGCGAGGCCCGTCCGGTCAACAACGCGGGACCGGAGACGCGCGTATCGAACGCGGCGGCCTTCGTGCCCGGGGCGGCCGCCAACTGGTCGAACCATTCCCGCAACCCGGGCCCCTCGGCATCGGGGTCCAATTGCGGGTGGTCCCCCGAGGCGGCCGCGGTCCGCGAGCGGCGGGTCGTCATCCCGCCGACGTGCGTCGGCCCCCCGACGACCACGAGGTCGGCCCCCTCGACCAGCGTCCCGGTTGCCTTGGTGACGGGCACCACCGTGACATCGGCGACCGGACGCAGCCCGTCGGCGATGTGGTCAGCGACGACATGCGTGTTTCCGTACATCGACTCGTAGATGACGACGGCGCGCATGGTGATCTCGGTCTGGGCCGGCATGCAATACAGGAACCCACACACGCGCACTGGCCGCGCGGCGGGTTCCTCGGAGATACCTTCCGCCCGCCGTACGCCGCATGTCAACCGCCCGGCGCCGGGACCGGCGCCCGAATCATTCCCCGCGTGCGGTCTTTGGCGTCTCAGATGGGATCGCAATGTTCATCAGTGCCGGTACGTGGGCATCGGCGATCATCTGCAGCTGCACGATGCGGCCCCCGGCGAAGCCGCAGCCGACACGACCTTCGGCCGCGCACCCACGGCCCAGACGATGCCCGCGACGCCGTCGCTGCTCGCCGGCGGCGGCGCCGCGGGCCTGCTGCGGGGCCCCCATCCGGGCGGCGGCCGCGTCGGCGGCGAGCACGACCCCCGGATCCCGCGAGCGTCCCCACACCGCCGCGATGCGATTCGCTGATCAGCAACCACGGGCTGATGCGCGGCAACAGGGTCGTCAGGCTCGCAACCGAACAGACGGTCACCAGGCTGCCGAGTCCGGCAAAGCCGTGACCGATTCACGCGCCTGTCGTCGGCGTTCGTCCGACGACAGGCGCACGCAGGTTCATCGCGCCCTGAGCGCCCGCGCCGCCGGTCCCGCCGTGGCCGGCTACGCGGCGGGCCGACAGGTGCCCGGTGCCCAGCCCCACACCGACAGGACCGCTGCGGGGACCGTGACGGGGCACTTGCTGCCGGCGATCAGCGTCATCCCCACCGGGTAGACCGACCAGGAACCGCCCGACGGACGCTCAAACAGCAGGTAGGCGCCGTCGTCCTGAACCGAGACCTGGGCCGGTGTCGAGGAGGTGCTCGGCACGAGCGCCGCCCCGGCCCAGTAGGTTGACGTGGTCGGGTCGTAGGCGTAATAGGTGCGTCCCGGCGCGAGCCCGGTGTAGTCGGTCGCGGGCAGGTTGTGGGAGGCCGCGCCGACCTGCAGCAGCTCGGCACGCAGCGCGTTGGTGACGTGCAGATTCTGGACCGCGTTCCCGCCGGAGCCCGTGGTCGTTCCGGTGGCCGTCGTGCTGGTCCCGGATTGGGTGGTCGTCTGCATCGTCTGCGCGCCGCTGGTCGCGGTCGCGGCGCCGGCCGTCGTCGCCGAGGATCCCGAGCTCGATCCGCAGCCGACCACGACCGCGAGCCCTGCCACTGCGCACACCGCTGCGACCCGCCGGATGATCCTCACGACCGCCTCCCGTGTCAGGCGCCACCATAGCGCGGGCCGACGCCGATCCCGGCGCGAAGCTGTGCCGCGCGTCCACGGCTATCGACGCTCAACCTAGCGTCGGCCCGCGTGGCTGTGGAAGGATCGTCTCGGGCCGCCGCGTGGCGGTCTCCCATCATCCTGCCAAGGAGAGTTGTGATGTCACTCGAGCGCGCAATGGCCCCCGATCCATACGACATCCTGCCCCCCGTGCCGTCATTCACGCTGGACAGCGACGACGTTGCCGACGGGCAGCAGCTTGCCTCGACCTTCGTCCACGACAGCCTGGGGGGCGGCAACACCTCGCCCCACCTGCGGTGGTCGGGTGCGCCGCCCGAGACCCGCGGTTACCTGGTGACCTGCTACGACCCCGACGCGCCCACCGGCAGCGGCTTCTGGCACTGGCTGGCGGTCGACATCCCGGCGTCAGTGACCGAGCTGCCGCGGGGCGCGGGCGCGGCGGACGGCTCCGGGCTGCCCGCCGGTTCCTTCCAGGTCCGCAACGACTACGGCTCGATCGGGTTTGGCGGCGCCGCGCCGCCTCAGGGCGACCGTCCGCACCGCTACGTCTTTGCGGTGCACGCGCTCGACACGGACAAGCTTGGCCCGGACGCCAGCGCCACCCCGGCGGTGATCGGCTTCAACGCCGCCTTCCACGTCATCGCGCGGGCCACGTTGCGCCCGGTCTACAGTCACTGACCCGCACACCGGCCCACGCCCGGTCGTCGGCCAGCCGCCACCGGCGGCGGCCGGCCCGGCCGGGCCCTACCGCCCAGCGGGCGTGCGGATGCCCGCGCGAGCATGTGACGTGTCTTGACAATGACCGCCGTCGGGCAAGGACTGGCCCCGAACGGATCACACCGGCGAACATGCCCGTTGTCCGGCTCTCAACTGACGCGATCCCCCCTGGCCGACCGGGCGATCCCGAGCGGCTCCGGGCCGACGTGATGGTCAATCCCGGACGGATCGATGCCGATGGAGCCCTAGCTGACGGGACGCCGCCCCAGCGGCCGACGCCGGGACCTTCACGCGCCCCGTCGACGGCGTCTCGACACCCCGAGCCTGCGAGAGCGAGGAACACATGAACTTCGAAGTCAAGGGAACCGTGCTGCCGGTGCTGGAAGCCATTCTCCAGCCGGGCGAGACCGTCGTGTCCACCCATGGCGATCTCGGCTGGATGACCCCGACCGTGGCGTTGTCGCAGACGACCCAGATGGGTACGAGTGGCCGCGGGTTCATGAAGACCGCCAAGCGCATGGTCGGCGGCGGCGGGCTGTTCCTGACCCGCTACTCCGCGCCGGACGCCCCGGGGACCGTCGTCTTCGCGTCGAAACTGCCCGGCAACATCGTCAGCGTCGAGGTCACACCCGAGCGCAGCTACTACGTGCATCGGACGGGGTTCCTGTGCGGCACCGACGGGATCGAGGCCTCGGTCGCCCTCCAGCAGAAGAAGCTGACCGGCGGGTTTTTCGGCGGCATGGGCTTCTTCTTGCAGCACCTCACCGGCGAGGGCGTCGCGTGGCTCGAGCTCTCGGGCGAGATGTTCACCTACGACCTGCCGGCCGGCCAGACAATCCGTGTGCATCCGGGGCATGTCGGCGCCTTCGACGAGTCGGTCACGTTCACGGTCGGGACGGTCCCGGGCCTGGCGAACAAGTTCTTCGGCGGCAACGGCTTCTTCCTGGCGGACCTCACCGGTCCGGGGCGGGTCTGGCTGCAGTCGATGTCGATCCAGATGCTGGCCGCGGCGATCTCCGAGTACCTCCCGGATCAGGGCGGCGACAGCGGGGGTGGCAACTCGTCCGGCCTGGTCGACGGGCTCATCGGCGGGGTCTTCGGGAGCTAGGGCGTGCCCGGCACCTACGCGCTGTCGTGCCTGGTCTGCGGCACGCCGCTGGCCGAGGACGGGACCTGCCCGCACTGCGGTGCGGGCTCCCGGGCACGGGGTGTGCCCGGGGCTGATGTCGGCCGTGCGCACGCCCGGGTCGCCTCACCGCCCGGGGGTGCGCTCCTGCCCGGCCGGATCGACCGGCTCGGGGTGTTCCAGGCCGCCGGCCAGCGCACCAACTGGTTCGTCCGCATCGCGGCCATCATCGCGGCGGCGATCTTCGGGCTCGCGCTCGCAGCCCTCCTGGTCGGGGCAATCATCGCGCTGGTCAGCGGCGTCTGGGTGCTCCCGAGCGGCGGGCTCGGCGCGGTGCTGGGGGTGCTCATCGTGCTCGTCAGCCTGGGGGTGCTGCTGGTGATCGGCACGATGCTGTGGCTGCTAGCCCGCCGCGATGCAGGTACGCCGCCGGGCAACTACGGCAGTCGCCGCATCTAGCCGTGCCGGCGATGATCCGGGGCCTCGGCCCCGGATCATCGCCGCCTAGATGATTGATTCCACGCCCTCAGGCGACGTAGTCGACCAGGGCACGGCTCGGACGTCCCAGCTGGTGGTTGAGGCTGATGCAGGCGGCAAGGGCCAAGAAGCGCATGGCGATGCGCTCCCTGACGCCCGCAAGGGTGCGCCCGCCGTGGCGCTCCAAGGTCAGGATGTCCTTGGGAGGTCCAAAAGATCGACTCGATCCGCTGTCGGATCGGGGCCAGGCGCAGACCGGAACCGGGCTCGTCGCCGCGCACGGGCCGCACGATCCGGGCCCCCAGCCGGCGCACGCCGGCGGCGAACTGGCGACCCGCGTAGCCCTTGTCGCCGATGAGCGTCAGCGCATCCGGGCGGCACATGCGCCCCACCAGCTCCAAGCCCACCTCGCGCTCATCGCGCGAGGGATGAGCCAAGGCGAAGGCGCGCGGGGTGCCGTCGGTGGCGAAGATCGCATGCAGGCGAAATCCCCAGAACCAGCGCGTGTGCGAGGGGCAGTAGCCGTAGCCGGCCGCATCCGCCAGCGCCGAGCGCTTGACCGTCTCGCGGCTTCTGGCGCACTCGACCGGGGTGGAGTCGACAAGGGCCAGATCATCGACGAAACCCGGGCTCATGCCGGCAAACACGCCCGTCAGCCACTCGATCGCCTCGGCCAGCCGGCGGCGGCGCTTGTGGTAGCCAGACTGGCCGGGAAGGCGCGGGAACAGGTGCGACAGGCGCCGGGCGGCCACCTTCAAGAAGCGCCGGTCGGATGGGATCCCCATCACGGCCTGGGCCACCGCCAAGGCGACGACCTCCGCGTCGGTCACCCGACGCCTGGCATTTGCGACCGATTCGGGCAGGAGATCGTCGGCCGTGCAATAAACGGCCGTGCAGAGCAGGTCGAGGTCGGCGTCCATCGAGGCCTCCGGGTCGGCGATGCATTGAGCACCGCCGACTTCGGCCTGCCTGCCACAAACCCCTACGCCACGGTGATCGCCGTGGAATCACTCATCTAGTCGTGGGGCGTCAGCACGACGACGGGGATCTCGCGCCGGGTCTTGCTGGCGTATTCGTCGTAGGCCGGCCAGACCGCCGTCATCAGCGCCCAGAGATGCTGCCGGTTCGCCGGCGTGTCGCGCGCGGCACGTGCCCGAAAGCGGTCCTGGCCGACCTGCACCACGACCTCGGGCTCCGCCTCGAGGTTGAGGTACCAGTCCGGATGGGTCGGCGATCCGCCATAGGACGCCATGACCACGTAGTTCTCCCCGTCGCGGGCGTAGATCAGCGCCGTCCGACGCGCCGTGCCCGACTTCTTGCCGCGGGTCGTCAGCAGCAGCGTCGGCACGCGGTCCTGCCACATATGGCCTTGCGTACCGTTGGACTGGCTGTACAGGCGCACGTGGTCGGCCACCCACCCTTCGGCGGGGTCGACCGGGCTCTCGTTCATCAGGTCGGCCATAGCGTCCTCCTCGGTCTCGACTGCGGCGGCGCCGACCGATCGTAACAGCGGGGCGCGCGGGCCAGACCCCGCCCGCCGCCCACCGCGCGGGTCAGCGCCGCCCGGTCGGCGGGGCGAGCGCCAACAGCTGCGGAAGCGTGACCAGGTGGTCCCCGCGAGCCCGCAGCCCACGCACGACTGCGGGGATCGCCGCTACGGTCTCGCTGCGGTTCCCGCCGCCGTCGTGCATCAGGATGATCATCCCGGGACGCGCCTGCAGCGCCGAGTCCACGATCGCCGCCACACCCGGCCGGCTCCAGTCGCGCGTATCGATGCTCCACAGCGTCGTCACCAGCCCCAGCCGTCCGGCCAGCGTGCGAATGCGGGCATCCTGGGCCCCGTAGGGGGGGCGCATGAACAGCGGCGGCGCGCCGGTAGCCTTGGTGATCAGGTCCTTCGTCGAGAGGATCTCGTTCGTCACCAAGGCGCTCGGGAGCGCGGTCAGCTGCGGATGGTTCCAGGTGTGGTCGCCGATGACGAATCCCCAGCGGACCATGTTGGCCACCAGCCTGCGGTAGCCCGCGATCTCGAACCCGATCTCGAAGAACGTTGCCGGGGCCTTCAGGTGCCGCAACTCGCGGACCACGGCGGCCGTGTACGGCCCAGGACCGTCATCGAAGGTCAGTGCGACCAGCCGACCCCTGCCCGAGCCCTCGCGCAGGGCCACATTGGCCGCAATCAGTCGCCGGATCTCGCCCATTGCCGCGCTCGACGTGACGGGCGTGGCGGGTGCGGCCGGGTGGGCGCTCGTCACCGGGCCGGCACTCGCCGCAGGCACCGCGGCCGCGCTGCTCGGCACCGGGACGGCCGGGTCGCCCGCCGTCTGCACGGCCGCCGCGGCGTGCGCCGCGCGTCCCGACCCGCCCAACACGAGCCCGCCGGTCGCGAGCCCGACCGCCGCGAGCACGACAATCACTGCGGCGACCCGCCGGCGGCGGCGCGGGGGTTGCGCCTGCCGCCTGTCGTGGATGTCAGGAACTCTGCCATGTGTCCTCGTGGGCGCGGTCCGGCGGCCGGTCCCCCCGCATCGTACGGGTATGGTCGGTTCGCGCTCGCCCATTATGCCGGTGACGCCGTCTCGTCGGGTACCGCTGGCGGGCCAACCTCCGCAGCGAGCAGACGCGCACCGACCGCCATCACCCCCACCGAGACCAGCGTCGCGGCCAAGACGGCCGCCGCCTGACCGGGGCTCAGGATCCGCGTCGTCAGGCCCACGGCGACCAACGCCGCCGGGACGCCCATCTGCGCCGTGGCCACCAGGCCGCTGCCGAGTGGCAGCCGCGCGATCAGGCCTGCGGCGACGTGTACCGCCACGATCGCGATCGACAGCATGACGGCCAACAACAGGTCGCCGGGGCTGGTCACCAGGGCCCGGAGACTGATCTGTGCCCCGAGCACGACGAAAAACAGCGGCACGAAAAAGCCCTGTGCGACCCCGAGGACCTCCCAGGCCAGACGCTTCGGCTCGCCCACAAGCGCCACACCGCCCCCGCGCAGAAGCCCGCCACCAGGATGCTGGTGCCGAGCCTGAGCGCCAGCCAGGCAAGGACGAACAGCGCCAGCAGCGAGATCCGCAGGTCCAGGCCCCAGCCGCGCCTGTGCGAGAGCCGACGGTAGTGCCGGTACCAGTCCTGGCTGCGCGCCGTGCGCAGGACCGCAAAGATCGCGATCGTCGCCGCCAGCACCGCGAACCCACCGATGATCACATTGCGCGCGGACCCGTGCACGACCACGAAGGGGACCGCGACGACGCTGCCGATGTCGGCGAGCGTGACCCACGCGGCGGTGACCATGCCGATCTTCACCCGGGTCAGGCCGACCTCCTCGAGGGCCGGCATCACCAGCGCCGCCGACGAGGTCACCGCGAGGATCGCGATCATCAGCGGCCGGTGCAGGTTGGTGATCTGCGCCAGCACCAATCCGACCCCGGCAGCGATCACCGCGGAGATCACCAGGACCTGTACGCCCTTGCCCAAGGAGCTGCGCAGCCCGGGATCCCGCAACGGCAGCGCCGTGCCGACCGAGAACATCAGCAGCGCGAAGCCGACTTCGGCGAAGAACGCCAGCGTGGGCTTGGCCGGGTCGATCACGCCCCAGCCGGTTCTCCCGAGCACGACGCCGGCCGCGATCTCGCCGACGACCACCGGCGGCGCAAAGCGCGGCATCCCGGCGAGCAACGGCCCGACCAGCCCGCAGGCCACGATCACCGCGAGATCGGCGAACGTCACGGGCGGCCCGCCCGGGTATTACGCATGTGACACCACACCCGTAACTATGGCGGTCCCGCCCGCCGGCGGCGACCCCGGCCCGGGCAGTGCGGGTGCAGTCCGCAGCCCGCGCTACCGTCGCCTGCGATGGGCAGCTCACCGTTACGGCCGCACGAGCGCGGCCGCATGTTCGAACACGTCGTCGCGGCGCTGTTCCGGGCCCACGGATATCAGGTCCAGACCAACACCGTCCTTGTCGGTCGCTCCGGCGCGCGGCATGAGATCGACGTCCTCGCCGTGCGGAGCGAGGACCTCCTGGAGACCCGGCTCGGGGTAGAGTGCAAGAACTGGGCGCAGCCGATCGACACAGCCGTGGTCGCCCGGGCACGACTGGTGCGTGAGGATCTCGGCCTCGGCCACATGATCATCGCCTGCCCTGGCGGGGCGACGCCGGCAGCACGCACCACGGCGGCCCAGGCCGGGCTGACGATCTGGGAGCGTCGCGAGCTCGATGCACGACTCGGCGCGGCTACCCTGGCCGCCCTCACGCCGGCCCCGGCGGTCGCGCAGCGTCGCGGGGTCGCGCGCGCGGTGACCCGAGAGCGCGCCGAGCGCGCACTGCGCGGCGAGGTCCGGGGGCCGCTCGGGATGGCCCGCGGCCAGCTTCGCTGGTTGGGCGACGCGTGGCTCACGATGTTCGAGGTCCGGTTCGGCTGCGCCGAACGCGCCGGCGTACGCCGGCGGCTGCGGGTCCGCCCCGCCTACACGGTCTACGAGTCCCTCACGGGCGGCGCCGTGTGGTCGAGCGCCCGGCCGGCGGCCATCGCGCCGGACCTGCGCGACGCGGCCCCGACGCTGCCGGGCCTCGTCGGCATGGAGACGCTGCGGACCGAGCTCGTGCACATGCTCGAGCGCGCGGGGCTGCTGGTGCAGCCGACCGCCGTCGAGCGTCACCAGGAGGCATGCCGCGCACTGCTGATCCCCGACGCCGCGCACGTGAGCCTCGACGAGGTCGCCGTCATGGAGTGGCCGGTCTGCCTGGCGATCGTCGACGATCGGCGCGGGAGCCGTGCGGTCGTACTCGATGCGGTCAGCGGTCGGATCGACCCGCAACTTGGCGAACGCTGCACCGCCCAGCTCGCGGCGCTCGCCGAGCACCTGGGCGTCCGGTCGACCGAGCCGGCGCCCGCGCGCTAGCCCGCGCGGAGCTCAGCGCGGCGGTGGCGGGACCGTTCCCGCGCACCAGGCCACCGCGAACTGACGAGCGGTGCGCGGCGTCAGCCCGTGCCCGCCGCGGGCGAACCGCAGCGCCGCAGCCACCAGGTCATCGCCCGCCGATCCGCCCAAGCGCGCCACCAGCCCGGTCGCGATCTCGAGGTAGCGGTCCTGGGACAGTTGGGTGAACGCCACCCGCAAACCGAACCGGGTGGCAAGCGCCGCCTTCTCGCCGCGGCCGAGTGCACTCTCCAGGTCGTCCTCGCGCTCGGAGCGCGTCTCACGCATCAGCTTGAGCCGGTTGGATGTCGCCCACACGACGACGTTGTCCGGGCGCATCGCGGCGTCGCCGTCCAGGGCCGCACGCAGGGTACGATCCGTGCGTTCGGCGTCGTCGAAGACCAGGTCGTCCAACAGCACCAGGCACCGCGGCCCGGCGCCCTCCAGCTGCGCGAACAGCGCGGTGATGACGGCGGCATCCGAACGGTCGACCTGCACGAGCCGCAGCCCCCGGTCGGCGCAGCCGGCCGCCAGCGCCCGGACACTGGCGGACTTGCCGGTCCCGGGCGGTCCGTACAACAGGGCGTCGTTCGCCGGCCCCCCGGCGACGAACGCCGCCAGGGCTATGGCCAACGGCGCGCGCTCGCGATCGCTGCCGATCAGATCCGCCGGGGTGATCGGATCCGGATGCGCCACGCCCACCAGGGCACCGTGCGTATAGCGCAGCACCCGGTGCGTGGCCAGCGCGCCGTTGCCTTCGGTGCGGTGG
The DNA here is from genome assembly GCA_963768285.1 of uncultured Thermoleophilia bacterium. GTDB lineage: Bacteria > Actinomycetota > Thermoleophilia > Miltoncostaeales > Miltoncostaeaceae > CAITWD01. The sequence goes on from CAVYHI010000015.1 coordinate 22,732, forward strand.
AACGCGGCGATGTCGTCGACCGACGCGGCCCAGTCGCCGGACGCCGCCAGCCGGCCGCGCAGCGTGACGAACGCGGGCGGACGTCCCTCCGACGGCACGGTTACCGGCGGCGGGATCGCATCCGCGAGCCCGTAGCGGTCGAGCATCCCGGCGAGATCCTGGTGCGCGAGCTCGCCCAGGCGTGCGAGCTCACTGGCCGCGCGCGTCAGGCGGCGGTCGCCGGGCGCGATCCCGCCCCGGGCCAACGTCGCGAACGCCCCCTGCGAGCCGAGCACGAGCTCGGCGAGCGCCACGGGGACCGTGACCGCCAGCGGGAACATCTGCCCGGCGAGGGATTGCGCCGCGTGCGCGTCACCCGGGTGGTCGGCCAGGTCGGTGATCGCGCGCACCAGCGGGTGCGCGTCCAGGTCGTCGTAGGCGATCCGGGGGTCGACGGTCATGCGGCCACCCTGGCGAGGCCGCGGGCACGCCTAGTGCAGCGGCGAGAAACGGCGCGCACCGGCGTACGTCTGGGCGAAGTAGTTCTCGGTCAGGGAGTCGATCCTCACGCCCGCGCCCGGGTTGGCCGCGTTGATGAACTGCTCGTTGCCGATGTAGATCCCGACGTGGGTCACGTAGCCGGAGCTGTCGGCGAAGAACAACAGGTCGCCCGGCTGCAGGTCGTTGCGCTGAACCGGGGTGCCGACCTTGGATTGGGAGTTGGCGTCACGGGGGATCGAGAACCCGAAGTTCGTGTGGAAGATCCAGTACATGAGCCCTGAGCAATCAAAGCCGCTCGGGTTCGCGCCGCCGTAGACGTAGCGGTGGTGCAGCATCGACCTGGCGAGCGCCAGCGCGGCCGGCGCCTCGCCGGCCCTGGCCCCGGCAATGGCCCTGGCGGGCCCGTTGGCGACGAAGTCGGCCTTGCCCGGGCTTGGCGCGAACAGGATCGGCTGGATGCCGATGAACCCGACGTTCATCACCTTGCCGCCCTGGGCGAGCACCTTGCCGGCGGACTTGACGACGGCCGCGGTCGTCGCGGTCCGCTCCCCGTCGATCCCCAGGTACAAGTAGGGCATGTCGGCGGTCACGTCCCAGGCCGCGCTGCTCGGCCGCAGAGAGGCGACCGCCCGCGAGCGCACCGCGATCGCCACCGCGATCGCCGCCTGCTGGGCCTTTGGGCCCCAGTTGGCCGGGATCTGGCCCGCGAGCACGCCGTAGTCGTACGCCTCGGCGCTCACGTCGTTGATCACGTCCAGCTTGTTGCCGTAGCCGACCACGACCCGCAAGGCCCCCCGGAATCGCATGCCGACCGGCTTGTCGATGCGCATGCTGGTGCCGGTTGAGAGGCGGATCGGGCCGGTCATGGTGACCGTCTGTTGCGGGACCGCGTCGATGTTGATCACCGTCAGCCCAGTGACGATCCCGCCTGCGATCACCGGCGTGATCTGCACGCGCTGGTGGGCGGGGATCGTCTCGCTCGTGCCGCCCGGGGCCTGATCGGCGACGGTCATCGCCGTCTGGCCCTCGATGATCACCGTCGGCGCGAGATCGGCGACGAGCACACGGACGGTGTGGCTACCGACCTTGGTCACGGCGCCGCTCGGAAACGCCGCGCGCAGGATCTGGGACGCACTGGCCCCGGCCAGCGCCTGCTTGTAGGCGGTCTCGCGCAGCGGCTGGGCGGACGCGACGCCAGCGAAACCCGCCAGCACCAGCAGCCCGAGCACGGAGATCACACACACACGACGTACCGCCATGCGCGCGGCGCGTGTCGCAGCCTCGCTCACGGGAATGAGTCTATACACGCCGGGCATCCGCGCTGAACCGGACAAGCGACACCTCCCCGTCGCGGCCGGCTGCGAACCGCCGGGTAGTGACCTTCGGCACATGGGCAGATAAGGTCCCGCGTATGACAAAGATCCAAGGCACCGAACTCGAACAGCGCCTCGAGTCTCTTCTCGAGGTCACCTCCTTCCCGCCACCGGAGTCGTTCGCCGCGCACGCGCTCTGGAACGACCCGGCGATCTACGCCGAGGCCGAGGCCGACCCTGAGGCATGGTGGGACCGGCACGCACGGGCGCTCGACTGGGACGAGCCCTGGCATACCGTGCTCGACTGGTCCGACAAGCCGTTCGCCAAGTGGTATGTGGGCGGCAAGCTCAACGCCTCCTACAACTGCATCGACCGGCACGTGGCGGCCGGACTCGGCGACCGGGTGGCGTTCTACTGGCGCGGCGAGGAGGGCGAGGAGCTCGCGATCACCTACGCCGGGCTACTTGACCAGGTCCAGCGCGCGGCCAACGCCCTCACCGAGCTGGGCGTGCGCCCCGGCGATGTCGTCGGGATCTACCTGCCGATGATCCCCGAGGTGGTCGTCGCCATGCTCGCCTGCGCGCGCATCGGCGCTCCGCACAACGTCGTGTTCGGCGGATTCTCGGTCGAGGCGGTCCGCGACCGCATGGAGGAGTCCGAGGCCAAGGTGCTGATCACGACCGACGGCGCGCGGCGGCGCGGCAAGACCGTGGCCGTCAAGCGCGAGCTCGACGGCATGCTCGGCACCCTGCCCCAAATGGCCCATGTCCTGGTGGTGCGGCATACCGGCGCCGAGTGCCCGATGGCCGCCGGCCGTGACCTCGACTGGGACGCGGCGCTCGCGGCGGCCGACCCGGTCGCCCCGGCGACAGCCTTCGATGCCGAGCACCCGCTGTTCATCCTGTATTCGTCCGGATCCACGGCCAAGCCCAAGGGCATCCTGCACACCACCGGCGGGTATCTGGTCGGTACCGCCTACACCCACAAGTACGTGTTCGATCTGCGTCCCGAGACCGACGTGTTCTGGTGCTCGGCCGACGTCGGCTGGATCACCGGCCACAGCTACATCGCCTACGGGCCGCTGCTCAACGGCGCCACGAGCGTGATGTACGAGGGCGCGCCCGACTACCCGAACCGCGCGATCTGGTGGGACACCGTCGAGCGCTACAAGGTGTCGATCTTCTATACCGCGCCCACGGCGATCCGGGCTTGCATGAGCTGGGGCGCCGAGGAGCCCAACAAGCACGACCTGTCGAGCCTGCGCCTGCTTGGCTCTGTGGGCGAGCCGATCAACCCGAAGGCCTGGCTGTGGTACCGGGAGGTGATCGGTGGTGGCAACTGCCCGGTCGTCGACACCTGGTGGCAGACCGAGACGGGCCAGATCATGATCTCTCCGATCCCCGGACTCACGGCGACCAAGCCGGGTTGCGCGATGCGCGCGTTGCCAGGGATCCGCGCTGAGGTCGTCGACAACGACGGCAACGCGATCACCGAAGGCCAGGGCCTGTTGGTGCTCAGGCGGCCGTGGCCGGGCATGCTGCGCGCCCTCTACAAGAGCCCCGAGCGCTTCCTGTCCACGTACTGGCAGCGGTTCGGGCCGGACACCTACCTGGTCGGCGACGCCGCACGGCTCGATGCCGACGGCGACATCTGGATCCTCGGCAGGATCGACGACGTCATCAACGTCTCCGGCCATCGGCTCTCCACCGCGGAGGTCGAATCGGCGATTGTCAGCCACCCCAAGGTCGCCGAGGCCGCCGTGGTCGCCCAGGAGGACGAGCTGACCGGACAGGCGATCGTCGCCTTTGTAACGCCGGTGGAGGGTACCGACACGGATCATATGGCTCAGGAGATCCGCGACCACGTGGCCGAGCACATCGGCAAGCTGGCCCGGCCCAAGCGGATCATCTGGACCTACGACCTGCCCAAGACGCGGTCCGGCAAGATCATGCGGCGCCTGCTGCGCGATATCGCCACCGGCCGCGAGCTCGGCGACGTGACGACCCTGCGCGACCCGGCGGTGATGGACCAGCTGCGGGCGCGCATCGCGGAACGTACCGATGCCGACGACTGACCCTCAGGACCCTGCCATGACCGATCCACGCGATGACGCCGCCTGGCGCGACAAGCTGACCCCGGCCCAGTACGCGGTCGCCCGCGAGGGCGCGACCGAACGGGCCTTCACCGGTGCCTACTGGGACCACCACGGCAACGGCACGTACCGCTGCGTGTGCTGTGGCACCGAGCTGTTCGATTCGTCGGACAAGTTCGATTCCGGTAGCGGGTGGCCGAGCTTCACCCAACCGGCCGGTGACGGTGCCGTCGACGAGCACCTGGACACCTCGTACGGCATGGTGCGCACCGAGGTACGCTGCCATGTCTGCGACGCCCACCTGGGCCACGTCTTCCCGGACGGCCCGGACCCGACGGGCATGCGGTTCTGCATCAACTCCGCGGCGCTCGCGTTCGAGGACAAGCCCCCGGGGCAGCCATCGTGAGCGCCGGCCGGCGACACCCCGGGACGCCGCGATGACGACCGGGGACCGGTTCGCACCGCTGTTTCTGGAGATGGGGATCGGCGTGGACCTCGTCGGCGAGGACATGACCAAGGCCGCCTGCCGCGCCGCACGGGAGGCGGTCGGCCGTACCTCGCTGCCGGGGATCGGGCGCCTGCTGCCCGACGGCGACCGCCGACACATGCAGGTGCGGGTGACGGTGGCGACCCCCCGCCCGGACGAGGTCGACCCCGCCCTCGTCGCCGAGGAGTTCCCGTACGGGGACGTACGGATCACGGCCGTCGAGGGCGGCCTGAGGATGCCCAACGGCACCGATTACGGTCCGGGCCAGGACCACCTGATCGTCGCGGTCGCGGTCGTCGCCGTCGGCACCCCGCCCACCGGATAGCGCGCCGCACCTGCGGCTGCGGGCGCGCGGGTCAGTGGGTCTGAACCAGGTCCCGTTCCGGGACGATCTCCCAGCGGTGGGCCAGGCGTCGCAGGTCATCGTCGAGGGGCCACGCGTCGGGTAGCTCGGCGCCGACGTGGACCGGGGAGCCGCCTTTGAGCGGCATGCAGCCGGCATTCTCGCCGACCGCATTGATCGCATCGATCTCGGCGGCCGTCAGCACGGTCCTCGACGGGACGTTGGCGAGCTCCTCGCGCTTCTGCTCGACCGGCTTGGCCCCCGGGCCCGGCTCCTGGATGAGGGTCGGCACGACGCACTCGACCGTCGGCTGGGCGAGCGTCCATTGGCAGGCCAACTGCAGCGGTGTGAGCCCGTGGTGCGCGCCGATCGCGCGCAGCTGGTCGAGCCGGGCGCGCGCCTGGCCGACCCATCCCGCCGGCCGGAACGCGCGGTGGTCGTTGGGCGCGAGCATGTCCTCGTCGGGCAGGTCGTCGTGGAACACGCCGCCGTAGTCGACCACGCGCGCGATCACGCGGACATCGGCCGTGGCCAGCCCGGGCAGGACCATCCGGCCCGGCCACGGCTCGAACGGGTTCAGGATGATCATGGCCCAGTCGATCAGGTCGCCGAAGCGCTCCAGGCAGCGCAGGATGTCGAGCGTGAAGCCGTTGGCCGGGCCGGGCGCCACCCCGAGCGCGCTCGCGAGCCCCTGCTCGCGCAGCCGCGCCATGCCCGTCTCCCAGACCACCGGGCTCGAGTAGCCGATGCGGTCCGGATTGTGCAGCATCAGCAGGTCGAAATGGTCGACCCCGCAGCGCTCGAGGCTCGCCTCACACGCCCGCTGCAGGTAGTCCGCGTACTCGCCGGGTGGGCGCAGGCGCGGATCGGTGAAGCGCGGGAACCCCTTGGCCCCGTCGCGCGCGCCCGCGTAGAAGTCGTGCCCGATCGCCGCCACGAGCCGGTAGCTGTCACGCGGAAGGTCGGCGATGGCGCGCCCGACCATCTCGTCGGCGGCCCCGGTCCCGTAGACGTCGGCGGTAATGAGGGTGCGGATCCGCTCATCCGGGCGAATCAGCGCCAGATAGCGCTCGTCGTCGAGCGGCAAGCCGAAGTGCATGAATCGACCGCCGCTCCAGGCACCGAGTGCGGTGTGTCCCAAGTCGATCATCGGGCGAAAGGCTTGCAGGTTCGTCGCCGCGTGAAAAGCCCGCCCGGCGAATCGGGGAGCCTTGTCCGGCCGCACTGGGCCACGCGGCGTGCCGGCCGCCTGGGCGAACCGGGGTGCCGTCATCCGTCGGCGCGAGCCGGTAGCCTCCCCGGCCATGACGACTTGCACCCGACGCTCCCTCGTGGCGGTCATCGCCACCGGCGCCCTGATCACCCTCACCGCGTGCGGCAGCAGCGGTTCCAAGAGCACGAGCTCGGCCCATGCGGCGGATCCGGCCGCACTGAGCACCGGCTGTTCGACGACGCCGCCCAGTTCGCCAGCCGCGCCGCAGACCCACAGCGCGCCGCCCAAGATGACGATCTCCACCGCCAAGACCTACACGGCCACGATGGTGACCTCCTGCGGGACGATCGTGATCCGGCTCGAGCCCAAGCAGGCGCCGGTCACCGTCAACAACTTCGTGTTCCTCGCCGATCAGGGGTTCTACGACGGCCTGACCTTCCACCGGGTGATTCCGGGATTCGTCATCCAAGGCGGGGACCCCAAGGGCGACGGGACCGGCGGACCCGGGTACGAGTTCAAGGACGAGCTGCCGACGACCCCGTACACCCTCGGCGATCTGGCGATGGCGAACGCTGGGCCGAACACCAACGGCTCGCAATTCTTCATTGTCGAGGGTGCCCAGGGCACCCAACTGGCGTACCAGTACTCGCGGTTCGGGCACGTCACCGCGGGCTTCCCGGTCGTCGTCAAGATCGCCAACGTCCCCTCGAGCGCCACAACCAACAAACCGGACGTGCCGGTCTGGATCTACTCGGTCAAGATCGCCGTCGGCGGCTGACCGCGAGCGACGCCGCGGGCCCTCTCGGCGCGCGGCGATCCGCCCGCCGCGGGGCCTGGGCTATCATCGTTCGCGATGGCCGCCCGGGCGCACTCGACCGCCGATTATCTGGAAGCGCTGTATTTCCTGGCGTTTCCCGTCGGTGAGTACGGCCCGATCGTCGGCCGCGGCCCCGCCCCGGCGGCTCGGGTGGCCGAGCTGCTTGGCGTGAGCCCGGCCACCGCCAGCGAGACGCTCAAGCGCCTCGAGTCCGAAGGCCTGGTCTCCCGCGCGAGCGGACGCCCGCTGCTCACCGACCGCGGCCGCACCGAGGCCGAGCGGATCGTGCGCAACCACCGCATCATCGAGCGGTTCCTGACCGACCTCATGGGCTACACGCCCGCTGAGTCGCACGAGCAGGCCGAGGCGATGGGCGACGCGTTCGATGATGAGATGATCCGCCGCCTGGCGGATCGGCTCGGGCACCCCGAGCGCTGTCCGCACGGCTGGCCGATCGACCCGGCGGTCGAGCAGGCCGAGAACGGCGACCTACGCCCGCTGAGCCAGGTGGATGCGCCGGCCACCGTCACGATCGTGCGGCTGGCCGAGCATAACGGCGGGCTGTTGCACTGGTTCTACGAGCACGAGCTGGTCCCGGGCACGCGACTCGAGCTCACGGGCGCCGAACCCGCCGCGGGGCAGCGCACCATCCGCGTCGGCGGGCGGCTGCGCGAGATCTCCGACACGGCGGCGGCCGGGCTCTACGTGCACGCCGACTGAGCTCAGTCGGGCGCGGTGACCACCGGTGCGCCCTCGAGGAACCCGGGGTTCACGCACGGCCCGTGGGGACGGTGGGCAAACGGCTGCTCGATGGCGGTATGGCAGAGCGGCGTCGGCGTGCGCCAGACGCGCAGTCCCCCGAAACCGGCGCGCGTGCGCTGCAACGCCGTAAAGCGCGCGAGGTCGATCTCGGCCCAGAAGACCTTTTCCAGGCAGCCCATCACCTGACGCCCATCACGCTCGTAGACGTACAGGCGCGGGCATCCGGACTCGCGGCAGCCTGACGGATACACGACCCGCTCGCACCGCACCGCGCACCGGCCGCACACGCCGGGTCCCGTGTCGGGAAACGGCGTGCCCACGCGGGCGCCGGGCCGGAGCGCGGGGATCGGCGGATGTTCGTTCAGGGCGACACTCCGAGGACGTTCGGACGGCTTCCGGCATCCGACGGTAGCGCACCGCTGCCCGGCACGCCACGAAAACGCCCGGACGCGAGCGGCGGCGTCCGCGGGCCTACCTGACGACGCACTCCGCGCCGAACAGCGTCTTGAGCGACGCCTGCAGGCTGCCGTCGCGAGCGTTGACCCGGTACCGGTCGCCGAAGCGGTACCGGTAGGCGCCATCGTCGGTCTCCATCACCATCACCACCGGTGCCTCACCGCCATGGTCGACCAGCAGCTGGCGCAGCCGCGGCAGGTGGCCGGGCTCGAGCCGGGAGGCGTGGACCCGCAGGGTCAGCCGGTGCTCTTCGCGGTCCGGGTCGACCGCGAACGACTCGATCGTGCGGGCGACGATCTTGGTCTCGCCCTCCCCCTTTTGGTCGATCCGGCCCTGGATGAGCACGATCGCGTCGGCGACGAGCTGCTCGCGCGCTTCGGCGAGGACCGCCGGCACGACCACGACCTCCGCGGACCCCTCCAGGTCGTCCAGGCGCACGAACATCATCGGCTCGCCGCGCCGGGTCGTGATCGACTTGATGGCGCCGATAATCCCGCCAACCGTCACGAATGCACCGTCGGGATGCTCGTCCAATCGGCCCAGGCTGCAGGTGACCGCGCGCGCGAGCTGGTTGCGGCAGTCCTGCAGGGGATGACTCGACACGTACAGCCCGAGCGCCTCCTTCTCGGCCGCCAACAGCTCGTCGCGGGAGAACTCCTCAGACGGGATCGGCGGATCGAAGTCCAAGGGCGCCGCCGACGCCGCTTCGGGCGCCAGCGCAGCAAATAGCGACTCCTGCCCTGCGGCCGCGTCGCTGCGCGCCCGCGAGGCCGCGCCCATGGCGGCCGGCAGCACCTCCAGGATGCCGAAGCGGGTCGCGCCGGTCGAGTCGAAGGCCCCGGCGCGGACCAGGCTCTCGAGCGCGCGCTTGTTGACCTGGGCCTGGTCGACACGCCGGCAGAAATCCCAGATCGAGCCGAACGGGCCGCCCGCGGCACGCGCCTCCAGGATCGCGGCGACGGCGTTCTCGCCGACGCCCTTGACCGCGGTCAGCCCGAACCGGATCTCCCGCTCCCCGGTGACCGCGAAGTCCGAGCGGCTGGCGTTCACGTCGGGCGGCAGTACCGACAAGCCCATGTCCTGCGAGGCGGCCACGTAGAACGGGACCCGATCCTTGGTGTCCATCACCGACGACAGCAGCGCGGCCATGTACTCGGCGGGGTAGTTGCACTTCAGATACGCCGTGCGATAGGCGAGCAGGCCGTAGCAGGCCGCGTGCGACTTGTTGAACGAGTAGTCCCCGGCGGCCTCGCACAGCGCCCACAGGTCTGCGGCAACCCGCCGGTCGGTGCCGGTGGCGATGCAGCCGTTGACGAACTCGTCCTTGAGCGAGGCCATCAGGTCCTTGTCCTTCTTGCCCACGGCCTTGCGCAGATCGTCCGCGCGGGCGGGCGAGAAGCCCGCGAGCTCGCGCGAGATCGCCATCAGCTGCTCTTGGTAGATCGCCACCCCGTAGGTCGGACCGGTGATCGGGCCCAGGCGCGGGTCGGCGAGCTCCACCTTGCCCGGATCGCGCTTGTTGCGCGCGTAGGTGGGGATGAACGCCATGGGGCCGGGGCGATACAGGGCCACCAGCGCGATCAGGTCGGCGAACTCGGTCGGGCCGACTTCTCGCAGCGCGTCGCGCATGCCGCTGGACTCGAACTGGAACACCCCCAGGCCGTCGCCGTGCGCGAGCATCGCGTAGGTCGGCGCATGGTCCATCGGCAGGGTGTCGATGTCGAGCGCGAACCCTTGCGTCTCCTGGATCAGCTCGACGCACTTCTGGATGATGTCCAGGTTGCGCAGGCCGAGGAAGTCCATCTTCAGCAGGCCGAGCGCCTCGACGTCGTGGTCCGGCACCTGGGTGACCACGTTGCCATCGTCGTCGATCCGGACCGGGATGTAGTCGGTCACGTCGCTCGGGGCAATCACGACGCCGGCCGCGTGCACGCCCTCGTTGCGCACCAGGCCCTCCAGCGGGCGGGCGGTGTCGATGATCTTCTTGGCCGCCTCGTCGGAGATGTAGGCGGCGTGGAGCTCGCTGCCCTCCTTGAGCGCGTCCTCGAGTTTGATGCCGATCGGCCGCTCCGGCACGAGCTTGGCGATCCGGTCGACCTGGCCGTAGCTATAGCCGAGCACGCGGCCGGCGTCGCGCACCACCGCGCGTGCCAGCAGCTTGCCGAAGGTGCCGATGCGCGCCACCGAGCCCTGGCCGTAGCGCTCGGTCACGTAGCGCACGACCCGGTCGCGGCCGTTCTGGGCGAAGTCGGTATCGATGTCGGGCAGGCTCTTGCGCCCCGGGTTTAGGAAGCGCTCGAACAGGAGCCCGTGCTCGAGGGGGTCCAGGTCCGTGATGCGCAAGGTGAACGCCACGAGCGACCCGGCGGCCGAGCCGCGGCCCGGCCCGACGGCCACGCCGTTCTCGCGCGCCCAGCGGATGTAGTCCCACACGATCAGAAAGTACGAGGAAAACCCCATCTCCTCGATGACATCCAGCTCAAAGCGCAGGCGCTCCTCGGCGCCGGTCGGCGGCTGGCCCGCATACCGGCGCGCCATCCCCTCGCGGCACAGCCGCTCCAGGTACGCGGCGGGGGTGGATCCGTCGGGGACCGGGAAGCGCGGCAGCTTGACCTCGCCGATCGGCAGGTCCAGGCCCGCGCAGCGCCCGGCGATCTCCAGCGAGACCGGGATCGCGTCGAGGTAGTCCGGCAGCGCCAGGGCCATCTCGGCCCCGGTCTTCAGGTAGAACTCCTTGGTGTCGAACCGGAAGCGGTTCGGGTTCGAGAGCACGTCGCGGGTCTGGATCGCCAGGAGCGCCTCGTGGGCGTCGGCGTCGCGCTGGCAGACGTAGTGCGCGTCGCAGGTGGCCACCATCGTCTGGCCGGCGTCGCGGGCCAGCTTGGCCAGCTCGATGTTGATCTTGTGCTGGACCGGGATGCCGGAGTCCTGGATCTCGACGTAGACGTCGTCGCGGCCGAAGATCTGGACCAGCCGATCGAGCTCCGCGCGCGCGCCAGGCAGGTCGTCATGCTCGACCAGGCCACAGATCGTGCCGGACAGGCAGCCGGTGAGCGCGATCACGCCGTCGGCGTGCTGGGCCATCAGCTCGTAGTCGACGCGCGGCTTGCGGTGGTACCCCTCCAGGAACCCCTTCGAGCAGAGTTTGATGAGGTTGTAGTAGCCGGTGGTGTTCTCGGCCAGCAGGGTGATGTGCGCGCGGCGCTCCCGCGCGGGCCGCGCGTGGCGGTCCGGCACCAGGTACGCCTCGAGGCCCACGATCGGCGTGACGCCGCGCTTCTTGGCGGCCTGGTAGAGCTCGATGGCCCCGCTCATGACGCCGTGGTCCGTGAGTGCGGCCGCGTTCTGCCCCATCTCCTCGACGCGGTCGAGCAGGCGCCCGATCTTGCACGCTCCGTCCAGAATCGAATAGTCCGAGTGGACGTGGAGGTGGACGAAGTCAGGGGCCCCAGCCATTCCCGTCAGGCTAACCCTCGCCCCAGACGTCAGCAAGGGCACAGGCACCCAAGATGTAGGGTCTCAGCGACCCCGGCGACGCCATCCCTAGCGTACCGGCCCCGACGGCGCCGATCAGCCCTCGGCCTCCCGGTGCGCGAGCGCAAGCAACCCCCAATCCCCGCCCACGACGAGGATCTTCCCGTCGGGCGCCCACGTCCCACAGCGGGCCCAGCGGATCAGCCGGCAGATCGCGCGATCCTCCACGCGCACGATCGCCAGCGAGGACACGCGCGCTGATTCGACCACCGGCACCGCCGCCACCGCGCCCCCGGGCGCCAGCACTGCCGCCACCGGAAGCTCACCGTCGGCGATCTCCCCCAACAGGACCGGGCCGGGCAGACCCGCCGCCGGGTCGCTGTCCGGGCGCGTCTCGCTGACGAGGCGCAGCTCGGGCAACGACCAGACCCGGCGGACACCCGCGGAGACGCCGGCGACGGCGCCCTCGGGGGTGGTGCTGAGCGCCAGGGCGGGTTCCCGCGCCGCCGCGATCGCCCGCACCGGACCCGCTCCGGCGATCCCGAGCGACCCGTCGAGGCCAGCCAGCGTGACCGTCGTCTGGGGCGGCGGCATCAGCATCAGCCCGTTGGGCGGCTCGGCGCGGCGGCGCCCGGGACGGATCCCGCGACGCTGGAGGACATCGAGGATCCCCGACCATGGACCGGGATCGTCGGCCACGACGGGCTGGGGCGGAAGCGGACGTGTGCTCATGCAGACTCCTCGACGGGAACGATCAGCGCCAAGCCCCAGTCGCCGCCGACGACGATGCGTCGGTCCGACGCCATCGCGACAGCCGAAGCGCCACTGACATATACCCCAAGCGCGCCGTCGCTGGCGCGAACCAGCGCGACGGCCGCAGGCCCGGCAAGCGTCGCCCACTCGCCGTCGTCCGAGAGCGAGATTGCGTGGATCTCGCCGATGACCGGGCGCCAGCGCGACCCCGGGGACCCCGGGCCCAGGCACCGGAGCCCGCCGTCGGCGTCGAGTGCCAGCACCCGATCGGCGCCGGCGGCACCGGCGAGGGCGCGGACCGGGGGGCCGCCACCCGGTCCGAGCGCGCCGGCCGGCGCGACCGCGCCCCCGCGGCTGAGCCAGAGCTCCTCGCCGGCGAACGCCAGCGCATCGGCCGTGCCGGGGTACTCGGCACGCGGTGGACCGCCGGCCAGCGGCACCACGACCGTCGTCGTGGCATCGCATACCGCGACCTGCTGAGCGCTCGCGGAGATCGCCACCGGGCCTGGCCCGAGGTCCGAGATCCGGTCGCCCAGACTCGGCAGCACGACCGCGCGCCAGCCGTCGTCGGCACGCAACAGGGCGGCGTTGGCCCGGCCGGCCCCGCGGGCCTCGGCGAGGCCGGGTGGCCGACGATCGAACGCCTGCGCCAGGTCGGGCAGCACGATCGACTGGACCACGCCGGGCACCCAGCTGAGCACCATCGCCCCGCCGGCCGCCGTCGACAGGCCCGTGGTCGGGTACGGCGAGGCGACCGACAACCGGACCGGGGGCCACTCGCAAACCGCCGTGCCCTCGGGGGCGGCGGTCGGGCCGAGGACCAGCCCATCGCGCCCTGCGGTCAGGCGGCAGATCGGCGGGCCCGCCGCCGCATGGATCCGCAGCCGCTGCGGCGGCATCACCCTGCGCACGTGTGGCTAGCCCTGGTCAAGCGCTTCGGCGATCCGGTAGGCCATGCGGCTCTGCAGCGAGAACAGCTCGATGAAGCCGGGCGAGGCGTGCTGCGAGAACGACGCGTCGGCGTTGAAGGTCGCCAGGCTCTTGTCGTAGATCGCGTATGGCGAGGTCCGCTTGGCGGCGCGGGCCGTGCCCTTGTACAGGCGCATCGTGATCTGGCCGGTGACCTTGCGGTTGACATCGCGCATCAGCGCGTTGAGGTTGCCGAGCAGCGGCTCGTACCAGAGCCCCTCGTAGACCAGCTGCGCCCACAGGCCGTCCAGCTGAGGCTTGAGGGCGTTCTGGCGCCCGGTGCACACCAGCTTCTCGAGCTCGCGGTGGGCGGTCAGCAGCACCTCGGCCGCCGGGACCTCGTAGATGTCGCGCACCTTCAGGCCGACGACGCGGTCTTCGATGTGGTCGACGATGCCGACGCCGTTGCGGCAGGCGATCTCGGCCACCTTCTGGATCAGCGCCACCAGCCCGTATTCGGTGCCGTCGATGGTGACCGGCAGGCCCTCGCGGAAGCCGATGACGACCTCCTCGACGCGGTCCGGCGCGGCGATCGGCGGGGTCACCAGCTGGAACAGGTCGTCGGGCGGCGCCTGGTCGAGATCTTCGATGATGCCGCCCTCGCTGGACCGGCCCCACAGGTTGTCGTCGATCGAGTAGGGCCGCTCGACCGAGGAGGACACCGGGATGCCGTGCAGCTGCGCGTAGGCGATCTCCTCATCGCGGCCCATCTGCCATTCGCGCACCGGGGCGATGACCTTCAGCTCGGGCGCGAGCGTCGCCACCGTGGCCTCGATCCGAACCTGGTCGTTGCCCTTGCCGGTGCACCCGTGGGCGATCGTGTCGGCGTTGAATGCCCGCGCGGCGTCGACCGCGAGTTTGGCCAGCAGCGGCCGGCCGAGGCTGGTAAACGGCGGATAGCCACCCTGGTAGCGCGCGTTGGCCAGGATCGAGGGCCCGACGTAGTCGCGGGCAAACTCGTCCTTGGCGTCCACGAGCATCGCCTCGATGGCGCCGAGCATGCGCGCCTTCTCGAGCACGGCGTCGAAGTCGTCGGCCGGCTGGCCGAGGTCGACGCACAAGGCGATAACCTCCGCCGCGTACTCGTCCTGGATCCACTTGAGCATCACCGATGTGTCAAGGCCGCCGGAGTACAGCAGCACGACGCGGTGGACGTCCTCGGGACGCGCGACATACGAAGCGGACTGTGGAGCTAGTTGCGCATCAGACACAAACGACCTCATACGTTGACGACAGCGGGCCAAGGGGAAGTCTAAAGACGACGCGCCGGGTTGGTGACACCCCCAGACCTATCTTTCGTTTTGCGCGTGCCGATAGGATTACGGCAGTGCTTCGACGAATCTCCGAGTAGATGAACAGCGACGCCATCGAGTCTGCCTTTCGGGTGCCCGCTACCCTGCGTTCGCTGACCTTCGTGCGGTGCGCTCTGGCGCTCGTCCTCGACCGCGAACCCTGGAGCCCCGAGGACTCCGGCCGGCTGCTGTTGGCGGCCAGCGAGGCGGTCTCGAACGCCATCGAGCACGGCTCGCCGGCGGAGGGCGGCACCATCGAGATCCACGTCACCGTGCAGCGCGACGGCGCGACCCTGGTCGTCACCGACGAGGGCAGCGGACGGGCCGAGCCGCGGATCGACCCGAGCTCAACGCCGCCGTCGCCCACCAGCCCGCGCGGACGCGGGTTCCCGATCATGCGTTCGCTGGCCGACGATGTGACCGTCTCACGGGTCGGCGCAGGCACGCGTGTGGCGATGCGCTTCTCCGTCGAGCCCGAGACCGACGAGCTCTCCGACCCCCCCGAGGCCGAGCCCGTACGGGCCGCCCACGCCAACGGCGCCGATGGACTAGTCCGCCTGAATCGCGTCCAGGACGTTTAGGCGCGCCGCCCGCCGCGCGGGCAGGATCGATGCGATCACGCCGGCCACACCGGCCAGCACGAAGAAGATGATCAGCGAGCTCCACGGGACCGACACGGCACCGTGATCGCGGTCACGCGCTCGACGACCACGATGCCGATGAACACGCCGATCACCAGCCCGACCACGCCGCCGATCAGCGCGACGATGATCGCCTCCCAGCGGATCATCGCGCGCGTCGTTCGGCGCGACATCCCGACGGCGCGCAACAGCCCGATCTCGCGCGTGCGCTCGAAGATCGACAGCGCCAGGGTGTTGACGATGCCGAAGACCGCGATGATCACCGCCAGCCCGAGCAGCAGGTAGATCAGGTACAGCAGCTGGTTGATCTGCGAGTTGACCATGTTCGTCGTACCCGGACTTGGTGTAGCGCGGTGAGATTGGGATAGGCCGCGAGCGCGGCGGCGACCGCGTCCGGGCGTGGTCGGCGCTCACCCCGGGCGTGGCTCGGGCGAGGATGAGCGTGTCCGCTGGGTCGAGAAGTTGCGCGCGTACGTATCGAGCGAGGTAAAGAACTGGCCGAAGCGTCGAGTCCGAGAAGATCGCCACGACCCGCAGCGGCTGCGTGCCGGTGTCGGCGAAGAAGGCGGGCATCGTCGAGCCGATGCTCAGATGGTTGGACTCGCGTAGCCGTCCTGCACGGCGATCGTGCCGGGCTGGGCGAGGTCCGCGAGGGACCTCGATTAAGCCAGGGTCATAACACCGCGCTCGAGCGTCTGGGGCGGGTTACGCCGACCAGCGTCCTGGACATCGCGGTGCACATCGCGGAACTGCCCCGTCCGCCAGCGGGCTGACCAGGTCCGTGATGTCGGGCAGGCCGACGATGGCGGCCGCGGCCGCCGGGGTAAACGGCTGGGAGTTGCTGGCCTGGACCGCCACCTCGGCGCTGGAACGCGGGCGTCGAGCTCGACCCGCGATAGGAGGCAGTACAGCGACGAGGCGAAGATCGACGCGGCGGCCACGAGGGCCACCCCGATCGTCAGCGCCGTCGCCGTCTGGGCGGTGCGGGTCGGGTTGCGCATCGCGTTCTCGCGGCCCAGGCGCGCCGGCACGCGGCCGATCCAGACGAACGGCGCGCCGATCGCACGCGCCAGCGGCCGCGTGATCTGCGCGGTCAGCAGCGCCGCCCCGATGAACAGCAGCAGGGCCCCGAGGCCGAGCAGCGCGTAGGGGTTGCCCGCGCCCGAGAACAAGCCCGACCAGCACGAGCACGACGCCCAGGCGCGGTCACGACGAGCGCGAGGACCACGCGCCGCGCCGAGGTGCGTGCCGGCGGCCGCGACTTCCCGCAGCGCGGCGATCGGCGGGATCCGGCTGGCCCGGATCGCCGGGCCGCAGCGCCGCGATCAGGGTGACGCCGATCCCGACCGCCATCGCGATGATGACGGTGCGCGCCTGCACCTGGATGGGCGCTCTGGGCAGGCTCGAGCCGAAGGCGTCGAAGCAGCCTCCGAGCAGGAGTCGCAACCAGGACGCCGAACCCGACACCAATCGCCGAGGCCACCACGCCGATGATCAGCGCCTCCAGGACCACCTCGCGCACGATGCTGGCAGCGCGAGGCCCCGACGGCCCGCAGCAGGCCCAACCTGGCGCGTGCGCTGGGCGATCGTGATCGAGAAGCTGTTGAAGATGATGAACGCACCGACAAACAGCGAGATGCCCGCGAACACCAGCAGGACGTCGCGCAGGATCCCGACGATCGAGTTGAACTGGTCCGTGGCCTGCTGGGTCTGCGCTGACCCGGTGATCGCCTCGAAGCCCGGATGGCAGGACCGCCTGGACGCGCTGCGCCGAGCACCGACTCCAGCACGCCCTCCTTGCCCGTCGACGTCGATCGAGTGTACGCACCACTCGGCTGTAGATGCGCTGCGCGGTCGGCATCGCAGAAGCCCGCCAAGCGTCGTCCCGAGCAGGTTGTCGGTGGTGCCGAACTGGACCGAGGCCGACCAGCGTGTACTCGCCCGACCCGGCAGGGGTGATGATCCGGACCTGCTGGCCGAGAGTGAAGTTCGCCGTGCCGAGGCGGTGTGCGTGTCGATGACGACGTCGTCAGGTCCGGTCGGCGCGACGGCCGGAGACGAGGGTCAGCGAGTTCAGAGTGCGGATCGTTGACTCCAGCCGAAGCCAAGGGTCTGTGCGGCCCGGCCCGGCCGACCGCCTTGCCGTTGTTGCCGATGACCGTCGCGTTCCCGCCGGCCGCGCCCGCCGCGCTGGCGACCCCGTCGACGGCTTGGATCGCGGGCCAGCAGGCTCGCGGGGACCGGCTGGCGGTCGGCGCTCGACACCGAGGCCACGCCCTGGACCTGCACCGCGACGCCGGCATCGACCTTGGCGAACAGGTCGATCGAAGGCTTGTTGATGGTATCGGCGAGCACGAACGCGCCCCCGACGAACCCGACCCCGAGGATGATCGCCAGCGAGATCAGCACGAGCCGCAACGGGCTCGCGCGCAGGTTGCGGGTGGCGAGGCGCCAGACCATCAGGCGTTGGCGGCCAGGGTCTTCATGCGGTCGAGGATCGACGTCGGGGTCGGCCAGGCCAAGTCGTCGACGACTTTGCCGTCCGACAGGAACACGACCTCGTCGGCGTAGCTGGCCGCGTTGGGGTCGTGGGTCACCATCACGATCGTCTGCTCGAACTCATCGACCGCGCGCCGCATGAAGCCCAAGAGCTCCGCCGAGGAGTGGGAGTCGAGCTGGCCGGTCGGCTCGTCGGCGAACACGATCTCCGGGTGACTGGCGAAGGCACGGGCGGCCGCCACCCGCTGCTGCTGCCCGCCCGAGAGCTCCCCCGGCCGGTGGCGCAGGCGATCGCCGAGCTCGAGCGCGGTGACGACCTGCTCGAGCCAGTCCTGATCGCCCTCACGCCCGGCGATGTCCAACGGCAGCCGGATGTTCTCGAGGGCGGTGAGCATCGGCAGCAGGTTGAACGCCTGGAAGATGAACCCGATCCGGTCGCGCCGCACCGCGGTCACGTCCTTCTCGCCGAGCGCGCTCAGCTCGATGTCGCCGATCCACGTCCTGCCCGAGGTCAGGCGGTCGAGGCCCGCCATGCAGTGCATCAGGGTCGACTTGCCCGACCCCGAGGGCCCCATGATGGCCGTGAACCGGCCGGCCGGAAACGACCGCGTCACGCCGTCGAGGGCCCGGATCTGCGCGTCGCCGGTGCCGTAGGTCTTGGTGCCGTCCTCGATCCGCGCCGCAGCCTGTCCGGGACTGGGTTCGCTCGTGGCCATCGGGTCACTCCTTACCGGTGCCGGGGCCGCGGCGGCGGGGCCGGCGTGGGGGATCGTCGGGAGGACGGTGCAGGAGCAACTGCCCGCGCACCGGGCGCCGCCGTCGCGCCGCGGTGCTCATCTACTCTGCCACGCCTCGCACGGGCGGGGCAACGCGCTCAGGCTGTGAGCACGCCCCGCAGGGCCGCGAGCACGCCCGCCAGGTCCTCGTCCTCGATCACCAGCGGCGGCAGGAAGCGCACGGTGTACGCCGAGGTGTTGTTGACCAGGTATCCGGCGTCAAGCATCGCCGCTGTCAGCTCGGCGGCCCGGGGCCCGGGCAGATCGATCGCGCACATCAGGCCCCTGCCGCGGGCCTCGGCAGCCAGCCCGTCGTCGACCAGGCGCTGGAGCCCGGCCAGCAGCTGGGCGCCCTTGGCACGGACCGCCGCCTGAAGGGCCGGATCGGCAAGGACCTGGCAGCTGGCCAGGCCGGCGGCGCACGCCAGCGGGCTGCCCGCGAAGGTCGAGCCGTGATCGCCCGGGGTGAACGTCGCATCGATGCCCGGGCGGGCGGTGATCGCGCCGATCGGGACGCCGCCGCCGAGGCTCTTGGCCAGGCACATCACGTCCGGCTCGATGCCGACATCCTGGTAGGCGAACAGTGGCCCGGTGCGCGACAGGCCGGTCTGGATCTCATCGACGACGAGCAGCGCCCCGTAGCGGTCGGCCAGCGCGCGGGCCAGCCGGAGCATCTCGTGCGAGACCGGGTGAACGCCGACCTCCCCCTGGATGATCTCGACGAAGATCGCGCAAGTCCGCGGGCCGACCGCATCCTCGAGCGCCTCGAGGTCGTCGCGGCCGACGTGATGGATGTCCGGTACCAGCGGCAGGAAGGGGGTCTGCTTGTCGGGCTGCCCGGTCAGCGTCAGCGCGCCGTAGGTGCGCCCGTGAAAGCCGTGCTCGAGCGCGACGACCTCGGGGCGGCCGGGCCCGCCGTGCTTGCGCACGAGCTTGAGCGCGGCCTCGTTGGCCTCGGCGCCGGAGTTGCAAAAGTAGACCCGCCCGCCCATCGAGTGGTCCCGGATCCACTCGGCCAGCTCGAGCATGGGCTCGGTGTAATACAGGTTGGAGACGTTGATCAGGCGGGCGGCCTGGGTGCAAATCGCCTCAACCACCTCGCGGATGGCAGTGGCCGACGTTGATCATCGAGATCCCCGCCATGCAGTCGACGTACCGCCGGCCCTCGGCGGTATAGAGCGACGCCCCTTCGCCGCGGGTGAACAGCACCGGCTGGCGGCGATAGTTGCCCATCAGCGCGGCCTCTTCGCGCGCCATCCACTCGGGTCGCGTCACGGCGAGATCTTGGTGCCGATGCCGGCCTCGGTGAACAGCTCGATCAGGACCGAGTGCTCCACGCGTCCATCGACGATGTGCGCCGCGCCGACCCCGTGGGTGAGCGCGTCGCGGACCGCGGTGAGCTTGGGCAGCATCCCGCCGCCGATCGCTCCGGCCGCAAGCAGGGCGTCCAGTTCGCCCAGCGTGCACTCGGAAATCAGCGAGTCGAGGTCCTCGGGGTCGGCGAGCAGCCCCTTGACGTCGGTCAGGAACAGCACCTTGCGGGCGCGCAGCGCCCCCGCCAGGCTCGCCGGCCACCGCGTCGGCGTTGATGTTGTAGCTCTGGCCGTCCTCGTCGACCCCCACCGAGGCGACGACGGGCACGAAGTCCGACAGCCGCTCCAGCACGGTGGGATCGACATGGTCGACCTTGCCGACGAAGCCGATGTCGTGCCCTTTGGGCATCTGCTTGCTCGCCTGGATCAGCTGGCCGTCATCGCCGGCCAGGCCGACCGCGGCGACGCCGGCGACGTGCAGCTGGGCGACGATCTCCTTGTTGACCTTGCCGACCAGCACCATCTTGGCCAGCTCCATGGTGCGCTCGTCGGTGACCCGCAGGCCGTCGACAAAGCGCACGTCGATCCCCAACAGATCCGAGTAGCGGGAGATGTCGGGGCCTCCGCCGTGGACGACCACCGGGTTCATGCCCACGAGCTTGAGCAGCGCGATGTCGCGTGCGAACGACGCCTTGAGCTCCGGCGCGACCATCGCCGCGCCGCCATACTTGACCACGACGGTCGCGCCGGCGAAGTCGCGGATGTACGGCAGGGCCTCCAAGAGGACCGCCACCCGGGCCGAGGTGTCCCCGGGGCCGAGTTCCGATGCGGGATGCACGATGTCCATTCGGTGCGGGAGATTATCGCGCCGCGGCGCCGGGCGTCGCGCGCCGGCCGCCGGCGCGATCCCGCGCCGAGGCTTAGGTGTGGTAGTCGGCGTTGAGGCTCACGTACGCGTGGGTGAGGTCCGAGACCCACAGCGCGTACTCGGCGATCCCCCGCCCGAGCGCGACCTCGATGTCGTACTCGGCCTCGGCCATGACGGCCCCCGCCGTGCCATCTTCGAGCGGGACGCCGTCGAGCCAGACCGCCAGCTCGGGCGGCACACCCGGCGTGCGTGCCAGCGCCATGCCGACCGCCTGCGAGATCCGGCCCCAGTTCGGGTCGCGGCCGAAGATCGCCGTCTTGACCAGCGGCGACTCGCCGATCGCGCGGGCGACCGCCTCGGCCTCCGCGTCGTCGCGAGCGGTGCGGACCGTCAGGCGCACCGCATGCTCGGCGCCCTCGCCGTCCTTGACCATCTGGATCGCGGCCCAGCGGCAGACCGCCCGCAGGGCCTCGCCGAAGGTGGCCAACTCCTCGTCGGCCAGCGGGGTTGCCGTTGCCGCTGGCGAACACCAACAACGTATCGCTCGGGCTCATCTGGCCGTCGACGCTGATGCGGTTGAAGCTCTCGGCGCCCGCGCGCTCGGTGAGCGACCGCAGGTCATCCGCGGCCACGGTCGCGTCGGTGGTGACGTAGGCGAGCATCGTTGCCATCGACGGCCGGATCATCCCCGCCCCCTTGGCGGCGATGCCGATCGTGACGTCGCCCGACGCGAGCGCCAGGCGGAACGCGCCACCCTTGCGCGACCGGTCGGTCGTGCAGATGGCCTCGTTAAAGCGGGTCCCGCCGTCGGCCGACAGCTCCGCGCAGGCCGCGGGGATCCCGGCCGGGATCTTCTGCATGTCGAGCCGCTCCCCGATCACGCCCGTGCTGGAGACCGCCACCTGCTCCGGCCGCAGGCCGAGCTCGGCCGCGGTGAGTGCGGCCATCCGGCGCGCGTCCTCCTCCCCGCCTGCACCGGTCGACGCGTTGGCGATGCCGGCGTTGACCACGACCGCCTGGAAGCCTGCACGGGGCCGCGTGCGGTTGAGCCGCACCGGCGCCGACGGCAGGGCGTTGGCGGTGTCGATCAGCCACGAGACCACCGGGCGCGTTGCGCTCAACACGCCCAGGTCGCGGTGGCCGGAGGCCTTCAGCCCGCAGACCACCCCCGCAGCGACGAAGCCGTCGGGCGTCGTGACCGACCCGCCAGGGATCAGCGCCAGCCCCGCGGGCGCCTCGAGCCAGTCGGTCCGCAGGATCGGGGCGAACGCGCTCACAGGAGCCCCTCGGTCTCCGGCCGGCCGGCCATCAGGTTGAGGTTCTGCAGCGCTTGTCCGGCCGCCCCCTTGACCAGGTTGTCGATCACGCCGAACCCGACGAACAGTCCCCGCCGCGGCTCGGTCGTCACGTAGACCTGGGCGAAGTTGTTGCGCTGGGTGGCCCGCATGCCCGGGGGCGCTTCGACGATCTCGACGAACGGATGGCCGGCGTAGAAGCCCCGATACTGCTCGCGCAGGTCGTCGGCGTGCGGCGTGTCACCCAAGAACCGCCCGTAGCAGGACGCCAGCAGCCCGCGGTCGGCCGGCACCAGGTGCGGGGTGAACAGCACCTCCTGGCCGAACTCCTGGACGATCTCAGGGGTGTGCCGGTGGGTGAGGACCTTGTACGGGGTCACGTTCTCGGTGACCGAGGAATAGTGCACGTCCGCTGTCGGGGTCCGCCCGGCACCCGACACCCCACTCTTGGCGTCGATGACCACGTGGATCACGTGATCGCGCACGGGCAACAGCGCCAGCAGCGCGGCGGTGGGAAAGCAGCCCGGATTGGCCACCAGGCGTGCGGTGCGGATCGCCTCGCGATGCGCCTCGGGCAGGCCATAGACCGCCTCTGCCAACAGATCCTCGCGGGCGTGGGTGAAGCCGTAGACCTCCGGATACAGCGCTGGCTCGTGCAGCCGATGGTCCGCCGAGACGTCGACGACCCGCACGCCCTTGTCGATCAGTTCGGCGACCAGTTCCGAGGCCGCGGCGTGCGGATAGCACACGGCCGCGAACTCCCCGGGGCGATCGCCGCCAGGTCGGGCTCGGTGCATACCGCGCCCACGCGGTACTCCGGATACAAATCGACCAGGCGCCGCCCGGCGTCGGCGCGCGCGGTGATGGTGCCGAGCGCAAAGTGGGGATGCGCGTCGATGAGCGCCGCCAGCTGCGCGCCGGCGAACCCCGCCGCCCCAAGGACGTGGACCGTGTCGTTGCTCATCCGCGCAGCTCCGCCCCGTGCTGGTCGGCAAGCGCGGTGCGCACCGCCGTCACCACCTTGTTGATCTCGTCGTCGGTCAGCGTGCGCGCGCGGTCGGCGATGACCAGCCGGATCGCCAGGCTGACCCGGTGCGCGCCGATCTGCTCGCCCGCGTAGCGGTCGAACACCCATGCCTCCCGCACCAGCTCGCCGCCGGCGCGACGGGCGGTCGCCACGAGCGTCGCCGCCGCGACATCGTCGCCGACGACCAGGGCCAGGTCGCGCGTCGAGGCGGGCACGCTCAAAAGGTCCTCGAACTGCGGGACCCCCGCGGGCGCGGCCGCACCCAGCGCCTCCATGTCGATCACCACCGCGGCGCTCGGGCCCGCGACATCGAAGTTGCGCATCACGCTCGGGTGCACCTCGCCCGCCCAACCGACGATCCGGTCCCGCGCCACCAGGCGCGCCTGTCGCACCGGGTGAAAGTACGGCGCCTGGTTCGGCTCGATCTCGGGCCGTACCCCGGCGATCGCGCACAGCGCCTGGGCCAAGCCGACGGCCGCGTGGATGTCGACCTGCGGCAGCGGCGCGCGCCAGTGCTCCTGGCTCGGGCTCCCGAACTGCAAGGCCGCCAGGAACTCGCGCTCCTCGGCCCGCCCGTCGGGGGCCGGTCCATAGGTGCGCCCGAGCTCACACAGCGCGCCATGCACGCGTTGCCGGCGCTGATTGTGCGCCGCGGCCCGCAGCAGACCCGGCAGCATCGAGCGGCGCATCACCGCCAACTCCTCGGAGATCGGGTTGGCCAGCCGCACGAGCCGGCGCCGCGGGTCGTCGTCGGCGAGCTGGAGCCGGTCGACGTCGCTGGCCGGGACGAATCGGTAACTGACGACCTCCGAGTAGCCCTGGTCGACGATGTAGCGCCGCAGCTGCTCGGCGCGCCGCTGGGCGATGGTCCGGGTCCCGTGGCCGACCATGCGCGGCAGCTCGGCCGGGATCCGCCCGTAGCCGTGGATCCGGGCGACCTCTTCGATCAGGTCGATCTCCCGGGTGATGTCCCGGCGCCGGGTGTACGGCACGATGACCCGGTGCGCGTCGGGTCCCTCGTGGACCTCGCAGCCGAGCCGGCGCAGGATCGCCGCCGACTCGTCGGGAGCGATGTCGAGCCCCAGGACCGCGTTGAGCCGTGCATGCCGCAGCGGCACCGCCGCGACCGGCGACGGTGCCACGGCGGCGTCGAGGGTGCCGGGCACGAGCCGGCCGCCGCACAGCTCGACCAACAGCCGGCAGGCGATCGCCATCGCGACCGGCGGCAGCTCGGGCGGCAGCCCCTTCTCGAAGCGCGCGCTGGACTCGCTGCGCAGACCCAGCCGCAGCGCCGCGTGCAGGACGGCCGGCCCGTCGAAGGTCGCGGCCTCCAACAGCACCCGTGTGGTGGCCGCGGAGACCTCGACGTCCTCGGCACCCATGATCCCGGCGATCGACCGCCGGACGTTCGGCGTCGCAGATCGCCAGCACCTCGGCGTCCAGACCGCGCTGCTGCCCGTCGAGCGTGGTCACCGGCTCGCCGTCGTGGGCGCGGCGGACGACGATCGCCGGGCCCGCCATCCGGTCAAGGTCGAACGCGTGCAGCGGCTGGCCGGTCAGCAGCATCACGTAGTTGGTGATGTCGACGACGTTGTTGATCGAGCGCATGCCCGCGGCCTCGAGCCGCGCACGCAGCCAGACCGGCGACGGCCCGATGCGTCACGTCGGTGACCACGCGGGCCATGTAGCGCGGGCACAGCTCTGGGGCATCGACCCGCAGGCTGACGTAGTCCTCGACGGTCCCGAGGCCCGCGGCCACGGGCTCGGAGGCATCCAGCGCGGCGAGCGGGGCGCCGGTGATCGCGTGGACCTCGCGCGCGATCCCGTAGATCCCCATCAGGTCAGGCCGGTTTGAGGTCAGCTCGAGCTCGAAGATCGTCTCGGAGATGGGCAGCACCTCGGCGACCGGCGTGCCGGCCCGGATGTCGTCAGGGAGCACCATGATGCCCTCCGACTCGGCTGCCAGTTCGAGCTCGGACTCGGACAGGATCATCCCGCGGCTGGGGACCCCGCGCAGCGTGACCTCGCCCAGCGGCGGGCGCTCGGGCAGGACGGCCCCGGGCAGCGCGACCGCGACGGTCTGGCCCGCCGCGACGTTCGGCGCGCCGCACACGATCTGGCGCAGCTCCGGCTCGCCCAGATCGACCTGGCAGACCCGCAGCCGATCGGCATCCGGGTGCTGCTCGGCGGACACGACCCGCCCGACCCGGAAGGACTCCAGGTTCGCGCCTGCCGACGGCATGCGCAGATGCGTGATCGCCTCGACCGCCGGCCCGGCATCGGTGATCCGCTCCGCGAGCGCGACGTCGTCGAGCGCGGGGCGCACATATTCACGAAGCCAGGAAAGTGGGAGTTTCATCGCCGGGTCCCGAGGAGGATCGGATCAGGAAAACTGCTCGAGAAAGCGCAGATCGCCGTCGAACAACATGCGCAGGTCGGGCACGCCGTGACGCACCATCACGATGCGGTCCAGGCCCATTCCGAACGCGAACCCGGTCCAGCGCTCACTGTCGTAGCCGGCGAACGTGAACACGTTGGGGTCGACCATCCCCGCGCCCAACAGCTCCATCCATGACGTGCGGCCGCGCACGGTCGGTCCACCGGACCAGCAGCTGGATCGAGGGCTCGGTGAACGGGAAGAAGTCGGGGATGATCCGGTACTCGGTCGAGCCCAGCAGCTGGCCGGCGACGTGCTTGAGCGTGCCGATCAGGTGCGCGAGCGAGAGTCCCTCGTCGACGGCCAGACCTTCGAGCTGATGAAACATCGGGCTGTGGGTGGCATCGACGTCGTCGCGCCGGTAGACGGCCCCCGGGCTGATGACATACAAGGGCGGCGTGCGGCTCTCCATGACCCTGACCTGCACCGAGGAGGTCTGCGTGCGCAGGATCGTGCCACGGGCGCCGTCGATGTAGAACGTGTCCGAGGGCGAGCGCGCCGGGTGGCCCTCGGGGGTGTTGAGGGCGGTGAAGTTGTAGTGCTCGGTCTCGACCTCGGGTCCCTCGGCGATCTCGTAGCCGAGCGCCGAGGAACAGGTCCTCGATCTCGAGGCGCACCTGGGTGAGCAGGTGCAGCGCCCCGCGCGGATACGGGTCGCCCGGCAGGGTGATGTCCGTGCGATCGTTGGCCAGCTGGGCGGTCAGCTCGGCGGCCTCGAGGGGCGCCTTGCGCGCGGCCAGGGCGTCCTCGATCGTCCGGCGGGCAATGTTGGCGGCCTTGCCGATCACCCCCCGCTCCTCGGGCGGCAGCGTGCCGATCGACGCGAGGATCTCGGCCAGTTCACTGCGCCGGCCGGTGTGCCGGACGCGGGCTTCCTCGAGCGCCGCGACCGACCCTGCCGACGCCGTGTCGGCGAGCGCCCGGTCCTGGAGCTTGGCGATGTCGTCGGCCGTTGCCACGGCGTCTCAGGCTACAGGACCCGTGGAGTCGATTTCCCCGCGCTCCGCTGACGCACGGCCTCGGCCAGCAGGATCGCGCCCGCGGCGGCCACGTTGAGCGACTCGGCCCCCGGCGTCTGGGGGATCGTCACCCGCTCGACCGCGAGCGTGGTGCCGAGCTGGTCAAGCCCGGGACCCAGGCCCTCCCGCTCCCCGCCGAGGGCGATCACGATCGGCCCGGCCAGGTCCGCGTCCCAAGGGGCACGGTCCCCGTCGAGCACCGCGGCCATCACGCGAAAGCCCTCCCGGGAGGCGAGGTCCTCGCCGCGCACGCCCTCCAGCAGCGGGATCGCGAACGTCGCGCCCATCGCCGCGCGGGTCGCGCGCGGGTGGTACGGGTCCGCCGAGCCGGGGCCCAGCGCGACCCAGTCGGCGCCGAGCGCCGCGGCACTGCGCACCAGCGTGCCGACATTGCCGGGATCGGCGACGCCGGCCAGCCACAGGCCCAGCGACGGCGGGAAGGCCACGTCGCGAAATGCGTAGGGGCCGGGCTGGGGCAGGATCGCCACCACCCGCGGTGGCGCGGCCAACTGCGAGGCGCCGGCCAGCAGCTGATGCGGCACCGCATAGGCCTCCTCGACCTCCGCCAGGCGCGCAAGCAGCCCTGCGACCTCGTCGGCCCGTTCGGCGTCGACGAACAGCACCGCCGGCAGGACGCCGTGCTCGAGCCCGGCGACGACCAGGTCCTCCCCCTCGGCCACCATCAGCCGCTGCTCGCGGCGCGCGCGCTTGTGGGCCAGCGTGCGCAGCAACTTGAGCTGCGGGTTTCGCGCCGATGTCAGCGGCCGCAGATGCGGCCCACGTCGTGGTCCGCGCCTAGACGGAGGCGGCTTGGCGGGCATCCCGAGCCCGCGCGCACAGCCCGGCGAAGGCCTCGGGCTCGTGCACGGCCAGATCGGCCAGTACCTTGCGGTTCAGCTCGATGCCAGCCAGCGAGAGCCCGTGCATGAACTCGTTGTAAGCCAGGCCGTTCGCGCGCGCCGCGGCGTTGATGCGGGCGATCCACAGGCGGCGAAAGTCGCGCTTGCGCACGCGCCGGTCACGGTACTGGTACCGCAGCGACCGCTGGACCTGCTCCTTGGCGCGACGGTAGCTGGACTTCTTGGTGCCCCAGTAGCCCCGGGCCTGGCCAAGGATCTTGCGCCGCTTCTTGCGAGCGGCGACCGAACGCTTCACGCGAGCCATCTCTAGCGCTTCCCCAACAGTCGAAGTGCGGTCGCGGCGTGCTCACGAGGCAGCTCGTGGTCGCGGCCCTGCCGACGCTTGTTCTTTCCGGACATGTTCTCGAGGTTGTGGCGCAGCCCCGCCGCACCGAACATCACCTTGCCCTTCGGCGTGACACGGAAGCGCTTGCTGGCGGCGCGGTTGGTCTTCATCTTGGGCATATCAGGCGGTCTCGGACGTTGCGGAATGGTCGGGGCTCGGCGCCGGCGCTCCGGCCGACGCGTCCCTCAACGGGGCCAGCATCATGACCATGTTGCGCCCGTCCAGGTTCGGACGGCTCTCGATGAGCGCGATGTCGCTCAGTTCTTCGGCGAGCCGAAGAAGAATGGCCTCTCCGCGCTCAGGATGCAAGAGCTCCCGGCCTCGGAACATGATCGTGATCTTCACTTTGTCCTTGTGACGCAGGAAGCGCTCGACGTGCCCCTTCTTGGTGGCGTAGTCGTGCGGATCGATCTTCGGCCGGAACTTGATCTCCTTGATGACGATCTGGCTCTGGTGCTTGCGGGCCTGCTTGGCCTTCTGCTCCTGCTCGTAGCGCCACTTGCCGTAGTCCATGATCCGGACCACCGGCGGGCGGGCGTCGGGCGCCACCTCCACCAGGTCGAGGTTGGCATCCGTGGCGATCTGCTGGGCACGCGCGATCGGCACGATCCCGACGTTCTCGCCGTGGTGATCGATCAGGCGAACGGACTCGACCCGGATCGCATCGTTGATGCGCGTCGACGGGCCCGCCGGCGGGCGCGTATCTGGACCTCTTCTAGGAGGCAAGCACTACCTGGATTGCGCTCAGACTGCACCTCGATATCCGCAGGCAACCACGGTCCGGGAGGAGATATGTGCGGTGATGAGGATTCTCATTCGAAACACGTCCGCATACCTGCGGCGGGGGGTCAAGGATAGCAGGCCCGGCTGCGTCGAAGTCATCCGACCGCCGGGAGCCGCGGCCCGTGCCGCGTCCTGATCGGCCCCCGGCGCGAACGCCGCGCCGGGTGGCAGCACACGGGGGCGGGCGGTTCGGCCGCCCCCGTTTCGCCACGTGCGGACGCACGGCGCGCGATTCGCGCTACTTCTTCTTGGCCTTCTTGGCGTTCCCCGTGGCGACCTGCTCCTTGAGCACGGCGCCCGGCGTGAAGCGCGGGACCACGCGGGCCGGGATCGAGACCTTCTTGGTCGGGTCCTGCGGGTTCACACCCGTGCGCGCGGCACGCTGCGACACCGAGAACTTGCCGAAGCCGGCGAATGCAACATCCTCGCCCTTCTTCAGCGCCTCGAGGATCTCGTCCAGCACTGCCTGAACGAAGCGCTGCGACTCGGCGTTGGTGGCCTCGGCGCGCTTCGCCACGAGCCCTACAAATTCCGTCTTGTTCATCGTGACTCCCTGATCTGGTGCACTAGACGACGCATCGGCGCGGAACCTAGCAGCACACTCAGACGAAAGAGCGCTCAGACAGGGACATTTCGCTCAAATGTGGCGACCACGGGTGCCGTGATCACCGCATCTTGGGGGAAACCCGGTCCTGCCGCGCGCGCCGGACCGCGCCGGGGCGATCCGCCTCGGGCTAGGACAAAAACAGCACCCGGACGATCTCGTCGTCGGCGGTTTCGCCTGGTATCCGAAGGAATCCGACCAGGCACGGCAGGCTGTCGCGCATCTGCATGACGTCGTCGTGTTCGAGTTCCCCACCGGCGAGCACGTACCCGACAAGTTCCTTCATCAGGCGGACGCCCGGCTCGACGAACATCGTGGGCAAGTTGTCGAGCTCGAGCTCGGGATGGGCCGCGTAGACGCGCAGGCCCACCGTCACCAGGCGCGTGCCGCGCCGGTGGCCGTCCTGGTTGAGCCACGGCCAGCTGGCCATCTCATCCATGCCCGGCCGTGCCTCGCCGCTGCCGATGCCCGAGAGCTCCCGGTACCCCGGCGAGGTCGGCTCGCTGGGCAGCTCGACGGCCACCTGTACCCGGGGGTCATCGATGCGGGTGCTCAACGGCGGTCATCCTTTCGCGTCGCGACGTACCGCCAGAGCGTACCGGCCGCGGGCACCACGAGACCCGCAGCGCCGACCCCGCGCTCGGGGCTGTCACATCGTCGCGCCGGACGCGGGGCCCGGTACCCCAGGGGCATGGGATCTGACAACGTGTCGGCCGATGGACACCACGTCGTCGCCGGTCCCGCTCGGCCGCATCGCCCGCGAGTGGGCGCGCCTGGGCATCACCGGGTTCGGCGGCCCGCCGGCGCACATCCAGCTGCTGCGCAGCCTGTGCGTCGAGCGGGCCGGGTGGCTCGAGCGACCGAGTTCGAGGACGCGGTCGCCGCCTGCAACCTGCTGCCCGGACCCGGCGTCGACGCAGCTCGCGATCTACTGCGCACGACGCGCGCGGCCGCCGCGGGGCGATCGTCGGCGGCGTCGGGCTTCATCGTCCCCGGACTCATCGTCATCCTCGCGCTCTCGGCGCTGCTGTTGGGTCCCGAGCCCTCGCGATGGGTCCTGGCCGCGGCCGCAGGGGCGGGGCGGGATCCCGGCGGTGGCCGTGCGCGCCGGCGTCACGCTGATGCCGGCTGAGCCTTGCACGCGCACGCGGATCGACGGGCGTCGGCATGGTGGGGCGCCGCGGTCGCCGTGGGCGCCCTCGCGGCGGCGGTGCTGGGCGCGTGGGTCGTCGTGGCGCTCGTCGGCTGCGGGCTGATCGCCCTGGCACGCCGGGGGCGTCTGGGCACGAGCGGGCGGCCGATGCCGCGCTGGTGGTCGTCGGCAGCCTGTCGGTGTCGGGGTGGCTGGCGCTGGCGTGGACGGCGATCAAGGTCGGCGCGCTCTCGTACGGGGGCGGGTTCGTGATCGTCCCGCTCATGCAGTCCGACGCGGTCGGGCCACCACTGGCTGACCAAGACCGAGTTCCTCGGCGCGGTGGCCCTCGGCCAGGTCACCCCCGGACCCGTGGTGCAGACCGTCGCGGTCGTCGGCTACGGCGCGGCCGGGCTGGCCGGCGGCATCGTCGCCAGCGCCATCGCCTTCGCGCCGTCGTTCGTGTTCGTGCTCGGCGGCGGGCGCCACTTCGATCGCGTGCGCACCGATCCGCGGGCCCAGGCGTTCCTCGGCGGCGCGGGGCCCGCGGCCATCGGGGCGATCCTCGGGTCGGCGATTCCGCTCGCGCTCAGCCTGGGCGTGTGGTGGCAGGCGGCCGTATTGGCGGCCGGCAGCCTGGCGCTCCTGCGCCGCTGGTCGCCGCTGACGGTCATCCTGCTGGGGGCGGCGGTCGGGATCGCGCTCGTCGCGCTCGGCGCCCCGGTCCCCCGCTAGGCCTCGGCGGTCGGCACCGCGTCGGAGCGTCGGCGGGCGCCGTCGCCCAGCGCCCGGCGCACCTCGGGCGCCACGCGCGTCCCGAACAGCTCGATCGCATGCATGAGCCGGTCGTGCGGCTGCCCGCCGACGTCCATCTGGGCCAGGAACCGCGTATGCCCGAACAGCTCGTGCTCGGAGAGGATCTTCTCCACGACCTCCGTCGGGCTGCCCACCAGCAGTGACCCGCGCGGGCCACGCAGCTGCTCGTACTGCGGGCGCGTGGTCGGCCCCCAGCCGCGCTCGCGCCCGAGCCGGGTCATCACCCGCGCGTAGCCCGGAAAGAACTCATCGGCCGCCCGTTTGGAGGTGTCGGCGATGTAGCAGTGCGAGTTGATCCCGAGCCCCAGCGCAGCCGGATCGTGGCCGGCGTTTGCGGCGGCATCGCGGTAGACCCCGACCAGGGGCACGAAGCGCGCGGGCGCGCCGCCGATGATCGCGAGGGCCATCGGCAGACCGAGGGCGCCGGCCCGCACCAGCGACGCGGGCGTCCCGCCCACGGCCACCCACACCGGCAGGGGCGACTGCAGCGGGCGCGGGTAGACGCTCTGGTCCTCGAGCGGCGCCCGGAAGGCGCCGGACCAGGTGATCGTGTCGGTCTCGCGCAGCGCCAGCAGCAGGTCGAGCTTCTCGGCGAACAGCGCCTCGTAGTCGTGCAGGTCGAATCCGAACAGCGGGAACGACTCGATGAACGAGCCGCGCCCGGCCATGATCTCGGCCCGGCCGTCGGACAGCAGGTCCAGGGTTGCGTACTGCTGGAAGACCCGCACGGGATCCTCCGAGCCGAGCACCGTCACCGCGCTGGTCAGGCGGATCGTCCGGGTGCGCGCCGCGGCGGCGGCCAGCACCATCGCCGGTGCCGACACCGAGAAATCGGCGCGATGGTGCTCGCCCACCCCGAACACGTCAAGGCCGACCTGATCGGCCAGCTCGATCTCGGCGATCAGCTCGTGGATGCGCTGGTGCGCGCCGACCATCCGACCCGTCGACGGGTCGGTATGGGTGTCGCCGAAGCTGTACATGCCGAATTCCAGCGCGTCGCCTCCGCTCGCCGGGCAGTCGCCATTCTGACCGGGTTCCCCGCACGCCGCCGGAATCGCGCTGGAGATCTACCTCGCCGCGACGGTCAGCGACGCCGCCAAGCACTTGATCTGACCCCCGCGGGCGGTTCAGCGCCGTGGCACGCCGGCCAGAAGCAGCGCCGCCAGGCGGCGCGGGCTGTTGGTGATCTGCGGGAACAGCCGGGCCCGCTTCGGATACCGGACGTTGCGCTTGTCCTGCTCGAGTGCGATCACGATGTTGCGCGCCAGCGTGTCGCGGTCGACATCGGCCAGCAGGCGGAGGCGGTTGAATCGGGCAAACGATGCCGCCGTCGGTGGGTAGGCCAGCACCGAATCGGCCATGTCGGTCGGCGTCACCAGGCCCGGCTCGACGATCGTCAGCCCGATCGGCAGGCCCTGAAGCTCCAGACGGATGCCTTCGGACATATGGGTGACGTAGGCCTTCGTGCCGGCATACACCGCGATGCCGGGAAACGTCGCGGAGCCTGCCAGGGACGAGACCATGACCAGGTGGCCGCGGCCGCGGGCGATCATGCCCGGCAGGACCTGCCGGGTGAGCTCGGTGACCGCCAGCACGTTGAGCCGGATCAGGCGCTCGAGATCGCTGGCGCTCAGCTCGGCGAAGCCCCCCGCCACATCGACGCCGGCATTGTTGATCAGCACGTCGATCGGACCGGCGGCCTCCTCGATGCGGGCCGCAAGGTCCGCGATCGCCACCGGATCGCTCAGATCGGCCGGGATCGCGTGCCCGCCGAGTTCCGTGGCCAACTCATTCAGGGGGCCCGCGCTGCGGGCCACGAGCGTGACGCCCGCCCCGCGGGCCGCACATTCGCGCGCGATGGCGGCGCCGATGCCCCGCGAGGCACCGGTGATGACCACGTGACGATCCCGCACCTGCATGGTCCACTCCCCCAAATGACACGACGTGCGCCTAGCCTAGCCGCGCCGGCAGCGGACGCGGCGGCGAACACGACCATGTCGCGGCGGCGCGTGCCGGCATTGGTTAGGTACCATATCTTCTGGTACCATGTCGTCGATGCGTGCGACGAATTCTCCCGCGTCCTCGCCGGCCGCCGGCGCGCAGGCCGCCGCGGTCGGTGAGGTTCTCGACGCGTTCGGCGCGCTGCTGGTGGCCCAGCGCCGGCTGCGCGGGCGTGACGCCCGCCAGACGGGCGAGCTCAGCTTCGCCCAGGCCCGCCTGCTCGCCGAGATCGAGGACGATGCCGGCTGTCCAGCGGGCACCCTGGCCGAGCGCGCCGGCATGACCGCCGCGAGCGTCACCTGCATGCTCGACACCCTCGAGCACAAGGGACTGGTCACGCGCATCCGTTCCGACCGGGACCGCCGGGTCGTGCTGACCTTCCTCACCGACCGGGGCCGCACCCTGCGAGACCAAAAGCGCAACGAGGCCCGCCGTGTCTTCGAGGACGCCCTCGCCACGCTCGATCCCGCGGAACTGGCGGCGACACCCCGCGTGCTGCGGCTGCTGGCCGACGTGATGGAGGCGATGTGACCGCGCGCACGACCGACCACCGCCGCCAGCTGATGGCGGTCCTGGGCAGCCTGATGGTCGTGATGCTCCTCGCGGCGCTCGACCAGACGATCGTGGCGACGGCGCTGCCGACCATCGTCGGCGACCTGGGCGGCCTCGAGCACCTGTCCTGGGTGGTGACGGCGTACCTGCTCGCGCAAACCGTCGTCACACCGCTGTACGGCAAGCTTGGCGACCAGTACGGGCGCAAGCGCGTCCTCCAAGCGGCCATCGTGGTCTTCCTGGTGGGCTCCGCGCTGTGCGGCTTGGCCCAGTCGATGCCCGAGTTGATCGCCTTCCGCGCCCTCCAGGGCTTGGGCGGCGGCGGGCTGATGGTCGGGGCGCAGGCCGCGCTGGGCGACGTCGTGCCGCCGCGGCAGCGCGGGCGCTACACGGGCCTGTTCATCGGGATCTTCGGTGCCGCCAGCGTCGCCGGGCCGCTGCTGGGCGGGTTCATCACGACCAATCTGAGCTGGCGCTGGATCTTCTACATCAACCTGCCGCTCGGTCTGGTCGCGCTCGGCGTGCTGGCGATGACGTTCCCGAGCATCGCCGGCACGGCGCGCCCGTCGATCGATTACCTCGGCACGGCGCTGCTGGCGATCGGTCTGACGGCCATCGTGCTGATGACGACGCTCGGCGGCAACACGCTCGCCTGGTCGTCGGCGGCGGTCGCCGTGCTCGGTGTCGGTGGGATCCTCGCGCTGATCGCGTTCTTTGTGGTCGAGCGGCACGCGGCCGAGCCGGTGCTGCCGCCGCGGCTGTGGCACAGCCGCACCTTCGTGCTCACGAGCGCGGTCGGGTTCATCATCGGCTTCTCGCTATACGGCGCCCTGACGTTTTTGCCCCTGTACCAGCAGGTGGTGCGCGGTGCGAGTCCGACCGAGTCCGGGCTGCAGCTGCTGCCGCTGATGATCGGCCTGATCGTATCCTCGGTCGGCTCGGGCCGGTTGATCGCACGGACCGGCCGTTACCGCATCTACCCGATCGCCGGGACGGCCCTGACGGTGGTCGGGCTCGCGCTGCTGGCCCAGATGGGGCCGGGGACCTCCACCGCGACGACGGCGGCGTTCATGGTGGTGCTCGGATTCGGTCTGGGCATGGTGATGCAGGTGCTGATCCTGGCCGTGCAGAACGATGCGGCCTACGAGGATCTGGGTGTCGCAACCGCGGGGGCGACGCTGTTCCGGTCGATCGGCGGATCGCTGGGCACGGCCGCCCTCGGCGCAGTGTTCGCCAACCGGCTGATCGCCGAGCTCACCGCTCGCCTGCCGGCCGGCGCGGGCGCTCTCGCGCACACCGGCAACGTCAATCCCGCCGCGGTCGCGTCACTACCGGCAGCGATCCGCAGCGCCTACCTCGACGGCTTCTCGGCGGCGGTCGGCACCGTGTTCGCCGTCGCGGCCGTCGCGTCGGTGCTGGCGTTCGGGCTGACCTGGTTCATCCGCGAGGTGCCGCTGCGCACCACCCTGCGCCACGAGGAGCCGGCCGCGGACGCGCTCGCCGCCGACACACCCGTCGGGGAGGGCGTCGCCGGCTGACCGCCGGCCGGCCGCGGGCGCGGCGGTTGCCAATCGTCCGGCATCCGCGCCACAATGCACGACAGTCCCCCACTTCCAGGAGACGAGGCCCGCGTCGCGGCGGGCGACCTGTGTGACGTGAAACGGCTCATCGGGGATACCCTGCTTCCCCTGAGCGCGGCGGCAGTTCGCCGTGCGTTCCCGCTGGCCTGCGACAACCCCGACGCGACCTCGTGAGCAAACACGAGCCGACGCCCTGGCCGGAGCCTGACGACACCGGCCGTGGACGCGCACCCCGCCTGGCCTATATGCCCGGCGTCGACGGGCTGCGCGCGCTGGCGGTCGCCGCCGTGTTCGCCTACCACGGCGGGCTCTCGTGGCTCCCGGGCGGCTTTCTGGGCGTCGACGTCTTCTTGGTGATCAGCGGCTACCTGATCACCTCGCTGCTGCTGGTGGAGCTGCAGGTCGCCGGCAGGATCGACCTCCTGCGCTTCTGGCTGCGGCGCGCCCGCCGGCTGCTGCCCGCGGTGTTCGTGATGATCGCCGTGGTCCTGGCGGTGATGTCGCTGCTGCATCCGGACGAGGTGGGCGCGCTCCGGGGTGCGGTGGTCGCGTCGCTGTTGTACGTGACCAACTGGTACCAGATCTTCGCCAAGCAGTCGTACTTCGCTCAATACGCCCGGCCGTCGGTGTTCCAGCACCTGTGGTCGCTCGCGGTCGAGGAGCAGTTCTACTTGATCTGGCCGCCGATCCTTGCCGCCGGGATGCTGTGGTTCGGCAAGCGGCGCCTGGTCTACGGCGTACTCGCCGGGATCGCCGGATCGACGATCCTGGCCTGGGTGCTGTTTACGCCGAACACGGACCCGTCGCGCATCTACTACGGCACCGACACGCGTGCGGCGGGCCTGTTGGTGGGCGTGCTGATGGCGTTCGCGTGGCCGGCGACGCGGCTGGCCCCGACCCGCAACCTGCGCGCTGCAGTGCTCCTGGATGCCATCGGGGTGGCGGCGCTCGCGGCCCTCCTGGGGCTGATGATGTGGCTGGGTGAGTTCGATCGCTGGCTCTACCAGGGGGGCTTTCTCACGGTCGCGATCGTCACCGCCGTGCTGCTGGCCGTCGTCGCCCACCCCTCCTCGCAGCTCGGGAGGCTGTTCGCCCTGCCGCTGTTGGTCTGGATCGGCAAGCGCAGCTATGGCATCTATCTGTGGCATTGGCCGGTCCTGGAGCTGAGCCGTGCGCACACCGATGTCCCGTTCGGGGGGCCGCCGTTGCTGGTGATGCAGGTCGCCCTCACGGTGGGCATCGCCGAGCTGTCCTACCGGTACATCGAGATCCCGATCCGCGTCCATGGACTGCGCGGGATCCGGGACATGCTCATGGTGCCCGGCGAGACCGGGCGCAAGCGGCGCCTGGCGACGTTCGCCGCGGGCACGGCGACCGTCGTGCTCGCGCTGTTCGTCGCGTTCGTGCCGGCCCACGAGCCGAAACTGAACGTCGTGCCCGCCTCGGCCGGCACGGGCGTGTTTGCCGGCACGACGGCCGGCTCGCGCCTGACGGCCGCCGAGACCAAGCGGCGGTTCCAGGCGGCGGTCGCCGCGGGCCCGGTGGTCGCCGTCGGCGACTCGGTCATGCTGGGCGCGGCCCCGGCGCTCAAGACGGTGTTCGGCCGCCGCCTGACCGTCAACGCGGTCGAGGGTCGGCAGTTCGCCAGCGCGGTGCCCCTCGTGGCGTCATACGAGCGCCGGCTGCACCCGAAGTTGTTCATCATCCACCTCGGCAACAACGGCTACATCCCGTTCGACGAGCTGGAATCGATGCTGGCCACCCTGCGGCCGGTCCACACCGTCGTCCTGGTCAACGTCCATGTCGAGCGGCCGTGGCAGGGCTCGGTCAACGACGCGCTTGCCTACGCGGCCCGTACGCACCCCAACGTGATCGTCGCCAACTGGAACGGCGCGGCGTCGGGCAGGCCGAACCTGTTCTACGACGGGACCCACGTCAACCCGGCCGGCGCGCACCTGTACGCGACGGTGCTCGTTGGGGCAATCGCCGCGCGCGGGCCGTAGCGCTCCGCTACCCGGGGTGCGCGTCTTCGGTCGGGAACGACAGCATCGGGACGCTCGTGTGGAAGTGCACCGCGCCGTTGACGCTGCCAAGGATGCCCGCGCGCGTCGCGCTGCGCCCCCGTGAGCCGAGCACCACCAGGTCGTAGTCGCCGTGGCGCAACTCGTCGACGATCTCGTGGCTCGCATGACCGGTGCGCAGGACGGTGTGCGCATCGATGTCGTCGGGCACGCTGGCCAGCGCATCGCGCAAGATGCCCGCGGCCCACCGTTCGGCGCCGTCCTGAATGGCGTTCGGATCTCCGCCGGCGACGGGCATGAGCGTCGGCACGGGCGGGGCGACGGTGAGGATCGTCAGGCGCGCGCGCTGCGCGCGGGCGATGTCGATCGCCTCCTGGAGGGCGTGCCGCGCGGTCGGCGACCCGTCAGCGGCGATGAGGATGCTCCTGAACATGGGTATGACCTCTCGTTCGTTCTCCGCCGGGGGATCAGCGCGCGGTGGACGGCGGGTCATTCCCGATCCCGGCCAGCAGCGAGCGCACTGCCAGCGTATGCGCAGCCTCGGCGGGCATCCGTCCGCTTGCCACCGCCTCGCGGGCGGCCCGCAGCACGCCGATCAGCACCGCCAGGGCAAACTCGGGCGGGAACCGCGGGTCGAGCTCCCCGGCGGCCTGGCCGCGCTCGATCAGCTCGCGCAGCGGCTGCTCGATCGCATCCGTGAGCGCGCGCTGTTCCGGGTCGGAACGGTCCGGCGGCGGCGCGTCGAGCAGCACGCGGTAGCGGTCGAGGACCGGTACGAGTGTCGCCAGCACCGCCCCGAGCGCGTCACGCGCCGACGCGTGCGCGAACACCGCCGGGCCGAGCGCCTGGCGGCAGTCGCGCAGTGCGCGCAGTCGGATCGCCCGGACCAGTTCGTCCCGGTTGGCGAAGTACCGGTAGACCGTGGCGCGCCCGACCCCGCTCGCCACGGCGACCTCGCGCATGCTCGCCTCGAGGTTGGTGCCGAGCACGCGCGTCGCCGCGTCGACGATGCGCTGCTCGGTGCGATCGGTCGCCGAGGCGTCGGCAATGAGGCTGTCGGTCGGCAGAGTCATGAGACAATCATGTCTCATACATGATAGTCATACGGGGGCCACGCTCGCTGCCACCCGCAAAGGAGTCCCATGCCGGCTGCCGAGAACCGCCGACCCGGCCTCACGCTGACCATCCTGGCCGTCGCTTGCGTGGCCTACGTACTCCAGCAGACCCTCGTCGTGCCGGCGTTGCCGAATTTCCAACACGACCTGAACACCACCCAGACGTGGGCGGTGTGGGTGTTCACCGGGTTCCTGCTGACCTCGGCGGTCGTCACGACGCCGATCGGCAAGCTCGGCGACGCCTACGGCAAGCGCAAGCTGCTGGTGATCTCGCTGGCGATCTTCGCCGTCGGGACCGTCGGCGCAGCGCTCGCGGACACGATCACGCTGCTGATCCTCGCCCGCGCAGTGCAGGGGGCCGCCGGCGCGATCTTCCCGCTGTCGTTCGGCATCATCCGCGACGAGTTCCCGCGCGCGCGCGTCGGGGCGGCACTGGGCCTGCTGTCGGCCACCTTCGGCGTCGGCGCCGGCGTCGGCCTGGTGCTGTCGGGGGTCATCCTCCAATCGCTGAGCTGGCACTGGCTGTTCTGGATCGGTGCGGTTCCGGTCGTGATCGCGCTCGTGCTGGTCTGGCGGCTGATTCCCGAATCGCCGGTGCGCACCCCGTCGCGGTTCGACGTGTGGGGGGTCCTCACGCTGTCGGTCGGCCTGGGGCTGCTGCTATTGGGCCTGAGCCAGGGCGAGCAGTGGGGCTGGTCGAGCACGCTGACGGTCGGCTGCTTCGTGGTCTCGGTCCTCGTGCTGGCGCTGTGGTGCTGGGTGGAGACCAAGGTGGCGGATCCGATGATGGACATGCGCATCATGCGCCAGCGCGCCGTCTTCTGGACCAACATCTTGGCCGTGGTCGTCGGCTTCTCGATGTACGGCACGTACCTACTGATGCCGACGCTCGTGCAGCTCGGCAGCGGACTGCCCCCGCAGATGCGTGCCCTCGTGCCCTACGGCTTCGGCGGCTCGGTGATCATGGCCGGCCTCTACCTGATGCCGGCAACCATCATGATGCTGATCATCGGCCCGCTGGGCGGCGTGCTCGAACCGCGGATCGGCGCGCGCTGGCTGACCTTCGTGGGGCTCGCGTCGATCGGCATCGCGGCCTTCATCCTCACCGTGGCCCACAGCGAGCCCTGGCAACTGGTGGTCGCGATCGGTGTCCTCGGCGTTGGCGTGGGCCTGGTGTACGCGATGCTCGCCAAGCTCATCGTCGACGCGGTCGCGCCGGAGGTCACTGGCGTCGCGATGGGCATGAACACCGTCATGCGAACCGTTGGCGGCACCATCGGCGCCCAGATGTCGGCGGCGTTCCTGACGACCTTCACCGTCGCCGGCACGCCGCTGCCCGCCGAAAAGGGGTTCACGCTCACGTTTCTGCTGGCCGGCATGGTGGCCACCGTCGGCCTGACCGCGGTGTTCCTGGTCCCGAAGGCGGCGCCCCCGGCCCACGAGCCGCTGCGCGACGTGCTCCCCGAGCCGGCGAGTGAGGGCGCCTCCGCCTGACGCCGCCGCGGTTCGCAACGCCCGGACGCCCGTATACGGTGCCTTCATCACGCCGCACCGGCCGCGGCGCGTGGCGCACCGAAGGAGCATGGCGGTGACGATCCCCAGACGAAGGCGCCGCTCCGGCTCGCTGCGCCGCCCGCTGATCGCGCTCGCGGTCCTCGCGGCCGCGGCACCCCTGGCGGGCCTGGCGGCGTCCGCGCCCGGGTTCAGCTCGGCCAGCGCCCACACGGTCCAGGCGCAGCCCAAGGCGGGCAGCTGCCACACGCGGGGCACGGGGCTGTACGTGCTCCCGGACCGCCGCTGCACCCCGGGGCTGCGCAATCCCGCGGTCAGCTCCGCGACGATGCGCACCACGATCTGCGCCGCGGGCTGGACCAGCCGCGTGCGGCCGCCGGAGTCGGTCACCGAGAAGGAAAAGCGCGCCAGCATGGCGGCCTACGGCGACCACGGTCCCCTCTCGGCCTACGAGTACGACCACCTGATCCCGCTCGAGCTCGGCGGCGCGGTGAATGCGGCGGGCAACCTCTGGCCGGAGCCCGATTACGTGCACCACGCCGGGTTCTACGCCAACCCGAAGGATCACCTGGAAGACGCACTTCACCGACTGGTCTGCGCCGGTGCCATGCGGCTGTTGACCGCGCAGGAGCTGATCGCCGGCAACTGGGTCGCCGCGTACCGCAAGTACGGCTGATCCGCCCGGCCGGCTACCAGCCCTGCAGCGGGGTCTCCGCGGGCGTCGGGAAGTACGCGTCGAACTGCTCGAGCCAGGCGGCCGCCTGAGCACCGAGCCGGTACTCTCCCGGCCCGTTGGCGAGGATCGTGCGGTTGATCCCGGGCAGTGCGGCCAGCGACCACGCACATGCCTGCGGGTTGGCGCACTCCCGCGTGGCGCCGCCGGCGTTGCCGAACATGTAGTGGACCTGGACCACGCTGCCGCCGTACCCGTCGAGGAAGCCGACGAACCGGCTCGGCAGCGACCGCCACTCGGCACTCGTCAGCGGGGCGGTCCCCGATCCGGTGTGGACACCCTGGTACATCTCCAGCCACAGTGCCCCGGCGCGGGCAAGCCCCGGCATCAGATCGGTGAACGCCGCATACTGGGGCTTGCCCCGCGCGTTCAGGTTGTGGTCGCGGCCGTGCCCGACGTCGATCGAGACCGTCACCCCGGCGTCGACGTAGATGCCGACGCGGGCCGCGTAGCTGGTGCCCCACGGTGACGGCGTCCGGGCCAGGAGCGCCATGGCCTGACTGAAGTGCCGGCCGGTGAACCCGCTGCCGCCGGTCGCCGGGTTGGAGAACGTCGGGCTGACCTCGTCGATGGTGGCCAGGTGGCTCGAGCAACCGAAGTTGTGCACGACGCCGCGGATCAGCTCGGTGCAGCCGTCGTCGACGGCATGGCGGATCACCTCCGCCATCTGCGAGGCCGT
This sequence comes from uncultured Thermoleophilia bacterium, assembly GCA_963768285.1. GTDB lineage: Bacteria > Actinomycetota > Thermoleophilia > Miltoncostaeales > Miltoncostaeaceae > CAITWD01. The sequence continues at coordinate 63,832 of CAVYHI010000015.1, forward strand.
GCGGCCGACCAGGCCGCTGGCGCTGACCTTCGCGATCCGATAGGCGTGGTCGGCGGCATCCTCGCCGAGCACGTTGGTGCCCGAGGGCTCCTGGCGGAGCGCCCCGCGCGAGGGCGTCAGGCCCGGACCGAGGACCGCACCGTCCGGGGTCTGGCCGCTGACGATGACGGTCGCGTTCGGGTCGGTGTCGTAGAGCAGGCTCACGAAGTTCGGCGCCTGGACCGCCGGTCCCGGCGGCGCGGCCCCCGCGTGTCCGGCATGTCCGAGCAGCGCGCCGCCGGCGAGGGGCGCGAGCCCTCCGAGGGCAAGCATGGCCCGGCCGACGCGGCGGGCTCGGAGGCGGTGCGTGCACTGGTGCATGATGCGGCGAGGCTCCGGATCGTCGTGGACCACTGCCGTTTGCATCGGCAGCTCGTGCCCAGACGTCAACAGTCCCCCGACCCGCCGGCGGCAATCGACCCACCACGCCGGGCGCGGCCCGCGCGGCGCGCGATCCGGCGGGCGCCCGAGCCCGCGTGCCGGTCGCGGTCACGGTGTCGGACGCCATCGGCTGATCTACGGCACGCCGTCGGCCGATGGTCGGGTCTCGCGCTGGTCGATGGGCTGCCCCGTGGTCGGCGACACCGACGGGGGCCCGTGGCGCATCGTCAGTCGGCGATGCGCTCCAGGCGCAAGGCCAGGATTGGACACTGGGCCACGGCGCGGGCCGCGTGGGCGCGCAGCTGGGGCGAAATCTCCCGCGCGTCGATGACCGGGTAGCCCCAATCGTCGAGGGTGACGCGTTCCGGGAACAGCTCCGCACACAGTCCGTGCGCGTCGCAACGGATCCAGTCGACCGACAGCTTGTCGCTCATGCCGGCCTCCGGGCCCGCGCAGTGGTGGTCGGCAGCACCGATGTCCCGTCGCCACCGCACTTGCGGGCGTGAACGTGGCGATGGATCTCGGCGTCGAAGACGGTCAGGGCGCTGGCGATGAGCTTGGCGGCGCCGTCGGGGTGCCGGCACTCGCCTCGCCCTGAGACCAGCCGGAGCCAGCGCTCGATGTCGGGCAGCTGGCGCCCGTCGCCGCGCGCGAGGCGCTCCATGCCCCCGGCAATTGCATCGAGGCCGTAGACGCACGGACCGCACTGGCCCGCCGACTGCTCGGCCATGAAGCGGGCCACCCGCGCGGTCTCGGCAACGCCGCAGGCGGTCTCCGGCAGGGCCACGATCGCTCGTGCGCCGAGCGCCGCGCCGAAGGGACGCAGGCCCGCGTTGCTCAGCACGAGCCCCTCGGCATCACGGGCCGCGATCCACGACCCGATGTAACCGCCGATCAGATAGGCCTGCACCGGCACCCGCAACCCGCCGGCGGCCTGCAGCAGATCCTGCAGGCGCGCCCCGATCGGGATCTCATAGACGCCCGGGTGCGTGACCGCGCCGGTGAGCGTCACCAGCGCCGACCCGGGCTCCTCGTCGGTGCCGAGCCCGCGGAACCATGCGGCCCCATGGCGCGCGATCAAGGCCAGCTGGGCCGCGGTCTCGGCATTCTGGACGAGCGTCGGCGCCCCGCCGAGTCCCTTCTCGAACGGACGCGGCGGCGCGTGGGTCGGCTTGCCGGGACCGCCATTCAAGGCGTTGATCAGGGCCCGCTCCTCGCCGACGACGAAGCCGTCGGGCACGGTGGCGAGTCGGAGCTCAACGTCGTCGACGTGGCGCGCGGCGCGCTCGTAGAGGGCCTGCTCGAGGACGCGGTACTCCCGGCGCGAGCCCTCCTCGAGGGCGATCGTCACCTCACTTGCGCCCACGAGCGCGGCGCACACGCGGGCCCCGTCGATGACCAGGTGCGGGGCCCCGCGCATCAGGACGTGATCCTTGCGGCTCGGCGGCTCGCCTTCGGCGCAGTTGATGACCACGACCGGACGCCGGCGCTGGGACAGGACGGCATCGATCTTGCGCGCGGCAGGGAACATCGCGCCGCCGCGTCCGCCGAGCCCCGAGGCGCGGACCTGCTCGAGCAGGGCGCGCGTCGGGGCGCCCTGGCACCACGTCGACCGCAAGCTCGCCGTGGAACTCCTGATGATGCGCGAGACGCTGCAGGCCATCGGCACCGTCGAGGCCGCCAAGCAGGCGCGGCAGCGTGGCCGCGGGGATCCGGGTTGCGGTGGTCATCGTTCGCTCCTTGCCGCGTGCGCGGCCGGGGTCGTGGTCGAGATCGAGGTCACGGTGGCGCTGGTCGTGTGGGTCGTGTGCACCAGCGTTGCCGGGGTGCCGGCACGCTTGGCCCAACCGGGCGCCAGCGGGCCACTACGCGCCCACGCCGCGGTGGCGATCACCAGCACCACGATCGCCGCGGTCCCGGCGATCGCCCACGGCAGGCGCTCGCGACGCAGCTGCCAGAGCCGCGCCAAGGCCGCGATCACGATGACCGCGGTACAGCCGATCACCAGGTTGAGCATCCATTGCTGACGGGCGTCGCTGCCGGTGCCGAGTGCGTGGACCACCGCGATCGGAAAGCAGGCGTAGGCGAACCAGTGGATGAACCGCCAGGTCTTCAGGCCGAGGCGCACGCGGACCAGGCTGGTGATGATGAGCGCCAGGATGATGTCGAAGGCCACGGCGCCGAGACCCAGCCAAATCGGCCGGTACCGCGAGACAAACGGAACGACCGCGTCGACCAAGCTGATCGGCGCATAGGCGTCGAGGACCGTGGTGACGACATGCACGACGATGAACGCGACGCTCAGCAGCGAGACGTTGCGGTGCAGCCCGGCGACGACGAACCTCGGCGAGCGCCCGCCGCCGACCCGCAGCGACGCGATGATGCCGATCACGACCGCCGCCGTGACGAACAGCAGCGCGACGACGCCGGTCCCGCGGGTCAGATACCAGTAGGCGTGCGCGGTCATGAGCCGCCCGAGCTTGCGACCGGTGTCGACGACGACGTGCTGACCGACGTTCCTGACACGCCCGCCGATGTCGAGCCCGCGGAGGAGCTCGTGCCGGACGAGATCCCGGAGGACGCTGCCGCGTGATGCGTGGAGGTCAGCGACGCGGTCGTCGCGTGGGTACCGCTATAGGCGATCCCCGCGAACAGCGCGGTGAGCGCGATGCCGCCTGCGACCGCGGCGCGGGTGGCCTTGCGGATCTGTTGGCGGCCGCGATCCCGTTCGGCGATGCGGTCCTGTGCGGTGTGTGGGTCCTGCGCTCGATTCCTCATGACCCTGAGACTGCACGGACGCCCTGAGAGCAGTCTGTGGCTTGCGTTAGCAGGGTCTTAGGGGACGCTTATGCGGTCTTAGCGATCGACGACGATCCGACGGGGCCTCGCCACGCCGACACCCGACGCGGTACGCCACGGCGCGGTCGTTGCGCGACGACCGCGTCAAACGGACCCTGCCTTAGTGGCGCGGGTCGCCGCCGAGTTGCTCGAGCCGCACCCGCAATGCCGCGGTCTCGGTCTGCTGCTGGCGCAGCAGCGACAGCACCTCGGCGAGCTCGCCGGTGGGCGCATCGGACTCGCCAGCCTGCGGCGGCGCGTCCTCCGGCCCCGAGGATGGCCGCAGGAAGGCCTGGGCGAGGTAGCCCGACAGCGTGGCGAACAGCACCACACCCGCGACCAGCAGGAAGGTGCCGACGATCCGCCCGCCGGTGGTGACCGGATACTGGTCGCCATAGCCGACGGTCGTCACCGTCACGATCCCCCACCACACCGCGTCACCGCCGGTGGTGATGTTCGCGTTCGGAGCACCCGGCTCGAAGAACAGGACGCAGACGCCGGTGATCTCCAGGACGAGGATCACCAGGAACGTCATGACGTAGAGGGCGCTTTGGGCGCGCTCGCGCAGCAGGAGCCGCATCAGCCGCCGCAGGCCGTATCCGCGCATGATCCCCCATGCGCGCCAGACCCGGAACAGCCGCAGCACCCGCAAGTACGGCAGGCTGCCGAGCAGGTCGAGCCAGCCACGCTCGTGGAAGAAGTAGACCCGCTTGATGTCCGCCGCGTACATGCGGGCCGCGAAGTCGGCGAGGAAGATGATCGTCAGCGCGCCATCGATGATCTGGACGACCTCCTGCTGCTGGCTGCTGAGAAACGGTCCCCAGGGCACCGCCAGGACGATGTTGAGGATCGACAGCAGCGAGAGCACCAGGATGAAGGCCTCCCGCGGAGCGTTCCTGAGCGTCTCGGGTGTTGCATCGCGCGCCATTGCCCTGGGACCTTTGAACACCACGGGGCCGTTTCCTGCGCTGGTTGGGGTGCGGACGCTCGCCCGGGGCGGACGATTCACCCACGCGGGTTTCATTTCCCGCCGGCGTTCACCCGGCGGGTCGCATAGGCTTCGTGCGCTATGGACGATCGGCCCGCCCCGTGACCCTCGACCTCTTGGTCATCGCCGTCGGCATCGCCCTCGAGCCGATCCCGCTGACCACGTTCATCCTGCTGCTGACGTCGCAGCGCGGCGTGCGCAAGGGTGCCGTCTTCGTCTTCGGCTGGCTGGCCTCGCTGGCGATCGTCGTCGCCGCCACCGTCGCCGCGACGGGCAACCACCCGCCCAAGGCCAATTCGGCGCCGTCAACGGCCGCGCTGGTGGTCAAGCTGGTCATCGGCGTGATCCTGCTCGGCATCGCGCTGCGCCGGTACCGGAAGCTGGGCCGGCCCGAAGGCACCCAAGAAGACCCCGAAGTGGCAGACCGGCATCGATCAGATGTCGTTGTGGTTTGCGCTGGCGCTGGCCCCGGTCACACAACCTTGGGGCCTCATCGCCGCCGGCGTGACGGTCATCGTCGGCGAGCACGTCTCGTCTGCGCAGAGCATCATCACGCTGCTGCTGTTCTGCCTCATCGCCAGCGCAAGCTACATCGGGCTGGAGATCTATGCCGGGTTCTGGCCCGAGCAAGCCCAGGCGCTGGTGACGCGGATCCGTGCCTGGATCGACTCCCACACCGACCAGGCGATCATCGTCCTGTCGCTCGTGCTCGGCTTCTACCTGATCGCCTCGAGCGCGTACCACCTGTTCACGTAGTCAGCCGCCGGCGGCGGTGCTGCGCGAACCGCAACGCCGGACCGCCGAGGACCCCGGCGCGGCATGCCGGTCGGTCCGGGGTGTCCGCGATTCCCGGGCGCGGGCACACCAGCGCAGACCGTTACCGATCTGTCCCGCCGTGGGCTGGGATCCCACGGCGGCATGGGGGTCGGTCCCGGCCGACTCGCGCCGCAACCACGCACCGGAAAAATCGCACATACGACGATCGACAGGAATTGTGCCACCTGCAGGCCCATGTGTGTCCGGGTACGGCCGCCCACGCCCCAAGGGCCGGGTGACCCTGGCCGTGACGACGTCTGGCGGAAGCCCGGACACATCTCCGCGGCTCCCGCCAGAACAGTTCAGGTGGACCCGGCCGGCACTGCCCCGGCGTCCGAAAGTACTCGCGTATCAGCTTCTCCGAGCGCAGCCGACAGGCTGATCTCGCGCCGTCCGTTCCCGTCGGCCAAACCGGAGCGACGCCAGGTACTCCTGCGGTCTCGTCCGCCGACCGAGCACCGTTGCCGACGGACCAGGGCTACTGGCTGACACCGGTGATCTTCCCCGCAACCCGAGGGAAGGCCGATGGCTCTCAGTTACTGCTGTTTAGGCAGCGAGAGCGAGCTTAGGAGAGTTCTCCGCAGCTACGTAGTGTCTCGGTTGTTAACGCGGTCCACCGAGTCCGCGGCTCGCTTACCGATACCCTCCTACTCCGTCGAAACTGGATCGGGCCCGTACTGTGCAACTCAGGGTAGCACCCGGCAACTGCGCCGCCACTCGGCCTCCGGGGCTCAGCCGCGACGCACGGCACGTGCAATATCGCGGCGCGCGTCGCGCTCGGCGATGGCATGGCGTTTGTCGTACGCGGTCTTGCCGCGCCCCAGGCCCAGCTCAACCTTGGCGCGGCCCTCGTGGAAGTACAGGCGCAGCGGCACCACGGTGAGGCCCTTCTCGTTGAGGCGACTGGTCAGCCGGTCGATCTCGCGCCGGTGCAACAACAGCTTGCGCGTCCGCTGCGGCTCGTGACCGTTCTGGCCCGCGTTGCTGTAGTCGGGGATCGTCGCCCCCACCAGCCACGCCTCCCCGTGGCGGATCACCACGTAGGCATCACCGATCGTGGCGCCGCGCTCGCGCAAGCCCTTGACCTCGGTGCCGATCAGGACCAGCCCGGCCTCGAAGCGCTCGAGGATCTCGTACTCGAACAGCGCGCGGCGATTCTGCGCGATGTCGCGGAAGCGCTCGTCACGCTTGCCCGTGTTCTTCTTCTTGTCCGGAGCCATGGGCCAGACAGCCTAGCGCGGCCTTCGGGCCATCCGCCGGTGCGCGCGCGTCCTGGCCTCACGGGCGGCGAGTCGCTGATCGGCGCGTTCCAGGCGGACCCTGCCGCGCAACGCGTCGATCTCGACGACGCGCACCTCGAGCCGGTCCCCGAGGCGGACCGCATGGCGACCGGTCGCATCGATCAGCCCGACCTCGGCGTCGTCGAGCACGAGCTCGCTCCCCCCCTGCCGCGCAGCGGCAAGAAGCCCTCGTAGGCGACGCCAAAGCGGACAAAGACGCCCGTACCGATCAGGCCGGTCACTTCCGCGTCGAACGGGGCCGTCCAGTCGCCGGCCGTCAGCTCCTGCTCCAACAGGAGCGCCGCACAGATGCGATCGGCCTTGCGCTCGAGATCGGCGGCGGCCCGTTCGGCCTCGGAGCTCTCGGCCGCGGCGAGCTCGAGCTCCGGACGGTTGGGGCCCGCGACGTCGATGCCCAGCGCGCCCACCAGCGCCCGGTGCACCACCAGGTCCGGGTAGCGACGGATCGGCGAGGTGAAATGCAGGTAGGCGGGGCTGGCGAGTCCCGAGTGGGTGAACGCATCGGCCGAGTAGAACGCCTGCTTGACCGCGCGCAGGACCAGTACCCACAACGCCGAGCCGTCGGCGTGCCCCCGTGCCCGCGCCGCGTCCAGGTGCCTGGCGACCGCCGCCCCGGCGAGGCGAATGGCCTCCCGCCGCTCGGTCGGACCGAGATGCCCCTCCGGCAGTGCCGGCGTCGGAACCTCGAGGGCCGCGAGCTGCGCGTAGAGCCGCGCGACCTGATACTGGTCGGGGTCGGCGTGGTATCGGAACACCGCCGGGGTCTTGCGGGCGATCAGATACTGCGCCACGGTCTCGTTGGCGGCGATCATGCAGTCCTCGACGAGGCGATGCGACTCGGTCTGATGCTCGATCCGCACGCCTTCGACCCGGTGTGCACCGAGCAGCCAGACCGGCTCGCCCGAGCCGATCTCCAGCGCACCGCGGGCCGTCCGGCGTGCCCGTAGGCGGGCGGAGGCGATCCGCGCGGCGGCGATCGTGTCCGCCAGGCCAGGGGCACCCAAGCGCGCGCCGGCAAAATGCGCATCGACCTCGGGATAGGTCAGGCGGCGGTCCGAGGCGATCGCGGCGCGATAGAAGCGCGGGTCGCGGACCTCGCCGTCGGGCGTGACCGTCATCTCCACGCTGATGACGCGCCGCGGCACGCCCGGCCGCAGGCTGCACAGGTCGCTCGACAGCCGCGCCGGCAGCATCGGGTCGACCGTGCCCGGCACATACAGCGAGCAACCGCGCCGCGCGGCGTCGCGATCGACGCCGGTGCCGGGCCGCACGTAGTGGCCGACGTCGGCGATGTGCACCCACAGCCGGATGTTCTCGCCGTCACGCTCGGCCGCGATCGCGTCGTCGTGGTCCTTGGCGCCCTCGGGGTCGATCGTAACGACATTCTGGGCGGTGAGATCCCGCCGGCCCGGATCGTCGAGTGGGTTGCCCTCGAGCATCGCGGCAACCTCGCGCTCGACCCCCCGCTGCGTCCCGGTGCCGCGGCCGTTGGCGCTCAGAAAGCCGGCCATCGCCGGGCCCGGCGCGTGTGCCCGGCCGAAGACGTCGATCACGCGCGCCGAGCGCCCGCGTACGACCACCCGCGCCAGGTCGCCAACACGCGCCTCGCCGAGCGTCGCGCCCGACATCCGGATGTCCTCGCCGGCGGCGAAGGCCGGATGGGCGAGCGCCCCACGCCCGGCCCCGCGGATCTCGACGACGACCTCCGCGGCCGGCCCGCCGCGCGCCATCAGCGCCCGGCCTCGGCCGCGGCGGCGGCCTGCCGCAGCGCCGGATCGGAGGTCGCAGTCGGGTTCGTAGCGACCACGATGTTGGGGGTCAGACCCTTGTGGTTGAGATCGGTGCCCTTAGGGGTCAGGTAGCGCGCGATCGTGAAATGCAGCGCGCCCTTGTTGGGGAGCTCGACGGTCTCCTGCACGACCGCTTTGCCGAACGTGCGCTCGCCGACGAGGATGGCCCGGCCGTCGTCGCGCAGGGCACCCGAGACGATCTCGCTGGCGCTGGCGCTGTAGCGGTCCACCAGCACGACGAGCGGCAGGCGTGTGCTCGGGGCCGAGGTGGTCGTGAGGGTCTGGCGCGGATTGTGCAGGCCGGCGGTCGTGACGACCGGGGAGCCCTTGGGCACGAAGATGCCCACCAGCCCCACGGCCTCGTTGACCAAGCCGCCCGGGTTGCCGCGCAGATCGAGCACGAGGCCGGTCGCCCCGTGTGCGGTGAGGGTGGCGACGGCCGCCCGCACCGCTGCGGCCGCCCCTTGGTCGAACTCCAGCAGCGTGATGACGCCGATCTTGTGCCCGCGGACGTTGAGCATGCGCGTCGTCACCAGCTGCAGTTTGAGCACGGCGCGGGTCATGTGCGCGGTCACGACCCCCCCGGAGGGCGTCCTGACGGTGACCGCGACCGGAGTGCCCTTGGTCCCGCGGACGGCATTGCTCACGGTGTCGAGGCTCGCCCCCACGATCGAGTGCCCGTCGACGGCCGTGATCACGTCGCCCTTGGCCAGGCCGGCCTTGGCGGCCGGGCTGCCCGGGAACACGTTCGCGATCACGACTTCGGACCCGCGCTGGAGCACCTGGATCCCGACCCCCACATAGACCCCTTGGGTCTGCTGCTGCATGGCGGCGTACTCGGCCGGGTCGAGGTAATACGTGTAGGGGTCGTGCAGAGACGCCAGCATGCCGTCGATCGAGGCCCGCTCGAGCGTCGCCCCGTTGACCGGGACGTAGTAGCCGGAGGCAAGCTGGTTCCGGATATCGGCAATCAGGGAGTCGCTGCCGGCACCCAGCACCACGCTGCGCGCGCCGCTGGGCAGCTGCTCAAGACCGGTCGCCTGCGGATGCCCGCCGACCAGCACGCCGAGTCCGAACAGCACCAGCGCCGCCATGACCCCGCCCACGATCGCAAGCAGGCGTCGGGAACGTCGGGGCGGACTCTGCATCGCACGGGGCCGGCGGCATGCACGCTGCCGGCCCGCCGGCCGGCGGGCGGGCACCGTGCATGGCTACACCTTCAGGAACCGCCGTAGGGTCACGCCGCTGCCGAACGCGCCGACCAGGCCGCCCGCGAGGATGAGGATCACCGCCAGCGCGGAGAAGCTGATCGTCGTGGCGGTGTCCTTGGTCAGTTGGTTCGAGTTGCTGTCGATCCATGGCTGGACGATGAAGACCTTGGCCAGGTACAGCGCGACCACCGACACGATCGCCCCGGCGACGCCGCAGATGATCCCTTCGATCACGAACGGCCAGCGGATGAACCAGTTGGTCGCGCCCACCAGGCGCATGACCTCCACCTCCCGCCGCCGGGCGAAGATCGACAGCCGGATCGTGTTCCCGATCAGCAGGATCGCCGCCACCAGCAGGATCAGGATCAGCACGAAGCCGGTGTACTGGATGAACTTGGCCACCGACAGCAGGCGGTCGGTCGTTGTGGCGGAGTAGTCGATCCCCTGCCCCGGCATCGTCGTATCGATCGCCGCGTTGTTGCGCAGCGCGGCGGCAACCTGGGCATCGTGGGATGGGTCGGCCGGGATGATGTCGAAGGACGCCGGCAGCGGGTTGTTCGGCAGCAAGGCCAGGATCGACTGGTCGGACAGCTCGCTCTTGAGCTTCTGAGCGCCTGCTGCTTGGAGATGAACGTGTAGGACTTGATCTGCCCGTGGTCCTGGAGGTTGGTGATCGCCCCCTGCAGCTGCGAGACCTGCGGGGTCGTCGCGGCATCGGCCACGTACACCTGGATGTCCAGGCGCGACTTCTCTTGGTTGACGGTCGACTGCACGTACAGGTACGACGGGATGAACGTGCCCAAGATGAACACGGCGATCATCACCGTGACGACCGCGGCGACCGAGATCGCCACGTTCGCGCGGATCGAGCGGATCGCCTCCCGGAAGAAGAAGCTCAGCCTCATGGCTCCACCGTCGCGTAGCTCGCCTTGCGCTGGTCACGCACGATCCGGCCGTCCTCGAGGGCGATGACCCGCATCTGCATCTTGTCGACCATGTCGCGGTCGTGGGTCGCCATGACGACTGTCGTGCCGGTCCGGTTGATGCGGTACAACAGCTGCATGATGCCGATCGACGTGTCGGGGTCGAGGTTGCCGGTCGGCTCGTCGGCGATCAGCAGGCGCGGATGGTTGACGAACGCGCGCGCGATCGACACGCGCTGCTGCTCGCCACCCGACAGCTCGTTCGGCAGCCGCTCGGCCTTGTCCGACAGGCCGGTCAGCGACAGGATCTCGGGGACCTTGCGGCGGATCGCCCGCGGGGCGTCGCCGGTCACCTCGAGCGCATAGGCGACGTTCTCGTACACCGTGCGCCCTGGCAGCAGCTTGAAGTCCTGAAACACGCAGCCGATGCCGCGGCGCAGATACGGGACCTTCGAGCGGCGCAGTTTGCCGAGGTCCCTGCCGCCGACGATCACGGTGCCGTCGGTCGCATCGAGTTCCTTGATCAGCAGCCGGATGAAGGTGGACTTGCCGGAGCCCGAGGCGCCGACGAGAAAGACGAACTCGCCCGCGTCGATCGAGACCGACACGTCGTCGAGCCCGATGACATCGGTGCCGTAGCGCTTGGTCACCCCGTCGAAGATGACCATCGGGCCGTCACCGGACCGGAGCAGGCTGCGGCGGTCGATGCGGCGTTCGGCATCACGTGGGGAACGTCGCGACGAACGCGATGGCGCTGCTGTATTCAGCTCGGCATCACTGTCGGTGCTCATGCTGCGAACCTCGGTGGGGCGGTCGTCACACAACCGCCGGTTGGGACCTGCGTGACGCGGATCCAGTTTGGCCTCGGCGCATCGATGGCGTCACGAAAGGCTTCGGAAGGGTATCCCGGCACCGTGTCGTGTGTCAATCCACCGAAACACCTGCAAATGTGCGTCTGGCGCGAATTCCGCACTTCATCCTCAGTTCGCCGGTTCCGGCCCGAGTCCTTGCGTGTGAATGCGATCACGGCCGTTGGTGCGACGCTAGTTCAGCTTGGCCCGGCGCTCGAGCTCCGCGCGGATGAACCCGTCCAGATCGCCGTCCAACACCGCTTGGGCGTTGCCGACCTCGACCCCGGTACGCAGGTCCTTGACCAGCGTGTACGGATGGATCACGTAGCTGCGGATCTGGCTGCCGAAGCCGATCTTGAGCGACTCGCCGCGGGCGCGCGCAGCCTCCTCCTCGCGCCGCTCGAGCTCACGCTGCACGATGCGGGCGCGCAGCATGCTCATCGCGGTCGCACGGTTCTGCATTTGGGAGCGCTCGTTTTGGCACTGCACGACGATCCCGGTCGGCAGGTGGGTGATCCTGACGGCCGACTCGGTCTTGTTGACGTGCTGGCCGCCGGCACCGGAGGCGCGGTAGGTGTCGACCTTCAGATCCTTGTCGTCGATCTCCACCGCGACGTCGTCGCTGACCAGCGGGGCGACGTCGACGGCCGCGAACGACGTCTGGCGGCGATGGGCGGAATCGAACGGCGACAGGCGCACCAGGCGGTGCACGCCTCGCTCGGCCGAGGTCAGCCCGTAGGCGCTCGGGCCCGAGATGGTCATCGTCACGCTCTTGATGCCGGCCTCGGCGCCCTCCTGGAGCTCCTTGATGTCGGCCGCGAAGCCGCGCGCCTCGGCCCAGCGCAGGTACATGCGCATGAGCATCTCGGCCCAGTCCTGGGCGTCGGTGCCGCCTTCGCCCGCGTTGATGGTCATGACCGCGTCGCCCGCATCGTGCTCGCCCGAGAACAGGCGCGACTCCTCCAGTCGGGCCAGCTGCGATTCGACCCGCTCCAGGCCGTCGGCCAGCTCCTGAACGAACGCCGCACCCTCCCCCTCGGCCTTGGCGACCTCGGTCAGATCGTCGAGGTCGGCGACCTCGGCCGCCAGGCTCTCGTACTCCGCCCGTCGATCGCGCACGGCGGCGTGCTCGGACGACACCTTGGAGGCGGCCTGGGGGTCGTCCCAGAACCCGGGGGCCTGCATGCGGTCCTCGAGTTCCGCCTGGCGCGCGCCCAGCGCCTCGGGATCCAGGTAGGCGCCCAGAAGACCGACGCGTTCGCGCACGCCCGCGATCCGCTGGGCCAGCTCGTCGAGGCTCGTCGTCTCCGGTGGCGTCATCGAGTCGGTGCGGCCCGTGCTAGACGGCCGCGCCGTGGCACTTCTTGTACTTGAGCCCGGATCCGCACCAGCACGGATCGTTGCGCCCGATGCGCTCCTCCGGCGACACGATCCGCTGCTCGACCGGCGGCATCATCATCCGGACGGGCTCGGGCTCGGCCTCGGCGACCGCGGCGATGGCGGGATCCTGGGCGACCGCGGCCTCCAGGGCCTGGAAGCCCTGAATCGGCTCGGCCTGGTAGGTGTAGTCGACCTGAGCGGGCTGGATCGCCTCGCGCTCCTCGGGCGGGTTCGGCTGGACATGGAACATGTAGCGCACGAACTCGCGCCGGATCATGCCCATCGTCTCGTCGAACATCTCGTGGCCCTCGGTCCGGTAGGCGGACAGCGGATCGAGCTGGGCGAGCGCGCGCAGGTGGATCCCCTCGCGCAGGTAGTCCATCGCGTACAGGTGTTCACGCCAGTGCAGGTCCACGACCTGCAACAGCACATAGCGCTCCCACTCACGGATGGTCTCCGGCCCGATGCTGACCTCCTGGCGCTCATAGGCCTCGATCGCGTCGTCCTCGAGACGGTCGAGCAGGTCCTCCCGCGTCGCGACCTCGCCCTCGGCGTTCGTCGCCAGGTCCTCCGCCGACAGCGTGAGCGGAAAGAACGTCCGCAGGCTGGCCTCCAGCCCGGGCAGGTCCCACTCGATCGGATCGAGGTCCTCGCCGGCGTACTGGTCGACCTCCTCCACGAGCACGTCGGCGATCCAATCGCGCGCCTGCTCGGACAGGTCCGCACCCTCGAGCACGCGCCGGCGCTCCGCGTAGATCACCTCGCGCTGCTTGTTGAGGACGTCGTCGTACTCCAACACCGTCTTGCGGATGTTGAAGTTCATCTCCTCGACCTTCTTCTGCGCACCCTCGATGGTGCGCGTGAGCATCTTCGACTCGATCGGCAGATCGTCGCCCGGGCCGAGGCGATCGAGAATCTTGTAGATGCGGTCGCCCGCGAACACCCGGATCAGGTCGTCCTCGGCCGACAGGTAAAACCGCGTGCGGCCCGGGTCGCCCTGCCGCCCGGAGCGGCCACGCAGCTGGTTGTCGATGCGCCGACTCTCGTGGCGCTCGGTGCCGATCACGTACAGGCCGCCGAGCTCGGCGACGCCGTCGCCGAGCTTGATGTCGACGCCGCGGCCGGCCATGTTGGTCGCGATCGTCACCGCGCCGATGAGGCCGGCATCCTTGATGGTCTGTGCCTCGCGCTCGTGCTGTTTGGCGTTGAGCACGTTGTGCGGGATCCCGCGCCGGGCCAGCTGCTGGGACAGCGACTCTGAGACCTCGACCGAGATCGTGCCCACGAGCACCGGCTGACCGCGCTCGTGGGCGGCCGCGATGTCCTCGATCACGGCGGCGAACTTCGCGTCCTTGGTCTTGAAGATGTAGTCCTGCTCGTCGACGCGGGTCACCGGCCGGTTGGTCGGGATCGAGACGACGTCGGCGTCGTAGATCTTGTTGAACTCGTTGGCCTCGGTGGACGCCGTGCCGGTCATGCCCGACAGCTTCTCGTACATCCGGAAGTAGTTCTGCAGGGTGATCGTCGCCAGGGTCTGGTTCTCCTCGCGGATCCGCAGCCCCTCCTTGGCCTCGATCGCCTGGTGTAGCCCCTCGGAGTAGCGCCGGCCTTCCAGCACGCGCCCGGTGAACTCGTCGACGATCAGCACCTCGCCATCGCGGACGATGTACTGCTTGTCGCGGTGATAGAGCGCATGGGCCTTGAGCGCCTGGATCAGGTGGTTGACCAGCTGCCCGTTGATGTCCAGGTAGAGGTTCTCGATGCCGAGCGCGCGCTCGATCTTCTCGACCCCGCTCTCGGTCGGCGCCGCCGAGCGCGCCTTCTCGTCGATCTCGTAGTCGGTGCGCTTGCGCAGCGTCGGGATGATCCGGGCGAACCGGTAGTAGGTGTCGGCCGCCGCCTCGGGGATGCCGGAGATGATCAGCGGCGTGCGCGCCTCGTCGATCAGGATCGAGTCGACCTCGTCCACGATGCAGAAGTAGTAGCCGCGCTGCACCGTGTCCGGCAGCTGCACGGCCATGTTGTCGCGCAGGTAGTCGAAGCCGAACTCGGAGTTGGTGCCGTACGTGGCGTCGGCCGCGTAGGCCTCGCGGCGCGTTGCCGGATCGAGGGTCGTCTCGATGACCCCGACGGTCATGCCCAGCCCGGAGTACACCGGGCGCATCCACTCGGCATCGCGGCGGGCCAGGTAGTCGTTGACCGTAACCACATGCACGCCGTTGCCGCCGAGCGCGTTGAGGTAGACGGCGGCGGTCGCCGAGAAGGTCTTGCCCTCACCGGTCTTCATCTCGGCGATACGACCGGCGTGCAGGACCTGGGCACCGATCATCTGCACGTCGTAGAGCCGCATCCCCATCGTGCGCCGGCCGACCTCGCGCACGAGCGCGAACGCGTCGACCAGGATGTCGTCCAGCTCGGCACCGTTGGCGACCTGCTCGCGCAGCCCGTGCGAGCGCTCCAGTAGCTCGTCGTCGCTCAGCCGCTCGAGCTCCGGCTCGCGAGCCCCGATGGCCGCGACCCGCGACTGCATCTGCTTGATCTGGCGGCCCTCGCCGATCCGCAGCACCTTGTTGAGCAGATCCGTAGACACCTATACCTCAGACGCTGTTGCCCCTGTACCTCCCGCGATCGTAGCAACGGTTCCGACCCTCGCGGGCCCGCCGCCGGTCGGGCGTGCCGTCCGCGGCGCGCGCGACCGGCGCGCTACGCCAACTCGGGGACGATCAGACCGACGTCGCCGTCGCGGCGCCGGTAGACCACGTTGACATCGCCGGTCTCGGCGCTGCGGAACACGTAGAAGTCGTGATGCAGCATGTCCATGTGCAGCGCGGCCTCTTCGGAGGACATCGGCTTGACGACGAATTGCTTGGTCTTGACGACACGCGGGCCCTCGGCCTCCGCCTCGTGCTGCAGCTCCGGCACGATCATCTCGACGGGTTCGGGCGCGTGCTCGTGCGGCGCCCGATGACGACGCCGGCGCTCACGGTAGCGAGCGGCCTGCCGTTCGAGCTTGTGCGCGGCCTTGTCGATGGCCGCGTACATGTCCTCGGCGCTCTCGCGCACCCGCAGCACCCCGCCGCGCGTGCGGACCGTCACCTCGGCCGTCTGGGGCTTGGCGATCTTCGGGTTGCGCTCGACCGACAGCTCCAGCTCCACGATCGGCGGCTCATCCCATGGCGGCAGGATCTTTGTCAGCCGCTGCAGCTTGCGCTCGGCGTAGTCAAAGAGCGCGTCCGTCACGGGCATGTTCTTGCCCTTCACTTGCAGCTGCATGTGCCCCCCTTGTTCGTGAACAAACCGGACCGGCCCCCTGATGGTACTCCGGTCATCGCCGGGTCAGGTGCCTCGTCCATCGGGCGTTCGGCCGTCGGTAGCCGCATCGAGCGGGTCGGATGCCGCAACCGCGTCACGCAGGCTCTCGGCATATGGCGGCCGGTGGACACCGCGCTCGGTGACGATCGCGCTCACCAGCCGCGCCGGCGTCCGGTCGAAGGCCGGATTGCGCACCGCGGCCCCCTCCGGCGCGACCGGGCGGCCGAACAGCGCGACCCCGCGGACCTCCTCCGCGGCCCGTTCCTCGATCACCACCTGCGCGCCTGTCGGCGTCGCCAGGTCGACCGTCGAGGTCGGGGCGGCCACGATGAACGGCAACCCATGTTCCCGCGCCAGGACGGCCAGGCCGTAGGTCCCGATCTTGTTGATCACGTCGCCGTTGGCGGCGATGCGGTCGGCGCCGACGATCACATGGGTGACCTCGTCCTCGGCCATCAGCGCGGCGGCCATGGCGTCGGTGATCAGCGCGAACGGGATACCGTCGCGCGCCAACTCCCACGCGGTCAGGCGCGCGCCCTGCAGCAGGGGTCGGGTCTCGTCCACGAGCACGCAGACGCTCGGGTCGGCGGCGTGCGCGGCGCGGATCACCCCGAGGGCGGTGCCGATGCCGCCCGTGGCGAGCGCACCGGTGTTGCAGTGGGTCAGGATGCGCGCACCCGGGTGGAACAGCACCCGGCCGTGCTCAGCCATCGCGCGACAGCGGCCGACTTCGGCCTGGTGCAGCCGCTTGGCGAACAGGCGCAGGCTTGCGGTCATGGCTTCGGTCGGCCCCGGATGTGTGGCCAGGATCGCCCGTTGCTGGGCGATCGCCCAGGCCAGGTTGACCGCGGTCGGTCGCGTCGCCGCAAGCGCCTCGGCGGCCGCGCCGACCTCGGCCAGATATGCGTCGGTGTCGTCATGGTCGGCGTGCTGTGCGGCGAGCGCCACCCCCATCGCCCCGGCGATGCCGATCGCCGGTGCACCCCGTACCGCCAGTTCGGCGATCGCCGCGGCGACCTCCCGCCACTCGGTGCAGCGGCGCCAGACGACCTCGGCGGGGAGCCGGGTCTGGTCGAGCAGGACGACCTCGCCGTCACCGAGGGCGAGGATCTGGCTGGGTGTAAGGCCCGCGCCGACGCCCGGTTCCGGGTCGCCGACGCGTGAGAACACGGGCCGTGTCACGGTTGCCCCGGCACGACGGGGCCGTCAGACCGGATCGGACGCGCGCCCGTAGCCCGTCTCGGCCAGACGCAGCTTGAGCCGGCCGATCATGTCGACCGGGCCCGGATCGACCCCGCGGGCGATCGCCATGTACAGGGATACGTAGTCGCCGAGCATCACCAGATCGAGCATGCGGCCGAACGGTGTGTTGCCGTCGGCAGCCAACTCGAGCACGCCGCCCAGCGCCGGCGCGATCAGCTCGCGACTGAGCTCGATCCGCCGCTGGACCTGCCGGTGGTGGTGCGGGTCGCGCAGCAGCACCATCTGGGTCATCCGCCCGACCGGCGACGGGTCGCCGTAGGCGCAGATCTCGTTGTGGTCGGCCTCGGGCAGCACCGCCCAGTAGGCCGGCATCTCCGCGTTCTCGTTGATCTGGCACTTCCAGCGCTGGGCGACGGCAGCGGTCGCCTCGGCCCCCCAGATCACCGGCACCGCGTCGACCAGCCCGAGCGCGACCTGCTTGGCCAGGTTCTGATCGGTCGGCACGTCGGGCCCGAGCGCATCGACGCTGTCGACCAGTACCTGGCGCGCATCGTCGAGTTCGGCGTCCGGCGGCGCGATGACACCCATGCGCCCGAGCACGACCACCAGCGGGATCAGCAGCTCGAGGATGGCCGCGCGCGGCTGCAGACCGGGCGGCAGGTCGATGACCGGGACGCCCAGGTCCCGATAGAACGTCCCCAGCTTGCCGCCGCTGGTGATCGCCACGCACAGCGCATTGCGTTCGGTGGCCTGACTGGCCACGGTCAGGGTCTCCTCGGTCTCGCCCGAATAGGAGCTCAGGATCACCAACGTGTCCTCGCCGACCCAGCCGGGCACGTAGTAGTCGCGCAGCACCGTGACCGGCTGGCGCAGGCGCTCGCGCCAGACCCCGACGGCCAGGTCGCCCGCGATCCCCGATCCGCCCATGCCGGCGATTGCCACGTTGCGGAAGGCCTCGGCCGGCCAGATCAGATCGACGGCCTCTGCGCCGGCGCGCGCGCGATCGAGGATCCTCACCGAGTCGCCGATGACGTCAAACAGGCCGAGCGAGTCGATCCCGTACGACTCCCGGCGGTCCAGCGCCGCATCGCTCATGAGTTTTCCCTTCCGGCCGGATCGGCCACCGAGTCCTCGCGGATCTCTTCGACGTCGATCACCGCGGGCCCCGTGATCGCGACCCGCGCGCCGATGCGGGCGCGGTCGCCGACGACGACCAGGCCCCCGAGCCGTGCCCCCTGCCCGATCTCCACGCCTTCCCCAATCACGCAGCCCTCGATGTAGGCGTCCTCGCCGATGCGCGAATGCGCGCCGACGACACTGCCGAGCACCTGGGCACCGGCTGCGATCGTGCAGTCGGCGCCGACACAACTCCGATCGGCGACCCGCGCCGTCTCCTGAACAATAGTTCCGGGGCCCAGATGGACGTCGCCGACGATGTCGGCGGTGGACACCGCGCCGGCCAGCATGTCGTGATGGGCCTCCAGGTATGACTGGGGCGTGCCGATGTCGCGCCAATACGCATTGCTCGGGTAGCCGAACAGGGTTCCGCGTTCGGCCAGCACTGGGAAGATCTCGCGCTCGATCGAGCAGGCGCGGTCGGACGGAATCGTGGCGATCACCTCCTGCGAGAGCAGGTAGGTGCCCGCGTTGATCAGGTACGGCTCGCCGGGGATCAGGTCGTCGACGCTCGGCTTCTCCAGGAACTCGGCGACGGCCCGGTTCTCGCGCAGGCGCACCAGCCCGTACGCGCTCGGGTCCGTCACGGGCGTCAGGGCGATGCTGGCTGCAGCCCCGGCGGCCACGTGCGCCTGGCGGAATGCCTCCAGGTCGAGGTCGGTGAGGATGTCGCCGTTCAGCACGAGCACGTCGTCAGGATGATCGAACGCCGGCACCGCGTTCGCGACCGCACCGGCGGTCCCGAGCGGGATCGGGTCGGTGACATAGCGCAGGCGTACGCCGAAGCGCGTACCGTCGCCGAAGTAGGCCTCGAGCGCGTCGGGGCGGTAGCCGCACGAGAACACGATGTCGTGGATCCCGTAGCGGACCAGGTGCGCGATCTGATGCTCGACGAACGGCCGGTCCACCAGCGGCATCATCGGCTTGGGGCGGGTTGCCGTCAGGGGCCTCAAGCGCGTGCCCTGCCCGCCAACCAAGATGACAGCCTGCATGCCTGCGCTACTCCTTTCCGGCGGCGCCGGGAATGGCGTCCGGCAGCCGACCGATACCCTCGTACGAGAAGCCCGCCCGGGTCATCGCGACCGGATCGAGCGCGTTGCGGCCGTCGATGACCACCGGACGCGCCATCGTCGGCGCCAGCTGCTGCCAGTCGAGCCCGGCGATCTCGGGCCATTCGGTCACGATCACGCAGGCGTCGGCGCCGGCGAGCGCCGTCTGCGCGCTGGGGGCGATCTGGACGCCCGCGAGGCCATCCAGGTCCCGGACGACCGGATCCCAGCCGACGACCCATGCGCCCTCGGCCAAGAGCCGCCCCGCCAGCACCAGGCTCGCAGCCTCGCGCATGTCGTCGGTGCCCGGCTTGAACGCCAGCCCGAGCAGTGCGACCCGGCGGCCGCGGATGTCGCCGAGGTGCTTCTTGAGCTTGCCGATGACGCGGCGCTTCTGGAGCTCGTTGACCTCGATGACGCTGGTCAACAGCTGGAAGTGATACCCGGAGTTCCCGGCCAGCTGCTTGAGCGCGGCGACGTCCTTCGGGAAGCATGACCCGCCAAACCCGATGCCCGGGCGCAGGAACGCCGGGCCGATGCGCGCGTCCATCCCCATGCCCTCGGCCACGACCGCCACGTCGGCGCCCGATCTCCTCGCAGACGTTGGCGATCTCGTTGATGAAGCTGATCTTGGTCGCCAGGAAGGCATTGGACGCGTACTTGACCATCTCGGCCGTCGGCACGGTCGTCCTGAGCACCGGCGCCCCGAGCGGGGCGTAGAGGGCCGCCACGCGCTCGGCGTCGGCGTCGCGGAATGCCCCGACCACGACGCGATCCGGGTGCATGAAGTCGGCGATCGCCGAGCCCTCCTTGAGGAACTCGGGGTTCGACACGTACCCCACCTGAGCCAGGCCCCGGGCGTCCAGCTGGCGCCGCACCCGTTCCCCGGTGCCGACGGGGACCGTGCTCTTCATCGCCAGCACGTGACGGGGATCCCCGCCCACCGCGCCGAGCTCGTCGACGACCGCCAGCACCCGCGACAGGTCGGCGTCCCCGGAGTAGCTCGGGGGCGTGTCGACCGCGACGATCAGGATGTCACTCGCCGCCACCAGCGCCTCGAGCTCGAGGGTGAACGTCAGCCGCTCGCGGTACCGGCCGATCAGGGCGTCCAAGCCCGGCTCGTGGATCGGCACGCGACCGGCGTTCAGGGCCGCGATCTTGTTCGGTTCGATATCGCGGATGCAGACCTCGTGCCCGAGGGCCGCCAGGCACACCCCGGAGACCAGCCCAACGTAGCCGGCGCCGATCACGCCGATGCGCGGCGCGCTCATCCGGCCACCGCGTCCGCCGGGCCCAGCGCGGCGACGGCCCGGACGAACGCCACCAGCGCCTCGCGGTACGGCTGCAGGCTGGCGACTTCGACGTACTCGTCGGGACCATGGTGACCCGCGCCGACCGGACCGAACTCCACCGCGGGCACGCCCACCTCCAGGAACGCGATCGCATCCGATGAGCCGTCGCGCCCGACCGCCCGCGCGGTCGGATCCGCCGCCCGCGCGACCGTGACGAGCGCGGTCACCAAGGGATGGGTGCTCGGCACGCGCGCCGCCGCCTTGTTGAGGATCGGCTCGATCCGCATCTCCGGGTCGAGCGCCTGGATCTGGGCGACGATCGCGCCGCGATCCTGATCGGGCAGGCAGCGGATGTCCAGCCACATGCGGCATGCGTCGGGGACGCTGTTCAGGGCATCCCCGCCTTCGATGCGCCCCAGGTTGACCGACGGGCTCGGGAACATCTCCGAGGACTCGGACATGAACGGCAGCTCGGCGATGCGCCGGTAGATCTCGATCGCCCGCAACACCGCGTTATCGCCGAGCCACGGCGTGGAGCCGTGGGCCGCAGTGCCCGGCACGTGCAGGCACAGCAACAGCACCCCCTTGGCCTGGATGCCGACCTGCATGTCGGTGGGCTCCCCGCAGACGACGAAGTCCGCCCGCAGCCCGTCGCGCACGAGCGCCTCTGAGCAGTTGGCCCCTGGCTCGCCGCGCTCCTCGTCGGGGACGATCATCAGATCGAGGGTGGCCCCGTCGAGACCATCATGGGCCAGTTCGGCGGTGGCGATCATCATGGCCGCGAGCGCCGCCTTCATGTCGTAGGCGCCGCGGCCGTAGAGCCGCCCCTCGCGCAGCTCGGGCGTGAACTGGCCCGGATGCCCCGGGACGACGTCCAGATGCCCGTTGAACAGCACGCGCGACGGGCCTGTGCCGACCTGCGCCAGCAGGCATCGGCGGTCACCCACATGCACTTCGCGCACGGGGACCTCGCGAGCGTCGAGCCAGCCGGCGACGAAGTCGATCGCGCGCTCGAGACCAACCGGGGCGGACGTATCAATCGCGATCAGCTGCTCGGCCAAGTGGGCCTCATTCACGCCGCACACAATACCCGAGACACCCCCGCCGCTCGGAGCTCAGGCGGGTGCGAGCGCCGCCTCGGGCTCGGGTGCGCGGCCTCCGTCGATCTCGGGCACGGGGCGGCGGAACATCCACGCACCCCACACCAACAACAGCAACGCGCAGCACGCGAAACTCCAGCGGATCCCGACCACCTCCGCCCAGAGGCCTGCCGCCAGCGAGCCCAGCGCGATCGGCCCGATCACCGCCAGCTGGTAGAAGCCGAGCATCCGGCCGACCATCGAGCGCGGCGCCCGCAGCTGAATCGACGTGTTGACCAGGATGAACATCCAGATCCAGAAGGCGCCGCACAGGGCCATCGCCAGCAGCCCCAGCCCGAGGCTGGGCGCGACGGCCACCCCGGTCATCATCGCGGCGAAGCACACCGTCGCCACACAGATGGCCGATCCCCGGGTGAGCCCGTGGGCCTGCAGCCGGTCGAGGACCCAGGCACCGACGAGTGCCCCGCCGCCCATCGCGCCCAGCAGCAGCCCGAGGCCGGTGGCCCCGGCGCCGAGGGTGTGGGCGATCACCGGCGCCAGCTCCTGGATCGGCGCCGCAAGCGCCGCGAAGATGGCGATCGCCAGCATCAGGCGTCGGATCGCCCGGTCCCCCGAGGCGAACCGCAGCGCCACCCGCGTTGACACGAGCGCCGGACGGGTCCCGGTGGGCCGGACGTGCACCCAGAACAGCACCAGGATGAGCGCCAGGAACGAGAACGCGTTCAGCGTAAAGCACCACGTCGCCCCGACCAGCGCCAGCAGGATCCCGCCGATGGCTGGCCCGGCCAGCCGCGCGACGTTGACGCCGGCGGCGTTCAGCGCCACCGCCTGCTCGAACTGCTCCGGGGGCACCAGCGCCGGCACCAGCGCCAGCATCGCCGGCAGCCCCAGTGCCAGCCCGGCGCCGAGCGCGAAGGTCAACACGAAGATCACCGGCACGGTCAGGCCGCCGGCCAGCGACATGACCGCCATCCCCCCTGCCGCGACCCCCTGCAGCGCAAACGTCCACCGGCCGATGCGCCGGCGGTCGAAGCGGTCGGCCAGCTGACCGCCGTAGGTGGAGAACACGAACGCCGGCCCGCGCGCGACCAGCGAGAGCGCGCCGACCATCCCGGGCGAGTGCGTCAGCTCGAACACCAGATACCCTGCCGCCACGGTTTGCAGCCAGCTGCCGCAGTTGGAGATCAGCGACGCGATCCAGAAATGCCGGAAGTCCCGGATCTGGAGCGCGGCCGGCACCCCGGGAACCAGGGAGCGCGAGCGCGGCACGCGCACATCGTGTGGGTCATCGCCGACGGTCATCTACGAGAAGCAGTCGCCATCACGGTCAATGATGGCGCGGTCCGCGCGGCGTGCAGCGGTGGGGTGCCCGCGGCCGCAACCTGCCGCGGCGGCATCGGACTACTTACGTCCCTCGAACACCTTCAGCAGGTTCTCCGCGCGGCGCTTCTCGGCCTCGGCGCTCGCCCGGGCGATCGCGTCGTCGCCGGCGTTCTCGAGCGCCTCCTCGGCCGCGCGCAGATCCGCCTGGGCTCGCCCGACGTCGATCTGGTCGAGCGGGATCGCCTGCTCGACCAGCACCAGCACCTCGTCGCGCTCGATCGTGAGGAACCCTTCACTGGTCGCGAACACCGCCTGCTCGCCGTCGGCGGTCTGGACGCGGGTCCGGCCGACGTCGAGCGTGCAGACCAGCGGCTCGTGCCGCGGCAGTATGCCTACCTCACCGGCCGAACATTGCGCGAAGACCATCATCGCCGCGCCCTCGAACACCGCACCGACCGGCGTCAGCACGCGCACCGTCAGGTCTCCGCCGTCGTCCGCCACGGCTCAGCTCTGCATCGAGGCGGCCTTTTCGATCGCCTCGTCGATGGATCCGACCAGGAAGAAGGCCTGCTCGGGAAGGTCGTCGTGCTGTGCCGTCGACGATCTCGCGGAAGCCGCGGATCGTCTCCGACAGCGGGACGTACTTGCCGGGCGTGCCGGTGAAGGCCTCGGCAACGTTGAACGGCTGTGAGAGGAACCGCTGATGCGACGGGCACGGCCGACCGCGAGCTTCTGCTCGTCGGTGAGCTCGTCGACGCCGAGAATGGCGATGATGTCCTGCAGGTCCTTGTAGGTCTGCAGCGTCTCCTGGACCCGGCGGGCCGTGTCGTAGTGGTCGTCGCCGACGACGTCGCGGGTGAGGATGCGGCTGGTCGAGTCCAGCGGGTCCACGGCCGGGTAGATGCCACTGGCGGCGATGTCGCGCGAGAGCACGGTCGTGGCGTCGAGGTGGGCGAACGCGGTCGCCGGCGCCGGGTCGGTCAGGTCGTCGGCCGGCACGTAGATGGCCTGCACCGAGGTGATCGAGCCCGCGGTTGGTCGAGGTGATGCGCTCCTGCAGATCGCCCATCTCGGTCTGGCAGGGTCGGCTGGTAGCCCACGGCCGACGGCATCCGGCCAAGCAGGGCCGAGACCTCGGAACCGGCCTGCACGAACCGGAAGATGTTGTCGATGAACAGCAGCACGTCCTGGCCGCTTTCCTCGCGGAAGTACTCGGCCATCGTCAGGCCGGCGAGCGCCACCCGCAGGCGGGCGCCCGGCGGCTCGTTCATCTGGCCGTAGACCAGGGCGGTCTTGTCGATGACCCCGGACTCCTTCATCTCCATCCAGAGGTCGTTGCCCTCACGGGTCCGCTCACCCACCCCGGCGAAGACCGACAGGCCGCCGTGCTGGGAGGCGATGTTGTGGATCAGTTCCTGGATGAGCACGGTCTTGCCGACGCCGGCGCCGCCGAACAGGCCGATCTTGCCGCCCTTGACGTACGGCGCCAGCAGATCGACGACCTTGATGCCGGTCTCGAAGATCTCCTCGGTCGGGTTCAGGCGATCGAACCCCGGCGCGGCCCGATGGATCGGCCAGCGCTCGACGTTGCCGAGTTCGGGGCCTTCGTCGATCGTATGCCCGAGCACGTCGAAGATCCGCCCGAGCGTCGGCTCCCCCACCGGCACCGAGATCGGCTCGCCGGTGTCGCGCACGGCGGCGCCGCGCGCCAGGCCGTCGGTGGTGTCGAAGGCGACCGCGCGAACCTTGTCGTCACCCAAGTGCTGCTGCACTTCGGCCACGAGCGTGGTGCCGTCCTCGCGTGGGATCTCCAACGCGTTGTAGATGGCGGGCAAGCTGCCGCCGTCGAAGCGGACATCGAGCACGACGCCCTTGATTTCGAGGACGGTGCCGGAGTTGCCGTTGTCAGCCATGCGTGGTTCGCGCTCCTCGTGTGGTCACTAGCTACTGGAGGGCATCCGCCCCGGCCACGACTTCCAGGATCTCCTGGGTGATCGCGGCCTGGCGGGCCCGGTTCATCTTGAGTGTGTAGTCGTCGATCAGGTTCGCCGCGTTGTCCGACGCATTGCGCATCGCGCTGCGCCGGGCAGCATGCTCGGCCGCGGCGCTCTCGAGCAGCGCCCGATAGATCGTCACGTTGACATAGGTGGGCAGCAGCCGCGCAAGCACATCCTCAGCGCTCGGCTCGAACAACGACAGCGGCGGCGACGCCGGGGTTTCCCGGGGATCCGGCGCGATGTCGCGCCCGAGCACCACGTGCCGCTCGATCGGCAGGAGCTGCTCGACGACGACCTCCTGCTGCATGACCGACTTGAACGCGTTGTAGACCAACACGACGCGGTCGACCCGTTCCGACGTGTAGAGCCCGACCAGGTGGTCGGCGATCCGTTCGGCGTCGTGGATCGTCGGGTGGTCCGAGAAGCCCTCAAACGTCTCCTCGAGCGCCTTCTGGCGGAAGCGGAGCGTCCCGGAGCCCTTCTTCCCGACGCCGACGTAGACGACGTCACCCGCGCCATCGGCGCGGAACCGCTCGTCCGCGGCGAAGCCGGCGCGCAGGATGTTCACGTTGAACGCTCCGGCGAGCCCACGGTCCCCGGTGATCGTCACGATGGCCGCCCGCTTAACCTCCTCGCGCTCGGCCAGCAGCGGGAAGTTGCGCAGCGCCACGGTCTCGCGGGAGGCCTGGGCCATCTGCTCCCGGAGCGCCCGCGCGTAGGGGCGCAGCGCCTCGATCCGATCCTGCGCGCGGCGCAGCTTGGCCGAGGCGACGAGCTCCATCGCCCGGGTGATCTTGCGGGTGTTGCGCACCGACTCGATGCGGCGCTTGATGTCGCGCTGGCTCGGCATCGAGCGGGCCCTACGCCGCGGCCGGCGCGGGCGCCTCTTCCTCGATGGGCGCCTCGACGGCCGGCGCCGCCTCACGCGGCAGCAGATCGGCGAGCACGCGCGTGGCGACCCGATCGATGGTCGCGGCGCTCGCATCGCTCAGGTCGCGCTCGTCGCGGATGGCCGCCAGCGCGGTCCCCTCCTCGCGCAATGCGAGCCGGATCGCCTCGTTGACGTTCGGCACCTCGGCCGGGGCGACCCGGTCCAGATGGCCCTGGTTGGCGGTGTAGATGATCGCGACCTGCTCCTCGATCGGCCACGGCGCGTAGGCCGGCTGGTTCAGCGTCGCCACCAGGCGGGCGCCACGGGCGAGCGTGCGCTGGGTCGCAGCGTCGAGCTCGGATCCGAACTGCGAGAACGCCTCGAGGTCGCGGTACTGGGCGAGCTCGAGCTTCAGACGGCCGGCGACCTTGCGCATGGCGCGGATCTGCGCCGCGCCGCCCACGCGGCTGACGGAGATGCCCACGTTGAGAGCGGGGCGCACGCCCGAGAAGAACAACTTGCTCTCGAGGAAGATCTGTCCGTCGGTGATCGAGATCACGTTCGTCGGGATGTAGGCCGACACATCACCGGCCTGCGTTTCGATGATCGGCAGGGCGGTCATCGACCCGCCGCCGAGCTCGTCGCTGAGCTTGCAGGCCCGCTCCAGGAGCCGCGAGTGCAGGTAGAAGACGTCGCCAGGGAAGGCCTCGCGGCCTGGCGGCCGCCGCAGCAGCAGGGACATCTGCCGATAGGCGTCGGCCTGCTTGGACAGGTCGTCATAGACGCACAGGGCGTGCTGGCCCGAGAACAGGAAGTACTCGGCCATGGCCGCGCCCGCGTACGGCGCCAGGTACTTGAGCGGCGCGGACGCGGACGCCGTCGCGGCAATGACCGTCGTGTACTCCATGGCACCGGCGGCCTTGAGCCGCTGGACGACCTGCGCGATCGTCGACGCCTTCTGGCCGATGGCGACGTAGAAGCACTTCACGCCCTGGCCACGCTGGTTGATGATCGTGTCGACGGCGATCGTCGTCTTGCCGGTCTCGCGGTCGCCGATGATCAACTCGCGCTGGCCACGGCCGATCGGGATCAGGGCGTCGATCGCCTTGATGCCGGTCTGCAGCGATTCGGTCACCATCTGGCGCTGGACCACGCCCGGAGCCTTGAACTCGACCGGGCGATACTCGGTGGCCTCGATGGGACCGAGATCATCGAGGGGGTTGCCCAGCGGGTCGACCACGCGCCCCAAGAGCGCCGGGCCGACCGGCACCTGGATGACCCGGCCGGTGCGGCGAACCGTGTCGCCTTCCTTGATCAGGGTGTCCTCGCCGAGGAGCACGACACCGACGTTGTCCTCTTCGAGGTTGAGCGCGAGGCCGGTGACGCCATGCGGCAGATCCAGCATCTCGAGGGCCAGACACGACTGCAGGCCATGGACGCGGGCGATACCGTCGCCGACCTGGAGGACCGTGCCGACCTCCTCAACGTCCACCTGGCCCCGGTATTCCTCGATCTGCTCGCGCAGGACCTTGGTGATCTCGTCAGGTCGCAGCTTCATCGGTCTAGTAGTCCCTTTCTTATCGGTCGGTTCAGGCGCTGTCGGCGACGACCGCGTCGCGCACGGAGGCGCGGAGCATCGATGCGCGCAGGTCAGCGAGGCGCGTGCGCACCGACGCATCCACGACGGAACCTTCGGTCTCGATCACGACCCCGCCCATGATGTCTTCGTCGACGACGGTGTCGACGTCGATGGCGCGCCCGACGCGCTCAGACAGCTGTGCGATCAGACGCTCGCGCAGGTCCGGCGGCAGGGGGATCGCCGTGCGGATGCGCACGCGCAGCCGCCCTTCGGCCACGGCGACGCGTGCAGCGAACGCATCGGTGATCGCGCCGAGCTCGGCGGCCCGCCCGCGGTCGAGCAGAATCTGCATGAAGTTGGCCACGAGCGGGTTGGCGTCCCGCAGGAGTCGCCCCACGACGTCCTTCTTGACCCGCGTCTCGAACTCGGGGTTGGTGAGCAGGTCGCTCAGTTCCGGGTTCTCGTCGACCGACGCCCGGAAATCGGCGAGCTGGGCCGCGACCTCGGCCACCGACCCCTGGTCGACCGCGGACTCATACAGCGCCTCGGCATATGTGACGGCGACACTCACGCGGATGCGCTCCTATGCCTTTGTCAGCTTCGAGAGGTCCGCTTCGTCGAGGGCCTCCTCGATCAGCCGACGATGGTCGGCCTCGGTAAGGGCACCGCGGGTGGCGGTCTGGGCGGCGGCGATCGCCAGCTCGACGACGCCGTCACGCAGCCCCGCTGCGGCCTGCCGCGCCTGGGCGTCCAGCTGGGCGTCCTGGTCGGCGAGGACCCGCCCGCGCTGCTCCTGCGCGTTGGCGATCAACTCCGCGCCGCGACGTTCGCCGTCCTTGCGCCCGCGTTCGCGCAGGGCGTCGGCTTCCTTCTGCGCCGCGCTGAGCCGCTGCTTGTACTCGTCCAGGAGCTGCAGGGCCTCGTCGCGGCTGCGTTCGGCCTCGTCGATACTCTCGGCGATTTCCAGACGGCGCTTTTCGATCGCCCTCGAGACGGGAGGAAACACGTACTTGCCCAGTACCCACAGGCACAATCCGAACGTCACGAGGGTCCAGATCATCAACCCCGGGCTCGGTGCCAGGAGCGGATTGGTCTCTTGGACCACGTGGATGTGCTGGAGCGATACCGGCATCGGGCTAGCCAATGAAGAAGGCGACGAAACCCATCAAGAGCGCGTAGAAGGTGATCGCCTCGGTGAGGGCCAGGCCCAGGAAGGTCAGCGAGAGCAGTTCGCCGCGCAGTTCGGGCTGGCGGGCGACCGCCTCGACCGTCTTACCCATGATGTACCCGACGCCGACGCCCGGGCCGATGGCGCCCAAGCCGGTCGACAGACCCAGCGTCAGGGTCTTGGCGGCGTTGAGGCCAATGTCTGATGCGCTGCCGTTCAGAGCCATGGTTCTCCTTGGTCTACTTCAGAATTAGTGCGGCGCTTCGATTGCGTAGCCGATGTAGATGCCGCTCAGCAGGGCAAAGATGAAGCCCTGGAGTCCTGCAATGAGCACCCACTCGAGCACGTAAAAGAAGAGGGCGAAGGGAATGGCGACAAGGCCGATGAAACTGCCCGTCAGGACCGCGAAGCCCGCAGCCATGATGATCAGCAGGTGGCCCGCCAGCATGTTCGCGAACAACCGGACCGAGAGGCTCACCAGCCGCAGGAGCTGCGACAGGAGCTCGATGCCGAAGATGAACGGCTTCAGCGCCCGCGGAGCGTCGGGTTCCATGGTCTTGATGTAGCCGATCGTGCCGTGGGAGCGCACACCGACGATGTGCGTGATCAGGAACGTCATGATCGTCAGCGCCAGCGTGACATTCAAGTTGGCGGTGGCCGCGTAGAGGCCGAAGTCCGGCAGCGACGAGATCCCGAGACCGCCGTGCTCGCCCGAGATCGGCAGGGGGATGAAGCTGATCAGGTTGTTGATCGCGATGAACAGGAACAGGGTCGCGATGTAGGGAAACCAGGTCGGCATCGCCCGCGCCGGCAGCGACACCTTGGCGATCTGGGTCTCGGCGAACTCGTAGGCGAGCTCCATCACGTTCTGACCACGCCCGGGGCGCGAACGCAGCCCGGCACGCACGATCAGCGGGGCGATCACGCACAAGATGAACGTCGTGATCAGCAGGTAGATGACGGCCTTGTTGATCGACAGGTCGATCGGGCCGATCTTGATGTCGATGTACCGGTCGAGCTTGAACTCGGTCGACGGGTCGAACTTCGTCTTCGCGGAAGCGACCGCGGGAATCGCGAGCAGGCCAGCGGAGGCGGCAACCATCGCCGCGCGAAGACGAGCGCGGGTCATGAGTCGGCGGGACCCTGGGGGGTCGGGGCCTGGTGCGCGCGCTCCTGGATGCTGAACAGCATCACGCGGCCCATCAGGTCAAACGAAAACGCCGCCAGGAACACCGCCGCGGCCGTCAGGCCGATCGGGTGCGAGATCCGCGCCGCGACGATGTAGAGGATGATGACCACGGTGAACGCGCGGCCCATCATCGAGACGCCCGCCACGCCGACCGCGGCCTTCTGGCCCGAGTTCAGCGCGAACTTGTTCAGCATGTTGGAGGCGGTCCAGTTGACCACCCAGAGCACGGTTCCCACGAGCCAGCCTGCCACCGGGCCCTCCAGCAGGATCACGACGGGCAAGGCGACCGCGCAGATGATGAGCCCTAGTGTCGCTGCCACAAAGGGACCCGCCCCGTCGCGTGGCTGCGGATAGACGTGCACGGTCATGCGCGTCCGTTGGCTGGAAGCTTGGCTCGGAGCGAGGTCGGTACTCCTTCTGGCTCGAGAATACCCGCGGGTGGAGTCACCGAACTGCGGGCGGCGCGGAGTATGCCATGAAGTCCCGACAACGGCAATGGCCGCACACCGGCAATTGTCCCTACTCGCGGGGCCGTCGATCCGCCGCGTCCCGCGCGGGGTCGCCCGGCGGCTCCTAGACGGTCGTATTCTCCCGAGCGCGGCTGCCGGCCCGGTCGCGCACGATCTTGACGACGGGGGTGCTGCGCCACTTGAGGATCTCCAGCACGTAGATCAGGTATACCGCGGCGGCGACCGACAGCGCGATGAAGAACCCGACCGTGATCGCGCCCGGTATCGACCAGCCGCCCGACGGGGTCCGGTACGGGACGAAGCGGATCACCAGCGCCAGGACGCCCAACAGGGCACACCATCCGTACATCGCCAGGACGGTCTTGCGCTGGCCCCAGCCGATCGTAAAGAACCGGTGGTGCAAGTGGCTCCGGTCGGCGACGTAGACCGGCTGGCGGTTCTTGATGCGGCGCATGACCACGAACGAGGTATCGAGGATGGGGATCGCCAGCACCAACAGCGGACCCAACAAGGCCACGGTCGCCGCGCTCTTGACCACCCCGTTCACGGCCACGCCGGCGAGGACGAAGCCGAGGAACATCGAGCCGCTGTCGCCCATGAACACGCGCGCCGGATGGAAGTTGAACACCAGGAAGCCCGCGCAGGCGCCCGCGATCGCCGCGGCGAGAATCGCCGGATCGGCGCGGTCCAGCGAGGCCGCCAGAATCGCGAAGTTGAGCGCCGCCAGCCCCGCGACGCCGGCGGCCAGGCCGTCCATCCCGTCGATGAAGTTGATCATGTTGACGATGGCCACAAACCACAGGATCGTCACCGGGTACTGCATGTCGCCGAGGTTGAACGCGCCGAGCACCGGCAGGGTGACGTGATCGATCGTCAGGCCGGCGGACACCGGGATGGCCGCGCACGCGATCTGGCCGGCCAGCTTGACGACCGGGTCCAGACCGAAGATGTCGTCGACGGCACCGAGGGCGCCAACCAGTACCGCGCCAGCCAGCAGCGC
Organism: uncultured Thermoleophilia bacterium; assembly: GCA_963768285.1. Classification (GTDB taxonomy): domain Bacteria; phylum Actinomycetota; class Thermoleophilia; order Miltoncostaeales; family Miltoncostaeaceae; genus CAITWD01. Next base: position 95,079 of record CAVYHI010000015.1, read on the forward strand.
GCGCGCCGCAGGGTCGGCGGGCAGGTAGTACAGGCTCGGCACGAGGACCGCGCCCATGATCGCCAGCCCGCCCAGGCGCGGGGTCGGTCGGGTGTGGATGCGCCGGCCCGAGGGGACGTCGACCGCACCGACGCGCCGGGCGAAGACCGCGGCAAGCGGCGTGAGCGCGATCGCCACGACCGCGGCGATCACCGCGCAGAGCATCGGAATGAGTGTTGTGGTCACGTCACGCGTCCCCGACCGCACCAGCGGCGATCTTGCGCTCGGTCCGGCCCACCTGCGACCAGCGGATACGGATTCTAGTTTCCGCGGGCGTTCCCTGCTGAGATTCGCGCGCGGAGGCGGCGCCGATGGACCGACCCGACCAGCCGCAGGCTCCAGGCGAGCGGGATCACGCGCGTCGCCACGAGCGTCAGACGGGCGATCTTGCCGATCGCGACCACGCTGCGGCCGGCGTCGGCGGCCGCTAGGCTGCGCGCGACCACGTCGGCCGCCCGGTCGCTGGGCATGAGCTTGGGCCAGCCGGAGCCCTCGCCCTGCCCCGCACCCGCTAGGGCCTGGGAGAACTCCGTGGCGGTCGGGCCCGGACAGACCCCCAGCACGCGGACCCCGCAGCTGCGCAGCTCTTCGGCCAGCGCCCGCGCGAACTGGAGCTCGAATGCCTTGGTGGCCGCGTAGGTCGCCATGAACGGCACGGGATGCCACGCGGCGGCCGAGCTGATGACGATGATCTGGCCGGTACCGCGCGTGCGCATGCCCGGTACCAGCGCCCGCGCCAGGTCGACGACCGCCATGCAGTTGAGGCGCACCATCCGGTCCTCGGAGTCGCGGTCGGCATCGGCGAAGGGCCCGAGGGACCCGAACCCGGCGTTGAGGACCGCCGTCGTGATGTCACGCCCCGCGATCGCCGCCCGGCAGTCGGCCAGGCCCTCGTCGGTGGCCAGATCGCACACCACGAGCTCGACCGCCACCCCGTAGCGGCCGGCCAGCTCGTCGCGCAGCCGCTCGAGGCGTTCGCGCCGGCGTGCGACGACGATCAGGTCGTGCCCCCGCGACGCGAGCGCCCGGGCGAATTCGCGACCGAGGCCGGACGACGCCCCGGTGACCAGCGCCGCGCCCGGCACGCTCACGCCGCCGTCCGGCCGCGCCGGACGGCCGGCCGCACGCTCATGCGATCGCCGAACCCGCCAGCAGTCGCGGATACAGCGGGAAGCGCTCGCCGATCGACCGCGAGCGCTCGCGCAGGATGCCGAGCTCGGCGTCGGAGACCTCCGGCTGCAGCGCGGCACCGATGATCTGCGCGATCTCGGCCATCTCGGGTTCCTTGAGGCCGCGCGTGGTCAGCGCGGGCGTCCCGATGCGCAGGCCGGAGGTGACCGTCGGCGGCCGCTCGTCGAAGGGGATGCCGTTCTTGTTGACGGTGATCCCGGCCCGGTCGAGCCGCACCTCGGCGTCGGCGCCCGTCAGCGCGGTGCCCGACAGGTCCACCAGGACCAGGTGGTTGTCCGTGCCGCCAGTCACCAGCGAGACCCCACCGTCGAGCAGGCCATCGGCGAGCACGCCGGCGTTGATGACCACCTGCCGCTGGCGCTCGCGGAACTCCTCGGTGAGCGCGTGACCGAGGGCGACGGCCTTGCCGGCGATCACGTGCATCAGCGGCCCGCCCTGCAGGCCCGGGAACACGGCGCGGTCCACCGCGCTGGCCAGGTCGGCGCGGCACATGATCATCCCGCCGCGCGGGCCGCCGAGGCTCTTGTGCAGCGTGGTCGTGGTGATGTCGGCGATGCCAATGGGGCTCGGGTGCACATCCGCGGCAACCAGCCCCGCGATATGGGCCATGTCGACCATGAACAGCGCCCCGACCTCGTCGGCGATCTGGCGGAACGCGTCGAAGTCGATGATCCGCGGGTAGGCGGAGGCGCCGGCGACGATGAGCTTGGGCTGCAGCTCCTTGGCCAGCGCGGCGACCTGGTCCATGTCGATGCGGCAGTCCCCGCGGCGCACCCCGTAATGGTGGAACTCGTACAGGCGCCCCGAGAAGTTGACCTTCAGCCCGTGGGACAGGTGCCCGCCATGGGCCAGCGCCATCGCCAAGACCCGATCGCCGGGGGCCAGCACGGCCTGGTAGGCGGCCTCGTTGGCGGTGGCCCCCGAGTGGGGCTGCACGTTGACGTGCTCGCAGTCGAACACTCGCGTCGCCCGTTCGATCGCGAGCTCCTCGACCTGGTCGACGACCTCGCAGCCGCCGTAGTAGCGCCGGTGCGGAAGCCCCTCGGCGTACTTGTTGGTCAGCACCGACCCCACCGCCTGCAGCACCGCCTGGCTGGTGAAGTTCTCGCTCGCGATCATCTCGAGCGTGTCGGCCTGGCGCTCCAGCTCGGCGCGCAGCAGCCGCGCGACGTCGGGATCGACCTCACCGATATCCTGTGACAGATAGCTGCTCTCGTCGGCGAAGCTCACCGGGCTGCCCCCTTGGCGGTCGTACGCGGATACCTCACGAGGGTACACGCCCCGGCGCCGGGAAGCCGTCCGGGTCAGGCCCGCCGCGGCAGGCCATGACCACCCGCGGCAGGCCTGCCAGATCCGCGCGGACCGCGGTTCGGGTCAGGCCCGCCGAGGCAAAGTGCGCGCAGGCGTCGGCGGCCTGGGTCTCGCCGATCTCGCAGACGACGACGCCGCCCGGGCGCAGGTGCGCGCCGGCCTCGGCAGCGATGCGGGCGATGGCCTCGTCGCCCCGCGGACCCGCGACCAGCGCCGCACGCGGCTCGAAGGCCAGCTCGGGCGGGGAGGCCGCGTAGTCGGCCTCGGACAGGTACGGCGGGTTCGCCGCGATGACGTCGAACGCACGCCCGTCGAGCGCCGCGAACCCGTCCGAGCGATGCCAGTCGACCGCAAGTCCGAGCCGCGCGCCGTTGGCCCGGGCGACCGCGAGGGCCTCGTTTGAGGCGTCGATCCCGGTCACCGCCAGGTCGGGGCGCTCGTCGGCGAGCGCGAGGGCGATCGCGCCGCTGCCGGTGCCCCAGTCGAGTACCCGGGCGCCCGGCGCAGCGCGTTCGAGCACCCACTCGACCAGGATCTCGGTCTCGGGACGCGGGACGAGCACCGCCGGGGTGACCTCGAGCTCCAGGCGCCGGAACGCGCGGCGCCCGAGGATGTACGCCAGCGGCTCGCGGCGCCCGCGGCGCGCGACCAGCGCCCGGGCCGCCGCGAGCTGCGCCGGGGTCAGCGGCCGGTCGAACTCGGTGTACAGCGCCAAGCGGCTGAGCCCGAGCGCGTGGGCGATGACCAGGTCGGCGTCCAGGCGCGGGCTCGGCGACCCGGCGTCAGCGAAGTAACGCGCGCTGCGTCGCACGATCTCGCCGATCGTCAGGGGCGCGTCGGCCATCAGCGCGTCCGGCCGCCCGCCGATGCGGCCCCGCTCACTCCACCCCGGCGGCGTGCGCCTCCAGCAGCTGCCGGCGCTCCTCGGCCGCGAGCGCCGCGGTCAGGTCGCCGAGGTCGCCCTGGAGGACCGCCTCGCGCAGCTGCACGGTCAGGCCGACGCGGTGGTCGGTGACGCGGTTCTGCGGGTAGTTGTAGGTCCGCACCTTCTCGGCACGGTCGCCGCTGCCGAGCTGCTCGCGCCGGGCCGAGCTGATCTGCGCGGCCTGCGCGGCCATCGCGCGCTCGTAGAGCCGCGCGCGCAGCACCCGCATGCCGCGCTCCCGGTTCTGCAGCTGACTCTTCTCGTCCTGCATCGACACGACGATCCCGGTCGGCAGGTGGGTGATGCGCACCGCCGAGTCGGTCGTGTTGACGCTCTGCCCACCGGGACCGCTGGACCGGTAGACATCGATCTTGAGGTCGTTCTGATTGATGTGTACGTCGACGTCCTCGGCCTCGGGCAGCACCGCGACCGTCGCCGTCGAGGTGTGGATGCGGCCCTGGCTCTCGGTCTCGGGCACCCGCTGGACCCGGTGCACCCCGGCCTCGTGCTTGAACACCGAGTAGGCGCCGGCGCCCTTGATGGCGACCGTGACGTCCTTGACCCCGCCGGCGTCCGCCGGGCTCATCGACAGCTGCTCGGTGCGGAACCCGCGCCGCTCGGCGTACTTGAGGTAGATCTCCAGCAGCTGGCGCGCGAACAGCGCGGCCTCTTCCCCGCCCGCGGCGGCACGGATCTCGAGGATCACGTCCTTGTCGTCGTTGGGGTCGGGCTCGACCATCGCCTCCCGGATCTGGGGCTCGAGGTCCTGCATCTCGTCCTCGGCCTCGTGCAGCAGGCTGCGCACGTCCTCGTCGTCCTCGACCGCCAGGAGCTCCGCGGCCTCCTCCGCCCGCGCCGCCGCGTCCCGCCAGCGCTCGGCCAGGCCAATCGCGGGCGCCAGCGAGGACCAGCGCCGGTGCACGTCGGCGAACCGCCCGCGATCGGCCGCCAGCGCAGGGTCGGCCAACGCCGCCTGCAACTCGTCGCGCGTACGCTCGATCTGTTCAACCAGCCCGGTAATCCCGGTGCTCACATCATCCCCAGGTCCCGCGATGGGCGCCGCCGTGTGTGCGACGGACGCCGCGTCTCCGACTCGGCGCCGCTAGTCGCGCGCCCGCTGGCGGCGGGCCAGTTTGCGCTGGAAGCGCTCCACGCGGCCACCGCTGTCGATGAGCTTCTGCTTGCCGGTGTAGAACGGGTGGCACTGGTTGCAGATCTCAACCCTGATCGACTCCTTGGTCGAACGCGTCTCGAACGAGTTGCCGCAGGAGCAGACGACCTTGGTGACCACGTAGTCCGGGTGAATGTCGGGCTTCATGAACTGGCTTTCTCTGAAGGACTGAGCGCCGACGGATTGTGCGTCGGCCAACTATCGAGTCTAGCGCAGGCCGGTTGCGCGGCCCGCCGAAGCGGCCCTGCATCATGCCAGGTCCGCGGATGGTCCGCGGGTTCGCACGGCGGGCGCGGCCTGGGACGGCCGACGCCACGGGGGCCATGCGCCGGCGCTCGGTGCGAGAACCGGTGCGACTAGCCCCGGAATTTGGCCAAAGGGCCGCACCGAAGGCGAATCGGTCCTCTAGGATTGCGGGTCGAATAGCTGCGATGGGAGGACGATGAAAATCGCCGTCTGTGTGAAGGAGGTACCGGATGCCGGTCCCCTTCGCCGGATCGATCCCGCAACCAAGCGGATCGATCGTTCAGGAGACAAGTCGCTCAACACCTACGACCTCAACGCGATCGAGGAGGCGCTGCGCCTGAATGAGGCCGGCGGCGGCGGGGAGGTTGTCCTCGTCTCGATGGGCCCGGAGCGCGCGCTGGAATCGTTGCGCAAGGGCCTGGCCATGGGTGCGGACCGCGCCGTGCTGGTGTCCGACGAGGCCGCGGTCGGGTCGGATCTGGTGGCGACCAGCTTCGTGCTGGCCGAGGCGGTCAGGCGCGAGTCACCCGATCTAGTGCTGTTCGGCCAGCAGGCCGGGGACTCCGACGGGGCTGTCCTGTGGGCCGCGGTCGCCGACCGGCTTCAGCTGCCGGTCATCTCGCAGGTCTCGGAGCTGTCGGCCGACGGCGGGAGCGTCACGGCCAAGCGCCAGACCGAGTTCGGCTACGACACCATCCAGGCGCCGCTGCCGGCGATCCTGGCCGTCTCGGACGCCCTGAACGAGCCGCGGTACCCGTCGCTCAAGGGCATCATGGGCGCCAAGAAGAAGCCGCAGGAGGTGCTCTCGCTGGCGGACCTCGGCGTTCCGGCCGACCGCGCCGGTGAGGCCGGTTCACGGACCGTGGTCAACGCGCTCAACCCGCCCCCCTCGCGCGGCGACACGCAGAAGATCGAAGACGATGGTTCTGCCGCGCAGAAGGTCCTTGAGTATCTGATGGAAAGGAAGCTGGCGTGAGCACACTCGTCTTCCTCGAACACCACGGGTCCGCGATCCAGAAGGCGTCGCTGGGCGTGCTCTCAAAGGCCGCCTCGCTGGATCCCGATACCGCGGCGATCATCATCGGCTCCGGCGTGAGCGGCCTGGCCGCCGAAGCGGCCCGCTACGGGGCCGCCCGCGTGTTCATCGCCGACGACGCCAGCCTCGAGGCCCCATTGCCGCAGGGCCGCGTCGACGTGATCGCCGACGTGGTGAAGTCCCACGGGTTTGCCAACGTGCTGTTCGGCGCGTCGGTGCTCGCCAGCGACATCGCCGGTGGCCTGTCGGCGCGCCTGGACGCCGGCCTCAACTGGGACCTGACCGGTCTCGACGTCGAGGGCGGCGTGCTGGTCGGCAAGCGCTCGGCGCTTGGCGACACCGTCTTGGTGGATGTCGCCTGGTCGGCCGAGCCCCGCCTCGGGCTCATCCGTGCCGGCTCGTTCGAGCCGACCGAGACCGCCGGTGCGGGCGCCGTCGAGCAGGTCAGCGTCGCGCTGCAAGACTTCTCCACCAAGGCCAAGATGGTCGAGCAGGCCCACGCCGAGCAGACGGGCCCGTCGATCGAAGAGGCCGACATCCTTGTCGCCGGCGGCCGCGGCGTCGGGTCTCCGGAGGCCTTCAAGGAGCTGGAAGACCTCGCCGGTGCCCTCGGCGGCGCCGTCGCCACCACCCGCGCCGTGGTGGACTCGGGCTGGTACCCGTACCAGACCCAGGTCGGCCAGACAGGCAAGACCGTGGCCCCGAAGCTGTACATCGCATGTGGGATCTCGGGCGCCATCCAGCATAAGGTCGGCATGCAGAGCTCGCAGGTGATCGTGTCCATCAACAAGGACCCGAACGCCGCGATCTTCGACTTCAGCGACCTCGCCGTCGTCGGTGACCTGCACGAGATCGTCCCCAAGCTCACGGCCCTGGTGGCCGAGCGCAAGGGCTGATCATCACGTCGCCACACCCGTCCGCGCGGCGGACGGGTGTGGCGTGCGGTCGCTAGTGTCCCTTGAAGTTGGCGGGCCGCTTCTCCAGAAAGGCGGCCATGCCCTCGCGTTGATCCTGCGTGGTGAACGCCAGCGCGAAGGCGTCGAGCTCCCGCGCCAGATGCCCCTTCAGGTCCCCCTCGAGGGCGAGGTTGACGACTTCCTTGGCCGCGGCGACCGCCCAGGTGGGCTTGGTGGCGATCTGCTCGGCCAGCGTGAGCGCCTCGCCCATCAGCTCCGCGTGCGGGTACACGTGGTTGGCGAGTCCGGCGGCGTGCGCCTCGGCGGCGGGGCACATGCGCCCGGTGAAGATCAGCTCCTTGGCGAAGCCCGGGCTCGTCGCACGGGCCAGTCGCTGGGTGCCGCCCCAGCCGGGCATGATCCCGAGGTTCACCTCGGGCTGGCCGAACATCGCCCGGTCGCTGGCCAGGCGGATGTCGCACGCCAGCGAGAACTCGCATCCCCCGCCGAGCGCATAGCCGTTGATCGCGGCGATGATCGGCCGCGGGAACGACTCGACGCGGTTGATGACCTGGTGACCGCGTTGGGCGTAGGCCCGCGCCTCGAGGGCCGTGGCCTCGCGCATGTCCCCGATGTCGGCACCCGCGCTGAAGGCCTTCTCGCCGGCCCCGGTGATAACGAGCACCCGGACCTCGATGTCGCGCTCGACCACGTCGAGCAACGCATCGAGCTGATCGAGCATCTCGAGAGAGAGCGCGTTGAGCGCCTCGGGCCGGTTGAGGATGACGATCCCCACCGGACCCTGTCGTTCGAAGTCAACGGGCAAAACAAGCCTCCTGGACGGGCACTCGGTGCATGCATCGGGTTGGGGTCCCGACCGACGACGGTCGATGCGCGCGCGGTCTGACCCACATCCGGCGGGGGGAGCGGGCAGTATACGCCGAGTCACCCGGGCCGCGACGCCCCCAGCCAGATCGGAGCCAGATGCAGACGACCCTCAAGAAGTCGACCGATCCCCTGTCGGTCGCCGCCGACGCGATCGTGGTGTTCGTGCCCACACCGGCCGTCGCGACGGGCGCCGTGGCCGCCGCCGACCTCGCCCTCGACGGGCTCGTCGGGTCGTGCATCGCCGACGGCGAGATCACCGGCGAGACCGGCCAGGTGGTGGTCATCCACACCGGCGGGCTCGTCGCCGCGCCGCGCCTGGTGGTGGTGGGCGTCGGCGACGGCAGCATCGACGCCTGGCGCCGGGCCGGGCGCGCGGCCGGCGCGCGCCTGCGGGCGATCAAGGCGCGCACGGCGGCGCTCGCGCCCGACGACGCCGACCTCGAGCGCGTCACCGCGCTTGTGGCGGGGGTGGGTTACGGCGCGTACCGCTTCGAGCGCTACAAGACGGCTGACCCCGATCCCGAGCTCGCCGAGCTGCGCGTCTATTCGGTCGTGGTGACACCGGCGCAGCTGCGCCGCGCGAGCCGCTTGGCGGACGCCGTGGCGGCCGCACGCGATCTGGCCAATACGCCGGCCAACGATCTCACCCCCACCGCCCTGGCCGCGCGGGCGGTCGAGCTCGCCGACGCGACCGCCGGGCTCGAATGCGAGGTGCTCGAGCGCAAGGACCTGCAACGACTCGGCGCGGGGGCGCTGCTCGCGGTGGCCCAGGGGTCGGCCGAGCCGCCGAAGCTGATCGTGCTGCGGTACGCGCCCAAGCGGCGCGCGGCGTCGGGCGAGGTGCTCGGGCTGGTCGGCAAGGCCGTCACCTTCGACACCGGCGGGATCTCGATCAAGCCGTCCGCCGACATGGAGGAGATGAAGCTGGACATGGCCGGGGGCGCGGCCGTCGTCGAAGCCGCCGGGCTGATCGCCCAGCTCGGGGTGCCCCTCGAGGTCGTCGCGGTCGTCCCGGCGACCGAGAACATGCCCAGCGGCACCGCCACACGGCCCGGGGACGTCGTGCGGGCCATGAACGGCAAGACCGTCGAGGTGATCAACACCGACGCCGAAGGCCGCCTGATCCTGGCCGACGCGCTGACTTACGCGGCGACGGTGGCCGGCGCGACCCGCCTGGTGGATTTCGCGACCCTCACCGGGGCGATCGTGGTCGCGCTCGGCGAGGTCTATGCCGGCCTGTTCGGCAGCGACGACGCCTGGACCCAGGACGTCCGCGCGGCCGGCGAGGCCTCCGGCGATCTGTGCTGGCCGATGCCCCTGCACCCGGGCTACGCGCCGCTGATCAAGAGCAAGGTCGCCGACCTGTCCAACGCCGCCGCCAAGCGCCAGGCCGGCGCCGTCTACGCGGCGCAGTTCCTGCGCGAGTTCACCGACGGGCGACCGTGGTGCCACGTCGACATCGCCGGCACCGGCATGATCGAGGGTGCCGGCACGGGGTTCGGCGTCGGCCTCATGCTGGCGCTGGCCGAGCGGCTGGCGCAAGCTCCGCGGCACTAGCGGGACCCCGACCGACCCGCGCCGCGGGTCGGTCGGGGTCCCGCTAGCCGGCGCCGAGCTCCTGGAGCACGCCGGCCATCGCCACCAGGAACTCGGCGTTCTCCTCGGGCCGGCCGATCGTGATCCGCAGGGCAGCGGGGGCACCGAACGGCCCGGTGGGGCGCACGATGATCCCGCGCGCCAGGAGCGCCTGGTTGAGCCTGGCGGCGCGCTCGGCCGAGCCCGCGCCGATCAGCAAGAAGTTGCCGTCGGACGGCAGCGGCGCGAAGCCGAGGGCGCGCAGACCCGCGTCGACCAGCCCACGCTCGGCGGTCACCTCGGCGACCCTGCGCGCCAGATGCCCGTCGCCGTCGGCGAGGCTGGCGGCCGCGGCCGCCTGCGCCAGGCCGTTGACGTCGAACGCGTTGCGCACCCGCGCGAGCAGCGCGATCAGGTCCGGCGGCCCGACCAGGTAGCCGATCCGCAGGCCGGCCAGCGCATACGCCTTCGAGAAGGTGCGGGTCACCGCCAGCCGCCCGCCGTCACGGATCAGCCCCACCCCGTCGTGGCCATCGCGGGGCAGGTACTCGAAGTAGGCCTCATCGAGCACCGGCAACACATGTCCCGGAAGCGCATCGAGAAACCGCGCCAGTGCCCGCGCGCCGACGGCGCCGCCGGTGGGATTGTTGGGGCTGACCACGACGACGAGCTTGGTCCGCGGCGTGATCGCCGCCGCAAGCCCATCAAGGTCGTAGGCGCCATCCGGACCGAGCGGGACCGCCTGGACCTCGGCGCCCTGGATCGCCGCCGCCTGGCGCCACGACACGAACGACGGCCAGCCCATCGACAGGGCGTCGCCAGGATCCAGCAGCGCCAGACACACCAGCTTGATCAGGCTGTCGACGCCGTTGCCGACCAGGATCGCCTCGGCGGACACGCCCAGACGCGCGGCGAGCGCGTCCCGGACACCCCAGCTGCCCGGATCCGGATAGAGCCGCTGCTGCGACGCCGCGCGGGCGACCGCTTCGAGCGCGCACGGAAACGGCGGATACGGGCCCTCGTTGGAGGCGAGCTTGATAATCCGCTCCAGCCCCAGCTCCCGCCGCACGTCATCGATCGGACGTCCGGGCTCGTAGGGGTTCACCGCGGCCAGGGCGGGGCGCGCGATGCCCTCGGGAAGACGCGGTCGGCTGCTCACGGCGAGCGATGCTACCAGCGGCGCGCGCCCGGGCCCGGGGGCTATGCTCAAACGGTGGCGGAGACCCCCACATACGGGTTGTTCGTGCTGAATCTGGTGCTGCTGCCCGGGGAGCGCGTCCCGCTGCATATCTTCGAGCCGCGCTACCGCGAGCTGTTCGCCGACTGCGTGCTCGAGGACACGCCGTTCGTGGTGCTCTACTCCGAGGACGAGGCCACCGCGTCCGTCGGCTGCACGGCACGCTTCGAGGAGGTACTCGAGCGCCACGACGACGGCAGGATCAGCGTCGTGGTACGCGGCCTGGATGCCGCCGAGATCGTCCACGAGGCCAACGGGCACATGTACTTCAGCGCCGAATGCCGGCCGTGCCGGGACGACCCGGTCCAAGTCGACGAGGTCCGCTCGGCGACCGCGACGGCACGCTTCGTCGCGCTTGCCACGGAAGTCACCGGGCACGGCGAGGCGCCGGAGGGCGACCACGGGGTCCCGCTGTCCTACGTGCTGGCCGCCCGCGTGGAGCTCCCCGCCCGAATCAAGCAGGTGCTGCTGGAGACCCGGGACGAGAACGTGCGCTTGGATCTGGTCATCCGGGCGCTCGACCACGAGCTCGCCGCCGCCGAACGCGCGCGCCTGGCGGCCGAGCGGGCGCCCACCAACGGCAAGGTGCCGCACGATTGACCGGCGACCCGCACCCGGCCCCGCCCGCCGCGGCGGTGGGCCCGTGCACGGTCGGCGCGAGCGGGCTGGTCTGGGTCGAAGGACCCGATGCGGCCAGCTTCCTGCACGGCCTGCTCACCTGTGGCGTGACCGACCTGCCCGTCGGCTCCGGACGGCTCGCGCTGCTGTTGGACGCCAAGGGGCACATCTCGGTCCAGCTGCAGATCGTGCGCGACGACCCGGCAAGCTTCACGCTCATCACCGACCCCGACCTCGCCGACGGGCTGGTCGCCGATCTCGAGCGCTTCCACTTCTCCGAGGATCTCGAGATCCTCGGGCCCGAGACCTCGCCACAGCTGGTGGTCACAGCGGCACAGGCACCCACGGTGGATGCGATCACGGCCCCGGGCTGGATCCCGGGCACGTGGACGATCATCACCGACGATCCGGCAGCGCTCGCCGCGCGACTCGGCTGCGATCCCGCCGGCGCCGACGCGCTCGAGCGCGCCAGGATCCGCGCCGGCGTGGCTCGGGTCGGCGCCGACACCGGGCCCAAGACGCTCGTGCAGGAGGTCGGCTTCGAGGACCGCGCGGTCGACTTCACCAAGGGCTGCTACCTGGGCCAGGAGACCGTCGCGCGCGCCCAGCACCGCGGACAGGTCCACCGCACGATCCGCGGACTGGTCGCCGCCACGTCGCTCGAGCCGGGTGCCGAGGTCCGCTACGAGGACCGGGCGGTCGGCGCGGTCGGCTCGGTCGCCGATGATCCCGAGCTCGGGGTGATCGCCCTCGCGATCCTGCGGCGCGAGGTCCCGGACCACGCGACGGTACGCGTCGGTCCGGCGGCGATACCCGCGAGCGTGCGACCATTCCCCCTGTGATGAACCCGCGGCGTATGCGTGACATGCTCGGGCCGGCCGGCGCCGCCATCCTCGCCTCGGCGGTCCACATCATCGCCGAGACCTACCCGGAGGCCGGCGAGCTGTCGCTGACCTGGTCGAACTGGACCGTGCGGGAGTGGAATTTCACCTTCGCCCGGCACGACCCACCCGGGCGCCTGGTGATCCACCTGCCCCACGACGGGGGGCCGGTCGTGATCGACGAGCTCGGTCCGTCCGACCGTGCAGGGGCCGGACCTCTCGGAGACCTCGAGGCCTAGCCCGGCCCTGCCGGCTCAGGCGAAGACCAGCTCGTCTTCGAGATCGCCCCCGCGGACGGCGGCGGCCACCTTCTCCAACGCCAGCTCGTGCAGGACCGGGATCAGGATGTCGGCGGGCGCGTCGAGCGCCGCCGCGTTGCGGACCTGCACGCTGACCCGGCCGACGAAGCAGGTCTTGATGCACACCAGCCGCTCACCGTCCATGACCTTGACCTGGAAGCCCCACAGCATCGCCGGTCCCTCGGAAAGCGAGGTGCGCACGCCCTCGGGCACCAGCTCGTAGGTCGTCCCGTCGTGTTCGACGCTCACGCGGTCGATAGCTCGATCACCTCCCCAGAGTCCGCCACCCCGAAGGCGGCGCCACCGCGGCGCGGGTCGCCCGCGCCCTCCAGTTCATGGTCGCGCCAACCGACGGCGCTAACGCCGCCGAAGAACAGGCTGAGCCCGCTCCAGCGGCGGACCTGGCAGCCCTCGGCCTCGAGCGCCGCCGGTACCTGGTCCGGCACGCCGCCTTCGACGTCGATCCCGCCGCGTTCGGGATGCACGCGTGGCCGTGCCACGGCGCTGGCGATCGGCCGGTCGTCATCGACGATGCCGACCAGCGTCTGCAGGATCGCCGAGCGCAGCCGGTTCGAGCCCGCCGAGCCAAGGCCCAGGCACGGGCGTGCGCCGTCGACGACGATCGTCGGCGCCATCATCGAGGTCATCCGCATTCCGGGGGACATGCTCCCAAATCCGCCGGGATTGAGGTCCTCCTCGCCCATCATGTTGTTGAGCAGGAACCCGGTGCCCGGGACCATGACCCCCGAGGCGCTGCCGTTGCTGCTCGAGAGGCTGGCGATCATGCCCTCACGGTCGACCACGCTGACGTGGGTCGTGCCGTTGGGCCCCCGCGTCACCGGGAGCCCCTCGCCCGTCCCGGTGATCTCGGCCCAGTCGGTCAGCTGATCGTCGGCGACCTCGTGCAGCCGCTGGGCGAACGCCTCGGTGCGCAGGCTGTTGGCGAACTCCCCCGCGCGCACCAGGTTGCGGTAGCGGGTGGCGTCGTCCGTGGCGACCGGGCGTCCATCCAGGTGCGAGAGTGCCGCGGCGATCAGCACCCCGCCCGACGACGGCGGCGGGTTGGTGAACACGCGCAGGCCTCGGAACTGTGTCTGCAGCGGACGCCGCTCGATCACCCGGTACTCGGCCAGGTCGGTTGCGGTCACCAGGCCCCCGGCGGCGGCAAGTCCCTCGACGATCCGCTCGGCCAGCCAGCCGCCCGGCCCCATCGCCGCCGTCCCGGTACGCGCGAGCTCCTCGAGGGTCTCGGCCAGTGCCGGATTCCGAAAGACCTCGCCCTCGCCCAGGATCGTCCCGCCCGGGGCGTAGACCGCCGCCGCATCCGGGCTAAAGCAGAGCATCTCCCCCAGGATCCGGTACAGGAATGCCGTGCGCGGACCGATCACGACCCCCTGCCGCGCCAGCTCGACGCCAGGCGCCACCAACTCGGCCAGCCCCATGCGCCCGAACCGCTCCCAGGCCGTGAACAGCCCCTGCAGCATCCCCGGCACGGCGACTGAGGCCGGCCCGATGTGAAAGGCCTGGTCGGCGTCGCCGAAGGGCACCGTGAACACGTCCAGGTCCGCCGGATCCAGTTGCCGCCCGTTCGGGCCGAGGCCGGGCACGGCGACGAAGAAGTCCAGGAAGATCGGGGTGCGGCCCGGCAGGGCGACCATCAGGAACCCGCCCGCCCCGGGGCCGGTGAGCGGCCCCTCGCAGACCGCGCCGGCGAACGCCGCGGCGATCGCGGCGTCGACCGCGTTGCCGCCCTCGGCGAGGATCCGGGCACCGGCGTGCGCGGACGCCCGATGTCCTGCCGCGACTACTCCGCGCTGTAGGTGTGCCGTGCCGACGGCGTCAGTCGGCCGACGTGTCCGAACCCGACGCGCCGCCTGGGGACTCGCCCGACACGCTCACCGACGCCACCGAGCGGCCGATGGCCCGTGGCACCGAGCGCGCCGCGAGCGCCTCGGCTTCAGGGTTCGCGGGCGGCGCGGCGCGGACGCCGCTGAAGTTGGCGGCCACGACGGTGACCCACACCTGCCCGGTCAGCTCGGGGTCGATCGCCGCACCGAAGATGATGTTTGCGTCCGGATCGGCCGCGGCGGCGACGATGTCCGCAGCATCGGAGACCTCCATCAGCGACAGGTCCGGCCCACCGGTAATGCCCAGCAGCACCCCCTGGGCCCCGTCGATCGGCGTCTCGAGCAGGGCGGACGAGATCGCGGCCTGGGCCGCCTCGGCCGCACGGTTTCCACCGCCGGCGTAGCCGATGCCCAACAGCGCCTCGCCAGCGTCGCGGATCACCGTCCGGACGTCGGCGAAGTCGAGGTTGATCAGGCCAGGCAGGGTGATCATGTCGCAGATGCCCTGCACGCCTTGGCGCAGCAGGTCGTCGGTCACCTGGAAGGCGCTCACCATGCTCGTGCCGCGCTCGAGCACGGTCATCAGTCGATCGTTCGGGATCACGATGACCGTATCGGCGGCCTCGTGCAGTCGCGCGATGCCCTCGTCGGCGACGGCCGTCCGGCGCTTGCCCTCGAACTGGAACGGCCGTGTCACCACGGCGACGGTCAGCGCCCCGAGCTCGCGCGCGATCCGCGCGATCATCGGCGCGCCGCCGGAACCCATGCCGCCGCCCTCGCCCGCGGCGATGAAGATCAGGTCGCTGCCCCTGAGCGCCCGGCGGATCACCTCCTCGGAGTCACGGATGGCCTGCTCGCCTTTGTCCGGGTCGCCGCCGGTGCCGCGGCCCTGGGTCAGCTCGAGCCCGACCGGGATGCGCACGTCCGCGTCGCAGGCATCCAGCGCCTGCCGATCGGTGTTGACCGCGATGAACTCGACCCCGCGGATCCCGGCCTCGACCATCCGGTTGATGGCGTTGCAGCCGGCGCCGCCGACGCCGACCACGCGGATGACCGCCACGTAGCTGTTCAGATTGGGCGCCGGGATGTCGTCGGTCGGTGTGAACAGCTGCTCGGTGCCGCCAGTGCTGCGCGGGGACTCGGTGCTCCGGAACAGGTTCGATAGCGGTCCTTCGCGCATGCTGGCGCGACCGGGACGAGGGGTCATGCACGTACCTCCTGCGGTACAGGGCTCAGCTCACGCTCCACGACCAGCTGTGCCAGCTGGCGATACCAGCGGGCGGCCTGGCCCTGTGGGTCGTAGGACATGACGCTGCGGCCGCTCACGGGCGCCTCGGCGAAGCGGATCGTCTTGCCGATGCGGATTGGGTACACGAGGTCGCCGAAGCTCTGGGTCAGCACGTCGATGGCCTCCCTGCCGTGCAGGGTGCGCCCGTCGTACATCGTCGGCAGGATCCCGACGATCGCGATCTCGGGGTTGAGGTGCTCGCGCACCTGCTCCAGCGTGGCCTGGAGCTGCGCCAGACCGCGCAGCGACAGGTACTCGCACTGCACCGGGACGATCACCCCGTTCGAGGCCACCATTGCGTTGATCGTCAGCAGGCCGAGTGACGGCGGCGTGTCGATCAGGATCACGTCGTACTTGTCCATCAGTGGACGCAGGGCACGCTGCAGGGCGCGCTCGCGGCCGATCGTCGCGGTCAGCGCCAGCTCCGCCCCGGCAAGCTCGATGCCGGCCGGAGCGATGTCGACCTCGCGGGACTGGATCAGATTGACCATCGGGATCTCGCGCACGAGGACGTCGTACATCGTGAGCGTGAGCTCCTCGACGTTGATGCCCTGGCTCATGGACAGGTTGCTCTGCGGATCCAGGTCCACCGCGAGCACGCGGTAGCCGAGGTCTTTCAGGGCGACGGCCAGGTTCAGGGTCGTGGTGGTTTTGGCGACGCCACCTTTCTGGTTGGCGAGCGCCAGGACGCGAGCGTGACGTGACATCGGGTGCGCCTCGGCCGGATGGCAGGATGCTGATCTCAGGATTTCGACTTTGACAATAGGAGTCCTCTCGGCCGGAAGACCAGGCAGCCGGTTCCGCTGGACGCTGTTTGCGGCCTCGCCGGTGTGCGCGCCGCGTTGGCGGCTATGCCGGCGGCAGCTCGAGGCGGCGCTGGCCGGCCCACGCGGCCGCCTGGGAGCGGCGCTGGAAGCCGAGCTTGCGCAGCAGTTGGCTGACATGGTTGCGCACGGTCTTCTCCGACAGGTGCAGCACCTCGCCGATGGCCCGGTTGGTGTACCCCTCGGCGATCAGCGCCAGCATGCGCCGCTCGCGGTCGGTCAGCCCCGCCAGCTCGGCCTCGGCCTGCTTGGCCGACAGCTCGCGGAACTGGGTCAGCAGGGTCCCCGCGGCGCGCGGATCCAGCGAGGACTCGCCGGCGGCCGCGTCGCGGATGGCCTGGATCAGCCGCTCGGCGTCGGCCTGCTTGAGCAGGTACCCGCTCGCGCCGGCCATCACCGAACCGACGATCGCCTCCTCGTCCTGGTAGGAGGTCAGCATCACGACGCGGGTGTCGGGGTTGTCGGCCTTGATGCGCCGGCAGGCCTCGACGCCCGAGCCATCCGGCAGCCGGACGTCCATCAGTACGACGTCGGGGCGCGCCTGGCTGGCCAGCGCGATCGAATCGCTGACCGTGCCCGCCTCGCCCACGACGCGGAAGCCGGTCGCATTGGCGAGCACCGTCTTGAGCCCGATCCGCACGACCGCGTGGTCGTCGACGATCAGGATGCGGATCGCATCGGTCTGACTGGTTGCCATCTAGGGCATCACCTCTGCTGGGAACGGTTGCGTGAGTGGCGCGGCATCCGGGATGTCGCTGTCGAGCGGGATGGAGACGATAAGGCGGGTTCCGGGGGCCGTCTGTTCGACGCTGAGTCGGCCTCCGAGGCGCCGGGCACGCTCATGCATGTTGCGTAGCCCGAACCCAATGTGCTCGTCGGCCGGCGGGCTGATCCCGCAGCCGTTGTCGCTGATCACCAATTCAAGCTCATCCTGAGCGAATGCCAGCCGAACGTCGGCGACGCAGGTCCCCGCATGCCGCGCGGCGTTGGCCAACGCCTCGCGCAGGATCTGCTCGAGATGCCTGCCGGCGCCTTGTGGCACCGGACCGGAGGATGACATGCCGCGGACCTGGACGCGAACCTTCAGGTCCGTCTCCAGGTCGAACTCGCCGGCGATCTCGCGCAGCCGCGCGGCGATCCCCTCGGGCGTGTCGGGTGTCTGGGAGAGGTCGGTGATGTAGGAGCGGATGTCGTCGGTGACCTGGTTGAGGTCCCCCACGACGCCGCGCAGCTCGTCGCGGTTCGGCCCGTCGTCGGTGTGCAGCGCGATCGCCTCGAGCCGCAGCGCGGCCGCATAGATCGACTGGATCGTGCCGTCATGCAGGTCGCGCCGAAAGCGCGCGCGCTCCTCGGCGATGGCGCGGGAGCGCTCGAGCGCGTCGAGGCGCTGCTTGGCCTCGAACTCGAAGATCTCAAGCAGCTTCGCCGCCAGGACGCACAGCGCAAGGCCGGCGACCCCGAGCACCACGTCGAGCGGCACCCCCGTCACGGTGAACCAGTGTTCCTTGGTGATCGGGCCGGGCGCCCACGGGGCGACGTCGACGATGGTCCCGCCCACCACTGCATAGAACGCGAGCACCCCGGCCGTGGCGGCGGCATACGGCCGGATGCTGGTCATGCCCGCAAGCGACAGCGCACCGCGCTGGCGCCACAGGCCGACCGCCGCCAGCAGCGCGCCGACCAGCAGCAGCGTCATCCGAGACACGTTGTCGATCGACAGCGCCCACTCGACGGCCGTCCAGTGCTGCTGGCCGGCGACGATCGTGCCGACGCCGAGGATCAGCAGCCACACGGCCACCGACACGCCCGTGAGCGCCAACCGGGCACGACGCCGCAGCTCGAGCAGGCGCAGGCCGAACTGGACCATGAACAGATAGCCCGCCGACGCGAGCAGGCCCCGCAGCACCCAGAGCCCGTTCACCAGTCCGGCGTGCAGGTAGCTCTGCTGGATCGGGATGAAGACGTTGCCCCAGATCGCAAACGCCTCGGTCATGGCGAACGCGGCCAGCCAGATCAGCGCGCTGGTGAGCACCAGCCGGCTGGCACGCCGGCGCTGCAACCAGACCGCCAACCCAAGGGCGAAAAACACCAGCCCATAGGCGAACACGACGATCGTCTGGTTTTGCGAAAAGAACAGGTGCATCGGTCGATGCCACAAGGGCCGTTCGGGCCGTGGTTCCGGACGGGGTGCACCGGGACCCAGCAGGGCCGGTCGGAGGCGGTCCCGGCGCGCAGGCCGCGCGGGTCACCGTGACGATTGTACTCCCTACTGGCCGAGTGCCTCGTCGAGCTGTGCGCGCAGCTGGTTGATGATGTCGTGATGGGCCGCTGCGGTGACGCGGGGGTCCTCGAGCAGATGGCGGCGGTCCAGCGTCGACAGCGAGCTGGTCAGGTTCTCGTCGCGCATGATGTCCTCGAGGTGGCGCCCGGACTCGAGCTGACCGACGACGTACTGCACCATGTGCCGGTGCTCCGCGGACTCGGTGTTGATGATGTTGCTGACCTCGTCTTCAATGCCCATCAGTTCTCCTTCGCATCTCATGCGCCCTGCGACTACCCAGAGCCTACTCCAGCGTGCGCCGCGGCCCGGCCCCCGCAGACGAGCTGCGGATTGTGCCACGGCGACCCCCGGCGAGGTGGGCCACGCGACCCTGAGTTTGCCCGCGATCGCGTCCTCCGTACACCCGGGGGTGCATTATCTATGGCGTGGGGAAAGACCGCTATCTCGATCACGGCAAGGACCGTCAGCTGCAGCGCACCTACCGGGGCGGCGGCGGCCGCGGGGCGGACGACCGTGACGGGCTGACCCGGGCCGATCGCGAGCGGGCCATCATCGTCGCATCGGTGCCCCGTTTGGACGACGACGCCGAGGACTCGCTGGCCGAGCTGGTCGAGCTGCTGCGCACCGCCGGCGCCGACACGGTCGCGCGGGTCGTGCAACAGCGCGTGCGACCCGACAACAAGACCTATCTCGGTCGCGGCAAGCTCGACGAGCTGCACGAGATGTTCCCGGCCCTTCGGCCGGATCTGGTCGCCGTCAACGGCGAGCTGAGCCCGGGCCAGCAGCGCGCGCTCGAGGATCGCTTGCAGATCCGGGTTGTCGACCGCACGGCGGTCATCCTCGACATCTTCGCCCTGCACGCCCGGACGGCCGAAGGCAAGCTCCAGGTGGAGCTGGCGCAGATGGAGTACTCGTACCAGCGCCAGGAGGGCCTGTGGCAGCACCTTGAGCGGCTCGGCGGCGGCGTCGGCACCCGGGGCCCCGGTGAGACCCAGCTGGAGTCGGACCGGCGGCTGCTGCGCAACCGCATGGGCGTCCTGCGCCGGCGCCTGCGCGACCTCGACCGCTCGCGGGGGGTGATGCGCGACCAGCGGCTCGGCTCCGGCGCCCCGCGGGTCGCGCTGTCCGGCTACACCAACGCCGGCAAGTCGAGCCTGATGAACGCCCTCTCGGGCGCCCACGTGGCAGTCAACGACGCCCTGTTCGAGACCCTCGACCCGACCACGAGGATGATCGAGGAGCGCGGCTACCGCGTCCTGCTGTCGGACACCGTCGGGTTCATCCGCCACCTGCCGCACCAGCTCGTCGAGGCATTCCGTTCGACGCTCACCGAGGTTCAGGACGCGGATCTGATCCTGCACGTTGCCGACGCCTCCGAGCCCGAGCACCGCCGCCTGGCCCACGCACTGGCCGTCGAGGACGTCCTCGAGGAGATCGGCGCGGGCGCGATCCCGCGGCTGCTCGTGCTCAACAAGACCGACCGCATCGACGCCGAGCAGCGCCAGGCGCTCATCGCCCGGCATCCTGATGCGCAGTTGACCTCGGCGCTCACCGGCGCCGGCGTGGATGCGCTGCGCGAGCGGCTGATCGACCTGGCGCGCGCCCGGCTGACGCCGCTGGACGTCGTGATCCCGTGGGGCGCCGGGACGCTGCTGTCCGACGTCTACCGGCAGGGCCGGGACATCAGCGAGCAGGAGACCGAGTCGGGGCTGCGAGTGACCGCGCTGATGCCGGCGGCGGCGGCGGCGCGCCTGCACACCGCGATCGCGGCGCTGGCGGCCGAATGACCGACGACCGCCCGATCATCGAGCTGCGTAACATCGATCCGGCCATCACCCAGTGGCTCCACGAGGTCGGCATCGACTCGGCCGACCAGCTGCGCGAGATCGGCGCGGCCCGGGCCTACCGCACGATGCGCGCCTGGCGGCCCTGGAGCGCGGAGCTGATCGTGCTCTGGGCACTCGAGGGCGCGATCAACGACGTCGACTGGATCGATGTGACTCCCGAGCGCCGCCTGGAGCTCCGGCGCGAGGTCGACCCCGATGTGGCGACCCGCGCCGAACCCGCTGGCGACGGGGCCTCTGGTGGATAGTCGAGGCACGCCCCGCTAATCCGTAGCGGTCCGCACCGTTCGTATGGGTGGCAGGTGCCAGCGGGGCGCGCCATAGCCTGCAGGCACGCCATTCCCCGAGAAGGCCCTGCGGAAATGCCCCACGACATCGACGTTCCAGGAGACGATCCCACCGCGCCCCAGACGCTGGCGTCGTCGCTCGCCAGGGCGCTGGTCGCCAACAACGCGCTCGAGCGCGGCGTGGTGTTCGCGTGCATCGGCACCGACCGCTCGACCGGCGATGCACTCGGCCCGCTGGTCGGCCAGTGGCTCGTGCGATCCGGGCTGGACGGCGCCCGCGTGCTGGGCACGCTCGAGCACCCGCTGCACGCACTCAACCTGCGCGACCGCATCTGGCCGCTGGCGAACTCACCCCAACCGCCCGTGGTCGTGGCGGTCGACGCCGCCCTGGGACCGCGGGAGAGCATCGGCATGATCAGCCTGCGCGACGGCGGCCTGCGCCCCGGCCACGGGGTGGGCAAGTCCCTGCCGCGGGTCGGCGACCTGGCGATCACGGCGACGGTCAACATCGCCTCCGGCGCCCCGGACGCGCATGTGCTGCAGAGCACCCGCCTGTTCGTCGTCCAGGCCCTTGCCAGGACGATCGGCGTCGCCTGTTGCGAGGCGTTGTGGATCGCCGAGGGCACGATGGCCCTGCCGGCGCACGCGAGCTTCCTGGCGGCCTGACATGTTGCTGTCCGAGCCGCGGCAAACGCACTGTATCGGCGCTCCGCCTGCACGCCGACCATGCCCCGTGGTTCAATGCGCTGTCGACTCCGACGAAGGGTTGCCACCGTTGACGCCCGAATCCCAGGCCACCCGCCGCGCGCTGCACGGCGTGCGCTACCGTGCCGAGATCACCTCGCGCGGTCAGACGCCGGGCATGCGCAGCGAGATCTACGACATCGCCATCCGCGCGGGCTTCGCCGATCGTGCCGCCGACGTCGCGGTCGCCCTCACGGAGCTGGTCGCCAACGCACAGCAGCACGGCGATCCGCCCTACCTGGTCGAGGCCTGGTGGGACGGGCGGCTGGTGATCGAGGTCAGCAACCACGGCACCGGGCTCGACCGCGACAGCGTCTGGCGCAGCGAACCGCCGCGCGTCGATGAGGTCCGCGGTCGCGGGCTGTGGCTGGTGCGCCACCTGGTCGATCTGGTCGATGTCCGCACCGGGGCCGAGCGCACGATGGTCCGCGTGGAGCTCTCCCCGGAACCGCACATCGGGGCGTAAGCCCCGGGGCGGACGCTAGCTCCGTGCGCGCGAACGGCCGGCCGGTCGCGTCGGCACGGCCACGCCGAGCGGCCAGCTCGTCGGTGACCGCGCGCGGGGTATCCGGGGCCGCGGCACGCTCGGCGGCGGCTCGTCGGTCGCGGAAGATCCGGTCGATCCGGTCGGCGATCGCCTGCTCCAAGAGGGCGATCCGGTGCTCATCGACCCCCGGGCGCGCATGGGCCGCGGCGACCCGCAGCTGTTGTGCGGCCGTCGCGCGCAGCGCGTGCTCGAGCTCGAGCTCGTTGAACTGGCGCCGCGCGCGCGCGCCGACGTCGGCCGGAGCGGGATCGATGGCGACGAAACCGGTGCTCACACGCGTCTCATCGGCGCGCGTCCGGCCGGGCTTGAGCAGTTGTGTCACGCCGGCGGCGGATCGGACTCGCCAAGCCGGCCCGAACCGCCTACAGTCGGGATATGCCCGGAGTACCTATCCTCGGCATGGTCTATGCGCTCGTCGTCGCGGCCGGATTCTTCGCCCACGTGTGGTGGCAGATCCGCAACGCGCCGGACGATTCAGGCGGCTCGGACGATCCGCCGCCACCACCGCCACCGGATGACGACCCTAGCCCCGGGCCGCCGCCGCGACCGCCGGGACGACAACGCCGGTCCGGAGGACGTCGCGCATGGACAGGACGCCCACCAGGCGTCCCGTCAAATACCAGAACGTGGCGCACGGCGTGGGCCACCATCAACTCCGCGGCCCGTGAGATCGCCCACGTCGGTGCCGCGGTGATGACCGCGTTGTTCATGTGATCACCAACGCGCTGTGTGTCGACGTCGAGGCCGTCGGCGACCGCATGCAGCAGATCGCGCTCGGTGATCACGTGCGGCCCGGGCAGGGCCGGGTCCATGACGATGGCCGCGCCCGTGTTGTGCTGGACCATGCGGGCGGCGGCTTGGCGCAGGGTGTGCTCTGGGCCGACCACCGCCGAGACGGGGCTCATGATGTTGCCGACCTGCATCACACCCTCCTCCTAGTAACAATCGTTGCAAGGGTGCCGATTGTGACATCGATCCGGCCGTCGGGCAATAGCCGCCCGCTGCGCCGACGTTCAGGGCCCGCTACACCGTCGCCCGCGGCGCGGTGCCGCGACCGCAGATCATCCCCCACAGCCCGTAGACGGTCGTCAGGTCCCCGATAAACCGGGACAGGCCATCGCGGCTCCGGGCGTCGGCGACCAGCCGCTGGGACAAGTAGCTCAGAATCGCCGCGATCTGGCGCCCGATCGTGCCCGTCCCCCAGCCCGCCCGCTGGGCGAGGTCGACCAGCACGGCGCGTACCCAGCCAACGCGACGCCCCGCATCGGCCTCGCGGCCCGCGTCCCATGCGTCGAGGGCCTCGCGCGCGAACTGGATCGCCCCGTCGAACAGGGCGGCGATATGCACGTTGGGGTGATCGAGATCCTCGGGCTGATGACCGGGCTCATCGAGCATCTGGCTGCCGCCTTCATCGTCGTGCGCGTACCGCGCGCGGGTACGCCGGGCCGGCTCCCGCGGCGCGGCCGCGCTAGGTGTGTTGTCGGACGCGGCCGCGACGAACTTGAGGGCGCCCGAGCCCCCGCCGGCGCACCACAGGCACCGGGGCATGCCCGGTTGCGGCAGACTGTCCGGGACGTGCCAGCACCACGCCGCGGGCGCGCCGACGACGACCCCCACAAAGGACACCGCATGAGCGAGATGCAGGACTTCAACGCCCGGATCGCCGAGGAATTCCGCGCCAATGGCGGCGAGGTCGGCATGTTCGCCGACACCACCCTGCTGCTGCTGACGACGACCGGCGCCAAGAGCGGCGCACCGCGGCTCAACCCGCTGGTGTACTACCGGGACGGCGACCGCTACATGATCTTCGCCTCCGCCGGTGGGGCACCCCGGCACCCCGACTGGTACTTCAACCTCATGGCGCACCCCGAGGTCACGGTCGAGGTCGGCACCGACACGTTCCGCGCCCGTGCCACCGAGATCGCCGGCCCCGATCGGGATCGCATCTACGCCGCCCAGGCCGCCCGCTCCCCACAGTTCGCCGAGTATCAGCAGCACACCACCAGGACGATCCCCGTCATCGCGCTGGAACGGATCTAGGCCGGGTGCTAGTCGGACGACTCCGCCCGCTCGAGCGCCGCAGCCGGGTCCGGGGCGGCGGGGTCGGCGGCGCGCTCCTCGGCGGCGTCGCGGCGGCGGCGGCGCACGAACCAGAACACGATCGCCGCCAGCACGATCACGGCGACGGCGATCGCCGCCGCCGTCCCGGCCACCTGCTCCACGCGCGCGAACGAGTTGCCGGCGATCCAACCGACCAGCACGCACCCGACCCCCCAGACGATCCCCCCGAGCGCGTTCCAGGCGACAAAGCGCCGGTAGGGCATGCCGCTCATGCCGGCCAACCCCGGGACCATCGCCCGGAAGAAGGCCACGAAGCGGCCGAGGAAGACCGACGGCGCGCCACGGCCGCGCACGAAGTCCTGCGCGCGCTGCACGCGATGCTGGTGGTGGCGCAAGGCCCGGACCTGGAGCACGCGCGTGCCCAGGTGCCGGCCGAACTCATAGCCGACCGTATCCCCCGCGATCGCCGCGACGACGACCACGCCCGTCATCACCCAGACGTTGACCGAACCGCGGCTGGCCAGCACCCCGCCGAGGACCGCGGCGGTCTCACCGGGGATGACGAACCCGACAAACAGGGCATCTTCCGCGAAGACCAGCCCGAACACGATCAGGTAGGCGACGATGCCGCCGTGACCCAGCAGGAAGTTCTGGATCTGATGGAGGATGGTGTGGTTGAACCAGCTCACGAAGCCGGAGCCTAGCCCGGTCCGCCCTGGGGCGCCGCACGATCCGCCGGCGCAGAACGCCGGAACCACTAGGGTCGCCCACCCCTGGGGCGGGCCCGCGTGGTTAGGAAACCGACTCCGGGTTGACGGCCGCCGGCGTCGCCGGGGACTCGGCCGCGTCGGGCAACTCGCTCACCGGCGCCTGGATCTCCAGGAACACTTCCTTGCGGAACACCGCGACCTCGCGTGGGGCCTGGATCCCGATGCGCACTTTGTCGCCGATGACATCGAGGATCGAGATCTCGATGTTGTCGCCGACCATGATGCTCTGATGCTTCTTGCGTGTTAGCACCAACATGCCAGAGGCCTCCTTGCGCTCTGTATGTGCGGCAACCGTCCGACGCGGAGTAGTATGCACGGTCTGGCTATCGCCATATATGGACTTACGGGGGGGATTAATGCTGTACGGACGTCGCCTGGATCAGGCGTTGGAGCACGTGGATGGCTCTCGGTATGCCCTGGTACATGCGGTCTCGAAGCGTGCACGGCAGATTACCCTCTGGCTGACCGCCGACCCGGCCGAGCTGCGCGCCGAGTCCGCGCCACCGCCGGCCGCCGGCGAGCTCATCACGCGTGACCCGGTGGCCCTGGCCGAGGCCGAGATCCTCGCTGGCGAGTTGATCGTCCACTGGGATCCCGAAGGCAAGGCCGACAT
Source organism: uncultured Thermoleophilia bacterium (assembly GCA_963768285.1). GTDB lineage: Bacteria > Actinomycetota > Thermoleophilia > Miltoncostaeales > Miltoncostaeaceae > CAITWD01. Next base: position 120,498 of record CAVYHI010000015.1, read on the forward strand.
GCTCGAGCCGGTCTCCGCGGCGGTCGTCGACCCGCTCGAGGAGACGCTCCTGCTGGAGAGCCTGACCGAGGATGACGAGGACGCCGAGCTCAGCGCCGAAGACGACAGCGACCTGACGCCCGCGCTCGCCCAGGTGCTCGAAGGCGAGGCCGCCGGCCGAGGTCGCCGACGCTGAGGTCGCCGATGAAGAGGAAGACGAGGAGGTCGCCGTCGACCTCGAGGCCGACGATCTGGTCGACGTCAGCCTCGAAGGCCTCGCCGAGCAGGAGGCCGCCGAGGAAGAGGAAGAGGAGTCCTAGCGCTCCCGGCGGCGTCGCCGCCATCGCCCGCGTCTGCTTTGCGTGCCGCGCAGCGATGTGCGGCACGCCGCATTTCGGGCCTCGGACGGGGCCGTCGCCCCGCCGCGCCCATACGAACGTATGTTCGATATGCTCCCCAGCCCATGGCCACGGTCGCCGACATCGAGGTGTTTTGCCGCGTCCATCTCAGCGAGGCCGACGCCGAGCGGCTCGTGGGCTGGCTGGCCTGGCGGACACACCACAACCAGGCGCTGGCGGGCTCCGGTGAGCCGCTCGAACGGCTCCGTCACGCGCTGGAGTTCTGGCTCGATGACGCCCAGCGCAGCCGGCTGCTCGACTGGCTGGAGCGACGCCGGCGCAGCGGTGAGCCACTTGTGCCGAAATAGCGGCCTGACGATGCGCATGCGACCACCCGTGACGGGCGAGGCGCGCTAGCCTGGACGGCACAGAGAGAGCCCGCATGGACCAGATCGTCACCGCACAGTTGACCCACCCCTACGGCACGGCGCTCGTCGCCGCGACGGACCAGGGCATCGTCCGGATCGCGTTCGCCGGCAGCGACCGCAGTCAGCTCGACCGCGAGCTCGCCGGGCTCGGTGCGGTCCGCGAGGACCCCCAGGCGCTGGCGGAGACCCTGGACTGGCTCTCCGCAGCGATCGGCGGCCACCCGGACGAGCCGAAGCCCGCGTGCGATCTGCGCCTGGTCCCGAGGCCGTTCGCCCGCGAGGTCTTGGCGGCCATCGACGCGGTACCCACCGGCCAGACGATCAGCTACGCCGAGCTCGCCGCGGCCGCGGGCCGGCCGCGCGCGGTCCGCGCCGCCGCACACGTGTGCGCGACCAACCCAGTGCCGCTCGTCATCGGCTGTCACCGCATCGTGCGCAGCGACGGGACCCCCGGCGAGTACGGCGGCGGACGCGAGCTGAAGATGCATCTGATCGCCCGGGAGCAGGCGGCCGCCGCAGCCTAACCGGCCGCCGCGGCCCTGCGGTCGCACGGTGTGCGACATTGCAGGGATGGCGCGTCGTGAAGTGACCTTCGCCGACCTCGGCCGGGACCCGGAGGTCGTCGCACGGGAGCTCATGACCTGGCAGCGCGGCGATCGCGCCGAGGCGATCGGCCAGACGCTGGCCGCCAGCGCCCGCGAGACCCACGGCAAGGGCATGACCGTCTGGGTGTGGACCGGTCGCCGGGAGGACGGCTCCGCGGTCTGGGTGCTGCCGGTCAGCGTCCCCCATGCCCAGGCGTTTGCACCGCAGGGGCCCGCGCGCGTGCTCGTCGCGCTGCTGGCCGCCGCCATCGACGCGGGCGCGGACCCCGAGGGGCTCGTGCTGGCCGACTGGCATGGCTGGGTCGCGCTCGAGGCACCTGGCGCCGATCCCGAGCTGGCGGCCCTGGCCATCGCCGAGCGGCTCCCCGATGCGCGCGTCCGCACCGCGCCGCTGCCGGAGCCCGCCGGTGCGCTACCGGAGCTCGACCTGGGGCGCGCGCGGGCGCGCAGCGGCCTGGCGGTGCTGGCGCAGGCGGTCGGGGCGCACCCGCTCGAGGTCGCCATCGCCCTGGCCGCCCACGGGCAATCGCTCGAGATCGCCGCCGACGACCCCGACATGGTCCGCAACGTCCGCAACTGGGGCCTGTCCGGAGATCCGTTGCCCGACGCCCCGGACGAGGACGTCCGCGCCCTCGGCATCGACGACGACCCCTGCCCGCGGCGCCGGCACGCCCGGCGCGTGCTGCAGCGGCTGCTGCGCATGGGCAAGGTCGGCACCAACTACCACACGGCCGTCGACCATCTGTACCGGGGCGTGTCGGCCGACCAGCGCCACGACGCCATGGAGGTCGGCGAGGCCCTCATCCGCGCCGGGCTGCTCGGTGAGAAGCCGAGCGTGGGCCAGCGCCATGTCTATCTGCGCCGGGACGCGCTCCCGCAGATCCATGCCCTGATCGAGCGCGGCGAGACCGATGCGCCGGCACTGACCGAGCTCTGGACCGCGCCGCCGCCCACCGTGCGCCGCTAGTCGATGCCGATCATCACCTCGGTCGACTTGATCACCGCCGCCGCCCGCATCCCCACGCTCAGGCCGAGTTCCTCGACCGCGGCCCTGGTGATCGCCGCCGTGACCTGCTGACCACCATCGAGCTCGAGGGTCACCATGGCCATCACGGTGCCGAGCTGGATCGCGGTGATCGTCCCTGAGAGCTGATTCCTCGCCGAGAGGCGCATCGGTCGTGTCCCATCCTCGTCGCCGGCCCCGATTGTAGCCCCGGCGGGTCCGCCCCGAGGGCGAGCCTAGGCCCTGCCCCGGCCGGGTGCGTCGGTCGCCAGGCGCGCCATCCGTGCAAACCCGGCGTCCAGGGCGACCGCCGGGTCCCACGCATCGGGGTGGGTCGGTGCGATGCGGGCGGCGATCTCGAAGTACCAACTGCTTGCGGTGCGGTACTGCGCGGCCAGGTCGGCCACGCCGAAGGTCACGCCGAGCCGTCGGCGCAGCTCGTCGGTGACGGCGAACGCGAGCTCGTCGCGCAGGGCGCGCACGGCCGACCGGTCGCCCTCCAGCCGACGCATCCCCTCTTCCCACGCGAACCGCGCCGCGGCGATCTCGGCGTCGCTACCGCTCATCGGGGGCGACCGCCTCCGCACAGCACGACGGCGGCCAGGAGAGATCGGCGCGCGCGGCGATCCAGTCGCCGATCTGCGACCCACCCGTCGCCATCGCGAAGGCCAGGTGGGCGTGCAGGCACTTGACCCGCGCCGGGTCGCGCGTGCCGCCGATGTTGAAGCCGGCGTGCAGCTCCCGGTGGCGCGCGTTGGCGGCCAGGATGTGCTCGGCCATGATCGGGTCGGCCTCCAGCTCGCGCACCCCGCCGGCCGCCTCGAGGCGGCTGACCGCGTCGCCGAGCGCCCGGCACGCCAGCCAGAAGCGGGTCGGGAACGGTCGACCGTGGATGTCGACCGGCGCGTTGGCCAGCACCGCGGGGCCGCCGGACGGACACGTCACCGCGACCGTGCAGCGCGTGAACGACGGACGCCCGAGCAGGCGCTCGACGACCGCCGGGTCAGGTGCTTCGGGGCGCTCGGGGCAAGACCATCTCAATGTGGAACGTCGGAATGCGGGGTTTGCGGGTGACAAAGTCAATCACGAACCCCTGCTCGCCCGGACGGAGCATGCCGATCTCGCGCGCGTGGATCTCGAGAATCGCGGGCGTCTTGAGCTCGGCGAGCTGGCCGGCGAGCTGCGTGCGCTGCGCCTGCAGCTCGATCAGCGTCTGCTCCTCGGCCCGCAGGGTGCTCTTGGCCGAGAGGTACCCGGTGAGCGGCCCGATATAGCTCAATCCGACGGCCGCGAACAGACCTGCGATAACGATCGTGCGTGGACGAGGCGTGAGAGGACTCCCGGGGCGCGCGTCGGGCACGTCGACCCGCCGTATGTCCTAGGTACGCCTCCGGGCGCGCCGCTCCTGCCGGCGGCGCCCACCAATCGGCCCGCCCGCGGTGGACGCGTTGTCCCGGCCCGGCCGCCTTACCGGTCGAGGAAGGCGCCCGCGCCGGAATATGCCGCCGCGGGTCCCAACAGCTCCTCGATGCGCAGCAGCTGGTTGTACTTGGCGACCCGCTCGCTCCGCGACGGGGCGCCGGTCTTGATCTGCCCGCATCCGGTCGCCACCGCCAGGTCGGCGATGAAGACGTCCTCGGTCTCGCCGGAGCGGTGCGAGACCATCGCTGCGAAGCCCGCGCGGGCGGCCAGCTCCATGGTGGCGAGCGTCTCAGTCAGCGTGCCGATCTGATTGAGCTTGATCAGGATGGCGTTGCCGGCGTGACGGTCGATGCCCAGCTGCAGCCGCTCGACGTTGGTCACGAACAGGTCGTCGCCGACCAGCTGGATGCGGTCGCCCAGGCGCTGAGTCAGCAATTGCCAACCCTCCCAGTCCTCTTCGGCCATGCCGTCTTCGATCGAGATGATCGGATAGCGGTCGCACAGCTCGACCCAGTACTCGCAGAGCTCGACCGAGCTCAGCACGCGGCCCTCGCCCTCGAGCTGGTACGCCCCATCGCGCCAGAGCTCGGTGGTAGCGGGGTCCAGCGCCAGCGCGATGTCGGACCCGGGCCGGTAGCCGGCCTGTTCGATGGCATCGACGATGATGTCCAGCGCCTGCTGGTTGTTCTCGAGGTTTGGTGCGAACCCGCCCTCGTCGCCGACGCCGGTGCCCAGCCCGCGGGTATGCAGCACCCGCTTGAGCGTGTGGTACACCTCCGCGCCCATCCGCAGCGCCTCGGCGAAATTGCGGGCGCCGATGGGTGCGACCATGAACTCCTGCAGGTCGACCGAGTTGTCGGCGTGCACCCCGCCGTTGAGGATGTTCATCAGCGGCACCGGCAGCCGGTGCGCCTGCGCGCCACCGAGGTAGCGGTACAGGGGCAGACCGGCCTCGTGCGCGGCGGCCTGGGCCACCGCCATCGAGCACCCGAGAATCGCGTTGGCACCCAGGCGGCCCTTGTTGGCCGTCCCGTCCAGCTCGATCATGGTGCGGTCGACGACCGCCTGGTCGGTCGCCTCGAGCCCGATCAGCACACCGGCCAGCTCGTCCTCGACGTTGGCCACCGCCTTCAGCACGCCCTTGCCGGAATAGAGCCGCGCGTCGCCGTCGCGCAGCTCCACCGCCTCGAACGCACCCGTACTGGCACCCGAGGGCACCGCGGCCCGACCGCTGGCACCGCTGGACAGCGTTACCTCGACCTCGACGGTCGGCTGGCCACGAGAATCCAGAATCTGACGGGCGTGAACGGCGGCGATCTGCGACATCGGCTCCCTCGCAAGCGGCGGCGGTCGGTTTTGGGCCGCACAAGTCTACGGACCGGGCCGGGCCGTTGCACATGGGTGCCGGCGGCCGCCGGCGGGGCGCGCTCAGGCCCCGGCGGGCAGCACCATGCGCAGCGTCGTCCGGCGCCGGTCGGCCACCGCGTCCGCGCGGCCGCCGTGCGCCTCGGCGACCATCCGCACCATCACCAGGCCCAGACGGGAGGCCAGCAGCGTGCGCGGGTCGTCGGCAGCGCCCGGATCGCGGCCGTCCATGAGCGCATCGAGCGCCTGCGGGTCCGGCGACATCCCCTGATCGGAGACCTCGATCGCGACGCCGCCGGCGATGCCATGGACCGCGCAGACCACCGCGGACGTCGGCGGCGAGAACATGATCGCCTGCTCGAGCAGACAGTCGACCGCACGGCCGATCGTGGCCCCGTCGCCGACAATCTGCGGGCACTCGGCCAGCCGTAGCTCGAGGCGCACCCGGCGCGCCAACGCCCGTGCGGCGGCATCCTGGGCCCGCAGCCGGACGAGCTCGCGCAGGTCCAGGTCGGTGATGCTGCGGTGGCTGGAGGGCAACCCGGTGATCATGACCAGGTCGTCGACCAGCTCCAGCATGCGGCGCGTGTGGAACAGCGCGCACTCGAGCATGTGCTGCTGGTCGGGATCGAGCGGCCCGAGCTCACCTTCGACCATCAGCTGCAGGTAGCCGCTGACCGCGGTCGCCGGCGCCCGCAGCTCCGCGGCGGCGACACTGACCAAGTCCGTGCTGACCCCCGCCTCGCGGCGGGCGGCCACCGCCCGCTGCAGGGTCGCGCGCGCGTCGGCGAGCTCGGCCTCCAGGCACGCGATCTGCGCCGCTTGGTCCGCGTCACGCGCGGCGTCCGGGCGTCTCGACTCCACGGGGTCCACGCACCATTCATCGGCCAATCCGCGGAAAACCTTGTGCCCGCCACGCGGGCGCTGGACGCTACGTGCGGCCGGCCGCCTCGTACCAGCGAAGCTGCGCCGCCGGATCCAAGTCCTCGAAGCGCTCGCCGGCGTCGCGGGCGGCCGCGGCGGCCCGCTCGACCCGCCGCCGGAACCGCTGCGCGGTGGCGCGCAGCGCGACCTCGGGATCGGTGGCGAGCTGGCGCGCGACGGCGACCGCGGCAAACAAGACGTCCCCAAGCTCCTCGGGGCTCGGGTCGGCCGCCAACTCGGCGACCTCCTCGAGGAGCGCCGCCACGGCGCCGCCCATGTCGGCGTACGTGAACCCGACCGCCGCGGCGCGCTTCTGGGCCTTGGTCGCGAAGGCCAGGGCCGGCAGGCCGGGCGGCAGGTCGTGGAAGATCCCCTGGTCGGCGCGCTCGGCGCGCTTGCTGGCCTCCCACATGTCGAGCACGTGGTCGGCGTCGCCGGCGTGGACATCGCCGTAGACGTGCGGGTGCCGGCTGATCAGCTTGTCGGCTTGATCGGTCGCGATCGAACCGAGGTCGCCGTGGCCGTCCTCTTCGAGCAGCTGGGCCAGGAACACCGACTGGAACAGCAGGTCGCCGACCTCGTCGAGCTGCTTGGCCGGGTCCCCGGAGGCGACCGCATCGGCGACTTCGAACGCCTCCTCGATGGTGTACGGCACGATCGAGGGGATCGTCTGCTCGCGATCCCACGGGCAGTCGCGGCGCAGGCGGCCGCCCACGCGGACGAGACGCGCGACCTGGGCCCCGATCGCCCGTTCGCGCAGGCGCTCACGCGGCGGGCTCGTCTCGGCCGCAGGGACGCGGCGGGCGAGCGCGTATGCCTCCGGGTCGGCCGCTGCCACGACCGCGTCGGCGGGCAGCGCGGCCGGATCGACGAGCGGGACGCAGGTCAGATGCCCGAGCAGTTCGGCGACGCTGGGCTCGACCGGACCCAGCACGATGCGCGCCGCGGACGCCAACTGCGCGAGCGCGTCGGCTGGTACGGACTCCCGGTCACCGGGACCGAGTCCGACGATCCGCATCAGCCGGTGGAGGTGGCTCCGCTCGTCGAGCTCGAGGGCTCCATGCTCGACGAGGCGTACTTGGTCTGTGCGTTCCAGTAGGCCAGCGTCTTGGTGACCCACTGCTGGTAGGCCGCCGCGCGGTTGGAGGCGAGCTGGCTGGAGATGATGCCCTTCAATGCCGCGGCCTCGGCGGTGTGGTGGGCCGGGGTGATCTTGGTGACGTAAATAATGTGCCAGCCGTACTGCGAGTGCACCGGCTGGGAAATCTGGCCCGCCTTGAGCGCGAACGCGGCCTTGGCGAACGGCGCCACGACCTCAGAGGCTTGGATCGCCCCGAGGTAGCCGCCTTGGGCCTTGCTGCCGGTGTCAGTGCTGTACTGGCGGGCCAGCGCGGCGAAGTTCGCCGGGGTCACCTCGGCACGAATCTTGTTGGCCAGGGCGTCATTGGGGACCAGGATGTGCCAGACGACCCGCGTCTCGGGCACGTTGAACTGGGAGGCGTGGGCCACGTAGTAGGCCTTGGCCTCAGCGGGCGTGTAGGTCACGCCCCGCTCGATGTAGTTCTGGAGTTTCTGCTGCTGCAGCCCCGCCTTGACCTGGTCGCGGGCCTGGCCCAGCGTGAAGTCGAGACTGCGCAGGTAGGCGACCAGCTTGGCCTGGGATCCCCCGAACCGCTGCTTGGCGATGGTGTTGAGCTGCGCGGTGATCTCGGCGTCCGAGACGGCGCACGGCTTGCCGCACTTGCCGGCTTCGAACCCGACGATCTGCAACTGGATCATCTGCTGGAGCGCCTGCTGCTTGGCGGTCGTGTAGCTGGCGGTGCCGGGTGTGGGAAAGACCTGTCCTGAGGAGGCCGCGCTCGCGGCCAGCTGGGACATGTAGGTGTCCAGCTGGGCGGTGGTGATCTGGGTGTCGCCGACCTGGGCGACGACGCCACTCGGCAGGGTGCTGCTGCTGCTCCCGCACGCCGACAGCATGCCCACGCCGAGTGTGACGAGTGCCACGAGGCCGAAGGTCGCGGTGCGGCGGCGCGCGGCGTGCAGGCGAGATAGCGGTCCCAAGACGGGCGGAATCGTAGCATGGCCCCCCGCGGGCAAAGCCAGCGCGCCGGTTCCCTGCGGACCACCCGAAGATCAGGCCGGCGCGAGCGTCCCGGCGAGCGCCGCCAGCAGCTCGTCGGCAGCGGCGATGCGCTCGATCGGGGCGGACGGGGCGGGCACCGACACCGTGCCCTCGCGCGAGTCGTACATCGCCCGGGCATGGTCCACGCGCAGGCCGCGCAGTTGCTGGCTCGTGAGGCGGATCGGACCGACCGCCAGGCGTCCGCCACGCACCGAGACCTGGCCGCCGCCCAGCCCGCGCAGCCGCACGCGCAGGCGCTGGACGGCCAGCAGCGCCCGGACGCCGGGCGGCAGCGGGCCGAACCGGTCGGCGATCTCCTCGGCCAGCGCGGCGACCGACTCCTGATCCTCGGCAAGCGAGATCCGGCGGTGCAGCTCGATCTTGGCGGCCTCGAACGGGACGTAGTCGGCGGGGATGTAGGCCGAGATCGGGATGTCGATGCGGACCTCGCGCTCGGGGATCGGCGTGCCCTGGCCGAGCGCGACGGCTTCCTGGAGCATCTCGACATAGAGCTCGAAGCCGATCGCCGCCACGTGCCCGGTCTGCTCGTCGCCCAGCAAGTTCCCGGCGCCGCGGATCTCGAGGTCGCGCATGGCGATGCGCAGTCCGCTGCCGAGCTCGGTGTAGTCGGCCAGCGCGCGGAGCCGCGCGGCCGCCTCCCGGCTGAGCGACGCCTCGTCCGGGTAGCACAGGTAGGCGTGCGCGGTCACGTGCTGCGCCCGACGCGGCCGCGGATCTGGTAGAGCTGCGACAGTCCGAGCTGGTCGGCACGCTCGACGACCAGGGTGTTGGCCTGGGGGATGTCGAGCCCGGACTCGATGATGCTGGTCGCCACCAGCACGTCACCCTGCCCGCGGATGAAGGCCATCATCACATCCTCGAGCTGGTGCTCCGGCATGCGCCCGTGGGCGACCAGCACCGACAGCTCGGGCACCAGCGCCCGCACGCGCTCGGCCGCATTCTCGATCGTCTCGACGCGGTTGTGCAGGAAGAAGCTCTGGCCACCGCGCTCATGCTCGCGCCGCAGCGCCTCCTGGACCTGGTCCTCCCGGAACTCTCCCACGTGCGTGGCGATCGGCCGCCGGCCGGGCGGCGGGGTCTCGATGACGCTGATCTCGCGCAGCCCGGAGAGCGAGATCTGCAGGGTGCGCGGGATCGGGGTCGCGCTCATCGCCAGCACGTCGACCTTGACACGCAGCTGCCGCAGCGCCTCCTTCTGGGCGACGCCGAAGCGCTGTTCCTCATCGACGATGACCAGCCCGAGGTCGGACGGCTGGACGTCCATCGACAGCAGGCGGTGCGTGCCGACCAGGATGTCCAGTTTGCCCTCACGGAAGCGCCCGAGCACCTCGCGCGTCTCGGCCGGAGTGCGGAACCGGTTGACGATGTCGACGCTGACCGGCAGGTCGTCGAACCGCTCGCGGAAGGTCTGCGCATGCTGCTGGGCAAGGATCGTGGTCGGCACCAGCACCAGCACCTGCTTGCCGGCGACCGCGGCCTTGAAGGCGGCGCGCATGGCGATCTCGGTCTTGCCGAACCCAACGTCGCCGCAGATCAGGCGATCCATCGGCCGCGGCCGCTCCATGTCGTCGTAGACGGCGTCGATCGCACGCTGCTGATCGGGGGTCTCGCGGTACGGGAAACGCCGCTCGAGCTCGGCGACCCATTCATCGTTGGCCGGGAACGCAAACCCCTCGACGCGCTGGCGCGCCTCGTAGAGCTGGATAAGCTCGCCCGCCATCTCGCGCACCGCCGCCCGCGCACGGGCCTTGAGCTTGTCCCAGGCCTTGCCGCCCAGCCGCGACAGGGCCGGCTCGGAGCCGTCGGCGCCGACGTAGCGGGTGACCTTCTCGAGCTGGTCGTGAGGGACGAACACGCGGTCGCTGCCGGCGAACGCGAGGGCGAGGTAATCGCGTGTCACGTTGGCGACCGTACGGGTCTCGAACCCGGTCAGGCGGCCGATGCCGTGGTCCTCGTGCACCACGTAGTCGCCCACCCGCAGGTCCATGAAACTCGCCAGGCGGCGACCGACCACCGGTCCGCGCTCGGGCGCCGCGCGGCGGCGGCGCAGGATCGCGGTCTCCGGGATTACCGCCAGCCCGAGGGCGTGCGAGAGCATGCCCTCGCGGATGGCGAGCAGCCCGAACCCAACGGCGCCGGGCTCGGGCAGCTGGCCGGGCGCCAGGATCACCGGGGACAGGCGCTCCATCCGCAGCGCGCTGCGTTCCATGTCGCCACGCCGAGCAAAGGTCACCAGCACGCGATGCCCATTGCGCGCGAGCCGCGCCAGCTCGCCCTCGGCTTCGGCCTGACCACGCGTGGCAAAGCGCGCCTGCACGGCGTCGAAGATCGCCTCGCCACCCGTCGGCGCGGCCAGGTCGAGCACGGCCCGGCGCGCGAGCTCGGCAGTGATCGCCCCGGCGTCGCTGAGCGCGCCCGCAGCGGCCTCGTCGGCGAACCGCTCCCGCGCCGCGCGCAGGGCGGCCGGGTGCTCGGTCGGCGCGAGCCGCACCAGCGCGGCACCGGCCACCCGCGGGTCGTCCAGCGGCCCCAGGCGCGCCTGATCGCCGGCCGGCTCGGTCGCCGGCCAGACCAGCACGCGCTCGAGCGGGCGGATCGTGCGCTGGGTGAACGGCGAGAACGCGCGCACGCTCTCGACCTCGTCACCGAAGAACTCGATCCGGACCGGCAGGTCCCCAGTCGCAGGATAGATGTCGACCAGGCCGCCACGCACGGCAAGCTCGCCGCGCTCCTCGACCTGGTCGGTGCGCTCATAGCCGAGCGCCGCGAGGCGGTCGAGCACGTCCTCGATCGGCGCGATCGTGCCGGCGGCGATGCGCATGGGCTCGGGCCAGATCCCAGGCGGCGCAATCAGCTCGGCGAGCGCTGGCGCCCCGGCGACGACGACGCTCGCCGGCCGCTCCGCCGAGGCCAGCGCGCGAGCGCGCTGGCCGACCAGGTGGGGCGCCGCGCCGACCGGTCCGGCGAGCGGCACGCCGCGTGACGGGTAGAGCGCGACCGCGGCGCGCCCGAGGATCGCCTCCAGCTCGAGCGCCAGGTCCCGCGCCTCGTCGTCCTCCGGGCAGACGGCGACCAGCGCGCGGTCACCCGCCCGCGCCAGCGCCGCCAGCACGAAGCTCCAGGCCGGGCGCGCCACGGCCAGGCGGCCCGCCTCGCCCCCGGCCGCCAGCCGCGCGGCCGCGTCGGCCAGCGCCGGCACCTCCAGCAGCAGCGCATCGAGGCGCGCGGCCGCCGGTCGGCTACTGGTCATCGGTGGCGGCATCGGCGGCCTCGCGCCCGGCGTCGGCGTCGGCGTCGGCGTCATGCTCGGCGCGCCGCTCGGCCCGCGCCCGCGCACGCGCCCCGGGCGGGCGGGCGTGGTGGGCGGCGATCGCCGCATCCATCCCCTCCCGCAGCGCCGTCTCGGCGAGCAGGGCCGCCCGCTCGATGAGCGCCCGGACCTCGTCGCGCGGCTCGGAGAAGTTCGCAAGCACCCAGGCGGCCTCGTCGCCGCGGAACTCCGGCGGCTGGCGGCCGACGCCGACCCGGACGCGCAGAAACTCTCGCGAGCCGAGCGCGTGCTCGACCGAGCGTAGACCGTTGTGCCCTCCGGTCCCGCCACCCCGCTTGCCCCGTACCTCCCCAAAGGGCAGGTCGATCTCGTCGTGGATCACCAGGACCTGCGACGGGGCCAGATGCAGGCTCCCGGCGGCCGGACCGACCGAGCGGCCCGAATCGTTCATGAAGGTCTGCGGCGCCAGCAGCCCCAGCTTGCCGGCGAGACCGCGCGTCTCGCGGTACGCGCCGCCGAACCGACGCGTCTGGCGCCCCGCCTCCAGGCGGCGCGCCAGCTCATCGAGGACCATCACGCCCACGTTGTGCCGGTTGCCCGCATAGCGCGGTCCGGGATTCCCGAGCCCGACGACCAGGCCGATCGGCGGCTCACCAGCGGAGGAGGCCATCTGTGTCGTCATCCACGCGAGCCCGCGCCGCGCGCTCTTGGCAACGGGCCGCCCGGACGCGGCCGCGTGTGGCCGCGGCCCGCGGGCTAGTCCTCCGATTCGCCCTCCGCACCGGCCTCGGCCTCGCCCTCGGCCTCGGCCTCGGCGGACATGTCGTCCCACTGCTTGATGCGGGTGTCGGCGGTGATGATCTCGATGTGCTCCGGCGCACGCTCGACGACGCCGCTGGCGAGCTCCTCGTCCGAGGCCGGGCGGAAGTCCACGTGGAGGATCTCACTGCGGATCGGGTCGAGCTGCCAATCGGTCAGGACCGTTGCCTGCGCCGGCGCGCCGGCGATCGACAGGTCGACGACACCCGAGCGGGCGTCGTCGGAGAACAGGAGCCGGTGCAGGGCGTGGCCGTCAAGGGCGATCGGCAGCGATTCGCCGGGCTTGCCGTACAGCACGCCGGGGACCAGGCCGGCCTTGCGAAGGCGCCGCGACGGGCCGTTGCCGAATTCGCTACGCGGTTGGGCTTCTACGGTAAGTCGGGCCATGCTGGTCGGCGTCCTCGTCGTTGTCCGGGTCTGGGGCGACCGCGGATCATAGTGGACGCGGCACCAATCCGCGAGGCCCTGCGGCCACGCCCAGCCTACGCGTGCACCGGCAGGTTGGTGAACACGACGGCGACCGTCTGCGAGAGCCCATACGGGGCGCTCAGCGCCCGGTCGGTCAGGAGCGCCTGGAAGTAGATCGGCTCCAGCGAGCTGGTCACCCCGACCACCACGAAGCGCGCGACGCCGCGCGCATCGGTGGTCGCGTGCGTGGCGCGGGTGCCGAGGGGAGCGTCGTTGACGCGCGCGTAGCTGTGCACGCGCTGACCGCCCGAGGAGTACGAGCTCTGACGCATGGTGACCGGGATGCCGGCCCGACGCACCGGGCGCCCGAGGTTGTCGACCACGCTCACGCTGAAGGTGATCGGCACGCCCGGGGGGATCGGGGTATTGATCTGGTAGGGCTGGATCGACAGGTGCCAGACGGCCGGCAGGTAGGGCGCCGACACGCTCATGGCCGCGGGCGAGGTGGTCAGGGCGATCATCCGGAACCCGCCGCCGCCGGGCTGCTGGGCCTGGTAGTTGGGCGCCTGAACGACGTACTGGCCGACCTGCCCGGGACCCAGACGGGCCGGGCCGCTGATCACCAGCCACGGGGCGGTGATCTCACCGCCGCTCTTGGCGGCGAACACCGGCGTGACCGACTGGCCGCTGCCGTTGGTGGCCCGTAGGCCGACGCGATTGATCGCGAATTGGCCGCCAGTGCCAAAGACGTGGGTGATCGACAGCGACAGGGGCGGCGGCAACAGGACCGCGATCAGCAGCGTGACCGCCACCAAGCCGATCGCGCCGAGCACGGCGATCCGCCGGCGCAGCGAGCCCCAGAACACCGCGGCCAGCGAGGGCGCCTGCGACCAATTGACGCGCACCGAACAGGCGGCGACGACGGCCGGCAGCGCCAGCATTACCAGGTAGCTGGCAAACGACCGCGAGGAGAAGATCAGCACGAACGCCGGCATCAGCGGGACGAGCAGCTTGGTGCGCGGATAGGCGACCACGAACAGGACGACCGCGCAGATCAGCGCGCAGGCCAACAGCGCGGTGTATGCGACCAGCGTGCCACCGCCGACGCCCAGGAAGGTCGACAGCGCGATCCAGCCCTGCCCCTCGGGGATGAGGCCCGACACGATCGGCGAGAGCGCCCCGCGCAGCCAGGCCACCGGATCGATCACGATGAACGGCAGGTTGACGAGCACGAACGCGATGACCGCCCGGGCGACATACGACACCGCCGCGTCGATGCCGCGGCGGCGCGCACCCTCGAGCTCCGCGTCCAGGAACAGGCCGAGCGCGAGGAACCCGAGGATCAGCCACGGGGTCTGCTTGACCGACATCGCCAGCCCCAGCGCCACCGGCGACACCCAGGCACGCCAGCCTGACAGTTCGGGGAAGCGGTCCCAGCGATACACCGCGACGATCAACAGCGGCACGTACAGCGCGTCGCTGACCCCGCCGAGGGCGAACCCGGTGTAGATGATCGTCGAACTGAAGATGATCGCCATGGGCTTGGCGGACCGCGGCAGCAGCACGTACGCCAACAGGACCGAGACGGCCCAGGCCCCGGCGTTGACCGCATTGGCCAGCTGGGTCGTCCAGCCCAGCAGCACGAACGGCACGTAGATCAGGAAGCTCAGGTCCGGGTAGCTGACCTGGGTCAGCGGCGTGCCGTCCAGGCGGAACGTCGTGACGTACTGGGAGACGTGGAACATCTGCAGTGCCGGCGCCATCGAGTGCTGGTACGGGTTGTGCAGATGGCTCAACAGCTGGGCCGCGTACTGGTCGAAGGCGACCTCGTCGGTGCCGTAGGCCGGCCCGAGCCGCAGCTGCAGCCAGGACCAGCAGGCGAACGCGCCGAGCGCCGCGAGCACCGCCGCCCAGCCGATCAGCCGGTGCGGGGACCCGGATACGCTCGTCCAGGAGCTGGCGACGACGACCAGGCCGGTCAACGTCGTCAGCAGGACGATGAGCGCCAGCCAGGTGAACTCGTCGGCCGACGCGAGCAGGATGAAGCCCCACCACAACAGCAGGACGCCCACCAGGCACCACGCGACGCGCGTGACCAGCGGGCCCCCGCCGTCAGGCGCCCCGGCCGGCGGGCCGGTCACAGGCGACCGCCCGCGTCGCCGGCGCGCCGGGTATGAGCTCGCATCCCCATCACGATGACTCGGGATAGTAGCTGTGTCATGGGACGCGCGATCGCGCGAACCCGGCTCGGCATGCGCGAACCCGCGCGCACCTGCGGGTGCACGCCGCCGCCGGACGGTTAGAAGAGCTGGTTCTCCCCGGCGAAGATCTCGCTGACCGACTCGTCGCAGAACACGTTGTGCACCGAATCGGCCAGGATCCGCGCCACCGAGACCACCTTGATCAGGCCGGGCGGCGCGTCGGGGTGCAGCGGGACCGTATCGGTGACGACGATCTCCTCGATCGACGAGGTCGCCAGCCGATCGAACGCCGGCGGTGAGAACAGCCCGTGCACGGCGGCCGCGTACACCCGCCGGGCGCCGGCGGCGCGGATGGTGTCGGCACCGGCCACGAGCGTGCCGGCGGTGTCGATCATGTCGTCGATCAGGATCGCGTCGCGCCCCTCGACGTCACCGACCAGGAGCGTGACCTCGGCCGAGTTGTGCTCGGGACGCTGCTTGGTCAGGACGGCGAGGTTGGCGCCGAGTTTCTCGGCGACATGGTTGGCGAGCTTGGCGCGGCCGGCGTCGGGCGAGACCACCACCACGTCGTCGAGCTCGCCCATGCGCTTGCGGTCCTCGAAGTGCTCGACCAGGAGCGGGATCGCGGTCATGTGATCGACCGGGATGCGGAAGAAGCCCTGGACCTGCCCGGCGTGCAGGTCCATGGTCAGGACCCGGTCGACGCCGGCCGCCTGGAGCATCTCCGCCACGAGCTTGGCGGTAATGGGCTCGCGCGGGGCGGACTTCTTGTCCTGGCGCGAGTACCCGTACCACGGGATCACCGCGTTGATGCGGTGCGCGGAGGCCAGCTTGGCCGCGTCGATCATGATCAGCAGCTCCATGAGGGCCTCGTTGACCGGGCGGCAGGTCGATTGGACCAGGAAGACGTCGGCGCCGCGGATGCTCTCCTCGAAGCGGACGTAGATCTCGCCGTTGGCGAACGTCTTGAGGGTCACCTCACCGAGCTCCATGCCCAGCTTGTCGGCAATCGACTCCCCGAGTGCGCGGCTCGCGCGCCCGGCGAAGACCATCAGCCGCTTGGAGTCATCACGGTCGATGCTCGTCCTGGTCATGCCTGGTGCCCTCCGGAGTCGTCGGATGCGGCGCGCGCCTTGGCGGCAGCCCGCCTCGTAAAGTCCTCGATCACCCGTTGACGAGCCCGCGCGATCCCGAGGGCGCCCGCCGGCACCTCTTCGGTGATGATCGAGCCCGCTCCGGTCATCGCATCGTCGCCGATGGTCACCGGTGCCACAAGCACGCAATCCGAACCGGTCTTCACCCGCGCCCCGACGGTCGTGCGGTGTTTGCGGAAACCGTCGTAGTTGGCGGTGATGTTGCCGGCGCCGATGTTGGTGTCCTCGCCGATCTCGGCGTCGCCGATGTACGACAGGTGCGGCACCTTGGCGCGCGCCCCGATGACCGCGTTCTTGGTCTCGACGAACGTGCCGATCTTGGCCTTCGCCGACAGGTCCGTGCCCGGGCGCACGTACGCGAACGGGCCGACGCTCGTGTCGGGACCGATGTGGCTCTCGCGCACGACGGCGTTGATGACCCGTGCCCGGTCGTCGACGATGGCGTCCTCGATGACGCAGTTGGGACCGATGACGCAGCCGGCGCCGACCGAGGTCGTCCCGCGCAGGTGCACGCCCGGCATCAGGACCGTATCGCGCCCGACGCGCACGGCGGCGTCGACGTAGACGCTCGCGGGGTCAGGCATGCTCACGCCGTCGAGCATGAGCGTCTCGCGCAGCCGGGTCTGCAGGATCGCCTCGCAGACGGCCAGATCCACACGCGTGTTGACCCCCAGCACGACGTCGGCGTCGTCGGTGACCAGCGTGTTGACGACCCCGCCAAGCAGCGGCAGGACGTCGGGCAGGTAGATCTCCCCCTGGGCGTTGCTCGAGCCCACCCCGCCGAGCGCCGCCGCAAGCGCGGCGCGCTCGAACACGAAGATCCCGGCGTTGATCTCGCGGATCTCCAGTTCAGCCGCCGACGCGTCACGCGCCTCGACGACCCGCGTGAACGCACCCCCGAGGTCGCGCACCACGCGCCCGTACGCCCCGGCGTCCGGCAGCACCGTGGTCACCATCGTGGCCTTGGGTGCGGTACGCCCATGCCCGGCCACGAGGTCGACAAACAGCTGCTGAGACAGCAGCGGCGTGTCGCCGCAGACGACCAGCACCGTGTCGCATTCGGCGGGCAGCGCGGCCAGCCCGACCCCTGTCGCGTGTCCGGTACCGCGCTGGTCCTCCTGCACGCACGTGGTGACCCCGTCGGGCAGGGCCGCCGCGACCGCGTCGGCCTCGTGGCCGACCACGACGACCGTGTGGGCGACCGCGATGCCCCCCAACGCGTCCAGTACCCAGCCGATCATGGGACGCCCTGCGAGAGGGTGCAGGACCTTGGGAAGCGCCGACTTCATGCGCGTGCCCTGGCCTGCGGCGAGCACAACCGCGCCGAGGATCACGTGAACCAACCCCCTAGAAGTTGTCGAAGTCCTGGTTGGGGCGGGAGGATTCGAACCCCCGGTCGCGGGACCAAAACCCGCTGCCTTACCACTTGGCTACGCCCCATCGAGGTCCGCCCACGGGGCGAGTATATGCGGCGTCCGCCGCGAAGCACGATCGCCTCACCGGCGCAGCACGACGATGTCCACCACGATCGGCCGCTCCTCGTCGGAGGTTTCCCCGGTCTCGTGGTTGACGACCTCGATCGTGTCGGTCTCGCACAGGACCTCGATGCGCATCCCCTCCGCGAGGACGCCGTCCTTGAAGCGCTCCGCGATCGGCCCGGTCAGCTCGAACGTGTCCATCCGCAGCAACTCGTCCGGGACGATGTTGAGCAGGATCACGTCACCGTGGTAGGGATGGACGTCCTGCCACAGCAGCGAGATCTCGCCGGAGATTGCGACGCGGGGACTCACGGAGGTGCACACTCTACAACCATGAGCCCCGCGTCCCTGCCCACCAACTACCGCCTGATTGGGCCCCCGGACCTGCTGCATGACCTGATGCTCGATTTCCAGGACATCGGCTGGCAGTGCACCGTCCATCGCTGGCAGGCGGTCATCACCGCTCCGGCAACCGAGGACGCCCACAACGCCCCGCACTGGCCGGCCGAGATCACCCTCGCGGGCGTCAGCCGCATCGACCACGAGGCGGCCTGCCGGGACCACTTCGTGGCGTTGGGCACCTAGAGCGGCGTCTCAGCGACGGGCGTCGCCCCACTCGGCAGGCTCTCGCCGGTCCTCGGGGCGGCGGTGCGGACGGGCGCCTCGGCCGTGTCGGCGGGCGCCGCGGACGGGGCGTGCCCACGCCAGCGCTCCCAGCGCGCCAGGATCCACGGTGCGAGCGCGATCGCCGCGATGTCGAAGAAGACGTATCCGGCGGCGATGCCCGAGGGTGGGTTGCCCGTCGGGATCGGCGTCCCGGGAATATGCGCCTGCCAGGCCCACGTCCCCATCGAGACCCCGTAGATCTCGAGGAAGGCGACGAACGCAAACACGCTCGCGTACACCGTGGCGTTGGGACCGCGCAGCAGGAACGCCAAAAGCACGATGCACCCGAAGGCACCGCCGACGTCGGCGCGCGGCAGGGCCGTCAGCCCGAGCACAGCCCACGCCGCCACGCCCGCCGCGGCGATGCCGACCCACAGGCGCGCATGCATGCGCACCCATGCCGTCTGGCTCAGGCGCAGCCCGAACAGGTAGACCAGGCCATGGCCCGGCGGCACGAACATCGGCAGGTTGTGGTGCCGGTAGATGTAGGCGCCCCAGATGATCGAGCCGATGACCTCGAACATCGTCGCGACCACGATGACCACCAGCGTCTGGACGCGCTCGGCATGGGTCGCCGACCTGAGCGCCAGTCCAAGCATGCCCCAGCACAACAGCCCCAGCACGTACTGGCCCGGGAGCGACACCAGCCGATCCAAGGCGAGGCCGATCAGGGTGACACCGACGACGAACGCGCAGACGCGTCCCGGCGATGCTGCAAGCGGATCCCGCACCGACCCGAACTCTAATCAAGCGCACGACACGCGGCACGTCCGATCGGCGGCGATCTGTCCCACCTCGCCGTACGGCTTCCTCACAACGCGTGGCGTTCTGTAACGCTGCCGTCCCCGGGACCCCCTACACTTGGGTCGTATGTCTCCGTCGCGCGTCCATTTTCAGAGCGAGATGCAGGACTTGCGCCTGCGCATCGTCGAGATGGCGAGTCTCGCCCTCAACCAGATCGAGCGGGCCACCGCGGCCTGGGAGGATGCCGACACGGCCGCGGCCGAGCAGATCATCGCCGACGACGAGCGCATCGACGAGGCCTGCGTCGAGCTGGACCACACGATCTACCGCATCCAACTCCTGCAGGCGCCGGTCGCCAGCGATCTGCGCCTGCTGCACGTGGGGCTGATCGCGGTGGTGGCCCTGGAGCGGGTCGGTGACTTGGCGGTGGCCATCGCCGAGCTCACGCGCTCGGTGCGCCCCGGCGACGCGAACCCGGAGATTCAGGCTTACCTGTCGAGGATGAGCGCCCAAGCCGTCGATACGCTGGCGCTCGCGGTGCAGGCGATCGCACGCAGCGACGTCGGCCTCGGCCAGCGCGCCTCGGAGCAGGCGAAGGCGGTGCGCGAGATGCTCTACGACCTACTGGACATCGTGGCCGCCGCCGACGCCCAGACCTCCAACCGCGCCTGGAACGCATCCGCGGTCCTGGTCGGCCGCCACCTCGAGCGCGTCGCCAACAACGGCGGTGAGCTCGGCGGGCGCGTCAACTTCATCGTGACCGGCGAGCCCTTCCAGCGCACGCCTGCCGTCGGCTAGCCAGCCGCCGCCCCGAGGCCGCTCTACTGCTCGTCCGCGTCGGCCTCGGCGTCTGGGACGACCGGTACCGGATCAGCGCTGGCGGACGTCGCCTGTTCCTGGCGCTCCATCTGCTCGATGCGATCGAGCGCCTCAAGCGCCTGATCTGCTGCCATTGTTCTGAAGCTGTTGCGACGCTCGCGCTTGGCCTTGGCCATGGGGTCCCTCCCGGATCGGAGACGAATTCTACCCCCACGGGGGGGACGTCATGTCCTCAACGAGCGAGGCGACCGTCGACAAGTGCCTGCACAAGCTGGCTATCGCCCGGCGGGAACGGATAGTCGCACAGCGCCTCGACCGGAACCCAGCGGAACTGGGCGACCTCGAGCGGCCGCGGACGCAGCCCGTCGGCCCACCGGCACCAGTAGAAGCGCAGCTCCAGCGGTCCTGAGCGCGCGGTCCACGCGTGCGGCCCGATCGGGAGCTCGATGCCGAGTTCCTCGCGCAGTTCCCGGCTGAGCGCCTGGGCGTCCTGCTCGCCGGGCTCGCGCTTGCCGCCCGGAAACTCCCAACGACCCCCGTGGCCCGCCCCCGGTCGCCGCTGGCTGATCAGCAGGCGCCCGCCGCGCTCGATCAGTGCCGCCACGACGACCTGGAGCTCGTCCGCGGCGAGGGTCACGAATGCTCCGGCAGTACCAGCGTGCCGCCGGCGACACGGGCCAGCCCGTCCGCGACGAGCGTAGCGGCGGCCTCGGGGTCGCATGCGACCGCGACGCCACCGGCGGAGGTCAACTCGCGCAACAGCACGCCACGGCGCTGGCGCAACGAGCCGGCGTAGCGTGACTGGCGCCGCCGCGCGGGCGTGCGCTCGAGCGCCGTTCCCGCATCCGCGGCCGGGCACCCGTCGCGCAGCGGGCACCCGGCCTCGCAGCGCGGCGCCCGCGCGGTGCACCACTCACGCCCGAGATCCATGAGGGCCTGCCCCGCCGACCAGCCTGCACCGTCGGGCGTCCCCGGCCAGCCCGCGGGGAAGCGGCGCGCCAGCACCCGCGCGACATTGGTGTCGGGGGGCAACACCGGCGCGCCGTCGGCAAAGCAGCGGATCGCGGCCGCCGTGTACGGGCCCACGCCGGGCAGATCGGTCAACCGGTCGTCCTCGGGCCAGCCCGAGACGCAGATCTGCCGGGCGGCCCGATGCAGGTTCCGGGCCCGGCGGGGATAACCCAGGCCCTGCCATGCGGCCAGCACGTCACCGAGCGGCGCGGCGGCGAGATCGCAGGGGGTCGGCCAGCGCGTCATCCAGGCCTCGAAATAGGGAACGACGCGGGCCACCTGGGTCGACTGCAACTGGACTTCGGCCACCAGCACCGCGTACCGATCGCGCGTGCGCCGCCACGGGAAGTCCGCGCCCTCCGCGGCGAACCAGTCGATCAGCGTCGCCACCGCGGGATCGCATGTCGTGGCCGGTGTCGTCATCGACCGCGAAGTTTGGCACGCCGGGATCGGCCGGGGCCGCGATGCCGCGCGCTCAGGCGTCCAGGAGCGTGGGCTCGGGCGTGCGTGGCTGGCCGCGCCGATGCGCGCAGGCCCGCTCGATCAGGGGGGCCACTCCGGTCAGGGCCCGGTCCAGGTCGATCTCCGGGCCGAGCTCGAGCGTGCCGAAGCGCCCGCGCTCGCGCATGCGTGCATCGATGATCAACGCCTCGGGGTCAACGGCGAGCTGGCCGGAGCCGCCCGCGCCATCGCGACGGCGCGCACGATGCGGTCGACCGAGACCGGCCAGTTGTCCGGGTCGACTTCGGCGCGTCCGACGACCTCGCCGAAGGCGATCCCGAAGACGACCGCGTGCCCGGGCGTCGCGGCGGGCTCGATGAACAGGGTCATGCGCTCGCGCACCGCTTGTGCGCGCCAGGCCATCCGCAGCTCGCGCACGAGTGCCTCGAACTGTCGCTGGCCGGCATCGTCGATCCCGATGCGCCCGTCGCTGACCGCGCGCGCATACCGGGCCGCCAGCCGTCCGAGGGGCGCCGCGGGTCGGGGCCCGACGAGCGCTCGCAGCTCGCGCACCCGCGCCGGGTCGTCGTCGGCCGGGACGCCGTACGCCGGCGTCGCGGCGACGAAGTCCGGATGCGGCAGTGGCCGCGAGGAATCCAGGGGATAGAGCGCCAGCAGCACGTCGCGCACCATCCGGGCGCGGCGCTCGGTCGTGATGCACAACAGCGTGCCGTCGTTGGCCACCGGGCATCCGCGCAAGACCCGCAGCCGGGGCACGTCCTCACCGGTCAGCACGATGCGCCAGGTCGGGCCCGGCAGCCCGCGGCGGTTGCAGGGCGGCTGCAGGTCGCGCAGCACCCGGTGTTCGGCAAGCAGGGCATCCAGCTCGGAGTCACAGCACTCGTAGTCGATGCGCTCGAGCTGCTCGAGGGCCCGTCCGATCAGACGTCCATGCCGCCCACCGGGTCCGAAGTAGGAGCGCACCCGGCGCCGCAGGTTGCGCGCCTTGCCGACGTACAGGACGTCACCGCGCCGGTTGCGCATGAGGTAAATGCCCGGCGAGGTCGGCAGGTCGTCGGCCAGCGCGAGCTTCCACGAGTGGCGGGTGCCGCCCGGCGCCCCGATCGCGACGACCCGCTCGACCGTATCGATCTCGCGCTCGGCGAGCATGCCCAGGAACCGGATCAGCAGCTCGCCCGTCGCCTCAGCGTCGGGCAGGGCGCGGTGGCGCGGCCGCACGGTGGTGTCGGCCCAGTCCGCGAGCGTCGCCAGATCGTGGCGAGCGACGCGCCCCGCCAACAGCCGCCGGGCCAGGGTGAGCGTATCCAGCCATGGCTGGGTGAAGTAGCGCCCCGCCGTGCGGCGGCGCTCGTAGGTCAGAAAGCGCAGATCAAACGGCGCGTTGTGCGCCACCAGCACGTCGTCACGCGCGAACCCGACGAACATCTCCAGGGCCGTCCCGATCTCGGGCTGGCCGACGACCATCTGGTTGGTAATGCCGGTCAGACGGGTGATCGTCTCCGGGATCGGACGCTCGGGGTCGACCAGCACCGAGAAGCGGTCGACGATCTGGAGGCCCGCGACCCGCACCGCGCCGATCTCGGTGATCTTCGACATCCCCGGGCTCCCGCCCGTGGTCTCGAGATCCACGATGCAGAAGGTGGCGTCGGCGACATGCTGGGAGGCCCACCGCGGCGGCGCGAGGCCCACTAGATCGCGGCCGAGCCAGCTCAGCCGCGCGTCCGAGTCGACCAGTTCGGCGACCAGGCGCCGCTGCAGCGTCAGCGGGCACCCGCGCAGCCGCAGCACCTGGGCCACGATCTGACCGACCTCGAGCGGCCTGCCGCGACGCACCAACAGCGCGCACAGCCGATCCGACATCGGCGGCTCGCCGGCTCCGGGGCGGGGGACGTCAAGCAGGTCGAGCTGGCCGGAAAGCGTCACTTGTCCGATGCTACCGGCGGCCCCCGATGCCCCCGCCCCGCCGACGCGGGCCGGCCGGCCCCGGATCGCGATCGGCAGCGGGACTCCGCCCTGGCCATGGTGCCTCGGCAGCGGCCCCATGCGTCGCCTAGACTCCGAGCGGATCCGTCACGGGGAGTCGGCATGGGCTTGATTGCGGGGATTGACACGGTCTTCTACCAGGTCTGCAACATGGACCGGGCGGTCGCGTTCTACACCGAGACGCTCGGTCTCGAGCTCGAGCGTCGCGAGGGCAACGACTGGGCGGAGCTGTCGGCGGGCGCGATCAACCTGGCCCTCTCCGGCGAGCTGGCCGTGGCGCCCCAGAAGGGCGGCGCGACGGTCGTGCTGCGGACCGACGCCCTCGACGAGCTGGCGGCCGCGCTGAAGGCGGCCGGCACGCAGATGGGTCAGATCGAGGACATGGGCGGGGCGCGGGTGCTCGACATCTACGACCCGGACGGCAACCAGCTGGTTATCCTGGAGCCCCTGGCCGGATAGCGCCCCAGCGCTCCGGCGCCGCATCACGGAGGCCGTGCAGTGGGCGAGGTCGTTGTCGGCCTGACGATGTCGCTGGATGGGTTCATCGCGGGTCCGAACGACGGCCCCGGCAACCCGCTTGGCGATGGCGGCGCGCGCCTGTTCGACTGGTGGTCGGCCGGCCCCGAGCGCGTCGGTCCGGATGACCGCTTCCGACCGCCGACGGCCAGCCGTGACGTCGTGGCCGAGATGTTCTCCTGCGGGGCGATCATCACGGGGCGCCGGACGTTCGACATCGCCGGCGGCTGGGGAGGCCGGCACCCGATCGGCGCGCCGTTCTTCGTCCTGACCCACCGGCCGATCGATCGCCACGTCGGCCCCGGCACCGACGGCACCGCCGTCATGGATGGCATCCACAGCGCGCTCGCCCAGGCACGGGCCGCGGCGGGCGACCGGCCGATCAGCGTAGGTGCCGCAGACGTCGCCCAGCAGTACCTTCGCGCCGGTCTGGTCGACCGGATCGTGATCAACCTCGTGCCGGTCCTGCTCGGCGGCGGCGTGCGGTTGTTCGACAACCTCGGCGACCCGCCTCCGCGCCTGGAATCCCAGCGCGTGGTGGCCTCAGACGGCGTCACCCATCTGTACTACCGGGTCCACCGTTCGCAGGCTCCGCCGCAGCGTGCCCGAAGCTGAGCTGCGTGCGGCGATGGGCCAGGGCGACCAGGAACGACTCTGGATCCTCGACGCGCACGGCGATGCGCTGAGTGCTCCAGCGCAGCGGCGCCCGCACCTCGAGCGGCTCAGAGAGCTCGAGCACGACCGCTTGCCCCGACTTGCTGATGAACCCGACGACGCCCCGGCCGAAGCGCACCCCGACCCCGGCGAACCACGGCCAGTTCATCGTCGACGCGCGGCTGACCAGACCCAGCGGGATGTCCGCCCGTCCCAGGACGCCGAGACGGATCTCCACCTGGGTCTCGCCGAGATCGACGAACCCCCCGTGTGGGGCGAACAGCGCCAGGAAGGGCAGCGCCCAGCGCGAGCGCGGCATCTTGAACCGTTCCACGACCCCAAAGCGTACTGGGCCGGCCACCGGAGCACCGACCGGCCGGTCGGCACCGCGCTAGCGCAGGTCGGCGACCTCGCGCGAGCGCAGGTGGATGATCACCTTCCGCTTGACGCGCTGGAGGGCGTTGTCGACCGTCTTGGGCGTGCAGTCCAGCCGCCCGGCGATCTCCTCGTAGGAGCGTCCCTCCAGATACATCGTCAGCACGCCGCTCTCGAGTGTCGAGAGCGTCTCGCCCAAGCAGCCGATCAGTGAGCGCAGCTCCTCGGAGGAGATCGCCTGGTTGATCGGGTCCCACGCGGGGTCGTCGGGGAGGACCTCCGCGAGCGACATCTCCTGATCTGACGACGAGCCGGCGCGCGAATGGCTGAACGACACGTAGGTATTCAGCGGCGTGTGCTTGTTGCGCGCGGCGGTCTTGATGGCCGTGATGATCTGGCGCGTCACGCACAGCTCGGCGAACGACCGGAACGACGCCTCGCGGTCGGGACGATAGTCGCGGACCGCCTTGTACAGGCCGATCAGCCCCTCCTGGATGAGGTCTTCGCCCTCACCGCCGGCGAGGAAGTAGGAACTCGCCCGCAGACGGACAAATCCCCGGTATCGGTCGACGATCTTGTCCATCGCGACCGCGTCGCCGCGGCGGGCGCGCTCGATGAGCGCCCGGTCCGTGATCTCATTCTCAGTCTGAGGTTCATAGCCCCCGCGAATGCGCCGAACGGATGAATCCTGCGCGCTGGCAGCGGAAAAGGCGAAAGACACGGCGCTCTCCGAGAAGTCTTATCCTGAAGTAGAGGGTTCGATTTCACCCTCCGCGCCGGATGTTATGTGACCGAAGCGCGTTTGGGAAGGCAAGTCGCAGAAATCACATGGAATTGTCGCCACGAATCGCCTCGAACAGCAGCAGCGCGCACGCGACCGACAGGTTCAGCGACGCCACATGTCCCCGCATCGGAATTCGCACCATCGCGGCACATCCTGCCGCAACCCTCGGACGGAGCCCGCCCCCCTCGCTGCCCATGACGATCACGGCATCGGGCATCCACTCGAGCCGTCGGTAGTCGGTCTCGGCCGCCGGGTCGGCACCGACGACCTGCCGGCCGGCGTCCCGGGCCTGGCTGAGGAATCCCGCGATGCTGCCGACGCGCGCCACCATCAGGTGCTCAACCGCGCCCGCCGAGGTCTTGCAGACGGTCGGTGTCACCCCGGGCGACCCGCGCTGGGCGGTGACGATCCCGACCGCGCCGGCGGCGTCGGCGACGCGGCAGATCGCCCCGAAGTTGCGGGGGTCCTGGGCGCCGTCAAGGCACACGATCGGGCCGTCGGCCTCCAGCATGTCCCGTACGTCGGCGTACGGGTACGGCTCGGCCTGGGCGACAATGCCCTGGTGGTCGGAGGTCCCGGCCATCAGCCCCAGCTCGGCCTTGTGGGTCGGGATCACGCGACGGCCGGCCAGCCAGTCCGCGTCGGCCAGCTGCGGCAGCACCCAGATGCGGTCGATACGCCGGCGTCCGGCCCGCAGCGCCTCACGCACCGGATTACGTCCGTAGATGAGCTCACCCTCGGTCACTGCCGGGTGACCTGCGGCCCCTCGGGTGTGTCGCGGATCTCGAAGCCTTGGGACGCGATCTCGTCGCGCAGCGCGTCGGCGCGCGCGAAGTCCCGCGCCGCCCGCGCCGCCTCGCGCTCCTCGGCCAGGGCGACGATCTCAGGCGGTGCGCCGGGCGCCCCCGCGGCGAGCCCCGCGAGTCCCAGGACGTCGAGCAGCCCCACGAACTCGGCCCTGGTCGCCTGCAGCTGGGCGATGCCGGGACGCTCGCCTTCGACGGCGCGATTGATCCCGTGGACGACCTCGAACAGCGCGGCGAACGCCCGCGGCGTGTGGAAATCGTCGTCAAGGGCATCGAAGAAATCGGCGCGTGCGGCCACAAGCGTGTCGGCGAGTTCGCGGTTGACCCCGTCACCGGGGGCGGATTCGCCACGGTCCAGCGCGCGCGCCGCGTTGCGGATCGTCTCGACCTGCCGCTGGGTGTCCTCGAGGGTCGTGTCGCCGAAGGGCAGCTTGGAGCGGTAGTGGGTGCGCAGGAAGAACGCGATCAACACATCCCGTCCCCAACGGTCGAGGGCGTCGCGCAGCAGCACGATGTTGCCTTCGCTCTTGGACATCTTGCCGCCGAGCTCGAGCATCTCGTTGTGCGCCCAGATGCGGGCCATCGGGACGCCGTTGGCGCCTTCGCTCTGGGCGATCTCGTTCTCATGGTGCGGGAAGGCCAGATCGATGCCGCCGCCGTGGATCTCGAAGGTCGGCCCGAGCGCGGCCTGCGCCATCGCCGAACACTCGATGTGCCACCCTGGGCGGCCGGGACCCCACGGCGAATCCCAGAACGTGTCCTCGTCGGGCTTGTGCCCCTTCCAGAGGGCGAAGTCGAGCGGGTGCTCCTTGGCCTCCCCCGGCTCGGTGACCAGCAGCTCGTCCAGTCGCCGCCCCGACAGCTTGCCGTATCCGGGGAAACGATCGACCCGGAAGTACACGTCCCCGCCGCTTGCGTACGCGAGCCCGACGTCGATCAGCCGCTCGATGAGCGCGATGATCTCGGGCATGTGGCCGGTGACCGTCGGCTCCAGGTCCGGGCGCCCCAGCTCGAGCCGGTCGGTGTCGGCGACGTATTCGCGCCGGTACCGCTCGGCAAGCTCGGCCGACGGCACGCCCTCCCGCTGGGCCGCGACGTAGATCTTGTCGTTGACATCGGTGACGTTGCTGACCAGGCGCACCGCGAAGCCGCGCCGGGTCAGGTAGCGCTTGAGTACCGAGAACACCACGAAGGGCCGCGCGTTGCCGACATGGATCGGCCCGTAGACGGTCGGCCCGCAGACGTAGATCCGCACCGTGCCGTCGGGGCCCGGCACCAGCGGCTCGATCCGGCGCGAGAGCGTGCTGTACAGGCGCGGCCCGTCCTCGGCCTCGGTCGCTGCGCTCACGCGTCCTCCGTCTCGATCGACTCGACCAGGGCCACCGCCTGGCAGGCGATGCCCTCGCCGCGCCCGGTGAACCCCATGGTCTCGGTGGTCGTGGCATGAACGCTCACCGGGGCACCGAGGGCGGCGCTCAACCCGGCCTGCATCGCCGCGCGATGCGGACCGATCCGTGGTGCCTCACAGATGACCACCGCGTGCGCGTTGACGATCCGCAGCCGCCCGCGTTCGGCATGCGCGCGGACGTGTCCCAGCAGCGTCGCCCCCGACACCCTGGCCCAGGCGGGATCGCCCGGGGGGAACAGCGCCCCGATGTCCGGCCCGCCGCAGGCCGCCAGCACCGCATCGCAAACCGCATGCGCGACCACATCTCCATCGCTGTGGCCCACGAGCCCGGCCGGATGCGGGATCTCGACCGTTCCCAGCATCAGCGGAATGCCCGGGCCGAACCGGTGGGCGTCGACGCCAAGCCCGACCCTCATGCCCACTCCGCGATCGGCACCTGCGTGGGCACCCGGCCGGCGAAGCGCGTCAGGTGCGCGTAGCCGGCGCCGCCGAGCGCCGCCACGGCGGTCGGATAGTCCGCGGCGACGTCCTCGGGGCGGTGGGCGTCGCTGGAGAGCGTCACGGGGATCCCGGCGGCCGCGCACAGGCCCAACAGATCCGGATCCGGGTACAGCTGGCCGACCGGCTTGCGCAGCCCGGCGGTCGAGCACTCGACCGCGACACCCGCGGCGGCGATCTGGCCGATGACCTCGGGCCAGCGCGCGCGGGCCGAGTCCGGCTGCGTGTGACCGAAGACCTTCGGGAGGTCGATGTGCGCCAGCACGTCGAAGAGCCCTGACCGCGCGGCCGCGACGAGCTCGTCCAAGTACCGCTCCCAGATCTCCTCGGCATCGAGCGCGTCCCAGGCCAGGTAGTCGGGATGGTCGACCGCACGGTCGCTGAGCCAGTGCACCGAGCCGAGCACGATGTCGAACGGCCGCCCGTCCAGGAAGCCCGCGATCTCGTCGGTGCGATCCGGCAGCCAATCCATCTCGACGCCGATCAGCACCGGCAGGCCCTCGGCCCGCGCGCGCTCCAGCGCCGCGCAGTACACATCGACGTCTTCGGTCGCCTCCTCACGCCACCAGGGATTCGGGTGCCAGTCGCGCGCGGCCGCGAAGCGGTGCACGTGCTCGGTGACAGCGATCTCGAGCACGCCGCGGGCACGCGCGCGCGCGCTGTAGCGGCCGATCCAGGCCGGCGACAGATGCCCACCGAGCGCGTCCCACCGGGCGTGGTGCTCGGCGCGCGCGGCGACGCCGTCGGGCTGCAGGTGAAGGTGGTAGTCGGTCAGCATCGGCCGTGCACGTTACCGAACGTGCTCGGGCGCGGTGTCGGCGAGCAGCAGCTCGGCGATGCGCACGTCGGCCGGCGTCGTCACCTTCAGGTTCGGCGTCAATGAGGGCACCACGACGACGCGGCCCGCGATGGCCTCGACCATCGAGGCGCAGTCGGTCGCCAGGTCCAGGCGGTCATCGGCCCTCGCGGCCGCGAATGCGGCCTCGAGGGCCGTGCGCCGGAAGACCTGCGGGGTCTGCGCCAGCCACAGCCCTGCCCGGGACGGCGTGCCAGTGATCACGCCGTCGTCGCTGACGCGCTTGGGCGTGTCGGCCAGCGGGGCCGCCGCGATGGCGCCGTCGCCGTCGCCGACGCCGGCGACCACCGCCGCGATCAGTTCGGGGCGCACCAGCGGGCGGGCGGCGTCGTGCACAAGCACGAGCTCGGCGTCGTGCTCGACGGCGTCCAGGCCGAGGCCCACCGACTCGGCGCGCGAGCTGCCGCCGGTCACCACCTGGGAGGGCTCCAGCCCCAGCGCGTACGCGAGCTCGGTCTCGTGGCCCGCAGGCGCGACGACGACGACGCTTGTGATCTGCTCGGCCGCCGCGAGCGCATCCAGGCACCAGGCCGCGAGCGCCCGGCCGCCGACCGGCATCAGCGCCTTTGGCAGCCCGGCGCCCATGCGCACGCCGGCCCCGGCGGCCACCACGATCGCCGCACAGGACGGCGGCGGCTCAGCCGACATGTCGACCCCCGCCGCGCGAGCGGGCTCGCGGGGCCATGCCCCGCTGCGCCCCCTGCCCCCGGCGCAGCACCTACGCGGAGACCCCGTGCTCGGCGACGCGCGTGAAGATCATCTTCCCCGACGGGCTCTGCAGGATCGAGGTGACCTCGACCTGGACCTGCTGGCCCATCAAGCGGCGACCGCCCTCGACGACGATCATCGTGCCGTCGTCGAGATACCCGACGCCCTGGTCGTATTCGCGGCCCTCGCGGATGATCTTGATCGACAGGGGCTCACCCGGGAGCACCGCGGGCTTGAGGGCGTTGGCCAGCTCGTTGACGTTCAGGACCTCGACGCCCTGGATCTGGGCGACCTTGTTGAGGTTGTAGTCGGTGGTGACGATCGACGCGCCGAGCTCGCGGGCGAGCCGGACCAGGCGGCTGTCAACCTGGTCGAGGTCACCGCCTTCGGTGCTCCGGACCGAAAAGCCCCCGTTGGCGGTCTTCTTCATCTCCTCGACGATCTCAAGCCCCCGCCGGCCGCGGGCGCGCTTGAGGGCATCGGTCGAGTCGGCGACATGCTGGAGCTCCTCCAACACGAAATCCGGCACGACGATCGACCCGGACAGGAACTTGGTCCGCATCACCTCGACCAGGCGCCCGTCGATGATGGCGGAGGTATCGATCACGCGGGTCTGGCCCGACCGGGAGCGGACCCCCACCAGGCGCAGGATGTCGACGTGCTTGCGCGCGGCGATGCGGGTGAACACGTACGCCACCAACAGCACGACCGGCAACAGCAGGTACGGTCCGATGATCGGCAGCTGCGCGACGGCGATGCCCGCCAAGGCAGCCGCGACCAGCCCGAGCACCAGTCCCAGGGCGCCGACGGTCAGCTCGGCGGCCGAACGCCGGTCGGCGGCCCGGTCGATGGCCCGCAGGTGCCCGCGCAGCCAACGGCCGGCGACGCCGCCCAGCAGGTACCCGATCAGCGCGCCGACGACCACCACGGCGATCCACAGCGCGTACGAGTACGGCGACCCGACGCGCGAGGTCAGCGACAGGCTCTTGCCGCCCTGATAGGCGACCAGCGCCCCGAGCAGGGCCAGCACGATGCGGCTGACCAGGATCATGCGTGGACCCCCGTCGCCGTGGCCGGCAGCAGCCGTGGGCCGGCGCTCGCCCAACGACCTGCGGGGGCGTGCGCAGGTGGCTGGCGTCGCGTGCTCATCGGTGCTGGGGCTCCTCGCGGTCTCGGGCGGGTCGGGGTCGTTCTTTGTGCCGCGACAACTTCCCTAACGCGAAGCCTAGCGCGCGTTGCCCGTCACCCCGGCACATCGGTTGTCCGGAACCTATTCCGGCGCAACCTCCACATCGTCGTCATCGTCGAGGTCACCCGTGGCGCCCGTCGCGACGCGCGATTCCCCGCGCCCACCACCGATATCTTCCAGCAGGTTCTCCAGGAAGTCGATGGCCTCCTGCTCCTCCATGTCGCAGGCGTACATCAGCTCGCTGGAGAGGATCTTCTTCGCACGCCCGAACATCTGCTTCTCGCCGGTCGACAGGCCCTTGTCGAGGTCCCGGATCGACAGATTGCGCACGACCTCGGCCAGCTCGAACACATCGCCGGTCTTGATCTTGTCGCGGTTGTGCTTGAAGCGCCGGTTCCAGTTCTTGGGCATCTGGGTGCCGTCGTCTTTGAGCACCGCGAGCACCTCTTGCACGGTCTGCTCGTCGATCACGCGCCGCAGGCCCGCACGCTCCGCGTTCTCGGCCGGAACCATGACGGTCATCTCGTTGTACAGAATCGTGATCGTCAGGTACTCACGCCGCTGACCCAGGACCTCCTTGTGCTCCTTCTTCTGGACCACTCCGGCGCCGTGGTGGGGATATACCACCTTGTCTCCGACTTCGAACACTCGCCCCTCCTGCTCATGGGATTCCCCGTCGGCCTGTCCGTTCAGCGCGGGCACGCGACCGCCAAGGCCTGGGTGATGTCTCCAACCGACGAAATCTCCACCCCGCGGGGTGGAGGGTCTGCAACTTCACTGGCCATCCGCGGCGCGACCGCGAGGTTGAGCCCGTGGGCTCCGATGGCGCCGAGCCGGCGCGCCCAATGGCCGGTCGGGCGCACCCCGCCGGTCAAGCCGATCTCGCCAAACGCCGCGGAGCCCGCGGCCAGCGGCGTCCCGCGATGGGCACTGGCGATCGCCAGGGCCATCGCCAGATCCGCGGCCGGGTCAATGGCGCGCGCGCCGGCGGCGACACTTACGAACACATCCTGGTCACCGAGCCGGAATCCGGCGTGCCGCGACAGGACCGCGATGACCTGTGCCAGCCGCGTCCGGTCGACCCCGACGGCCACGCGGCGCGGCGGCACGACCTCGGTCGGCCCGACCAGCGCCTGAATCTCGACGAGCATCGCGCGGCTGCCCTGGATCACCGGGAACACGCATGAGCCGACCCGCTCGCCCACCTCGGCCAGGAACAGCCCGGTGGGGTCCTCGACCGACACGAGCCCGTCGGGGCGCATCTCGAGCACGCCGGTCTCGTTGATCGACCCGAAGCGGTTCTTGGTCGCCCGGAGCACACGGTGGGCGCGCATCTCCTCGCCCTCGAAGGTCAGGACGCAGTCGACCATATGCTCGAGCATGCGCGGACCCGCGAGCCCGCCGTCCTTGGTGACGTGTCCGACCAGCACGATGACGGTCTCGCGCTCCTTGGCGAGCCGCAGCAGCTCGCCGGTGGCCTGGCGGATCTGCGACACCGAGCCGACCGCGCCCTCGGCCGCGTCGGAGACGAGCGTCTGGATCGAGTCGATCACGCACACCGCGGGCTCGTGCGCCGTGATCGCCTCGATGACGCGCTCGAGGTTCGATTCGGCCAGGATCGCGACCGCATCCGTGTCGGCGGCGACCCGCAGGCCGCGCGCATGCACCTGCGCCAGCGACTCCTCGCCGGTGACCAACAGCGCGCTGTGGGCGGTCGAGACCCCGGCCAGGGCCTGCAGGACGAGCGTGCTCTTGCCGATCCCGGGCTCTCCGGCGATGAGCACGAGCGACCCGGGCACGAGCCCGCCGCCGAGGACCCGGTCGAGCTCCTCGACGTGCGTGACCAGGCGCGTCGCCGGCGCAAGCGCCAACTCGCCCAGTCGCACCGGACGGGCGGGTACTCCTGCCGACCGCGCCAGGCTGGCGACGCGGGCCTCCTCGGAGACCGATCCCCAGGCCCCACAGCCTGTGCAGCGTCCGACCCATCGCGGATGCGTTGAGCCACATTCCTGGCAGACGTGGACGCTCTGTGGACGCGCTCGGACCAAAACAGCCTTCACCGGCCGCGATACAGGAGGCCCGCTCGGGGCCTCCTGTATCGCTGTTGCCATTACGACTCCGCAGGCTCCGAGTCCGACCCCTCCTTCGGGGCCTCGCTCGCCGCGACGCCGACGGTGGTCGGCTCCTCGGGCAGAGTCGGAATCAACTTCATGTGCTCGCCATCGCGGTCGACCACGATGACGGTTCCCTCGGGCAGGTTCCCCTTGAGGACCTCATCGGCGAGCGGGTCTTCGATGAGGCGCTGGATCGCGCGGCGCAGGGGCCGCGCGCCCATCGCGGGGTCGTAGCCTTCGGCCACGAGCAGGTCCTTGGCGTCTTCGGTCAGCTGCAGTGACAGCCCGTGCTCGGCCATCTGCTCCTTCAGCCGCACCAGCAGCAGTTCGACGATCTGCGTGATCTCGTCGCGAGTGAGCTTGTGGAAGACGATGATCTCGTCGATCCGGTTGATCAGCTCGGGCCGGAACACGCGCTTGAGCTCGCCCATGATCCGCGACTTCATGTCGTCGTAGCTGAGGCCGGCCTCCTCGGAGACCGAGAAGCCGAGCGGCGTGTCGCGGCTGATCGTGGCGGCCCCGATGTTCGAGGTCATGATCACGATCGCGTTGCGGAAGTCGACCGAGCGGCCTTGGGCGTCGGTCAGGCGGCCGTCCTCGAGGATCTGCAACAGGATGTTGAAGACCTCGGGGTGCGCCTTCTCGACCTCGTCCAGGAGGATGACCGAGTACGGCTTGCGGCGCACCTGCTCGGTGAGCTGACCGCCCTCGTCGTAGCCGACGTAACCGGGCGGCGAGCCAACCAGCCGGCTCACCGCGTGCTTTTCCATGTACTCGGACATGTCGACCTGAATCAGCGCCTGATCGTCGCCGAACAGGAACTCGGCGAGCGTGCGCGCCAGCTCGGTCTTCCCCACGCCCGACGGGCCGAGGAAGATGAAGCTGCCGGCCGGCCGCTTGGGGTCCTTGATGCCCGCCCGGGCACGCCGGATCGCGCGGCTGACGGCCTTGATCGCCTGTTCCTGGCCGATCACCCGCTTGTGCAGCTCCTCTTCCATGCGCAGCAGCTTGCGGGATTCGGCCTCGGTGAGCTTGAAGACCGGGATGCCGGTCCACATCGACACGATGTCGGCAATCTCTTCTTCGCCGATCTCGGGCCGCGGGCCGCCGTCCTCGGACTTCCACTCCTCCTCGAGCTCCCGCTTCTTGTTGGTCAGGCGACGCTCCTTGTCGCGCAGGTTCGCAGCCTTCTCGAACTCCTGCGCCTCGATCGCGGCTTCCTTCTCCTTGCGGACGGTCTCGATCTCGTCCTCAAGCTCACGGTACGAGGGCGGGGAGGTCATCGTGCGGATCCGCATGCGGCTGCCGGCCTCGTCGATCAGGTCGATGGCCTTGTCGGGCAGGAAGCGCTCGGAGATGTATCGGTCGGCCAGATTCGCCGCGGCCTCGAGGGCCTCGTCGGTGATCGTGCAGCGGTGGTGCGCCTCGTAGCGGTCGCGCAGACCGCGCAGGATCTGGACCGTCTCCTCCTGAGAGGGCTCCTCGACCCGGATCTGCTGGAAGCGGCGCTCGAGGGCCGAATCGCGCTCGAGGTACTTGCGGTACTCGTCGAGGGTCGTCGCGCCCACGGTCTGCAGCTCGCCGCGCGCGAGCGCCGGCTTGAGGATGCTCGCGGCGTCGATCGCGCCCTCGGCGGCCCCGGCGCCCACCAGATTGTGCAGCTCGTCGATGAACAGGATGATGTCGCCCCGCTGGGTGATCTCCTTCATCACCTTCTTGAGGCGCTCCTCGAACTCGCCGCGGTACTTCGAGCCGGCCACCAGGGCGGCCAGATCCAGCGTGTAGATCTGCTTGTTCTTGAGCAGGTCCGGGACCTGGTTGCTCGCGATGCGCTGGGCCAGGCCCTCGACGACGGCGGTCTTGCCGACGCCCGGCTCGCCGATCAGCACGGGGTTGTTCTTGGTGCGGCGCGAGAGGATCTGCATCACGCGCTCGATCTCGTTCTGACGGCCGACGACCGGGTCGAGCTTGCCGTCCGCGGCCAGCTTGGTCAGGTTGCGGCCGAACTGCTCCAACAGCTTGCTGGACTTCTTGTCCGCCGGCGTCCCGCTGGTGGTCTGCCCCTGCTGCCGGCGTCCCGGTCCGGAGAGCATCCGGATGATCTCGTTGCGGATCTTCTCCGAATCGGCATCGAAGTCGGCCAGGATGCGTGCGGCCACGCCCTCGTTCTCGCGCACGAGCCCGAGCAGGATGTGCTCGGTGCCGATGTAGTTGTGCCCGAGCGACAGCGCCTCGCGCAAGGCGAGCTCGAGGACCTTCTTGGCGCGTGGGGTGAACGGGATCTGGCCCGAGGTCACCTCTTCGCCGGAACCGACGATCCGGATGACCTGCGCCCGGAC
Organism: uncultured Thermoleophilia bacterium; assembly: GCA_963768285.1. GTDB lineage: Bacteria > Actinomycetota > Thermoleophilia > Miltoncostaeales > Miltoncostaeaceae > CAITWD01. The sequence goes on from CAVYHI010000015.1 coordinate 155,968, forward strand.
CTCCTCCACCGTGATCTCGAGACCCTCGAGGACCCGTGCGGCGAGACCTTCTTCTTCGCGCAGCAGGCCGAGGAGGATGTGCTCGGTCCCGATGTAGTTGTGCTTGAGGGTACGCGCCTCTTCCTGGGCCAAGACAACGACCTGGCGCGCCCGCTCGGTGAACCTCTCGAACAACGAGATCTCCTCTTCGCCAAGCAGCCGCTGCGGATCTCAGCAACGACTGCGCCGACCGGGCAGTACCCCCCAGGCGAGACTGCTTCCTGGAGTCACTCGCACCCGGCATCCCGCAGGGGAATGCCGTCCTGCACCCAACTGTGCAAGGATCCGAATTCTAGCAGGGACTCTCATCCCGCCGCCGCTGTATCGATCCTCAGCTCCCATGCGGGATCCCGGCGATAGTTGCGCTGGCCGGTGCGTCACCGCGCAGACCGGTCGCCAGGGGCTGCGGCGCCCCTTCGCAGCAGGTCTCGACCTTACGGTGGCAGCGGTCGCACCAGGCGCCGTTATGGCGCCAGACCAGCGACAGCTCGCAGATCGGGCACGGACCCATGCGGCGAGTATGGCAGCCGTGCCCGACGCACGACCGCCATCGCCGGAGGGCGGTTAGTGCCGGACCTTGCGGTCCTGGTCGGGGTAGGCCAGCAGACCCATCTCGCGTGCGCGACGCACCGACTTGCTCACGATCGCCTGCTGGCGACGCGACAGGCCGGTGATGCGGCGGGAGCGGATCTTGCCGCGCTCGCTCACAAACCGGCGCAGCGACGGGAAATTCTTCCAGTCGAGGTCTTCGGCGGGCAGCGTCGGGCGACGCTTGCGCTGGGCGGGTGCGGCACCCTTGCCCTTCTTGTTGGACCGACTGCGGGCCCGTGGCTTGGCCATCAATTCCCCAGAGATTGATCGTGCGACAGACGGCCGAGGATGTTAGCAGGCCGCCCGCGCGGTTGGGATCGTGCGGCCACGCTCAGGTGCGCAGGGCCGGGAACAGCACCACCTCGCGGATCGAGCTCGCACCGGTCAGGAGCATCACCAGGCGGTCGATGCCGAGCCCCAGTCCGCCCGTCGGCGGCATGCCGTGCTCGAGCGCCACCAGGAAGTCCTCGTCCATCGGCTGGGCCTCGTCGTCGCCGGCGGCCCGCTCGGCCTGCTGCATCACGAAGCGCTCGGCCTGGTCGTCGGGATCATTGAGCTCGGTGAACGCGTTGGCGATCTCCATCCCCCCGGCAAACGCCTCGAAGCGCTCGACGGTGTCGGGATCGTCGGGCGTGCGCTTGGCGAACGGGGACAGCGCCAACGGGTAGTCGAGCAGGATGGTGGGCTGGATCAGGGTCGACTCGAGCGTGTGGGTCAGCAGGTCATCCACGAGCTTGGCCCAGGTCTCGGCCTCGGGCGCGTCGTAGCCGGCGGTGCGCATCGCCGCGCGCAGTCCGTCGGCGGTCACGTGCTCGCGCAGGTCGATCCCGCTCGCATCGCGAAGGGCCGTGCGGAGGTCCAGGCGCGGCCACGGCGGGGTGAAATCGATGGTGTGCCCCCGCCAGTGGACCTGGGCCGACCCGGTCGCCGCGAGGGCCGCCTCGGCGACCAGCTGCTCGAGCATCCCGGCGACCTCACGGTAACCGACATAGGCCTCGTAGGTCTCCAGCATCGTGAACTCGGGGTTGTGCTTGTAGCTGACGCCCTCGTTGCGAAAGTCCTTGCCGAGTTCGTACACCTTCTCGAGCCCGCCGACGATGCACCGCTTGAGGTAGAGCTCGGGGGCGATCCGCAGATACAGATCACGGTCGAGCTGGTTGTGGTGGGTGACGAACGGCCGCGCCGCCGCGCCGCCGTAGATCGGCTGCAGGGACGGTGTCTCCACCTCGATGAACCCGCGCGCATCGAGGAAGGCCCGCACCGCGGCGATCGTCCGGGCCCGCACGATGAACGTGTCGCGGACCTCCTGATTGCTCATCAAGTCGAGATAGCGCTGACGGTGCCGCGTCTCGGGATCCCGCAGGCCCGCGTGCTTGTCAGGCGGCGGACGCAGCGACTTGGCCAGCAGCTCGACCGCGTCGACCGCGATCGACAGCTCACCGCGCCGGGTGCGGGTGACCGGCCCCTCGACCCCGATCAGGTCGCCCAGGTCCAGCGAGAGCAGCAGGTCCATCCCGTCCTGGCCGAGGCGGTCGACCGACGCCCACAGCTGAATGCGCCCGTCAAGGTCTTCGAGGTCACAGAAGGCGACCTTGCCCTGGCCGCGGCGGGCGGTCAGCCGTCCGGCCACCCGTACGGGTGCCGCGGACTCCTCGCCGGCGGCCAACGCCGCGTTGGCCTCGCGCACCGCGGCGATCGCCACCCGCCCGGGAAACGCACGCGGGAACGGGTCGATGCCGCGCGCCCGCAGGGCGTCGGCCTTGGCGCGGCGCTCCGCGACCAGCCGCTCGAGGCCGGATCCCTCGGCGTCCGGGCGGTCGGCGACCGGCGGATCAGGCGGCTGCGTCACCCGCCTCAATCTTCACGATCTGGTACTCGATCACGCCGCGCGGCGCAGGGATCGCGACCTTCTCGCCCTTCTTGCGCCCGAGGATCGCCTTGCCGACCGGACTCTCGTTCGAGAGCCGGCGGTTTCTGGGGTCCGCCTCGGCGGAGCCGACGATCGCGTATTCGATCGTCTCCTTGGACTTGGTGTTCTTGAGCGTCACCCGCGCGCCGATCGCGACGCTGTCCGTGGCGATGTGCTCGGTGTCAACGATCCGCGCGTTGCGCAGCTTCTGCTCGAGGACCTGGATGCGGCTCTCGATCTGCGCCTGTTCGTTCTTGGCGTCGTCGTATTCGGAGTTCTCGGAGATGTCACCGAACTCACGTGCCGCCTTGATCCGCTCGGCGACCTCGCGGCGCTTGGTCGTCGACAGGTGGTCGATCTCCTCGCGGAGCTTGCGGTAGCCCTCTTCGGTGAGGATGACTTCGCGGTCCATCGTGATCGGTTCTCCTTGCGTCAAGAGCACCCCGCACGCGCGCCGGTCGCACGCGTGCACAGTGCCGAGCGGCGCCGAACGCTAGTTCAGCCCTGGGGTTGTTGCAAGCGGGGCCCGGTCGGCAAGCGCCGCCAGCCGCCCGCGCACGTGCGCGAATTCTTCGATGACCAACAGCTCGGCGACCTCGTCGTCGGCGACGGGCTCGCCGACCAGGTACCAGGGGTAGAACTTGCGCAGGTAGTGCACCGCGCGCCGCTCGCCCATGAGCTCGACGAGCTCATCGGCGAACCCGATGAGCTCGTCGATGACGCCCGCCAGCCCCGGCCGCTCGGACGGCTGCCCGGTGGCGACGGCGCCGTACAGCCACGGGTCGCCCAGGCCACCGCGACCGATCATGACCGCCGCCGCGCCGGTGCGTGCCATCACCTCGCGGGCGGCGCCGGGCGTGGTGATGTCGCCGCTGGCGATCACGGGCACGTCGAGTTTCTCGACGAGTTCGGCGGTGATGCGGTGATCGGCGGTGCCGCGGTACTCCTCGGCGGCGGCCCGCGGGTGGATCGTGACCGCGCGGGCCCCCGCGGCGACCAGCCGCGCGGCGAGCTCGGCCGGGCGCGACTCCGCCGGGGTCAGGCCCCGTCGGATCTTCACGGTCACCGGGATCCGAACGGCATCCGTGCAGGCGGCGACGATCGCCGCGGCGCGTTCCGGTTCGGCCAGCAGCGCCGCGCCGGCACCGGTCTTGCAGATCTTCGGGACCGGACAGCCCATGTTGATGTCCACCAGGGCTGCACCCTGGGCCTCGGCCGCCAAGGCCGCCTCGGCCACGACCTCGGGGACTGCCCCGAACAGCTGGATGCCCGTCAGCCGCTCCGTCGGATCGAGCCGCAGCATCTCGAGCGTCCGGGCGTTGCCGTGGTGCACGCCCATGCTGGCGACCATCTCCGAGACCGACAGGCCGGCGCCGTGGCGCTGGGCCTGCGCCCGGAACGGGGCGTTGGCGATGCCGGCCAGCGGCGCCTGCAGCACCCGGTTGGGCACGACCAGATCCCCGATCGCAAACGACTCGGCCAGCGGCCAGTCCCCGTCGGGCAGCGCGAGCGCGGCCGCGCCGGCGGTGCGGTCGGCGATCGCTTGCCGCATGCGCTTTTTCAACGCGGCTCCTCGGCCACCCGGCGCGGCGGGCGCCCGTTGGCGTTCAGGCTGTAGATCATCCGCAGCCCGTCGAGGGTCAGCATCGGCTCGATGTGGTCGATCTGGCTCGACAGCTTGGCCACCATCCCCGACAGCCCCCCGGTGGCGATCACCGTGGCCGTGCCGACGAGTTCCTCGCGGATCTGGGCGCACAGGCCGTCGATCATCGCCACCGTGCCGAGCACGAGCCCCGACCGCATGCTCTCGACCGTCGAGCGGCCGATCACGCGCTCCGGCGGGATCAGATCGACCTTGACCAGGCGCGCGGCGCGGCTGGTCAGCGCATCCAGCGAGGTCTCCATGCCGGGCGCGATCACGCCACCCAGGTAGACGCCGGTGTCCGAGACGACGTCGAGCGTCGTCGCGGTGCCGAGATCCACCACGATGCACGGGCCGCCGTAGCGCCGGAACGCGGCGACGGCGTTGACCAGCCGGTCGGCGCCCAGCTCGACCGGGTTGTCGATCGCCAGCGACATCCCGGTGCGGATGCCCGGGCCGACGACCACGGCGGGGTGATCCAGGTACTTGAGCGCGAGCTGACGGTAGCCGTTGGTCAGCGTCGGCACGACCGACGAGACGATCATCGCGTCCAGCTCGTCGAGACTCCCGCCGCGCAGGCGCAGGATCTGGTCGTGCGAGGCCGCCAGCTCGTCGGCGGTCGCCGAGCGCTCGGTGGAGATGCGCCACTCGTGCAGGAGCTCGTCCCCGTGGAAGACGCCCGCGAGGGTGTTGGAGTTCCCGACGTCAATCGCCAGCAGTGCCGACCCCATCGGCGCCTACTCCTCCGGCAGCCCGTCGCCGGGCGATTTCAGGATCTCGAGCGTGACGTCCTGGGTCGTGTAGACCTCGACCCGCGGGATGATCCGCGACGGGCGGCTCTTGTCCCAGACCCAGACGTCCTCCATCACGATGTGGAACAGCGGGTAGGCGGCCTGCGGGATCAGCTCGCGCTCGAAGCGGTTGCACAGGTAGGTCGCCTCCTGTGTGCAGACGCAGTAGCCAAACAGCGGGTACACGTCCGCGTACTCGCGCTTGAGGCGCAGCTCTAGCTCGGCGTCGTATTCCTCGAGCTCATCCGTATAGGACATGGTGGGTTCCTTAGCCGGCGCGGTGGACGAAGATCCTAGCCGAGCGCCCCGTCCGGCCAGGGGCGCACCGGTTGCTGGTCGGGATCCAGCGCGGCGGCGCACGCGGCGAGCGCACCTCCGTCAGGATGCACCAGCCCGGCCCCGACGTCCAGCAGCGGGACCAGCACGAAGCGGCGCTCGGCCAGGCGCGGATGCGGGATCGCGAGGTCGGTGTCGTGCCAGACGCCGCCCTCCCAGAACAGGATGTCGCAGTCGGCGGGCCGCGGACCGAAGCGCACACCCGCACCGGTCCGGCCGAGACGCCGCTCGGCGCGCTTGGCCACCGCCAGCAGCTCACGGGGGGCGAGCTCGGTGCGCACGCGCGCGACCGCATTGAGGAACGCCGGCTGATCGGTGATCTGCTGCGGAGCGGTGTCGTAGACCGGGCTGAGCGCCTCGATGCGGACGCCCCCGTCACGCAGCGCGTCGACGAGGCCCTGCAGGTTGGCCAGCCGGTCGCCCAGATTCGAGCCGAGCCCAAGCCAATAGGTCCACTCGCGCACGCGCTCGATCCGGACCGCCGTCGCCTCAAGGCTCTGCGGGAGGGCGACCTGCGGCTTGCTCAGCTCGACCCGGACACGGTGGGCCCGCCGCTCGGCCAGCGCGCGGTCCGCGACCAGCCCGGCGACGTACTCCAACAGTTGCCGCGGCGGCCCCGCGACGATCGCGGCGACCTGATCGGCAAGCGTCGCGTAGTCGACGGTCCCCGCAAGCTCGTCGCTCGCCACCCCCGGGCAGTCGAGCAGCTCCAGCTCCAGGTCGACCACGAAGCGCTGCCCGAGTTGTTGCTCGGCCGCGTGGACCCCGTGGCGGCCGAAGACCTCCAGCCCGCGGATGATCACAGTGACGCGCTCGCTCACGCCGACCGCTCAAGGATCGCGGTCCAGACGCGCAGGGCGTCGACGGTCTCGGCGACGTCGTGCACCCGCAGGACGTCGGCACCGCGCGCCACCGCCGCCAACCCGCCACCCAGGCTGCCGGCCAGCCGACCCTCGATCGGTCGCCCCGTGAGCAGCCCGATCATCCCCTTGCGCGAGAGACCGACGACCACCGGTCGCCCGATCGCCCGGATGCGCTCGAGCCCGGACAGCAGCGCGAGGTTGTGCGCCAGCGTCTTCCCGAAGCCGACCCCCGGGTCGACGAGGATGTGGTCCTCGGCGACGCCGGCCCGCACCGCGGCATCGATCCGCCCCTCCAGGAAGCCGATGACCTCGCCAACCACGTCCTCATAGGTGGGATCGTGCTGCATGTCCCGGGGCTGGCCGCGCATGTGCATCAGGCAGACGGCCACGCCGCGGTCGGCGACGAGCCCGAGCAGCTCGGGATCGTCGCGTCCCGCACTGACGTCGTTGACCAGCACCGACCCGATATCGATCGCCGCGGCGGCGACCGGCGCGCGGGTGGTGTCGATCGAGATCGGCGCGGCGGCCGGGCGCGCGGCCAGATCCGCAAACACCGGGGCCAGGCGCCGCAGCTGCTCGGCGGCATCGACGCGCCCGGCCCCCGGCCTGGTGCTCTCGGCGCCCAGATCGATGATCGCCGCGCCGTCATAGGCCATCTGATCGATGGTCCGCCGGGCGGCGTCGCTGGCCAGGTGCGCGCCCCCGTCGGAGAACGAGTCCGGCGTGATGTTGACCACGCCCATCACGCTCGGCGGGCGCAGCCAGTCGAGAGGAGCACGCCCCATGCGGGGCGCGCTCAGCTTTCGGGGATCGGCTGTCCGGGCGCCGGTGGCGGGAAGGGCATCCGGACCGGTGCCTCGGAGGTCGGCGTCGCCGGATTCTCGAGCGCACGGTCGCGGCGGGCGGCCTCGTCCTTGGCGCGGAACACGTCCTCCTCGGACGCGCCGGCCAAGAGCGCCAGGAACTCCTCGCGCTCGATGGTCTCGCGCACGAGCAGGACCTGCGAGATCGACTCGAGCGCGTCCCGGTGCTCGACCAGGATGTCGCGCGCCCGCTGATGGGCGTCCTCGATGATCCGGCGGATCTCGGCGTCGATCTCGCGGGCGGTCTCGTCCGAGTAGTCCGGCTCCGAGTGGATGTCGCGCCCCAGGAACGGCTGCCCCTGGGCGTGCCCGAGCACGCGGGGCCCGAGCTTCTCGCTCATCCCGAAGCGCATCGTCATCGCCTTGGCGGTCTGGGTGACCTTCTCGAGGTCGTTGGCCGCGCCGGTCGTGATCTCGTTGAACACGATCTCCTCGGCGGCACGCCCGCCCAGGGTCATCGCCATGCGATCCTCGAGCTCGGCCTTGGTGGCGTTGAACTTGTCCTCGGTCGGCATCGAGATGGTGACCCCGAGCGCCTGGCCGCGCGAGACGATGCTGATCTTGTGCACCGGGTCGGCGTTCGGCAGGAAGTGTCCGACGAGGGCGTGGCCCATCTCGTGGTATGCGGTGACCGCGCGCTCCTTCTCGGACAAGATCCGGCTCTTCTTCTCGGGACCCGCGATGACGCGCATGATCCCTTCCTCAAGCTCGAGCTGCTCGATCACACGCTTGCCCTTGCGGGCCGCCAAGAGGGCCGCCTCGTTGATCAGGTTCGACAGGTCCGCGCCGGTGAAGCCCGGGGTCTGTCCGGCCAGCGCGTCGAGGTCGATCTCCTTGGCGATCGGCTTGCCCTTGGTGTGCACGCGCAGGATGGCGGCGCGCCCGGCACGGTCAGGCCGGTCGACGACGATCTGGCGGTCGAAGCGACCGGGGCGCAGCAGCGCCGGGTCGAGGATGTCGGGACGGTTCGTCGCGGCGATCAGGATGATGTTGTCCTTCGCCTCGAAGCCGTCCATCTCGACCAGCAGCTGGTTGAGGGTCTGCTCGCGCTCGTCGTGACCGCCGCCCAGGCCGGCGCCGCGATGGCGGCCGACGGCGTCGATCTCGTCGACGAAGATGATGCAGGGCGAGTTCTGCTTGGCCTGGTCGAACAGGTCGCGCACGCGGCTCGCACCGACGCCGACGAACATCTCGACGAAGTCCGAACCGGAGATCGAGAAGAACGGCACGCCGGCCTCACCGGCGACCGCGCGGGCCAGCAGCGTCTTACCGGTGCCGGGCGGACCGAACAGCAGCACGCCCTTGGGGATACGCGCACCCAGCGCCTGGAACTTCTTGGGGTTCTCGAGGAACTCCTTGATCTCGTGCAGCTCCTCGACGGCCTCGTCGGCTCCGGCGACGTCGCGGAAGGTGACCTTCGGGGCATCGGCCGACATCCGCTTGGCGCGCGACTTGCCGAAGCTCATCACCTTCGAGCCTCCGCCTTGCATGCGGTTCATCAGGTAGATCCAGAAGACGATGAACAGCACGAACGGCAGCAGCGTCTCGAGGAAGCCCCACCAAGGGTTCGTGCCGCGGCCGGTCACGGTGTACCCGGTGCCGGACTTGGTCAGCGCCGAGGTCAGCTGGACGTCGTTGTCCGGGTAACCCGAGGAATAGGTCTTGCCCGCGGTCGTGGTGACGTTGAAGGTCTGGTCGGGCAGGTTGATGCTCGCACTCTTGACCTGGTGGTTGTCGATCATCTGGATCAACTCAGGGAAATTCGGCGGTGCCGGGCCCGACGAGCTGGAGACCACCAGCCGCTGTGCCACGAACACGAGCAGCAGCAGGATCAGGATTGGGAAAAGTGCGCTCTTGAGAAACTTGTTCACTACGCCCCCGCTTCGGGACCGTCGATCCGCCGCGCACCGTGCGCTGCGGGGTACATCCACCGCTCCAGTGCCCAACCGCCGCACCGGGCCTGATCAACTGCGTTATGGCCGAGAATAGCAGCGTGTGCCATTACGCCTGATGGGGGTCGGTTCCGGGGTCGAGGACGGCGATGTACGGGAGGTGACGGAAGCGCTCGCCGTGGTCCAATCCGTACCCAACGACATAGACGTCCTCCAAGTCAAATCCCACGTAGCGCGTATCCAGCCCGCGGCGCCGGTGCCCCGGCTTGGTCAGCAGGCTGCAGACCTCGAGCGAGGCGGGTTCGCGCGAGGCGAGGTTGCGCAACAGGTACGAGAGCGTCAGCCCCGAGTCGATCACGTCCTCGACGACCAGGACGTTGCGGCCGGCGATCGGCTGGTCGAGATCCTTGAGGATCCGGACCACCCCCGAAGAGTGGGTCTTGGATCCGTATGAGGACACCGCCATGAAGTCGAGCTCGCAGGGGATGTCCAGCTGGCGCACAAGGTCGGCGATGAAGAACACCGCGCCTTTGAGCACCCCGACCACGAGCAGGTCGCGACCCCGGTAGTCCTCGGAGATCTGGCACGCCAGCTCGCTGATGCGCTTCTGCAGGCGCTCGGGGCTCACCAGCACCTCTCCGGGTCGGGCGTCACTCACGCGGGTCGAACCTCCAGGACGACGGCAGGTTCGCCGGAACCCGCGAGCGCTTCGCTCGATACGCGGTGCCCGGCGACCCACACAGGAACTTCATCGACAACCACGACGGGAACTTGCGCACGCAGGCGCGCCGGGACGCCGTCCGCCTGCAAGATACGGCCAACCCGGGCATGCCCGCCACCCGCCAGCGCGATCCGGTCGCCATCACGCGGACCCCGCACGGCGACGCGTCCGACGGGGGCGATCGTCACCCGGTGGCGCTCCGGCGGTGCGCCGAGACCATGGCGCGCCCGGATCAGCGCGCTCCCGAAGCGGACGGACCCCGGCACCGCGAATGCGACCGGCGCGGGAGGCGGCGCGGGCGGGCCGACGACCACCAGGCGCCCGGCCTCCCGTGCGACCGTGGCTCCAGGCACCTGCGTGCGCGCGCCGCCGGCGGCGACCGCGAGCACCGCGCGCACCGCGCGAGCCGAGATCGCGTCGCCCCCAAGGCCGTGCCGGACCAGCAGCCGGCGTACCAGGATCCGCTGCATCGCCTCGGGCTCCGCCACCAGCGCCGCGATCGCCAGGCCATCGTCGGCGGCGCACCGTTCCCACGCAGCCGCCGAGAGATCGGCCAGCAGCTCGTCCTCGTCGCGCAGCCGCTCGGCGAGTTCGGCAACGTGCGCCGCGGCCCCGGGATGCAGCCCGTCGAGCGCATCCAGCAGGGCGCGCGCGCGGACGCGCGTGTAGGCGTGATCGGCGTTCGATGGGTCCGACACCACCGCCACGCCCGCACGCGCACACCACGCCGCGGTATCGCCGGAGCTCACGCACAGCAGCGGCCGGATGAGCTCACCGCGGCGGGGCGCCATGCCCAGGGCGCCGGTGCGCCCGGTCCCGCGCGCCATGCGCATGAGCACCGTCTCGGCTTGGTCGCTGGCCGTATGCCCCGCCGCGATCACGTCCCAACCGCCGGCCGCGGCGAGCTCGCGGACCGCGTGGTAACGGGCCGCGCGGGCGCGCTCCTGGACCCCGGGCCCGGGGTCGACCTCGAGCCGGATCGCCGTGAACGGGCAGCCGAGGCCGGCGGCGATCGCCGCGACGGTCTCCACCTCGGCGCCCGCCTCGGCGCGCAGCCCGTGGTCGACGCTCACCACCCCGACCGGCGCATCATGGAGCGCCACGAGGGCATGCAGCAGGCACAGCGAGTCCGCGCCGCCGGAGACCATCGCCAGCACACGCTCGCCGGGCGCCGGAGTGCCCCGGGACCGCATGTACTCGGCGATCCGTTCCAGGAGGGGGTCCACCGGTCCAGTATGCCCCCTTGCGGCGTGGCGCGCCGGGGCGGGTTAGACGCCGAGCTGGCGGGCGATTCCGGTCAGGTCGCCGGCGGTGATCGGTCCGTAGATCGTCGCCACCAGGCGCCCTTGGGCGCTGACGATCGCCGTGGTCGGCATCGCCAGCCCGCCATACTTGGCCAGCAGCGTGCCGTCGGCGTTGGTGCCCATCGCGTAGGTGGCGCCGACCGATTTCGCAAACGCCTTGCTCGCGCCGTCTTGGTCGAGCGTGGCGATGCCGAGGACCGCGACGCGGGTATGGGCGAGGGCGAACCGCTCGAGCGCCGGCATCTCCGACCGGCACGGACCGCACCACGACGCCCAGAAGTTGACGATGACCGGGCGCCCGCGATACGCGGCGAGGCGGACCGGCGTGCCGCCGTAGAGGTTCGGCACGGTGAACTGCGGCGCGGCCTTGCCGCTGGTCGGCGAGATCGTCGGTGTCGTGCTCGCCGACATGCCGGTCGAACACCCCGCGACGACCACACAGACCGGGACGATCGCCAGCAGGGCTGCAAAGATGCGACGCACGAAGTGACGTTACCGCAGACCCGTAAAGGCCATGCAAAGACCCGCGTTCAACGAGACATTCGACCGCCTGGACCGCGCACTCGGCGCCCGCCTGCGGGGGCGCCTGGCCGGCCGCGGGCGCATCGCACGGACCCTTGCGGTGGCCGCCGACGCGATGTCGCCGCTCTACCGGCTCGCGGTGCTGGTGCTGATCCTCTGGCGACCGACGCGGGTCCGCGGGGTGCGCGCGCTGGTCGCGGCCGTCGTCGCCGCGCTGATCGCCAAGCGGATCCGCGACGGGATCGCCCGGCCGCGACCCGGCGTGCGCGTCGAGGGCGGCCTGCCCAGCCGTCACGCCGCCGCGGCGGTCGCCGTCGCGGGCGTGATCGCCGAGCGCCGCCGCGGGCTGGCGCTGCCGGTGGCCGTCATCACCGCGGTCGGACTGACGGGGCGCATCACCGCGGGGGACCACGACCCCGCCGACGTCGTCGCCGGTGCGCTCCTCGGGGGCGTCGTAGCGCGCATCGTCGCGCGCCTCGGGCGCCGGCCGGCGCGTGCCCGCAGCCGCCGTTCCGGACCGCGGGCCGCGCGCGGATAGACTCCGCTTCCCCTGCCGGGACCTAATGGGTCCCGGACACCGGACATCGGAGACACCGTGGGTATCGACAGGCTTGGAATCGTCGGGGCGGGCGTTATGGGCAGCGACATCGCCTACGTCGCGGCGCTGGCGGGAAAGCAGGTCATCATCTGCGACGTCGAGGCGGCCGCGCTGGAGGGTGCGCGGGCACGCGTCGCGGACCTGGTCGCGCGCGCGCAGGCGCGCGGGCGGCTCGATGAGGCGCAGGCCGCCGCGCTGGCAGGCCGGATCACCATGACGACCGACGATGCTCAACTGTCGGCGTGCGACCTGGCCATCGAGGCCGTCAGCGAGCGCCTCGACCTCAAGCGCATGATCTTCGCGCGCCTGGACGCGATCATGCGCCCCGGGGCGGTGATCGCCTCCAACACCTCGGGCCTGTCGATCACCGAGCTGGGCGCGGTCACCTCGCGCCCGGCCGACGTCCTGGGCATCCACTTCTTCAACCCCGCGGCGGTCATGCGCCTGGTCGAGCTCATCCAGGGTAAGCAGACCAGCCCCGCCACCATGGACCTTGCCGAGGCGCTGGTGCGGGAGTTGGGCAAGTCGCCCGTGCGCGTGCGCGAGTGCCCCGGGTTCCTGGTCAACCGCGTGCTGGTGCGGGCGATGGCCGAGGCGTACCGGGACGCCACGACCCGCGGCCTCGCGCCGGCGTCGGTCGACGCCGCGGTGGTCGAGGTCGGGCCGGCGCCGATGGGCCCGTTCGCGCTCGGCGACCTGATCGGGCTCGACACGATGGACCACATCCAGCGCGATCTCGAGCACGCCTACGGTCAGCGGTTCACCGATGCCGGGGCGATCGCGGCGCAGGTCGCCGAGGGTCGGCTCGGACGCAAGAACGGCCAAGGGTTCCTCGAACCCAACCACGGGGAGGCAGACGTCGACGACGCGGCGCGCGGGGCCGCCGAGCGCTACTACTACGGGGCGCTCGACGAGGCGCTGCGCTGTGACGAGGAGCAGATCGCCGCCCGCCCGGACATCGACCTGGCCATGCAGCTGGGGGCCGGCTGGGCCACCGGTCCGCTGGCGTGGGCGGACGGCATCGGCGCCGCCCGGGTCTTGGCGGTGATGCAGGAACTGGCGGCATCGGCGGGGAATCGGTTCCAGCCGACCGCGTTGCTGCGTGCGCGGGCGTCCGATGGGCGCTCACTGGTCGACGACAGCGACATCGACGCGGGAACCGCATCTCTATGACCTTCTCAGCTGCCGCCCCGGGCGGCTTCGGCACGCCCGACCGGTCGCTTGCCGGAGCCTCCGTGCTCAGCCTGATGGAACACACCCCCGAGGCGGTCGCCGCCGTGCTCGCGAGCGCCGCCTGGCTGGCGCGGACGCCCAAGCTCGCCTGGCCACAACTGCTGGCGGGCAAGATGGTCGCGCTGATTTTCGAGCGTCCCTCCACGCGCACCCGCGTCAGCTTCGAGGTCGGCGTGACCCATCTGGGCGGCCACGCGCTCGTGCTCGCCGGCCGTGACATGCAGATGGGGCGCGGTGAGACCATCGAGGACACGGCCAAGGTCCTGTCGCGGATGGTGGATGCCATCGTCCTGCGCACCGGCCCGCATACGATCCTCGAGGAGCTCGACGCCCATGCCAGCGTGCCGGTGATCAACAGTCTCAGCTACGCCCACCACCCCTGTCAGGCACTCGCCGACGCCCTGACGCTCGGGCAGCGGTTCGGCACGCTGGCCGGCGTGCGCGTCGCATACGTCGGCGACGGCAACAACTGCTGCGCCTCGCTGATGGTCGTCGGGGCGCTGACCGGCATGGAGGTCGTGGCGGCATGCCCGGCGGGGTATGAGCCCGACCCGGGGGTTGTCACCTGGTGCCGTCGCGTCGGCCAGGACACCGGCGGCAGCACGTGGGTGACCGATGATCCCTACGCCGCGGTGACCGATGCCAAGGCGATCTACACCGATACGTGGGTGTCGATGGGCGACGAGGATCAGGCAGACCGGCGCCGGCGCGATCTCGGCCCCTACCGGGTCGATGCGGATCTGCTCGCCGCCGCCGCGCCCGACGCGGTCGTACTGCACTGCCTGCCCGCCCACCACGGCGAGGAGATCACCTACGACGTCCTGCACGGGCCGCGCTCCGCCGTGTGGGACCAGGCCGAGAACCGGATCTACGCCCAAGCCGCGCTGCTCGGGCATATCTTGGCCTAGCCCGGCGCGCATCCCCGAGGAGCCCGTGCTCCCCCTCATCGACGAATTCTCCCCCCGGCGGTTCCCGATCCTGACGGTGCTGCTGATCCTTGTGTGCATCGCGATCTTCGCCTACCAGCAGACGCTGCCGGACAACGGGACCGCCGGGAGCCAGCAGGCGTTCGAGTGCACCTGGGGCATGATCCCGACCGAGGTCGTGCATGGCCCCGACCCCGCGATCGCGACCGACAACGCGGCGAACCCGGGCGCACCCCTGACCTGCCAGGGGCTCAACCAGCGGCACAGCCGCTTCCTGACCGTGATCACGAGCATGTTCCTGCATGCCAGCTGGTGGCATCTGGCGGGCAACATGCTGATGCTCTGGGTGTTTGGGGCAAACGTCGAGGACCGGCTCGGACGCATCCGCTTCCTGCCGTTCTTTCTGGCCTGCGGGGCACTGGCCGGGCTCGCGCAGGCGTACTCCCAACCGTCGAGCACCGCGGTCACGATCGGCGCGTCGGGCGCCGTCGCCGCGCTCATCGGCGCCTACCTGGTGCTGTTCCCGCGGGTCGGGATCTGGACGCTGGTGTTGTTCGTGATCCCGATGAAGATCCCGGCATGGATCTGGGCGGCCATCTTCGTCTTGCTGCAGCTGATCGATGTCACCAGCACCCCGGCGGCGGCTCGGGCAGCATCGCGACCGTTTCCCATCTGGCGGGTCTCGCAATCGGTGCGGCGACGATCCGGCTGGTCGCCTGGGGCAAGCCGCCGCACGAGATGGTGCCGCGGACCTTTCGGCTGCTGACGGCCCGCTGATGGGCATCTTCCGGCGCAGGCCATCCCGCGGCCGCGATGACCAGCTCGTGCGGGTCGCGGTGGCCATCCACGAGCCCGAGGCGCTCATGCTGGTGCAGATCCTGCGGGATGCGGGGATCCCCGCCATGCACAGGCGCACGGGGTTCGACAACCCCGAGATGCTGGCGGCAGGTCCGCGTGCGATCCTGGTACCTGCCAGATACGCGCTGGAGGCCCACGCCATCCTCGACCCGCTGCCGGACGATCCCAGCACCGCATGACCGCGCCGATCATCGCTTCGCGCCTTGTCGTCGGCCCCGACGCCGCGGACGCCGCGTCCGAGGCCGCGCGGCTCGTCGCCGCCGAGCTCGGCGGCGCGGCCGACCTGGTCGTGGTGTTCGCGAGCCCGCCGCTGTGTCAGGAGCCAGCCGTCGTGCGCAACGCGATCGTCGCCGAACTGGCGCCGCGGCACATGCTCGGCGCCATGGGCGCGGCGATCGTCGGCACCGGCCGCGAGGTCGAGCACGAACCGGCGCTGGTCGTCTGGGGCGCGATCCTGCCCGGGGCACGGATCACCCCGATCCGCTCGGTCGGCTGGCGCGGCGCCGACGGGACGATCGAGGTCGCCGGCTGGCCGGTCGGGTCGGGCGGCGGCGCGGCGGGCGGGCCGCTGACCGGTGCCGACGAGGTCGTGATCGCGCTCGCGGATCCTTTCTCGTACCCGGTCGACGCACTACTGCGGGTCACCAACACGGCGGCATGGCGGCCGCCGGTCGTCGGCGGCCTCGCTGCCGGCGGTGCCCGGCCCGGTGATCACGTGCTCTGGCTCGACGACCAGTTCATGCACGACGGGCTGGTCGGTGTGAGCATCGGCGGCATCAAGGTGACCACGGCAGTCTCGCAGGGGTGCGCGCCAATCGGTCCCGAGATGGTGGTCACCGACGCCGACGGTGAGGGTCGTATCTACGCGCTGGCGGGGACGCCGGCGCTCGCCAAGCTGCAGGACGTCCTCGACGGGCTCGATGACGCGACCCTCGAGCTGGTCAACTCGGGGATCACGCTCGGCATCGTCATGAATGAAAACAAGCCCGAGTATCAGAGCCGGCGACTACCTGATGCGGGGCATCCTCGGCGCGAACGCCGATGACGGTGCGATTCACGTCGGTGAACACGTACGCATCGGTCAGACCGTGCGCTTGCACGTGCGCGACAACGTGTCGGCCTCGCGGGACCTGCGCGCGGTGGCCCGAGCCGCTGCCGCGCGGCACGATGGCGCAATCGCGGGGGCGCTGCTGTTTAGCTGCATCGTACGCGGCGCCGCCATGTTTCCTGGTCCCGACCACGACGCGGCCATCGTGGCCGCGCACTTCGGGAACCCGCCGGTCGCCGGCCTGTTTTGCAACGGCGAGTTCGGTGCCGTCGCCGGACGCAACTACCTGCACGGGTTTACTGCAATTATTGCGGTGTTCGGCGCGCAGTGACGTTCTGGCATCTATATATCGATCCCACGGATCTAGTTACACCGGATTCATGCGCAATATGCCCGGCGACGTGCTACACCACTCCCACGTACTTGATTCCAATACCGGGAGTTATGTGAATGAGCGCCACCGAAAAGACGACCGCACGGGGCAAGATCGGTGAACAGATCTTCGAGCAGGTCGAGGCGCTGGTCGGCGCCGAGCACATCACCCGCACCGAGGCCTTCCAGCGCATCGCGGTCGAACGCGGGAGTCGCCCCGGGACCGTGGCGGCCAACTACTACCGCATCGCCCGCCAGCGCAACGGCGGCTCCGTGCGTCCCCGCGGCCGCAAGAAGGCTCACGCCACGGACACCGATGCCGTGGTCGCGCGCGCCTCGGCCGCGTTCAACGAGCTCACCGCGCTGGTGCGCCAGCAAAGCCGCGAGCTCGAACGGCTGTCGGACAAGGTCGCGCAGATCGAGAAGCTGCGGCGCGCCCTGCTGGCCGACTAGGCCGACCCCCCTGCCGACGGCCCCGGGCGCACCACGCGCTTGGGGCCCCCGGCGACAAGCGCGTCCGCGACCTGCTCGAGCCCGATCTCGGGACCCAGCAGCGCCCCGAACAGCTCGCGATCGCCATCGATGATCGCCAGCGCCCGCCGGAAGGCCGCCGGCGTGTGGTGATAGGACGCCTGCAGCGTCAGCTCCTCGTAGTGCAGGCGTGATGCCGGCAGCCGCAGGACCTCGTCCGGGGCGGGCCCCCCGTGGAAGTTGACCTCGCCACCGCGCCGGGCGAGCGCGACCGCGGCCTCCCAGGCGGCCACCGCGCCCACGGCGGCGAACACCACGTGGGCCCCGAGGCCTCCGGGGGTCAGGGCCCGCACGCGCGCGATGCCGGAGGATCGCGCGGTGCGTCGGCCGCCTCGGCGCCCATCCGCGTGGCGAGCGCGCGGCGCTCCTGGTGCGGATCGCACACCAGCACGCGGCAGCCGCGACCCGCGAGCACCGCCGCGATGACCTGGCCCTGCAGGCCGCCGCCGAGCACGATCACCGACTCGCCCGGCGCGGCGCCTGACCGCTCGGCCGCGCGCACGGCGCAGGCGACCGGCTCAGCCAGCGCCGCCAGCGGGGCGGCAAGCCCGGCGGGGCGCCGGACCACGTTGGCGGCCACGATCGGGGCGGGGACGCGCAGGAACTCGGCGTAGGTGCCCGTGAGGTAGGTGATCGCCGGGCACAGCCCCTCGCGCCCGGCCCGACACCACTCGCACCGGCCGCACGGGGCCGAGTTGGCCAGTGCGACCGGGTCGCCCTCGGCAACGGTCCGCACCCCGGGGCCGGTCGCCGCCACGGTCCCGGCCCCCTCATGGCCGAACGGCGCCGGCAGGGGTCCGAGCGCCGGGTGACGGCCGCGGTCGAGCATCTTCGCGTCCGTCGCGCACGTCAGGGCGGCCTCGACGGCGACGACGATCTCGCCGTCGCCCGGCTCTGGCCGCGGGACCTCCTCGAGACGCAGGTCGCCGGGGCCGTGCAGGATCAGCGCGCGCATGCCCGCACCGTACCGATGCCGTTCCACGATGGCGGCCTCTTCCCCGGGGGTCGTGCGCGCCGATAGCATCCTCTGCGCACGTGAACACACCGACCCGTATCCCGAGCACCTGCGCGTGCGGATCGACGAGTTCCTCCGGGAGATCGACTTCCTGCCCGCGGAACCCGTCGCCCGCGACGAGGCTCAGGGCACCGAGGGGCTGATCGAGGCAATGCGCTATTCGCTGCTGGCGGGCGGCAAGCGCTTCCGCCCGGTGCTGTGCCTGGCGACCGGCGAGGCCCTGGGCACGGACCCCGAGGTGATGCTGCCGGCCGCGGCCGCGCTCGAGCTGATCCACACCTACTCGCTGATCCATGACGACCTGCCCGCCATGGACGACGACGACCTACGCCGCGGCAAGCCGACCTGCCACCGTGCCTACGGCGAGGATGCGGCGATCCTGGCGGGCGACGCGTTGTTCGCCGAGGCGGTGCGGCTGGTCTGCGAGCGCCAGTCGGGCGGGCCCGCGGTGCAGATCGGCATCCTCGGGGAGATCAGCCGTGCGACCGGCGTCGGCGGCATGGTGGGCGGTCAGTTCCTGGACCTGCGCGATGCCGGCCTGACCTCGGCGGACTCGCTGCGCCGTGTGCACCTGCTCAAGACCGGACGCCTGATCGGGGCCTGCGTGCAGTCGGCCCTGGTCGTCGCACCGCCGGACCCGGCGATCGCCGCCCATTACCGCGCATTTGCCGACGAGTTGGGGCTGCTGTTCCAGATCGTCGACGACATCCTCGATGAGGTCGGCAACGAGACGCTCCTAGGCAAGACCGTCGGTGCCGATGCCCGGCTCGGCAAGGCGACCTATGTCAGCGTGCACGGGCTGGACCGCGCCCGTGTGCTCGCCGACGAGCGCCATCGGCAGGCGCTTGACTTGCTGGAGCGCATCCCCGGGCCGACGCGCGACCTCGCGGCGCTCGCCGACCACGTCTATCAGCGCCAGAGCTAGGCCGGCGCGTAGCGGATCAGTTCGCGGGGCGTTCGCCGGGGCCGGCCGGCCCTGCGCCCGCGAGCTCGGCGTGGCGCGCCTCGGCGCGCTTGTTCATCTCGACGATGGCGTGCAGCAGGCCGCGGTAATCCTCGGGCTGACCGACGCCCTCGACGCCGAGCTCGTGGGCGAGCCGGTCGGCCCACTCGCGCAGGCTGACCAGCGGTGCTTCCGTGCCGTCGAGCAGCGCCTGCTCGAGCACGAGGCCGCCGAGGCCGCGAAGTTCCGCGCAGATCACCGCGTGGCTGCGCGGCGGGCGGGCCTTCGCGCGACTGCGGCGCCGTGGCTTCGGCCGGGTCGCCGTCGCCGCTGTGGAGGTCATGCCGATCAGTGCCATCAGATCCCCTTGTTGCCGGTCTCCCTTGCGTTGTCGGCGCGCTCGGGCAGAACTGTTTCCCCCAACAGGGGGATAGCGCACAGTCGCCGCTCAGCTGAGACAGACCGTGCAGGCAGCCGGCGCTGCAACACCGGCGGCGCCGAGTGGGCATGCCGGACACCGCGCGGTGCGGCAGGGTTCCACACCCGTCCGGCCAAGAACTCACCCACGGGGCGCCCGCGAACGAGGGCTGCGGCGCCCGGCGATGCGGAGCGGCCGGATGGAACTGCTGCACGGTGAACAGGTGGTGTGGCGGGGCCGGCCCTCCCCGCGCGCGGGCGTGGCCTTCTTCGCGCGCTGGGGCACCGTGAGCCTCATCCCGGCGGTGCTGGCGACCGTGCTGTCGGTCAAGGGGGTGCCGACGGTGCTGGCGCTCGGCGACTGGTGGGTGGTCTCGATCGTCTTGGTCCTGCTGGTCGTCGTCCGCAACACGCTCGTGCGCCACTCGCGGCGGTTCACGGTCACGAACCTGCGCATCGTCGTCCGGCACGGGTTCGTCGCGCGCACCGAGCAAACCGCGGCGATCGCGCGGATTCACAACGTGACGACCCGGCAGACGATCGTGCAGCGCATGCTCGGCGTCGGCGACGTCGAATTCGACACCGCCGGGGAGCAGCTGGCCGATGCCGATTTGAGGTTTGTCGGGATCGCCGACCCCAACGAGGTCGTGCGCCGGATCGACTTCAGCTGGCGCGACGCACGGCGCGACAGCTGGGCGGTCGGGCTTTCGCCGAAATCTGTAAGAAAATCGTAACCGCCCGAATTCCTCTGCAGACGTCTCCGG
Source organism: uncultured Thermoleophilia bacterium (assembly GCA_963768285.1). Classification (GTDB taxonomy): domain Bacteria; phylum Actinomycetota; class Thermoleophilia; order Miltoncostaeales; family Miltoncostaeaceae; genus CAITWD01. The sequence continues at coordinate 176,146 of CAVYHI010000015.1, forward strand.
TATCGCGGCACATCTCGGCTAGGGTCTCCTCATTGACTGTCGCGCACCCCTTCGGGGATCCATCCCGACGGCTCAGATTGCGACCGTTCGCCCCGGGAACGACCCCACTCAAGACCAAGGGAGCAACGTGAAACGCAATTTGCGCAACCTCGCGGTGGCGGTCGCCGCCACGACAGCGCTCGCACCGGCCGGCGTCGCGCTGGCCAACGGCCATGGCCACTCGCACCACAAGGCGCTCTGGGCGTCGGCGACCGGGTCCGGGACCGCCTGCACGTTGTCGGCACCATGCAGCCTTCCGACCGCGCTGACGAGCGCCGCCAGCGGGCCAGACCGTGCACGCGATGGCCGGCACCTACCACGGCGGGATCGTCATCAGCAGCCCCGTCGATCTTGATGGCCAGAAGGGGGCGGTGATCGACGCCACTGGCGTGCCGTTCGGGATCCAGATCACCGGCGCGGCGTCGGGCACCTCGGTGAGCGGCTTCACCGTGGAGAACGCGACCTCGATTCCCGAGAGCACGGCGCTTCCGATGGGCGTCCCCGGCATCGGCATCCTTGTCGGCGCCGTACCGGGTACCGCAGGGCCGGCGGCGACCAACGTCGTCATCGCACACAACACGCTGACCAACAACGGGATCTCGCCGGACATCAAGCCGGACGGCACCTACAAGACTCCGCCCGGATGGGGCGTCTGGCTCTCGGCAACCAACCACGTGACCGTGGTCGGCAACACGATCACCAAGAACGCCGGCGGCATCTACCTCACCGACGAGAACGGCCCGAGCACCAAGAACAAGATCCTCGACAACTGGGTCACCGACAACGTCCAGCAATGCGGGATCATCATGGCCGGCCACGTTGCTGCGGTCGACCCGGTGAGCTTCGCGCCGCTCGGCACCCACGGGGTGTTCAACAACCTCGTCGCCGGCAACACCGTCAAGGGCAACGGCACCTACGCCCAGGGCGGCGGCATCCTGATGGGCGGCGGCGCGCTCGACGCAGCGGTCTACAGCAACGTGATCAAGGACAACTTCGCATCCGGCAACGGACTGGCCGGCGTGGTTGTCCACCAGCATGCGCCGGGTGACCTCAACAACAACGTGATCGTCGACAACACCCTGGTCAACAACAACGTCGCCGGCGACCCGGACTACGGGCCGATGGTCGGCATTGCCACCAAGACCGCGGATATCGTCATCGCCAACGCGACCCCGACCCCCATCACCGGGACGGTGGTCACGCACAACCATCTCAAGAAGGCCTACTTCGGCATCTGGACGCTCAACGCACCGGCCGCGAAGAACTTCATCTCGATCGCGCACAACCGGTTCGCGCCGAGCATCACCGTGAAGATCTCGGCCAACTGATCCTGCGGCATGCGGACGCTGCCTGCCGCCGCGCCCCTCGGGGCCGGCGGCGGGGCGCCCGCATGCCGGAGGTGGGAATCGAACCCACACGCCCCGCGGGGCCAGGGAGTTTAAGTCCCTTGCGTCTACCGTTCCGCCACTCCGGCAGTGGGCGTGGCCGCAGGTTAGTCGATGGTGGGCGCCGGGCGGACTAGCGCCCGAAGGTCGCCGCACCGGGCGTCCGATCGACCGAGTTGAGCCGCCGGTCCTCGATCAGGCGGGCCCACTCTTCGCCGAGGATCGGCCAGCGCTTGAGCACCTGGGCGTGGCGGACGTGGCGGGTGTTCTCGCCCTTGGCGAAGATGAGGCGCCGCTCATCGCGCGGGTCGCTGATGCCGCGGATCGCGCTGACCAGCCCGTCGATGGCCGCTCTCGATCCCGGCTTCGCCCTCGTCCGTGTCGGTCGACATGGCGGCCAGTCTACGGCAGCTCCTGCCGCGTGGCGACCCGTGGAATCGGCCCCCCGACCGGCTCCATCAGGGCCTCGGCGTAGAGCGCCGCGCCGTCGAGCAGGTCGCGCTCGGACACGCGCAGCGCATCGGCGCCGACGGCGCCAGCGCGCCGGCGACGATCGCCGCCCCCGCGACGATCACCGGCGCGCGGGCCGGCTCGAGCCCGGGGATCAGGGCGCGCTCGGATGTCGGCAGCCCCGACATCCAGGACAGCATCTCGTCCACGCGGCTCCGGGTCAGGACATGGCCGTGCACGCGCCGCGGATCGTAGATCCCGAGGTCGACGGCGGCGAGCGTGGTCACGGTGCCGTCGACACCGACCAGCGGGGCCGGACCGCCGATCTGTGCGACCGCGCCGACGAGCGCCGCCTCGAGGTCCGCGCGCAGCCGGTCGAGCTCATCCGGATGGGGCGGGTCCGCGGCCAGATAGGCCTCGGTCGACCGGACGGCGCCGATCTGCAGGCTCACGGCCCCGGTGGGACCGGCGTCGTCCCCGCGCACGAGCTCGGTGCTGCCGCCGCCGACATCCAGCACGATGGCCGGGCCCGGGTCGGGGACGGCCAGCCGCGCACCCGAGTAGGCCAGCCGGGCCTCGACGGTCCCCGAGATGATCGTCAGCGCCAGGCCCAGTTGGTCGCCGATGATCTGGGCGACCGCGTCGCGGTTGGGCGCATCACGCACGGCGCTGGTCCCGAGGGCAACGCCGCGGGTGACCCCGCGGGTCCGCATCATCTCACCGTAGGTCGCCGTACAGGCGGACAGCCGCGACAGGGCGTCCCGGGCGATCGTGCCGTCGGGAGCGGCCCCGCGCCGCAGACCCGTCACCGTCGTGAGCCGGGGGCCTACCGGCCCGTCGTCGTCGGTGCCCTCCCACAGGAACAGGCGCACCGAGTTCGAGCCGACGTCGACGACGGCGACGGGCGGCGCCGTGTCGGGGCTACTGGCCGACAAACCACAGAGGCCGGCGCAGGATGCGCTGCGCGACGACCGCGTGACGCGCCAGCACCCCGACGGCGGCCGCGCGCGCCTGAAGATCGGCGATCGCCTGGTGCACTTCGAGCTGGCGCTCGGGCAGGGCGGCCAGCGCCACCGTCACACGGTTGACGTCCTCGGCCAGGGCCCCGCCCGCGGCCGACAGCGTCGTCGTCGCTGCGCGAACCCGGACGTAGGCGCCGCGCATCCGCACGGCGAGGACCACCAGCGCGCACAGGACGGCCACCAGGCCGACCAGAAACGACACCAGGACCGCGTTGTCGACCACCCAATTCACTGCTGCGGAGTATCGCATGCGCACGGCCGCGGCCGTCATTTCACCCCGCCCGCGCAGCGATCGGGCGCGCGTTTGGGCACGCAGTGCGATGAATGGGCGGTGGCATCGGCTACCCTCGGGGTATCACCACGTCATCTTCATCCGACGAACCGCAGGCACCCGACGACGATCCGCGCCGCCGCATCCGGCAGTTGGTGCTCTCGGGCGACAACCTGATCAAGGGGCGCAGCGACCCGGTCGCGGCGGCCCGCGCCAAGGAGCGGTTCACCCAGGCACGTGACCTCGCCCGGGCGCACGGCCTGGACGAACTGGTCGGCATCATCGAGCTGCGCCTCGCCGACCTCGGCGTCGAAGGGCCGTCGTCGTGACCGGCCCGGCCCTGTTCGAGCGCCGGCTGATCTTCGTCCTGGGCAAGGGCGGCGTCGGCAAGAGCGTCGTCGCCGCGGCACTGGGGACCGCCTGGGCGCGGGCCGGCCAGCGCGTGGTGATCGCCGAGGTCGCCAACCAGCACCGTCTCCCGGATCTGTTCGCCACCCGCCGGGTCCCGCGCAACAGCCCGACCGAGCTCGCTCCGCGTCTGTACGGGTACTCGGTCGACGTCGACAAGGCGACCGAGGAGTACCTGGCCTCACACATCCGCGTGCGGCCACTGGTCGATTTGCTGGTGCGCAGCCGGGCCTTCCACAATTTCGCCGTCGCCGCTCCCGGCCTGCCCGAGCTCGTGACGCTCGGCAAGATCTGGGAGTTGGCGGTCGCGGTCGAGGACGGCCGCCCGGTCTGGGACAAGGTGATCGTCGACTGCCCCGCCACCGGACACGGAATCGCGCTGCTGGAGACGGCCGGCAACGTGTCCGAGTTGGCCGCCCAGGGTCCGGTGCGCGAGCAGGCCCACCGCATCGAGCAGGTCGTCAAGCACCCGGGCGCCACCGGTATCGCGATCGTCGCGCGCCCCGCGGAGCTCCCGGTCTCGGAGGCCATCGATGCGGTCACGACGCTGCGCGGGGGGGGCTACCCGGTCGCCGCCACGATCATGAACGGCATGACCCCACGGCGTTTCTGGGCCGAGGACGCCTCGGTGCTCGGGCGGGTCGAGACCGACGATCCGGCGATCGAGGCCGCCGTCCGGTGCGCGCTGCGGGCGGACCACCACGCCCGAGTCGAGCACGAGCATCTGCGCGAGCTCACCGTCGGGACCTACACCTCCCCCATCGTGATCCCGGATCTCGGGCCGATCGTGATCGGGCAGTCCGAGCTGTCGCTGCTCGCCGACGCCCTCGACGGCACCGCCCGCGCGGTCCATCCGGCAGGGCACCCGTGAGCATCGCGAGCCTTGCGGACCGCCGCGTAATCGTCTGTTGCGGCTCGGGCGGGGTCGGCAAGACCACGATCTCGGCCGGCATCGGCCTCGCGCTCGCCAACAACGGTGTCCGGGTGGCGGTCGTGACCATCGACCCCGCGCGGCGTCTGGCGTCGGCGCTCGGCCTTGAGACGCTCGGGGATGAGCCGCGACAGGTCGACATCGGCCCCACCGGCACCTCCGGCGAGCTCTGGGCGCTGCAGCTCGACGCGAAGGCGACCTTCGACCGTCTCGTGCAGCGCCACGCGCCGACTCCCGAGGCAGCCCAGCGGATCTTCGACAACCGCATCTACGAGCACCTGTCGGGCGCGGTCGCCGGTTCGCAGGAGTACATGGCGGTCGAGCGGCTCAACGAGCTCACCGAAGATCCGCGCTTCGAGGTCATCGTGCTCGACACGCCCCCGGCCCAGAACGCGCTCGACTTCCTCGATGCGCCGACCCGCATCACGCACTTCATCGAGGGCAAGTCGCTGCGGATGCTGCTCTCGCCGGGCGCCGCCGCCGGCCACCTGGGCTGGAAGGTGCTGCACGCCGGTTCGTCGACGGTCTTCTCCATCCTCGAGCGGGTCACCGGTGCCCAGCTGCTGCGCGACCTGTCGGAGTTCTTGGCCGGCTTCGACGGCATGTACTCCGGCTTTTCCGAGCGCGCCGAGCGCGTGCGGGCCCTGCTGCATTCGCCACGCGCGGCGTTCGTCGTGGTCGCATCGGCCGACGACGAGCCGGTGCGCGAGGCGGTCATGCTGGTCGAACGCCTGACCGAAGACCACTATCCGCTCGGTCCCGCGGTCATGAACCGCATCCGGCCGCGCAACGAGGCCGATCCGCCCAGCCTCGAGGCGCTCGTCGACGCATACGCCGCGGCTGGTGCCATCCACCCCGAGGACCTGGCCGAGCGGACCCTCGCCCAGTTGGCCGACGACGACGCCCGCGCCCGCCGCGACCATGACGCCTGCTCGCGCCTGGCCCGCCTACTCGGTGACCGCGCCCCGCTCCAGGTGCCGGATTTCGCCGACGAGCCCGTGGAGATCGCCGGCCTCGAGCACGTCGCGGACGCCCTGGCGGCCTAGCCTACCCGCGCCTCGAGCGCGTCGTGGTAGACCTTCTCGTAACCGCGCGCGCAGTCCTGCCAGGTCAGCGCCGCGACGACGGACCGCGCGCCGGCGATCACGCGCTCCCTCACGGCGGTCTCGCGCATCGCCCGCACGAGCCCCAGCGCCAACGAGCCGCTGTCGCCGGCGACGACGGTCAAGCAGCTCTCGCCGTCGGCAAAGTGCTCCTTGAACACCGGCAGGTCGCTCAGGACGTTGGGGATGCCGGAGGCCGCGGCCTCGAGCGCGACCAGCCCGAACCCCTCACGGGTCGACGGCGTGACCAGCGCATCGCATGCCCGGTAGAGGCTCGGCATGTCTTCGTTGGCGACCACGCCGAGCTCGAGCACGTCCGCGTCGGCGAGATCGGCGGGGTCCGTGACGATCCGGACCCCCAGGCGCTCGGCGTCCTCCTGCCAGACCGCGTGGAACTCGTGCCGCTCGCCGATCCCGGCGATCACGAGCAGCGCGCCGTGCCCGATGCGGGCCCGGGCCCTGGCGAAGGCCTCCAGGAGCACCCGCGACCCCTTGCGCGGCTGCACGCCGCCGAGCGCGAGGATCGTGGGCCGATCCCCCCAGCCGAAGTGCCGGCCGGCGGCGTGACGATCGAGCGCGACGCCGGCGAACCGGGCGATATCCACCCCGTCCGGGACCACCCGCGGGACGACCGTGAACTCGCGCTCGACACGGTCGGCCCACCATTGCGAGCACGACACGACGGCGTCCGCCCAGCTGAGCGACCGCTGCACACGTTGCTCGGTGGCGACATCCGAGGCCGCATCGAGGTGATGCACCGAGACGATGACCGCCCGCACGCGCCCTTGGTCGCGCAGCGCGAACAGTGCGTCGGCGGCTCGCGGGTCTTCCGCATGCCCAATGTCGGCGACGCCCTCCAGGTGCCCGGCAACCGCCGCCGTCAGCTCGTCCGGGTCCGCGTTGCCGTCGGCGTCGCACGCCGGTACCCGCACGACTCCGGGATCGCGGTCGACCAAGTGGTTGGTCGGATCGCCGACGGCGAAGCGGGTGACCTGGTGGCCGTCCTCGGCGAGCACCGCGGCAAGGTTGGCCGCGTGCACGAGCGCGCCGAGCGGACGGGTCGCTCCCGAGACGACGAGCACCTTCATCGCGGGCGCCGGCGGCCGGGCCGGGCCGCGGGCCGCGCCCGAACGGACGGGAAGTTGTCGTGCATAGCGGAACTGTAGTCGGGCGCATCGGATGAGCAACGGCCGCGGGTACGGATCTGCGACCATGCGGAAATGCCTTCCACGCGCGTTCACATCGCGCCGCCGTCCCGCCACGGCGCCCGGCCCGCCCGCAACCCCCGCACCGCGTGCCGATGACCAGCGGCGCGCAGATCGACCCACGCGTACTGCAGCTCGAGCGCCTGCGCGCGCGCATCGCCGACGGCGAGCCGATGATCGGCGAGCTGGCCTCGGCCTTCACGCTGGCGGCGACGGCCCTCGACCCGACCGCCACTGAGGACACGCTGGGACGGCTCGGCGGCAACGGTGGCGTCACGCTGTACCGCAGCCTGGTGAGCTGGGCGGCACTGGTGCCGCGCGAGCGCGTCCTGGACATCGGCTGCGGGTCGGGCGGCGCGGCGCGCGAGGCCGCGCTGGCGGTCGGACCCGCGGGATCGGTGATCGGCATCGATGCCTGCGCCGAAGCCATCGATGCCGCCCGCGAGCGCACGCCATCCGAGTTCGGCATCGACTACCGGGTCCTGCGGGCCGAGCACCTGCGCGGCATCCCGGACCGCAGCATCGACTGCATCACCGCCAGCCTGGTGCTCGAGCAGCTGCCCGACCTGCCGCAGGCCGCCCGCGAGATGTACCGGGTCCTGCGCCCGGGCGGGCGCCTGGTCGCCAGCGTGATGGACTTCGACCAGTTCCGCCCGGCCGACGCAGCCTTCTACGGCGCGGTGCTGGCGGTCGTCGCCTGGTACGCGCGCGGCGCCCTGTCGGGACGGGCCTCGCGGGCGACGATGCCGCGCGACCCCGAGGACCGCTCGGCGTTCCAGCACGCCGGTTTCGCGACCCTCGAGGAGCGCGACGTGCAGCTGATCGCCGTGCTGGAGACCGAGGACGACGCGTGGAACCTGTTCGCGCGCAGCCTGATCGGCCAGCTGCTCGATCCGCTCGGGCGCCTCGACCTGCGCGGGGTGCTGGCCGCGCGCGTGCCCCACACGCTCTACCTTCCGATCCGCTTCCTGCGGACCCGGCGACCCGGCTAGCCCGACGCGGTCTTCACCAGGAAGCGGGAGCCGAAGGCGCGCATCGCGTCGAGTACCGGCAACAGGCACTGACCCTGCTCGGTCAGCGCGTAGGCACCGGTGGCCGGACCATCGTGGCCGTTGACCCGGACGATGATTCCGGCGTCGCACAGCGCCTTCAGCCGCACCGACAGCGTGCGGGTGGAGATCCCGTCCAGCGAGCGCTCGAGCTCAGAAAACCGACGAGGACCCGACGCGAGGTCCCGCAGCAGGACGATCGTCCACTTCCCCGACACGATCCGTGCCGTTGCGTCCACCGGGCAACGCTCCATGATCCTCGAGTGTAGTGGGCTTTGGCGCTGAGGCATAGAACGCGTCCTGTCGATGGGCCGTTCCGGCGGCCAGCATCAGGCTGAAGTCATGCGGGCTCGTCGCGTGCGCAAGCGCGTCCTCGACCCGGATCCGCCCCGACTTGACATGCCCGTACAGCGACTGGTCGAAGGTCTGCATCCCGTAGAACTCGCCCTCGCTGATGACGTCGCGCAAGCCCACGGCATCCTCGGTCCCGGCCAGCAGGTCGCGCGCCCGCGCCGTCATGACCAGGATCTCGGCCGCGGCGACGCGGCTATTGCCATCGGCGGCAGGCACGAGCCGCTGGGAGACGACCCCGCGCAGGGTCCCCGCGAGCATCACGCGCACCGCGGCTTGCTGGTGCGGCGGGAAGAAACCGATCGCCCGGTTGACGGTCTCGGTGGCATCGAGGGTATGCATCGTCGAGAGCACCAGGTGCCCCGTCTGGGCGGCGCGCAGGGCGACCTCCATGGTGGCCTCGTCGCGGATCTCACCGATCATGATCACGTCGGGATCCTGGCGCAGCAGGTGGCGCAGCGCCTGGGCGAACGACGGCGTGTCCTGACCGACCTCGCGCTGGCTGATGATCGACTGGTGGTCGGCGTGCAGGGACTCGATCGGGTCCTCGATGGTCACGACATGCTTGTGGGTGACCCGGTTGATGTGGTCGATCATCGCCGCCAGCGTAGTGCTCTTGCCGGAGCCGGTCGTGCCCGTGACCAGGATGATCCCGCGCTCCTGCTCCGCCAGCTCGGTCACCGCCGCCGGCATCCCGAGCGCGTCGAGGGTGCGCACCTGCGTCGGGATGATGCGCATGACGACGCTGACGACCCCGCGCTGACGGAACACGTTGACCCGGAAGCGCCCCAGCTTGGGATGCTGGTAGGACAGGTCTGCATCGCCGTCCTCGTCGAACGCCTGGTGCTTGCCGGGTGTGCCGTCGAGCAGCTCGCGGGCGAAGTCCTCCAGGACCGTCGGGTCGAGGACCGGGAACATCGTCATCAGGCTGAGCTTGCCGTTGACGCGCATGACCGGATACGAGGCGTCCTTGAGGTGGACGTCGCTCGCATCACTGGCGATCGCGCGTGCAAGGATCGCCTGCAGGAGCGTGGGCTTGCCGGAGTCGTTGGTCGCCATCGCTGTCTGTGTCGGCATCTGCCGCTGGTGTCATGAGACCCGCAGCGGGCCGAACGTGCCTGACCCGCTTGTGTAACCGCCCCGCGGCAGGTCAACATTGGGTCCGATGAGTTCTCCGGAGGCCAGTGGGCCGCCCACCACCGGCGCACCCGCGCCCGACGACGCCGAGGCACGCCGCCGGCGCACCATCCGCTTTTTCGTCGTGCTCGGCGGTGCGGGCCTCGTGGCGGTGGCGGCGATCCTCATCGCCGTGGCGCTGAGCCGACCGTCGGGGACCCCATCGAGCACTTCGACGACATCCGGGACGTCGGCCTCGGCGATCAAGGCCCAGCTGCCGCAGCTGGCGATCGTCCTGAACCGGACCGACGCCATCGCGCAGATGGCCGTCTCCAATCAGGTGGTGGCGCTGCAGGCGGAGATCGCGTCCAAGCCGACAGCGACCGAGTACATGGACCTCGGCCAGGCCCAGATGTCGCTCGCCGACCAGCAGGCGGCCGTCAGCGCCTTCTCGCACGCCCAACAACTCGATCCGACCGCCCCGGAGCCGCTGGTCGGGCTGGCGATGACCGAGGCGATGTCCGGTACGCAGGCCGGGCTGGCGACGGCCAACGCGGAGCTCCAGGCCCTGCAATCGCGCTTCCCGAACAGCCAGGTCGTCGCGTTCAACCTCGGGTGGCTCGCGCTCTATCGCCGCGACGCCGCGACGGTCAAGACGGCCTGGGAGCGCACCGTCCAGCTCGGCAAGCAGACGCCCCTCGGGGTCGCCGCGACGGTGCTTCTCGCCCAGATGCGGACGAAGACCTCCAAGTAACGCCGGCGGTCGTGGCTGAACCACAACGCGGCATTTACCGAATATTAAGCGTTTCGGGGCAGGATCCGAAACATCAGTAGGTGAATCTTGTAACCGCCGGTGGTTTCGATACGCACCGTTCTCCCGGCGGCACCCCGACACCTCCCCGAGAAATGGTGCGCGCGATACCACAGGCCCGTGAACCCCATTGACTTCCAAAAGTAAAGCGGTAAACTTCGAACACGTGTTCGCAATGACACCCTGCCATGTTCCCGTTCGCGGGAGGCGCGACCCACGCCACATCTACGGGTCGGAGGTGAGCAGATGACGCTCCAGCAGATCGTCGCAGTCGAGGAAATCCAGCAGCTTGTCGCCCGCGGCCAGGAACAGAACTTCCTGAGCCTCGAAGAGGTCGCGACGGCCGTGGAAGGCCTCGACATGGACCCCGCCGCTGCCGAGGAGCTCTACCAGCACCTCGACGAGATGGGCATCGAGTTGCTCGACGAGGCAGACGCCCGCGAGCGGACGGCCCAGATGTCCGAAGAGGCCGATCGGCCGCGCCGGCTCAACCTCAAGACGGAAACCAGCACCGACTCGCTGCAGCTGTTCCTCAAGGACGTTGGCCGCGTGCCGCTGCTGACCGCTGCCCAGGAGAGTCGCGCTGGCCAAGCGGATCGAGCTGGGCGACCTCGAGGCCAAGCGCGAGATGGTGGAAGCCAACCTGCGCCTAGTCGTGTCGATCGCCAAGAACTACCGCAACCAGGGGCTCGGCTTCCTCGACCTGATCCAGGAAGGCACGATCGGCTTGGTGCGAGCGGCCGAGAAGTTCGACTACCGCAAGGGCTACAAGTTCTCCACGTACGCCACCTGGTGGATCCGGCAGGCAGTCGCGCGCGCCATCGCCGACAAGGGCCGCACCATCCGGATGCCCGTGCACGTGGTCGAGAAGCTCAACAAGATCAATCGTGCCGAGCGCAAGCTCGTCTCGGAGCTGGGCCGGGAGCCGACGATCGAGGAGATCGCTGCGGTCGTGCACCTGCCCGAGCCGGAGATCGAGTCGATCAAGCGCAGCGCCCAGACCCCGATCTCGCTCGAGAAGCCGGTCGGGGACGACGACGAGTCCGAGTTCGGTCAGTTCCTGGCCGATGACAAGGCGATGGACCCCGAGGCGTCGGCGCACGAGGTGCTCCGCACGGAGGGCCTGCAGGACGTGCTGAACACCCTGAGCTACCGCGAGCGCCGCGTGCTCGAGCTGCGCTACGGGCTGGGCGGCGAGCACCCGCGCACACTCGACGAGGTCGGACGCACCTTCAACGTCACCCGCGAGCGGATCCGCCAGATCGAGAACCAGTCGCTCCAGAAGCTGGCCGGCCTCGCCGAAGCCCAGAAGCTTCGCGACGTCGCCTGACGCGCGTCCGACGCGCATGCACCACACTGACGGGCTCCTTCGGGAGCCCGTCTTCGTGCGCCTGCGCGCGCCCTCAGCCGACCGGGTGGTGACGACCCAGCCCGCGTGAGGGAAACGCGGGCGCCCCGGTGTCCCCATCGGCCTCGGGGTGCGTGCGGCCATACCGCTCGGCAAGCGGACCCGCGCTGACGCCGTGTGCGATGACGCTCGCCAGGACGACCGTGACCGTGGCCGTCAGCACGAAGCGTGCATCGGTGGGCGTGAGCTCGTCGTAGGCGATCAGACAGAACACCACCGAGGCGAGCCCACGCGGCCCGAACCAGGCCACGAACCCCACGGTGGCGCGGTCGAAGCCGACCCCGATCAGCGACAGCGCGACCGCCGCCCCGCGGACCACCGTCAGCGCGAGTACCGCAAACAGCGCCGCCTGCCAGTCCAAGCCGTCGAGGGCCGGCACCAGCATCGCCCCGAACATCAGCCAGACGACGGCGGACAAGATTCCCCCGACGTCCGAGGCAAGCCCGATGGCGACGTCGGCATCGCCCGCGTCCGCCGGATGCCAGGCAGTGCCGAACGAGATCCCGGCGACAAACGCCGCCACGAACCCGTTCAGGTCCCAGGCGAGCGCCAGCCCATAGACCAGCAGGGCCAGTGCGATGGCGGCCATCGGCTGCAGCGCGCGGCTCGACCAGCCGCGGCGCTCGGTGAGCCCCAACAGCCGCCCGCCGACGGCGCCGCTGACGACCCCGAGCACGATCGCCCCGAGGACGGCGGCAATCGCGGTGACCGGCTGTGCACCGTGGCCGTCGCCGTGGCTGACCGCCAGCGCCAGCACGATCGTGAAGATGGGCGTCGCCAGGCCGTCGTTGAGCCCGCTCTCGACGTTGAGCGCCCGCCGGATGCGCGAGGGCACGTGTGGGTCTTCGATGACCGGCGCCCCGAGGGCAGCATCGGTCGGTGCGACGATCACCGCGAGCAGCAGGGCGATCCAGCCGTCGACCCCGCGGAAGACAGCGAGCCCGGCAACGGTGCCGATCGCGATGGCGAGCGGCAGCCCGATGAACAGCAGCCGCGACGGGACGCCCGCATCGGCGCGCAGCCGCTGGACGCTGACCCGGGAGGCGTCGGTGAACAGCACCATCGCGAGCGCCAGCTCGGCCGCGGACTCGATCGTATGGCTGTGCAGCTGCACGTCGATGAGCTGCAGCGGGCCGTTGGTGAAGACGAGCCCGAACACGACGAACAGCATCGCCCCGGAGATGCGCCAGCGTTCCAGACGCACGGACAGCAGGCTCCAGACGAAGATGCTGGCCGCGGCCAGCGCAAGCGCCGCCGGGCCGGTTGCGGCGCTCACCGGTGCGCCCGTGCCGCGGATACGGCGTGCCGTCCGCGCGGGGCCGCCGCAGGTGGACGCGCGGTGGGGTCGGGTCGCAGCGGCACGAGACCCATCCTAATCGGCATGCCGGACCGGGCGGTGGCGGCCGCGCGCCGGACGCCCGGCGCGCGATAGATTGAGTCCATGACCGATCGCCCCACCGATGACAAAGACGACGACTGGCCCGAGCCAATCCACACCCCCGAGGAGCGTGAGCGCGCCAACAAGGCGTACTTGGCGACCTTCGCCCTGCGGCGCAAGGTGTTGCACTGGGCCTACGTGGTCCTCGGGCTCTTGGTGGTGCTCGTGATCATCGTGGCGCTCACGCACTGACGATGGCCCCGCGGTCCGTCGGCCTGGTGGCCGACCTGTGGCGATATCCGGTCAAGTCCTTCGCTGGGGAGCGCGTCCGCAGCGTGTTCGTGGGGCCATACGGCTTCCATGGCGACCGGCGGTTCGCCGCGATTACCCCCGATGGTGCCGTCGTCACCGCCCGCCGCAAGAGCGCCATGCTCGGCTTCCGCGCTCGGTTCCCCGATCCCGATCGCGTCGAGGAGGCACGCGTCACCACGCCCGGGGGCCAGGAGTTGGCCATCGACGATCCCGAGCTCGGCCGCCTGCTGACCGGGGAACTCGGCCATGACGCGCTGATGGCACGCAGCGGCGCGGGGGTCTTCGACGCCGCGCCGATCCACATTGTCACCGACCGCTCCTTGCGCCAGGTCGACACGTGGGTCGGCCAGGAACTCGATGTGGCACGGTTTCGTCCCAACATCGTCATCGAGCTCGAGCCGCACTTGCCGGCCTTCAGCGAGGCCGAATGGATCGATCGTGATCTGATCATCGGCGAGGTCGGCGTGCGCATCGTCTCACCGGCCGAGCGCTGCGTGGTGATCACCATCGACCCGGATACGCTCGATCGCGACCGGTCCGTGTTGGCGCGCCTCGCCGTCGAACGCGACAACCTGCTCGGCGTCTACGGGCAGGTCACGCGCCCCGGCTGGCTGCGCATCGGCGATACCGTCGCGCTCCAGGCGGCCATCTCGCGGTAGCCCGGTCGCGCATCTGCGCATTTCCGGCTGCATATGGCGGCCTCGGGCGACCCGGGCGGTTGACTCGGCCACGGGTGGGTGGCATCATGAAATTTCCGACGCGGGGTGGAGCAGTCTGGTAGCTCGTCGGGCTCATAACCCGAAGGTCGCAGGTTCGAATCCTGCCCCCGCTATTCATCAAAGCCCTGCTCACGCGGGGCTTTGCATTTCTGGCCGCGTCCCGTGCGGCAAACTTTTGCCCAACTTTTGCCTGGGCCCCGTCGGTCGCGACCACCACCGGCAAGCGTCACGTTCACAATACCCCGCGCGTACGAGTACGCCTTTCTCATGTCCGTTTATGACGTGCTATGGTACATCGCTGACCCTAGCTGGACCATCTGCGGCGTGAGGAGTGCCCATGCTGGTGTACGGGTTCTGGAACAACAAGGGTGGTACTGGCAAGACGAGCCTGTGCTTCCAAACCATGTGCGCATACGCCCATCAGCACCCAAACGAGCGCGTGCTCGCCCTTGACGTCTGTCCCCAAGCCAACCTCTCCGAATTGCTGCTGGGGGGCATGACGAATGCCGGAAGCACGAATTGCTCACCCGGCAGGGAACCCCGCCCCGAGCTACGGTCGGCGGGTACTTCCAGACGCGTCTTCCCTCGCCCAATGTTCCGCCGGTGATCACCCCGGCGGACTTGCCACGAGGCCATCCGAGTTCAACGCGACGGTCCCGACGAACATCGACTTGCTCTGTGGCGATCCGTTGCTTGAGCTAGTCGAGCCATCTCAACGCTCGCGAACACCCAATATCCCGGGTGCTAGCCCCTGGGTGGGTGTCATTGACTGGCTCCAGACTTCCTCACACCGGTGCGTGACGTCTCGACGTGGTCTTCGTTGACGCAAACCCCAGCTTCTCGATCTACACGCAGATCGCGTTGTCGAGCGTCGACCGGCTTGTACTTCCCGTGATGGCGGCCGACTCGTCGAGACGGGCCATCCAGAACGCCTTCTCACTCGTCTACGGGTTCAAGCTGCCGTCGGCAGATCTACGCCACGTATGCGATCGCGACGCGGCTTCGCGAGGCCGGGCGACCGCTGCCAAAGGTGCACGTCATCGCCAAGAATCGGCTCACCCAGTACATGGGCCCGGCGTCGGCGTACGCAGCGGTACTTCGGTCGATGGAAAACGACGTCGCGAGTCTGCTCGACTCGCATCCCGAGGTGTTCACCAGTAATTCCCTCGACGACATGCTCGTCGAGATTCGGGACATCCAGACGACAGGCGTTGTGGCTTCGCCCGAGGGTGCCCGTTTTACGCGATGACCTGGTCGGCGGGACGTCATGGGACATCGCATCCAGGTCAACGAACCGTACCGCCTGCTGTGCATTGAGGCAGTGGACTCCTTGGTGAAGCTCTTGTAGCAGCGCGCTTGCACGGCGCGTTAGCTAGTCAGCCGCGGCGGGTGGACGCACAGACCGCGCTGGATCGCCGGGATCCGACCGCTGTGTCAGCGCGAACATCCGCGCCTCGCCCTTGGCCGCGGCTCCCGGAAATAGCACTTGCGCGGCGTGGATGTAGCGCTCGGTGATCTGCGACTGGGAGTGCCCGGCCTTCATCTGCACGTACACCAAGGGATTGCCCGCCGCAGCCTCGTGGGTCAGTGCGGTGTGGCGTAGGTCGTGGAAGGCCCGGAAGGGCTTGGTGATGCCTGCCCGCCTCAAGCGCGGGCTGCAGGTATGTGCGGGTGAGCTTGCTCGGATCAAGCGGCGTCCCGAGTTCGGGATGACAGAACACCCGCTCGTCTTCTCCGGCAAACGCCGTGCGCGCGAAGTGGTCGGCCAGCAGCTCGATGGTCCGGGGCCCGAGTTCGATCAGCCGGCGCGACGCGCGGCTTTTCGGGTGGTCACCCGTCCGTTGACGAGGGCCTCGCGCACGTAGAAGTCGGCCTTCGAGCAGCTGCACATCGCGCCAGCTGAGTCCCAGCAGCTCGCCCCTGCGCATCGCCGTACCGAGGGCGGTGAAGGTAATCGTGCGCGCCAGGCGCCACCACGCGGCCTCGGCGCCGGTCGCCTCGCGCTCAAGCTCCCCATAGGCCGTCCATAGGCGCGCGATTTCGACTTCAGAGAGCACGCTCATCTCGGGCTGCTCGAGCCGCGGGCGCTCGACATCGGTCACAGGGTTGCGGGTCATCAGCCGCAGCCGCACCGCGCGTTTGCAGATCAGCTGCAGCACGAGCAGTTGGTTGGTGACGGTCTTGGCGGAAAGCCCTCGCGCAGCTTACGCGCCACAAACCGGTCGATCAGCTCGGGGTGGCGCTCCAGCTCGGTGAGCGTGATCTGCCCGAGCGCGGGCACCAGATGCGCCCTGATGGCACCCTCGTAGCTCGCCACAGTCGTGGCTTTGAGTCTGGCGGGCAGGTAGTCATCAGCCATTCGGCCGCGAAGTCACGAAGCGCACCACGTCCGGTCGCGTGTAGCCGGCTCGTTCCACATCGACGTGTCGACGCTTGAGCTCGGCCTTGGCGCGGCTGGCATTCCACTCGGGCTCGGGCCCGAGGGTCTCAAGGACCCGGCGCCCCGCGGCGTCGCGGTAGCGGATGCGCCACACCACCCCGCGCTTTCCCGGATAGCGCCACACCGCGCCGAATGTTTGCCCGCGTGTTCCCATGATCAGCATCCACGCTCGAACGCGTGCACATCGCAAGTCAGCGGCCGGTGCGCGCCGCCGCGCCGGCGCTGGTGCTCGAGGAACACCTCGATCTCACTGCGCCGGTAGCGCCGGTAGCGCCCGAGGGCGATGTGCGGCAGGCGCCCGGTCGCGGGTGGCCTCGCGCACCCAGGAGAGCTTGACCGCACAGGATCTCGGCGACCTCCTGCGCGGTAAGCAGGCGATCATCGCTCATGCGGCACCACCTCGTTACCCCAGGCGGTCCACCCCGGGCGCGGGATCCCGCGGGCAAACAGCTCGCACTTGGTGAACCCCGGATACGCCCGCTCGATGCGCTCATAGAGCTCGTCGGGCTTCTGCGAATGGCGGCCCCTGGGGCTTCGATGACCGAATCGGGGCGGTCCTCCTCGCGCGGGGTGCCGATCTCCCCGCGGGTGCCCACAAGGACCAGCTCGTGGCGCTGGCGGGCCCAGTTGCCGGGGCCGATCGAGGGTTTGACCCAGCACGAGATTGGCCCGGTAGGTAAAGCCCCAGGCGCGCCATGACCCCGAGGGCCTCGGGCAGCAGTGAATTGACCGCCCACAAGAACAAGACGCGCGTCGTCTGCGGCGGGGATCTGCAGGGCCTCGATGTCGGCCAAGCTCATCGTCGGGTAGTGGTTCTCCGGGCAGGAGCGGGTATCGGGTGCGCCCATCTGCCAGGGCGGGTCGGCGAGGATCACCCCGAAGGGCGCCTCGGGCAGCGGCGGTGCGGGCGGGATCGCCGCATACAGCCGCTGCTTGCGCACCTGGCGCGCGGCTTTGTCGGCCGGGATCTGCGCCCGGCGAGGCACTCGCGCAAAGAGCTCGAGGTCGGCCTCGCGCACCGTGATGGACGTCCTGGATGGTGCGCGGGCTGACCCCTGCCGGGCGTGGCGGCCAGCTCCCGCGAGCGCGCATGCCCCGATGTGGCAACGTCTGCCACATCGGGGTCGGGGTGGAGGTTGGCCAGCCGCCGCGCCCGGGCCCGCTCGCAGGTGGCGCGGTACTGCGTCGCACTCGACGCGAGCGCGGCGCGCTGGGAGGCCGTCAGATGCCGGCGCGCGATCGCGCGGTGAGGATGTAGTCGGCCTCATCAGGCGGGTCGACGGTGCGCACCGGCACTTCGGTGAGCCCGAGTTCTGTGGCGATCGCAAAGCGCGCGTGCCCGTCGAGGATGACGCCGTCTGAGGTGGCATCGAGCGCCGTCGTGATGCCGCGGGTCGCGATGTCGGCGCGGAGCACGCTGCGCTCCGGGCCGCTCATCACCGGGAGGCGAGCACTCAAGGGGTGCGCGGTGAGCGCATCCGTCGGGGTGAGGGTGACCTCGCCGGCCCACGATCCGGTTGGACCAACGGATGCAGATGGGTCGAGCGAGGTGCGGACGGCTCGGGGCAGCTGCCGCGGCCGTCGCTGAGGTACTGCGTGAAGTAGTCATGCGGCCCACGCTAGAAGGGCCGCGAAATCAGCGTTTGACCGGTGTCACTGACAGCCGTTGGCGCGTAGTTGCTCGCCCCGGTCCTCGGCTGTGTGGCGAAGGCTCGCCGGAGTCCGGTCCCAGTAGCGCCAGACGGTACGCCGGTCGCGGGCGAGCCTGCCGTATCTGGTGGTGATCAATTGCGCGAGCTCGTCGCGGGGAAGGTCCAGGTGGTGCTCCCAGCCGGGGATGGCGCGGGCCAGCTCGCGGGCGTATGCGACCGGATCGTCGGTCATGAGCCGGGTGAGCCGATCGATTGCCTCGGTGATGGGTGTCCCGCGCGAGACGCGGTGGAGCAGGAGCCGGCGAAGCCCCAGTTCAAGATCGGAGATGACCGCATCGGGCACCCCGGCACGCTCCTCGCGCAGGGCACGCTCGATTTGGCCTTGAGTGGCCGTGACCCTGATCCCGCGGTGATGGGCCTCCCATTGGGCAGCTCGCTCTGGTCCGGGCAGGGGCTCGATCTGACGGGCGAGCTCAGGGGAATGGAGCGCCAGCTCCCAGAAGAGCGGGCATCGCCGTAGGCCGGTTCATCGAGCACGCGCAACCGGTGCGTTTCTGGACATAGATTGCAGGTGAACATCGGGCGCCTTTGACCGGCGTCCGGGCAGGTAGCACACGGGCGAGCCGGCAGCCGATGCCGCGCACGATACGGGTGGCACCAGGCCCTACGACGCCGTGGGCCTCGCGCAGGTGGGTGCGGATCATGCGCAGCGTGGCGTGCCGGCGGACGCATCGGGTCGGCCCCGAGGTCGACGCGATATCTCTGCATGCCAGGACCACACGCCCGGCAGATAAACCACGCCGGGCTGGCTGGGGTCTCGGGGATCACGGTGACGGTGGTCATGGATGCGAGGCGGCCCTTGCGCTCCATGGCGACCTGCCCGTCGTCGATCTCTGCGCCGTGGGCTCCGGCCCAATGGGCGCGGATCGCCTGGTAGGTGTCGTCATCGATCCGACGTCTGGGCATCAGGATCCACGGTAGGCCGGGGTGCGGACATATCGGGTCGCCGTGACGCCATGACCTCCTCGGGTGCGGCGTCACGGCGACCCGATCCCGAGACCTGCTGCACTTCTCGCGGTGATGTGAGGTATGTGTGTGATGGATGGCACATCACCCAACATCCCCCCCCTGCCCGCCGGCTTTCGGCGCCGGTTCCCACTGGAGCTCTCACCCGACGAGTACGCCCGTCTTGAGGAGGCCGGGAAGGCGGTGGGCTCCAAGCGCGCCGCGCTCCTCGCGGGCCTTACCGCACTGGCCGAGCACGATGCCCGCAGCAAGGCGTCCGCACTCCGTGCGGTAGCCGCCACGAAGGCCCAGACACAGATCAGCGCGCTCCAGGCACGGGTCGCCGAGCTTGAACGCGCGCTCGGGGAGGCCGACAAGAAGGCCACCGCCAGCGCCGCCCGCGCTCGCGCGGCCAGCCAGGAGGCCCAGGCGGACGCCGCCCGTGCGATCGAAAAGGCTCGGTGGGCAGACGAGCTTCGTGAGTCCGAACGCGAGACGCGCGAGAACGCGCAAGCCGAACTGACAAAGCTGGATGCCCTATTTGTCGACGAGCTGCGCTGTCCGCGCTGCGGCGAGTTCGCGCCAAGCGCAGAATGGGCCACCCAGCGCACCAAAGAGGGGCGTCTCGTCTTCCACAAACCCTGCGGGTATCACCGCGGCGGACTACTGGATGAGACGAGCGTCCTGGGGACGCAGGGGGGCAGGCATGAGCCTCGTTGGACCACTCTCGACCGTCATCCGGTTTCGGAGAACAAACACGAGGGTGGAGTTGACCCCGCCTTTTTGGACACGGGTTGTCGTCGTCCAGGTGGCCGGACCCGGCCGCGACTCCCAGTGCCATCACGCCGCCGACGTATGCTCGACGGACCGAATAAATTCGCGCACTCGTGCGCAGCCCACCAAGTTCAGGGAGACTCTTGAAGTGAGGGCTCTGGTCCCGGTGGCGCCTACCGCGGAGCAACTGAAGATCATCGCTGACTTCGCGCCGGGTGCTGCGGTTATCCGGGGGGCCGCGGGAAGCGGGAAGACCACGACAGCGTTACTGAGACTCCAGTTTCTCATGAACATCTGGAGCGGGCAGCGAATCCGCGAGGAAAGCACCGAGCCCGTACGAGTGCTCGTGTTGGCGTACAACCGGACCCTGCGAGGCTATATCGAGCACCTTGCCGGTGCACAACCAGAAGGCATGGCGGAGATCGATCTGAAGATCACGACGTTCGGGAAGTGGTCGCACCAGCTTCGAGGCGAGCCGCGACTTGTTCAAGATGCGCACCGCGAAGCGAAGCTCACTGAACTGGGAAGCGACCTGGGGCTGGATCACGCCTTTCTTGTTGACGAGGTGGATTACGTACTGGGCCGCTTCCTGCCCGACCGACTGGAAACATATGTTGGCGCAAGACGCGACGGACGCGGCCTTAGTCCGCGCATGGAGCAGGGGTTGCGGCAACGCCTTTCTCGACGAGGTTTGCCGTCCCTACGCTGCCTGGAAGACCGCGGAAGGATTATTGGACTGGAACGACCTCGCCGTGTCGATGGCGCATGAAACGCTTGAGTCATACGACATAGTCATCGTTGATGAAGCCCAGGATTTCTCAGCAAACCAGCTTCGCGCCGTCGCGAATCAGCTGGCTCCAACGCACTCCATGAACTTCATATTGGACGCGGTGCAGCGCATCTACCCGCGCGGCTTCAGCACCTGGCGGGAGACTGGCTTGGACGTTCCGCCTCGCAACGTTTTCAGCCTGCTGGAGAACTTTCGCAACACTCGCGAGATTGCGCGCATTGCGCGGTGCCTCGTCGAGGGTCTCGAGCCTTCGGATGACGGCAGCCTTCCGGACCTTGAGCTTGTGCGACACAAGGGCCCATGCCAATTGTCGCGACAGGCCCATTCAGTCGTCAGATGGACTTCGTCATCAAGCAGATCACTGAGGACATCCCAACCGGCGATTCGGTCGCGATCCTGCATCCGAAAGGTGGCGGGTACTTCGCGTACACGAAGCGTCGTCTCAATAGCGCTGGAATCGACTGGGTCGAACTGACCCGCCAAGTAGATTGGCCCCAAGGTGACGAGAACGTCGCACTCATCACCCTCCATTCGGCAAAGGGACTGGAGTTCGACCACGTCTTCATTATTGGACTTAACGACGATCTCATGCCCCACGGCCCGGAGGAGGACGACGCTCGCCTGAACAATCACCGCCGCCTGCTTGCGATGGGCGTCGGCCGCGCACGCAAGAGCGTAGCCATTGGCTACAAGCCGGAGATGGCCTCGTCAGTCGTCACGTTCCTTGGGCCCGACACCTTCAAGTGGTGCCGCTGTGACCGCGATCACAGACATCATCGCGAAGCGCGGCATTCGAGATGTCCAGCACTTTACGACAAACCGAGGGCTCACCGGCATCCTTGCGAGCCGCGCGGTGTTATCCCGGCACCTATTGCCGCAGGACAAGTACGTTGAACACGTCTTCCGCCCCAACGTGGCTAACGCGACAAAGACGCAGCATGAGCTTCATTAGTCAACCTGTCGATGAGCCGGATCAACACCTCGTTTCTCGGAGCGTCGGAGCATTGGGCCAAGAACGCCGGAGATGAGGTCTGGTGGTGCGTGCTCTCCTTTGACCCTGGCATCATGACCCATGACGGGTATACTTCGCAACGACGAACAACATCTACAGCGGCGTCCGGCGCGGCGAAGGGGCTGACGGCTTAGAAGCGCTCTTCGCCCCCCGCGTCCATCAGTACCTTGAGGTTGTCGCTGAACGGAGGAGCGAGACGCCAGATTGCCGGCTCTACGCATTTGAGTGGGGAGCCCGACCTCTGATGCGCGGCGTTGACGGATAGATGGAGTCCCAACTGACCCCTCCGGCATGGAGCAGGATCCGCAGCCGGTAGTTGGCGAAGGAGCGGAACCCATGCCCGGCGCGCTTGACCTTCTTCACCAGGAGATTCAGGCCCTCGGTGGGGCCGTTTGAGGCGCCGGTTCGGTGGCGGGCAAGGATCTGATCTCGCCAGCGGGCGAGGGTGAGCCCCAACGAACGCACCTCCCCAATGGCGTCCAGCCGGCACCCCTCAATCGCTTTGTCGATGAGCAGCTCCGCCTCGTCGAGATCATCGGCCAGGTAGATGTCGCGCACCGACTCCTTGGCGAGCCAGGCGCCCAGGACTTCCCCGTCGGGGTCGCCGACGCGCAGCCCCAAGAGCATGCGATCGA
>CAVYHI010000016.1:0-105427 GCA_963768285.1 uncultured Thermoleophilia bacterium
ATCGGCCCCGAACTGCCCGCCGGAATCGCGATCGGCCATCTCCACGAGGAGGGATTTGCATGACAGAGCGACTCGCCGTCATCGGGGGAGGGGGCGCGGGGATCGCGGCCGCAACGATCGCGAAGCGGCAGAACCCCGATCTACACGTCACCCTGTTCACGGAGTTCGAGGACGTCGCCTACTCGCCGTGTGGTATTCCGTTCGTCCACGGACGCGAGATCGAATCGTTCGAGAGCCTGTTTCTGTCGACCGTCGAGCGCTATGTCGAGGACGGCCTCGACATGCGCATGGAGACCGTGGTCACCGAGATCGATCTGAATCGACGCATCCTGACGGCACGCAATCAGCATGAAGGGTTCGACAAGCTCATCATCTGCACCGGGTTCGTCTGGGAGAAGCCGGACGTGCCGGGTGCGAACCTCGAAGGCCTGCACTACGTCAAGAACATCCGCAAGGCCATGGAATTCGACAAGTTGTTGGACACCGTCAAGCGCGTCGTCGTCGTGGGTGCGACGCCGCTGGGTGTGGAAATGGCGGGCAATCTCGGGCGCCGTGGGCTCGAAGTGGACTTCGTCGACGAAGGCCCGTGGGCGCTCCACGAGGTCCTCGACCCAGATGTTGCCGAGCCCGTACATGAATCGCTGACCAAGTATGGCGTCACGCTGCGATTCGGGACCCGTGTCGAGGCGTTTCTGGGCGACGGCCAACGCGTCCTCGGCGGTGGCCACGAGCCAGGGGGAGATCCCCTGCGACCTCGTTGTCGCGCGCTTGCACAAGATGCCCAACAACACGATCGCCGCGGCCGCGGGGTTAGCGATCGGGACGACCGGCGGCATTGTCGTAGACGACGGTATGCGGACGTCGGTTGACGGCGTCTGGGCCGCCGGTGACGTGATTGAAGTCCCGCACGGTCTGACGATGATCCCGATTCGCGGGCTCACCGGATCCCACGCGTACGCACAGGGCCGCACGGCCGGCGCCAATGCGGCGGGCGGGTCGCGCGCGTACGACCCCGTGTGGGTGCCGTGGGGGCTCGTCGGCGGCGACTACACGATCGGCGGGTTTTCGTTCGGGGAGACGCTTGCCACGGCGGTCGGAGTACCTTACGTGGTCGCGCGCGGCGTCGGCGTCTCGCGGGCCCGCTACTTCCCCGGCGCAGAGCGGACGCACGTCAAGCTCCTGGCCGAACCCGATACCCTCAGGCTTATCGGTGCCCAGCTTCACGGAGGCGACGGCGTCAAGGAACGGTGCGACTTCCTTGCGTTCGCGGCCAAGCGCGGCGCGACGCTCGAGGACATCGCCTGGATGGAGAACATCTATTCGCCACCGATCGGTGCCCTGTTCGAGCCGATGGCGATTGCCGCGCAGAACGGACTTGCCCAGTTGCGCCAAGCAGGAGCGGCGACGTGACGCGCGACTCCGGAAGCAAGCGACGCTTTCGGGAGGTCACCGAACGACACCTCATGGTCGATGCCATGCGGCGCGTTGCGCGGGATTATCCCGACATCACGATCGCGCGGTCCGCGATCCCGTCGAACTGGTTCTGGTTGCGGGTGTTTGTCCCCGTGTACCGGCGGGTGCCCTGGGCGATGCGTGAGCGGATCATCCAGATGACGGGGATGGGCGCATCCGGGTGGGCGCCACCCTCGCGCCGGCCGGAAGAACCCTGGCAGCCGCCGCGGTCGAACCCGCCGCCTGGCTAGCGGCCTCGGCCGGTGAGCGCCACGGCCGAGCGCCGACCGCGGCGCTCACGCGTCAGCTTCGACCCGCTCCAGATCCTCCCGATAGATCTCGTATGCCGCGGTGTACTCCATGACCCGCGCGACCTCGGCCACCCGATCCTCGGGCCAGCCCGCACGACGCAGCAAGTGAAAACCCATCTCCATGCCAGACGCGATGCCGCCCGCAGTGATGATCGGCCCAGCGTCGACCACACGCGCCCGGCTGATCCGGCAGCGCGGTGCGAGCTTTGCCAATCGGTCGATTGGGACCATGCCGTTCGGACCCTGCTCGATGGCGTCGGGCTCCTTGCGGTTGGTAGCGGCCACGCCGTCAAGCAGGCCCATCGCCGCGTAGATCCATGATCCCGTGCAAACGCTCGTAAGCGCGGTTGACGCCGGGAGTTCCCGGATGAATTCGTGCAGGCGTCGGTTGTGCATTTCCTGGCGCGTGCCGAACCCGCCGGGGATCAGGAAGGCATCCATCGCGGGACGATCAGCAAACGAGTAGTTGGGCATCACGGTAAACCCGGCTTGGGTCTGCACCGGACGCATCGCGTCGGCGATGAGAAATGCATCGAGCTCTGGGTCAAAACGCCTTGCAACGGCGAACACGCCGACCGGCGCGGCGAAGTCGATGACCTCGGCGTCCTTGAAGACGTAGACGCCAAGACGAAATCCGGGGATGCGCGTACTCATGCTCATAGTGTCGCTCCTTGCGCGGATGCGGGACGCCGATCCGGCCCGGGCTCGTGAGGGGGCCAGATGCCGTCATGTGGCGGTGCGCTCGGCCGCTGACTGGTGCGCGCACCCCCTCACGGCGACGCCCGTGGCGACCGAACACGGCGCCGCCCTGGTGCATGGCAATCGCGAGCACCATCGCGTCTGTCGACCCGAACTCGAGAATCGTGTTGGTCGAAACTAAGCACGCCCGTTCGGCAGCGCCTAGTTGACGGGAAAACCGTCGCTGGTCCCACTCGCGCGGATCAGCGCATTTTGCGAGGAGGCGTGCGGTCGGCGGCTCAAACGATGGGCGCGGCAGGACTCGAACCTGCGATCCAGGATTATGAGGTCCGCGCGCCGGGTGCAGCTGAGTACATCCCAGTCCAGGAATCCCGGTAACCGAGCGTGGTCCGCGCGCGCGACACCCGGTCCGAGTACCGCGGGGTGCCGTGGGGTCTGTTGACCCTGTGTTGACCCCAAGCAGCCGATCAACGAGGCTCACCCAGCGCCAAGTGGAGGAACAGCCCGCGCCCCGAACAGGGTGCTGTCGCTAGCGGCGAGCGACCACCTCGGCGGTCACCGAGACCCCTCCGCGCAGCGTTTGAAGTACGACGCAGTAGCGCTCCGTCAGCCGTAGAAGCGTCGCGAGAACTTCGTCGTCTGCTTGGGTGTCCAACTCGAAGCGCAGGCGGATGTCCCGGAACCCCACTGGCGCATCTTTCGCAACGCCAAGTGTCCCTCGAAAATCAAGGTCCCCCTCAGCGCACACCCTTCCGCCGTGGACATCCGCACCAATCGCAAGGGCCACCGCACGCAAGGTCACTCCGGCACACGCCACAAGGGCCTCCAACAGCATGTCCCCTGAACAGGCGAGCGTCCCGTCCCCGCCTGTCGCAGGATGGAGTCCCGCCGCGACGAGTGCACGCCCGGTTTCCACCCGGCAGGCGACCCCGTTAGTGTCCAGATCCCCTGACGCTGCCAGGGTGATCAGCGCGGCATCAGCATCCTGGCGGTACCGCTCCTTGAGCGGAGCCTGAACCTCGCGGAATCCCTCGGCGTCCATTACGCGCACGTCCTGTCATGGGGTCGCGGTCACGATTCCAGCCGATCGTGGGCTCGTCAAGTCTGAGCCGCTGGGCCTGTCGAACGCGCGACATGGTTCTCCTCCACGCCCCAAGAAAGGGTCTCCTCGCCGCGGACCGCTCGGACCGATAGAAGCGGCTTGACGATGGACACTCGCTCGGGTACCAGATCGGTCTGACCTCCATGGGAATCAACACTGTGGGCCGTGTAGGGATCGAGCCTTAAGGGGTCTGCGCTCCGAGTACCGGTGAGTACGTCCCTGTCCAGAAGTCCCCGTAACGGGTGGGGTTCCACGACGGTGCACCAGGCTTCCGTTGTCGCCGAGTGCCGCAGGGTCCGTTGACCACGTGTTGACCCTCGGCGGGCGCGGTGCCGAGTTGGACGCGGCGCTGCCGCACGTGCCAAGGTTGCTACCGCTCTTCGCGGGGCCGCGTCCCACCGGTACGTATTGCACCGACACGCGCGACCCACTTGGCCCGATCGACGTCGTGGGAAGCACGTAGCGCGTGGCACCCGGTGGAGCTACCCTCGGGAGACGGCGCTCTCGGGCGCGCCGAGGCCCACTCGACGGACGTACGGACCGGAGGGACTCCAAGTGACGACATCCATCGGCGAGTTGTTCGCGCGAGCCGTGGCCGACAAGAACCCCGAGGGCCTCAAAGACCTCCTGCGGCCCGGGGTGGACTTCCGGGCCATGACGCCGGGACGGTTCTGGGAGGCGACCGACGTAGACATCATCGTCGATGAGACGGTGCTCGGCACGTGGTTCACGCCGGACAGAAGGATCACTGAGATCCTTGCCGTCGAGACCGGCGCGGTCGGTTCGCTTCAGCGCGTCGGCTACCGGTTCAAAGTGGAGCGTCCCGACGGCGAGTTCTTCATCGAGCAACAGGCCTATTTCAAAATCGACGATGAGCAGATCTCCTGGTTGCGGATCATGTGCACCGGGTTTCTCCCAATCGGCTAGCCGCACGGCGTGCCTGTTGACCTCCTCGTGCGGCTGCTCGCAGTCCCGATTGCTCCATCCCAGCGTTGAGACAAGGAGGACACCGTGGGCACAGCAGCCGGCGACAAGGTCGTGATCAATCTTGCCACTGGTCTCGACGCCGCCGAGCGCGTCGCGGTCGCGTTTCTGGCCGCCACCGCCGCCCTGAACTAGGGCAAACAGCTCGTGATCTGGGCAACCATGGAGGCGGTTCGGCTAGGGCTGCCGGGTGAGGCGACCGGCGTTGCGTGTAAGGGCTGCCCGCCGCTTGAGCGGCTGTTTGAGCAGTTCGCGGACGGTGGCGGGGAACTGTGGTTCTGCCCGATATGCGTCGAGGCGCGCGACCTCGGTGATGCCGACAAGGTGCCGAACGTCACGCTTGCGGGCGCTACTCCGATGTGGGAGTGGGCCGGAGACAGCGCAACGGTCTTCAGCTACTGAAGCCGCAGCGATGACTCGGATCAGCCGCTAGCCCGGATACGCCGCAGGAGCACCCAGGTAAACGGCTGAACTCCGCAAGGGCCTGGCGCGAGTAGGAGAGGGAGGCGATGACCCCGCCCGCCGTGGCGATCGGTGTATTTGCAGGCAGTTCAACTAGTGGGCGCGGCAGAACTCGAACCTGCGACCCAGGCATTATGAGTCGCATCGAGGTGTCACCGAGCGCTCGAGTGCCCACTTCAAGGATCGCTACGTGCAGGGCGTTTGAGAATTGCGCTAGTAGGGGGCTGGGCTGCCGATTCGAGCGTCCGGTTCCCACTTTGTTCCCACACTCAGGCGTGAAGACCGCGACCAGGGGCGTGCCGGATGACCGCGCTCTGCGGACAATCGATCGGACCCACTTCGCGCCACACCGATGACGAGCGGGCTGCGATCCTGGTCCTGCTTGCTGCGACCGGCGTCGGCGACCCGGCGGATGATCGTCTGGTGAGGCGTCAGGGCCCGCACCTCCACACGCGGCCGCCAGGTGTCCACGGGCGGTGCGGGCACATGTCGCGCCACCCGTGGACGCTGCTGCCCCAATCAAGCTATGCCGAGACGGGCCCCTCGCCGCCGGGGTAGCAGAACGCGGCGTCGGGGGAGTAGAAGCCCCAGGTCACCTCGAGCGGGCTCGCCGGACGCAGCGCGTAGATCGAGTGCGACGGGTCCAGGAACTCCATGCTGGTGACCTGCCAGCCGTCGACCATGGTCGCCACAAACGGGTAGAAGCCCCGGACGAGTTGACCGCCGACCTTGGTGAGGTAGCTCAGCTGCCCACGCCCGATCGCGGCCACGCCGTCGCCCACCGTCGCGGTCGTGCGAATCAGCGGCGTGCCGTTCTGCGACGTCGTCGCCGTGAGGACGCCGTTGCTGATCTCAAGTACCGTCTGCCCACCGGACTGGGCCGGCACGCCGCGCTCGGCCGCGTAGGCGGTCATGTCGGCGTTCGAGTTGATGTAATGGGTCCACCAGCGCCCGGGGATCCCCTGCGGCGAGTCCTGACCCTTGACGTCGAGCCCGGCGTAGGTCAGCGAGTACGGCTCGAATCCCGACGTGTGATCCGACGAGTCGACGACGTACTGGTTGATGAAGCACTGGGCGTTATCGGACAACGCGAGCTCCGATGGGACGAGCGCCCGGACGGCGACCTTGTCTTCAGGCACCCAGCAGAAATAGAGCATGCGGCTGCGGATGACCATCTGAGGTGCGTACAGCGATGCCATCTCAGTCCCTTCGCTAGTATTGACACTAAGTGGTTAGGCGAGATCGTACTAACTGGTTAGGAGTCCTGGCAAGTTATGGACCGTCCGCGTATGCGCGAGCATCGGGCGAAGCGCGCGACACTGCGCGATGTCGCCGACGCCGCCGGCGTGTCGGTCTGGACGGCCTCCAACACGTTCAACAACCCGGATCGCATTGCCGACGCCACCCGCGAGCGTGTCCTGGCCGCCGCAGACGCCCTCGACTACGCGGGCCCGAACCCCGGCGCCCGGACCCTGGCCCTTGGGCGCACCGACATGATCGCGCTGGTAGCGCCCGGCGATGCCGCGCCGCTGCTGCGAGATCCGGGGGCGGCGCTGGTTGCCCAGGGACTTCTGTTCGCGTGCGACCGCTCGGGGCTGTCGCTCGTCCTGGCCGGCAGCGAAGGCGATGTCGCCGTCGACGGCCGGGTCTTCCTGCGCTCGGCACCCTCGGAGAAGGTGCGTGGACCAGGCGTCGTCGTCGACGGGTTCGGTGGTGGGCTGCCCTGCGTGCGCGCCGATGTCGAGGGTGCGGCTGTCGAACTCGCTGGCCTGCTCCTCGGCCTCGGCCATCGGCGCATCGCGGTCATCGCGGGCCCGGGTGACGACAGCCGCCTCGGGGCCGCGCTCGGAGTACTGACCGATGCCGCAGAGGTATCGGTGGTGCGCACGACCGGCACCCCGTGGGCGACGGACGCACACGGTGAGGCTGCGGCGCGCCACGCGCTTGCCTCGCCATCGGCGCCCACTGCGCTGATGGCCTTGAGCGATCCGTTGGCGATGGGCGCGCTCGACGCGGCGCTGCGGACGGGCCGCCGCGTCCCGCACGACGTGTCGGTGAGCGGCCTTGGCGACCTTCCGGGATCGGCGGAGCGGGGGCTTACGACCGCGCTCATCCCCTACCGGCCGATGGGCGAAGCCGCCGGCCGGGTGCTCGTCGAGCGGATCGCGGGCGCCCCTGATCCGATGGTGCCAGCATTTCCGGCGCCGCTGGCAATTCGGGCGACAACCTCAACGCCCGCAGTCGTGTGAGTCCGCCCGAGTCCGGGACATGGATTCCGACCTGGACCTACGCCGCCCGGGGTGGGCGCTGCCCCGTCAGCCGAGGGCGTTCATTGACGCTCAAGGCGGTCGGCAGGAAACATCGTGGAGGACGGGCGAAGGTCGACTGGATGCCGGGGCACCATCGCCGAGGATGTCCCGGTCGTCGTAGAACTTCGTGACGGCGGTCCGGGTGTGATGTTCAGGCAGGCACGAGCGTAGCGACCTCCTTGGGTGTCGTGGAGAGGGCCAGATCGCGCTCGATCGCGACGGCGAGCTTTGCGAGCTGCCGGTAGCCGATGATCTTGCGGAATTGCCCTTCGGCCTCGAGCATCCCGGCGGCGGTCCAGCGCAGGGCCATCTCACCCGATGACCAGCGCTTGACGTTCCTGGCGGTGCGCCGCACGCACTCGATCATCGACTCGATCGGGTTCGTGGAGGCCAGGGTACGCGTGAGTGATCCCGTGATCCGAAGGCGTGTCAGGGTGAGCGTCTCGGCCATCCCCTCGCGCAGCGAGGCTGCAGCCCCTGGGTGGGTGCGGGCGAGCTCACCGGCAAGCTGCTCCAGGCGCGCAAGGGCCCGATCGTAGTCGGTGTCGGCCCAGGCGGCGCGCAGCCGCCGGCGCACCCCAGGTCGGTCGCGTTCGGGTAGGTGACCCAAGACATTGCGCTCCTTGTGGCGGATGCAGCGCTGCACCGGTGCGTGCTCGCCCAAGACGTCGCGAATGGCTTTACGCAGCGCCTTTGAGCCGTCGATCACGCACAAGACCCCTTGGGTCGTATCCAGGCCGCGCTCGATGAGATCGGCAAGTAGCGCCGTGGCCACCGTGGCGTTCTCGGTCGAGCCGGCCCAGAGTCCCAGGGGGATCTTCACGCCCTCGGAGGTGATCCCCAGAGCGACGATGTTGGTGCGCCCCTTCAAATCGATGCCGTCGAGCATCAACACCGCCAGACGCACGTCATCCAGGCGACGGGCCATCAGCTCTCCCAGGGCCTGGCGGGTGCGCTCGATAAAGGTGCGCGAGATCGCCGATTTGCTGACGCCCCGGGCCTCGGCCTCGAGGTTGTCCCCGAGGTGCTCCTGGGTGCGTCCGTAGCGCCGGCATGAGACCCCGGCGAGCATCCGCTCCAGGACGATGCGCGAGAGCGGATCGCGATCGGCGAAGTGCTGGTAGACCTCAAGCGCCACCTCGCCGGAGCCGTCGACGGCCCGGACCCGGGGGCGCTCGACCCCCATGCGCCGGCCCCCGAGGGTGACCTCACCCGCCTGGTGGCCATGGCGCACAGCGCCGCGACCCGGGTCGTGGCGGCCCCTGGGGCCGACGACCTCGGTGACCTCTTCTTCCATCAACTCGGCCAAGACGCCCAGGCCGACGCCCACCGAGAGCGCCAGAAGGCCCTCCTGGGCGACTCCGACGAGTTCTCCAAGCGCCTCCAGCACCCTCGGCGGCAATGGGCGCTCGGTGTTCATGCTGGCCTTCCCGGCCGGTACGGTTTCCTTCACGGTGGTCCTCCTTGTGATCTTGCGGATCGCTCCGAAGGCTCCCAACGGGAGCGGACGGAGCGGGAGGACCGCCGTCTTTCAATTTCTACGAGCTACGGGACAACCTCCCATCGCCGGTGGCTTCACCCAGACCGCCTCCGAGCGCGACGGGGCGGTGCGCTGCAACATCTTGGCTGAGCAGCGCCGAGTGCTTGTGGCAGTGGACTAAGTTCTCAGGACAAGATCGAGTCGCGGCCCGACGTGACCGTGGGACCGAATGTCGCGCCAGCCGAACGCCGGCCGCGGTCGCGGGTACGGGACAGCGGGCGGGCGGCCGACGTTCGGGCTGTTCCCACTTGGTTCCCAGTCTGGATTCGGAGGCGCCGAGTCACCGATCCAATGACTGAGATACCTTATCGATACTGATATCTCCGAAGTGGGCGCGGCAGGACTCGAACCTGCGACCCAGGGATTATGAGTCGCTCCTGGGGGGAGTCGGGATCATCGGAGCAATCGCCGACTACCGAGTTTTGCAGGTGCTTATCGCCAGATCGCGGCTGTCCGGAAGTGTCCTTACTGCGCAGTCCTGTTCCCACTTTGTTCCCACTCCCGAGTCTGGCCGCTCACCGCGGTGGCCGCCTGAGAGGCTCTAACACAATGCGGGCCGCGTGCGACCTTGTTCGGTTTGAGCGCCTTGCGGGCAATGCGTCCCACAATG
Source organism: uncultured Thermoleophilia bacterium (assembly GCA_963768285.1). Taxonomy (GTDB): domain Bacteria; phylum Actinomycetota; class Thermoleophilia; order Miltoncostaeales; family Miltoncostaeaceae; genus CAITWD01. The sequence goes on from CAVYHI010000016.1 coordinate 9,470, forward strand.
GCGGGTCACGTGTCGTTGGGTGCAGCCTTGGGGACCACGGGTAGCAACTACTACTGTATGTAGTAGAAATGCTGGTCCACCCCCTCTCCAGCGCGATGTGCCGATGCGCCAGGTACGTGCCGCGGCGACCGATGGAATTGCAATCGCAACCAAGCACGGCACGCGGCCAAGCGACGTCGTCTGCGAACTGCGCGATAGCGTGGCACCTTCGTCTCGGTGAGGGCGCGTGACGCGTCCCCAGCCGCTGATCGATTGGTTGCGGGACGCCGCCGCCGACGACCCGGACGCTTTCCCCGGCCGGCTACGGGATGCGCTCGATGGAATCGATGAGCTCCACGTCAGCTACACCATTACCTTCAGCGGACGGCTGCAGTGTTCAGCCACAGAGGCCTGGATGGCCTTGACGGATCCGCACGCTCGGCCTGGCCTGATCTGCTCAATGGACGAGGGCGAGATCCGGGCAGGCGACAAGATCAGGCTAGGTGTTGCAGCGTCGGGTCGGCATCTGGTCGGCGTAGTCGTCCGCGTCTCGTCTGGGCGGCGACTCGCTGCGGTGGTTGGGCGATCAGTGGTTGAGCTCAGCTTCGAGCCATCCGTCGACGGTTGTACGTATCGGCTCCGCCACATGGGGAGCCACTCCGAGCGGCTTGACGGCTGCGTCGACATCGTTGAGCGATGGCGCCGGGTGCTCGCCGACCTTGCAGGTCATCTCGAGTCGCCCTTTGTTCACGAGGCTGCGGCCCGCTGATGCCCCGTCGCGCGGTCGGCCTAACGACGATCATTGCGGCCGCCGGAGCCGCGCTCGCGATCGTCGTCGTGGTGATGGTCAACGGCAGCAACGGGGTCCCGCCCCTGAATGCGCAACCAATCAACCCGCCGGTGTCGGCGCCCGCGACCGCCGGACGCGATTCGCTCGGCAATCTCGTCAGCGTTCCGGAGGGGGGTCGACCAGCGTTGGTGACGTTCCTCTACGCGCACTGCACGACGTCGTGTCCGCTGATCGCCGGTGAGATCTCGATCGCGCTGAATGATGTCGGCACAACCGCCGCCAGCGGGATCGACGTCGTTGCGATCTCGGTCGATCCCCGTGGGGATACCGCCACGGAGGTCAACCACTTCCTGGCAGTCCACGATCTCACGGGGCGAATGAGTTACGTCATTGGGTCGCGCGCCGACCTCGCGCCGATTTGGACAGCGTGGGATATCCGCGCCCAAACGCCGAACGCGATTGCATCGACGCACACCGCGCGCGTTGTGCTTGTCGACAAGCAAGGCCGCCAAGTGGGGGACTACGCGGGAGCCATCCCTATCCTCCCGGCGGCGCTCGCCGCCGACATTAAGACGCTCGAAGCGTCTTAGCTCCGGCTCCGAGCCGAAGTCTCGCCGCACTTGCAGTCCTCGCACGTGCACGGGTCGCACGTGCACTTGGGGTTGCTGCAGTTGGATGCCATTGGTGCTCCTCGTCGATCGCTGCCTGCTCGGCCCGAGATGGTACCACAGGGTCTTCGGACGGCGATGGGATCACGGCCGCAGAGTGGCGGCCACGGCGACCCGGCACGTCCCTAGAGCATGAGCACGAGGGAGAATGCCATCGTGACGCACATGATCGTGAAGCTGACGGCCTCGAGCCGCGGCGCAAGGAGCATATGGGTCGAACCGTGCGGACGATCATCGGCGACCGCCACGAGCCCACCTCCGGTGTCCGCGACCATCACTGCCGCCGACCCGTGCACGAACGACGAGTCGATCTCCCACAACGTCAGGCCAAGCAACACGACGACGACCAAGAGCGTGATGAGGACGTTGGTGTGGGATCCGGACATCGCGGACATTGCCGCCCCCGAGGTTGCGCTGGACGCGGACATAGGCATTCCGATCCAATACATATCGAGCATCGCGAGTGCCATTAGCCCGTGAAACACGTTGTGGCGAATCTGGTCCGTAACGACTGGGACGGTGCTGCCGCGGCGCGCGCGGTATGTCACCAGCGCTTTGGCGGCGAACCAGACCAGAAACGCGAAGAACACCACGACCCAAACGGTGTTTGAGATCTTGTTCCACCGTGGCACGAGCATGCCGATCATCGCCAGCGACATCAGCAGGTGCGATACATCGACGTCGTATTCGATGACATGACCGCGTGGTCGTGCCACGGCCAGTCGTGCGACGCAATAGACCGCCACGAGTCCCATCAACGATGCGAAGAAGTACGCCAGCCACGTCGGATGCGCCATGATCATCCCGCTTCCTCCGGCTCGTCGGGGGTGCTCGGGGCCGGGGCTGTCACCGTCGGGCGTGTGCCGCTCCGAATCGGCCAGTAGCTCAAGGCGAACAGCATGACGAGCGGGCCCGAGTTCGGGTCGGTCGCTCCGCCGGCGAGGATCATGCCGAAGTTCTCGGTGAAGACCCAGACGATCGCAAACGTGATGATCGCGAGCACGATGAGGACCCGCATGGCCTGCGGTGGGAGCAGTGGCCCAGTGGCCACGATCAGGCAAATGATCGCGAGTGCAATTGCGGCTCCGCTGCCGTGGTGTGCGAAGAAGCTGGTTGTGTGGGTGTCGAGCGACGCCAGCCAGTGCGGCTGGCCTGAGTTGACCGTCTGGATCCCGCTGGAAAGGAACGAGGTCGACCGGCCAGAGCCGATCACCGCGAGTACCGCGAGGCCGATCCAAACCACGAACCACACGATGGTTGCGGCACGCCGACCGATTGCGCGGGCCGCGACGTACGGAGCGGGCTCGTCGCGCAGGTCCGACGGCCACAACAGCACCGCCAGGATGGCGTAGAACAGCACCGCGCCTGGCCCGCCAAAGAACGGCGATCCGGTGCCATGAAGCACGCCGCCGAGGCCTTCACCGAACCACCACACACCGAGCGACCAGACGATCGACAAGGCAAGCGCGGGCTTGAGCAGTGGTCGCCACGCGATTCCGACTCCGATCGCGATCTGAACCAACGCGAACAGAGTGTTCAGCGCCACCGCGTGGTGGTCAACCAGCGAGGCGTTCCACGTGATCGTGTGCGCGATCCAGTGCGGATTGCCGGCGGCGGTGCCGGCAATCATGCCGCTGAAGCCGCTGCTGCCTGGGGTGAACATGAATGGCTGCAGCTGCAACACGCCATCGAGTAACCAGATCAGCCCAAGCAGCAGCTGCAGAATGCGACGGTAGTCGCGCGGCCAGGCGACATCTGTTCGTTCGCGGGAGGCGGCGCGGGCGACACCGACGTTTACCGCGTTACTCGTCACACGTCGCTCCCTGCTGTGGGGACTTCCGGTCGGTCGGCGGCCGGGGAGCGCTTACTCGCGTGCGCTGCGAAATCGCGCACAATTTGGACGGGCAGACCTCAACGACACCGACGACCGGAGTTCTACTACGTCATGTAGATGGACGCAAGGTGACATTCGCTGCCGCCCTGGGCGCCAGTCGTACATCGCTCTCTGCATCGGCGAGTCGCGGTCGGACCGTACCGCGCGTGGGCTAGCGCGCCTCCAGCGCCCGGCGCAGGATATCGGCCTCATCGCGCGGGATTGCCTGGACGAATTGGGCCAGGGCCGCATCTGGATCGCTGCTTTGCTCCAGTGCTTCCAGCATCGCCTGAGCGGTGAACGCTGCGCGAGTGTCGACCGTCGTAAACACAACCAGGCGTCCCTCTTTGCGTCGGCGCGCCATGCCCTTGTTGGTCAGTCGGTCGAGCACCGTTGCGATCGTGGTGTAGGCGTACTCGGACAACTGATCGGCGATCGCGCGAGCGGTGAACTCGCGATCGGGATCTGCCCAAAGAATGTCCATAACCCGGCGCTCGAGGTCACCGAGCCGCGGCCCTCCGCACTTGCAATCAACGCACGTACACGGGTTGCACGTGCACTTCGGGTTGGTGCAGGTTCCGCTCGAGGTCATGGATCGCTCGTGCTCGTGTTCATCGGCTCCCGCTGGCCCGGCGAGCCGCCTGCCCGATGGTCAGACGCTGCGGTGTCACCCAGTCGTCCCGTCCAACGGGAGGATAGCGCGTGCTCAGCGTCCGCCGACCGGCAGTGCGGTGTAGCCGATCTTGGCAACAGCGGTGCAGATCTCATCGACGGAGTTGACGGCGGGGTCATAGGTGACTGTCGCCTTCGCCGCCTCCAAGTCGACCACTGCGTCTGCGACGCCGAGGTCCTCGACGAGCGTCTCCTGGATGAGGGATGCACATGAGCTGCAGTGCATGTCCGTGACATTGAATTCGGTCGTGACCACGGATGCGCCCCCTTGTGGTTGCGTGAACGGTCCGATTGCGTGCAGACGACCCTAGCATCGGGCGGACGAATGGACCCAACGGCTGCGTTTCGGCCGCGCGGCGGCGGACTCGCGGTAACATCGACGGACGCTGCGTGGCGCGGCGAGGAGGGTGAATGCACCTGGGCTGGATGGACTTCGGTGGCTGACAGCGCCATCGAAACGGCGACGGACACCGAATCTGAGATCGCGTCGTTCACAGTCGGCGGGATGACCTGCGGCGCGTGCGCCGCGCGCATCGAGCGCCGGCTGAATCGACTCGACGGCGTCGTGGCGACTGTGAACTACGCATCCGAGCGGGCACGCGTCGTCATGCCAGCTGGCGTCCCGCCCGCGCGGGTGATTGAGGAGATCGAATCGACCGGCTATTCGGCGTCGTTCGTCTCTGACGAGGCGGCCGAACTCGACCAGCAGGCTGCAGCAGCCGAGCGGCGCGTCCGGTCGCTGCGGTGGCGGCTCATCGTCTCGGCGTCGATTTTCATGCCGCTGTGTGAAGCGTCGTTCGCCTTCTGGCTCGTTCCTCAGGCGCGGTTCACCGGTTGGCAATGGTTGCTTGTCGTGCTGACCGTGCCGGTGGTGACGTGGGCCGCGTGGCCGTTCTATTCAGCCGCCGCCCGCAATCTGCGCCACGGGACGTTCACGATGGACGTCCTGGTGTCGATGGGGATCATCGCGGCCACCGGATGGTCGCTATACGCAATGTTTTGGCTCGATGCGGGGCACGGGCAGCAGGCGACGCTCTCCCAGCCACACCACCTTCCCGGCGGGGCGATCTACCTCGACGTCGCGGCCGGTGTCACCACGTTTCTCCTCGCCGGTCGGTACTTCGAAGCCACGTGGCGCCTACGATCCGGCAGTGCGCTGCGGTCACTGGCCAAGATCGGCGCGAAAGCCGTCTCCGTCCTCGACGCATCCGGTGTCGAGGCGCGGATCCCGATCGCCCATCTGCACGTCGGCGACCGGTTCATCGTTCGTCCGGGGGAGACCGTGGCGACCGATGGCCTGGTCGAGTCAGGGCGCTCGTCGATCGACACCAGCGCGATGACCGGCGAATCTACCCCGCACGAAGTCGAGACGGGTGACCGTGTGCTCGGCGGCACCGTCGCTGCAGACGGCCGGCTGATCGTGCGCGCGACCGGGGTCGGTGCGGATACGCAACTTGCCCACATGGTGCGCCTCGTTGAGGAGGCCCAGAACCAGAAGGCCGCTGCGCAGCGACTTGCGGACCGAATCTCGGGCGTCTTCGTGCCTACGGTGATCGCCATAGCGGTCGGCACCTTTCTCGCCTGGCTGGCCGCTGGGGACAGTGTTGCGGGCGCCTTCGGCACGGCACTTTCGGTGCTGATCATCGCCTGTCCGTGCGCGCTCGGGCTCGCGACGCCGACAGCGCTGCTGGTCGCATCAGGGCGGGGCGCGCGTGCCGGCATCTTCTTCAAGCAATTCCGAGCGCTCGAGCTGTCGCGCGATGTCGACACCGTGGTGCTCGACAAGACCGGGACGCTCACGGTCGGTCAGATGACGGTCGCCGGCGTGGCGAGCGCAGACGGGGTCGATCGCACGGACGTCCTGCGGTGGGCAGGCGCGGTTGAGGGAGCGTCTGAGCACCCGGTCGGTCGGGCGATCAATACCTATGCGACGACCGTCGCGGGTCACGTGCCGCAGGTCGAGGACTTCCGCGCACATCCCGGGCTGGGGGTCGAGGGACGCGTCGACGGCGTGCGCGTCACCGTAGGCCGGTCCGACCTCGTGCTCGATGCAGGGCTGCAGGCCCCGTCTAACCTTGTCGAGGCCTGTGCGGGGTGGGAGCGGCTCGGGCAGACGTCGGTGATGGTCCAACGCGACGGGGAGATCGTCGGCGCGTTTGCGATCGCGGATGCGCCGCGCGACTCCGCGGCTGCCGCGGTGGCTGATCTGCACGAGCTCGGGCTGACCTGCGTGCTGATGACAGGCGACAACGCGGCCACGGCCCGTGCGGTTGCCGATGCGGTCGGCATCCAAGAGGTCATCGCGGGCGCACTGCCCTCGGAGAAGGTGGAGATCATCCGCCGTCTTCAGGCCGACGGCCACTCGGTGGCGATGGTTGGGGACGGCATCAACGACGGGCCGGCGCTCGCAAACGCGGACCTCGGGATCGCAGTTGGCTCCGGGACGGATGTGGCGCGCAACGCGGCCGACATCATCATCGTCCGGGACGATCTGCGGGTGATCACGACCGCGATCGATCTTTCGCGCCGCACGCATCAGACCATCCGCGGCAACCTCATTTGGGCGTTCGCCTACAACATCGCCGCGATTCCCTTGGCTGCGGCGGGACTGCTGAACCCGCTTATCGCGGCTGGCGCCATGGCGCTGTCATCGGGGTTCGTCGTCTGGAACAGTGCCCGCCTGCGCCATGTGGGGGAGGCCACGCCCGCACACGTCACCCGACCGAGGCCAGTGCGTGTCGACAGCGAGGATCTGGCCGCGAACGCCTAACCGCGCTGTGTGGTTCGGCGGGCACGGCAATGCGACCGTGCGCCCGGAGCAACCGCGACCCGTCTACGCCGGCTCCGGCCGCATCAATCGATCCCGGCACGGGTTGCTGCGGCGACGCCGGAGCGAAGCGCGAGTTCATCCATCGTGCCTTGGCGCCGGGCCTGATAAACCTCGTCCGGATCGAGTCCGGCCTCGTACAGGCGCTGCTCAAGCCCCTGCTCGCGTGCCCAGGCAAAGAACAAGATCCCGATCATGCCGAATGACACGATGCAGTGGCTGAACATCATCACGGTTCCGGCATTGGCTTGGTCCTGCATTGCGCCGACACCCCATGAGGCGTCAAGGGCCGCATGGCCCGGGTACAGCGGCGTGCCCGAAAACCAGTAGATGTTGGCGATGACAAGCCCAACAAACCAGACGCCCACCATGTACCCGCACTTCGCACCGGTCCGGAACCAATTCGGCGCCAGCGAGAATCGCTCAAGGATCGGGCACCAAACGAGGACGCCGAAGATAAAGAACGAGACCTGTTGAGCGATCCAGTACGTGTTGGATGTCAGGACCTGATCGTGGATCGAGGGGGAGAGCCAAAACGCAGTGCTCGCCGCCCACAGCGGAAAGCCGACGAACGGGTGCGAGATCAACCGCCGCCAGCCCGGCAGCTCCCGCGTCGCCCGGGGAAGCGCGGCGACCAGCAGCAGTGTCCCGAATCCGCTGATCAGCGTGTGCTGGGCCATGTGCACCTCGAGTAGCCCGTCATGGGCCATCCCGGCGATCGGCGAGCAGATCGCCACGACCAAGACGCCGATGCCCGCGATGCCGGCGACTCGATGCCATCCCGGAGCGGCCCGCTTCAACACATAGATGGCGACAAGCGCGATGCCGACGCTTTCGACCGGCGGCACGGACCAAAGGTTCCACCAGTGCGGTGTGGTCGGCAAGGTTCCGATTGCTCCGACCTTCACCGCCTGATTCGGGGTGACGGCGGTTATCGCGAACGAGAGCGCGAGCACGCACGCCACAACCATCAGCGTGAAGATCGTCGTCCGGGAGCGCTGCATCAGCGCATGATGACATCAACCATCCGCACCAGGGCGGGTCGGCGCCACCAAACGTTCGCACCCCGTACAGCGGACGCAGAAACGCCAGTACCAACGTCCCGCCAGACTACTTGAACGTGACTCCAAGACCGCCGAGAAACGCGGCCAACTCCTGGTATTGGGCGGGGGTGAAGGAAGCAAAGGGCGGCATTGCGGATCCCGGTGTCGCGCACGTGGGACATTGAGTGTGAAGGATGAACCAGTTCGCCCCGCGGTATGTCGGGCCACTCACGCCTGAGACATGGACGGGCAACGCTCCCGCGTAGGTTGCGGTCTTGCCGAGCGTGCCCACGACACTGAGATCTGGGCCGACCTGCCCGCCGACGCCGTGGATCATGTGACAGGACTGACAGCCTGCCGTTGCGAAGATCTGCTCTCCCGCGGCTGCGGGCGACCCGTCGGTGATGCCGGTGAGGTTGAGTCCGCCCGGCTGTGCCGTGGTTGCCGACCCGGCGGATGCCGTGGCTCCGCTCGTGCCCGCAGCTGCGTTTGAAACCGTCTGACCCTGGGCGTTTGTCTGTACGGCGGAGTTCGACACCGTGGGCGCGTTCGCGCTTGTGCTCGCGGTGCCGCAACCTGAAACCATGAGGACGGCAGCTGCGGCACCCGCGCTGGCGTGAGTCCAGCGTCGGGGTCGTGTCAACTTCGGGCTCCTTCAGCGGAGGATCGACGCGGTGAGACTACTACGTTACGTAGTAGATTGCCGGCGGTCTCGCGGAACCCACATCCGGCCCCGCAGAGCGCGGCCGCCCTGCACTTGCCGTGAGGGAGATGCTCCTATGTCCGGTCAAGTCTGGAGGGTCCGAACGCGGCTGGGGTGGCGGTGGCCGTGGCCGGATTGCTGCGCCCCGTGGCGGTGGCAGTCGCCGCCTGCTGGGGACGCAACGAGCGTCTCGTGCGGACCATCGCCGCCGAATCGGCGATCGCCGGCATCTTTCGCACGGTGCGGTCCGCGGGAGATCCCCATGGTGAGGAATGGCTGGACCTCGCCTGTGGCGCGATCGCCGGCGCGCTGGATGCGAATGTCGACCGCCGGGTCCTGAATTGCTGCCCGGACGCGGGACCCGCGATCGCGGTGCCCGCAAGGCGTGTCTGCTGCGTGCTCAATACCACGACGTCGTGTCACTCCTGTCCGGGGTGTCCTCGAGCGGGAACGCGAGGCGAGCGGGAGCACCTCGCCGCGCGGTGGATGGCATCACTCGATGACGCCGAGTTCGTCGAGGTCACCGGTCGCCCCAAAATCACGGGCGGTGACTCTCCGGACGTCGCCGGGATTGCCCCCAGACCCAAGACGCCGGGTGTCCCGGACCAGATCTTCTCGAACGACGAAGTCTTGAGGGAGTAGAGAAAGTTCTCACGAGCCACCCGGTCGGAGATCCCGCCAGGGGCGGTGCCGCCCTCCCTTGCGACCACCTCCAGCCCTAAGAATCCATTCAATGAAGGAAGAATGGTCAATCAGGGCCGTCGGGCCGGTAGCGCTGGATCGTCAGCCCGCTGGCGGTGGCCTGTGAGTCGACCAGCACGAGCGCCATTTCGGGGCCGGCGGCCGGGAAGAGCCGGGTGCCCTGGCCGACGACCACGGGATAGGTGATCAACGTGATCTCATCGACCAGGCGGTTGGCCAGCAGCCAGCGGACCAAGGTTCCGCTGCCGTGCACTTGCAGCTCGCCGGTCGGTTTGGCCTTCAGCTCGCTGAGGGCCGCTGCGAGGTCGCCAGACAGGACGGTCGTGTCCGCCCATGGCGGGTCGGTGAGCGTCGTCGACGCGACGTACTTGGGGCGCGTGTTTAAGGCACGTGCGATCGGGTGGTCTGAATCGTCCATGACTCCCCAGTAACCGGCAAACAGCTCGTAGGTCCACCGGCCGAACAGGAACGCGTCGGCACGCTCGAAGATCTCGGCGACCATCGTTGCACCCTCGGCGCTTCTGAACGGCACCGTCCACCCCCCGCGCGCAAATCCAGCCCGGCGATCCTCATCAGGCCCGCCCATGCCCTGCATCACGCCGTCAAGCGAGATGTGCGTAAAGGTCGCAAGTTTCATCGCAACTCCCTCTTCGCGAGCGCGAGCTTGCGCATGGATCCTCCATCGGTGCTCGTTGCCAAGGGGGTCGCCAAGAGCCGTCCGGGGATGCGCGTTCGTGCGGCCTGCTTAGGCCCGTGATCGACGCTACTCCACGGGCGCGCTCGTTGGCCGGCTGCGTTACCCCCTCGTCTAAGCGAGCCAACCCATCCGTCAGGTATGGAGCCACCTGGACGACCAAACCGAGGACCGCGGCGCGCGGCGACAACAGGCTCACTGCGCTGGATCGCCGCAGAGCGCGCTCGAGCAGCACGTCTGATTCCGGGCCCTCGCGGCCCTGCGCTCCATCTGACCGTCGATCTCGCCCCCGACCAGTTGGCCCAGTTGGCGTTCCGGGTGAGCGAGCTGCTTGCGACTCGCGGCGCGGCCTCGGCGACGGCCTCGCCGTATCTCACCGTCGCCGAGGCCGCCGAGTACCTACGCTGTTCACGCGAGCGGATCCACGCGCTGCTATCCCAGCGACGTCTCACCCGCCACAAGGACGGGGGCAGGACGCTCGTGTTGCGCTCAGAGCTCGAGGCGTACGTGCGTCCGGTGACCGAGCTTCGCAGAGCAGCCTGAGCCGGTCTCAGGCGAACTCCGGCTCGGGCAGGTCGTCGGGGATCAGATGCACGTAGGTCGACAGGGTGAACGCCGGGGAGTGGTGCCCGAGCATCATCTGGACCTGCTTGGCGTTCCACCCGGCCTTGAACAGGCGCGAGGCGCAGGTGTGCCGCAAGGTGTGGGCGCTCGCCCATGGAACTCCGGCGCTCACTGCCGCCGGTTTGATGACCCGGTGGCTGAGGTTGGACGGATGGATGTGCGTGCCGCGCTTGGTGGGGAACACCAGATCGCCGTCGGCGGGGTAGAGACTCGCACGGCGGTATTCGGCGAGGTCGGCCGCCATCTGCCGTGCCAGCGGCACGGTCCGGATCCCGTAGTGGCTCTTGGGCAGGTCGATCGTGCCCTCGAGCATCCGGCGCTCGACGCGGACGCGGCGTGCCTCAAGATCGACGTCCGACCACACAAGCGCGATGCACTCGCCGATGCGAAGCCCGGTCTCGGCGAGAAACCGGACGAGCAATCGCCACTCGGGGTCGGCGGCGGCGATCACGCCCGCAAGCTCATCCTCGGTGAGCGCGCGGGCGTGATCGCCAGGCGCCGGACGACCGGAGATGCGGATGCCCGTGCAGGGGTTCACCCGCACCAAGCCGTCCTCCATGGCGGTCGCAAACAGGGCTCGTGTCGGGGCGATCACGTTACGGATCGTCGAGGGCGCATATCCGGCTTCGGTGAGATCGGCCACCAGGCGCTTGATGTCGCGGTGGGTGATCTCTGCAACCCGCAGGCGTCCAAGCCGCGGGATGACGTGGGTCTCCAGATCACGCGCGTAATCGCGCAAGGTCAACGGCCGGATCCCGCGCGCGGTGCGCCCCTGGAACGTGCGCACCCATTCGGCGGCGTACTCATCGAAACGGATCCGCGACTCCTCGCGGTACTCACCCCGGGCAACGTCGGCCGTCAGCGAGGATTTCAGCAAGCGAGCCTCTGCGAGGGTCGCCGCCGAGCGCTTGCGCCGCACGCCGGCGGGGTCCGTGTATGTGACCACGTACCGCGAGCCGCGCTTGTAGACGCCGGGCACGGAGGTGCGGACATAGGACGCTGGCATGCGTCAGATGTTCCCACTTTGTTCCCACTTTGGGGTTCTGAGGGGGTCCGAGGGGACGTCCGGCATGCGTGAGATGCCAGGTACAGAAAGGAAAGTGAGGGAATGGGCGCGGCAGGACTCGAACCTGCGACCCAGGGATTATGAGTCCCCTGCTCTGACCAGCTGAGCTACGCGCCCGAGGGTGCGGATCCGCGCTGGATCCGCACCAACCCTAGCGACAGTCCCCGGACTGGGATGCGCGCGGCGAATCCGCGATGATCGAAAGATGCGGCCACCCGAAGGATCTGATTGGTCTGTCGGCCCCCGGATTGCGGGGATTTCCGGTGAGCTCCCGTCAAAGGGCTCGCACTCCAGTCGCCCGAGTCGGTCTGGCTCGGGCCCGGGGGCGTCGCGACGAACCGCGCCTTCTTCCTCGTGGACGAGCGCGGCGTAATGGTCAACGGCAAGGCCTTGGGTGATCTGGTGCGCGTCCGTGCCGAGGTTGCCGACGACCTCTCTGAGCTCGCGCTGCTGCTTCCCCGGCGGGGCAGTCGTTGGTGATGCAGTGAAGCTCGGGGCGACGCGGACGGTGCAGTTCTTCCGCTCGGGCTTTGACGCCCCGACGGTCATCGGTCCCTGGGCCGCCGCGCTCTCGGAGTACTGCGGCCGACCCGTCGGGATCTGTCTGGCGCCCCACGGGCGCCCCGGCGTGGACCGCGGGGCGCGAGGGGCCGTCTCGCTCGTGTCGGCCCGTGCGCTGGACGCGCTCGGTGACGTCGGCGGGGCGTCCGAGTCGATCGACCCGCGCCGATTCCGCATGCTGTTTCTGATCGACGGTGTCGCGCCCCATGCCGAGGATCGCTGGTGCGGCGAGGTCGTCGGGCTCGGGGCGGCTCGGGTGCGCATCAACGGGTTAGTGGGCCGCTGCGCCGTCACCACGCGCGACCCGGACACCGGCGTCGTCGACCTGCCGACGCTGCACTACCTGCGCCGCTATCGTGGGCACATCCGCAGGTGACGAGCGGCTGCCGTTCGGCGTCTACGCAGAGGTTGTCAGGCCGGGGGAGGTCCGCGTCGGTGACCCGGTCAGCCGCCGCCAGCGGCCTCGGCCAGGCTTGATCGCAGCTAGGGTCGGTACGCTCTGGTGCGACGCCACCGCCGCGACCGGCGCCTGGGGCCGGCGGGAAGAACGCGGTGGACACCTCAGAGGCCGATGCGGCAAAGGACCGAACCGTGACCACATCCGTCAGCCCACAGGAGTTTCGCGAGACGCTCGCCCTGTGGCCGAGCGGCGTGACCGTGCTGACGGCACGGGGGGAAGATGAACTGCTCGGCATGACGATCAGTTCGTTCTCGTCGCTGTCGCTTGACCCACCGCTGATCCTGTCGTGCATCGACAAGAAGGCCAAGAGCCACGATGGACTGGTCGATGCCCGGGGGTTCGCCGTGCACATGCTCGCACGCGACCAAGAGGATCTCTCGCGAGCGTTCGCCCGACCCGGACCCGAGAAGTTCGACCAGGTCGCCTGGAAGGAGGGTGCGTTCGGCGCGCCGCTGCTGCCAATCGGTGTCGCGCGGCTCGTGTGCGCCCACGAGGCGGCACTCGACGGCGGCGACCACACGATCCTGATCGGACGCGTGGTCGAGGTTGCCCGCGGTGGCAAGCCGCCGCTCATCTACTGGGACCGCGATTACCGGTCGGCCTCCTAGGTGGCCCGGCTGACCGGGCGGCGCCGGCGGTTGGGGTGGTGACGCTGACACCCGAACACGCCATCGGGGTCTTCGACTCCGGGGTCGGCGGGCTGACGGTGCTCGATGAGTGCCTGGCCCAGCTGCCGGCCGAGGACTTCATCTACTTCGGCGACACCGCCTGGTTTCCGTACGGCGACCGGTCCGATGCGCAGCTGCGCGCGCGGGCGGAGCTGATCGCCGTCTGGCTCGATCGATCGCGGGGTCAAGACGATCGTCGTCGCGTGCAATACCGCCACCGCGGCGGCCCTTACCCATCTGCAGACGCACTTTGATGTCCCCGTGATCGGCGTCATGAGCTCCGAGGCGCATGCGGCGGTGCAGACGACGCGCAACCGGCGCGTCGGGCTTCTGGCCACCGAGGCGACCGTCCGCTCCGGTTCCTACGAGCGCATGATCCACGCACACGATGCCGGGGTCGAGTTGGTCTCGGTTGCCTGCCCGCGGTTGGCGCCGGCCATCCAAAACGGTGATCCCTTCGATGAGCGGATCGTCGAGATGGTCCGCGAGTACACGGCACCGCTGCGCGCACGGCAGGTGGATACCGTCATCCTGGGCTGCACCCACTACCCGCTCGTCGAGCGGCTGCTGCGCCGCAACCTGCCCAACACGCGACTGATCAAGAGCGGTGAGGAGCTCGCACGTGAGCTGCGCGAGTCGCTGGCCCGCAAGGGGCTGCTGCGCGACCAGGAGCGGGAGGGGCACTATCGCTTTGTGTGCAGCGGCGACCCGGCGACCTTCCAGGCGCTCGGCACGCGGTTCCTGCAGATGCCGCTCGGCGACGTCGAGCAGGTCGAGCTCACCGCCTGATCGCCCCTACGGGGTCGCCGTCGCGCCGAGCTCGTCGAGGGCGGTGAGCACGTCGGTCATCTGCACCCCGGCCTTGCCGTGCAAGCGCACGCTGCAGTCCGCGTCGTAGGGCGTGTCGCTTTCGGTCAGGATCGCCAGGGACCCGCCGTGCCGCAGGACGACGTCGGGCAGGGTGCTGACCGGGGTCACCACCAGGCTCGAGCCGATCACGAGCATGACGTCGGCGGCGCTCGCTGCGGCGAAGGCGGCGCTGATGGCCTCCCCGGGGAGCTGCTCGCCGAACAGCACGACGCCGCTTTTGATCTGGAACCCGCACGTGCGTGCAGCGCGGCACGCCATCGGGCGCGTCGTCGGCGCGGGCGAGCATCTCGTCACGGGCGATGCGGGCCCCACAGCGCAGGCACTCGCCGACGTCCAGCGTCCCGTGGACCTCGATCGGCCGGGTGCTACCGGCGCGGCGATGCAGCCCGTCGATGTTCTGAGTGATCAGCGCCTTGACGATCCCGCGCCGCTCGAGTTCGGCGACCGCGAAATGGGCGGGGTTCGGCTCGATGCTGTCGACGGCCGAGAAGCGTGGGCGATGGAAGCTCCAGAACCGCTCCGGGTTGGAGACGAACGTCGACAGCGAGCCGACCTCCATCGGATCGACCTTCTCCCAGATGCCGCCGGGCGAGCGGAAGTCCGGGATGCCGCTCTCAGTGGAGACGCCGGCGCCCGTCAGCACCACGGCGTGCCGGGCGTCGGCGAGCAGGGTCGCCAGATCATGTGGGGTATCGGCCATCACTCCAAATGGTACCGCCCGCCGGCGCTTAGCCGTCGTCGTCGGTACCCGGCTGGGGCATGACCTTGTTGCGGCCAGCTTCCTTGGCGGCGTACAGCTGGCGATCGGCTTCGGTCAGCAGCTCCTGGGTGGTCGTGCCGGGCATGCCCACGATGCAGCCCAGTGACGCCGTGACGGACAGGCCCTCGTGGATCGTCTCCCACGGGTAATCGGCGATGGCGCGGCGCATCCGCTCGCAGACCACCAAGGCGATCGGCAGCTCCGCGCCGGGCAACACGATCGCAAATTCCTCGCCGCCAAAGCGGGCGACGAGGTCATGATCGCGGCTCGATTCACGCAGCAACCGCGCGCAGACCCGCAGCACGTCGTCGCCGACCAGGTGCGAGAAGCGGTCGTTGACCTTCTTGAAGTGGTCGAGGTCCAGGAGCGCCAGCGCGATCGGCCCCGTGCTGCGCGCGACCAGCTGTCCGAACTGCGCGTCGAAGTCACGCCGATTCGGCAGGCCCGTGACCGGGTCCATCAGGGCCTCGGTGCGTCGCCGCGCGGCCTCGGCTTGCGCCTGCTGAACATCGAGCCGCAGCGCGTTGAGCTCCATGCGGGCCTTCGCGCGCTCGCCGTCGAGCTCTTGGGTCAGGGCGTGGAAGCGCCGCTGGGCCGCCAGGGCGGCCGCCAGATCGCCGACGCGTTCGGACAGCGTGCTCGAGACCTCGAGGGCCTGGGCGAGGGTGCGGCGGTCGCCGACCTCCTCGAGCAGGTGGACGGCCCGCAATGCGGCGCGCAGCCCGTCCTGGGTCCGGCCGGCGGCGTCCAGCGCGCGTGCGGTCTCGATCAGGTGGGCACCTTCGGCGCGGCGGTCGCCGGCGGCTCGGGCCGTCAGCACCGCGGCCTTCAGGTGGTCGAGGGCCGCCAGGGGCTGCCCGAGCCCGATCAGTGCGCGCCCGGCCATGCCCTCGGCGTACGCGCGGATCACGTTGTCCTCGGGATTCGGCAGCTCGGCCGCTTCCCGGGTCAGGGCGAGCGCGCGCCCGTAGGCGACCTCGGCCTCCTCGCGGTTGCCGGCGGCCAGCGCCCGGTCGCCGAGCCCGCAATGGACATAGGCGGCATTCTGGAGGACGAACGCCATCCAGAGGTTGTCGCCGGCGCTGCGGAAGGTGTCGGCGGCCTCGCGATACAGCTGCAGCGCCCGGACCGGGTCATCCTGGATCGCATGGGCGTTGGCGAGCTCGTTGAGCGCCCGCGCGAGCACCGCGAGGTCGCCGCGCTTGCGGATCTCGGGCAGGACCTCGTGCAGCAGCTCAGCGGCGGTCACCCCATCGCCGCTGTAGACGTGCAGGGCGGCGATCAGCACGAGCGCCCACGCGCGGGCCCGGCGGTCGCCCAGCGCCTCGAAGCTGCGCATGGCGGTCTGCATCTCGTCGAGTACCCGTCCGACGTCCGCGGCGCCCAGCAGGGCATTGGCTCGCGACAGGCGGGCGCGGGCTTCCAGCCAGGAATCGTCGGCGGCCAGCGCCGCGCCAAGGGCCGAATCGCCGAGCTGGCGCGCTCGCGCGGGATCGCGATGCGCCAGCAGATCGACCAGCTCGATCAGGGCGAGCGCGCGCTCGCGGGGCGTCGTCGCCTGGGCGAGACGCTCCTCCTGGGTGCTGATCACGGAATCTGCCATATCGAACTGCGCTCACAACCTTATCGACGTACGGCGCCGACACCAGCCAGCCCGCGTCCGCGCTCGGTGACTATCCTTGGCGGCGTGGATTCCGACGCGAGGACACCCTTGGCAGACGCTGCTCGTCCCGATGGCCGGTCCGCCGACGCGCTGCGTGACGTCCGGATACTCCCGCACTTCGTGCCGACGGCACATGGCAGTGCACTGATAGAGATCGGTCAAACACGGGTGATCTGTACTTGTGCGGTCGAAGAATCGGTGCCCGCCTGGCGCCGTGGTCAGGGGGCCGGCTGGCTGACCGCCGAGTACGGCATGCTGCCGGCCTCAACGGGCGAACGGCGCGCCCGCGATGTCACCCGCGGCAAGCTCGATGGACGCTCGTCGGAGATCCAGCGCCTGATCGGCCGGTCATTGCGTGCGATCGTCGATATGCAGGCCCTGGGCGAGCGCACGCTCTGGATCGACTGCGACGTGCTTACCGCCGACGGCGGCACCCGCTGCGCCAGCATCTGCGGCGGCTACGTGGCACTCGAGCTCGCGATCCGGCGACTGATCGCCGAGGGGCGTCTGGCGCAGACGCCCGTGCTCGATGCGATCGCGGCCGTCAGCGTCGGCATCGTCGACGGCGAGTGCCGGCTCGACCTCGGCTACCTGGAAGACTCCCGCGCCGATGCCGACATGAACGTGGTCGTCAACGGCGCCGGCGCGCTGATCGAGGTGCAGGCGACGGCCGAGGGGCGCTCGTTCGCCAGATCCCAGTTCGACGAGCTGCTCGACCTGGCCCTGGCGGGGACCCGGTCACTGCTGGGCGTGCAGGCGGACATCCTCGCGCGCTCGTGAAGATCGTCCTCGCTACGGGCAATCCGGGCAAGGCGCGCGAGCTCGGCGCGTTGCTTGGTGATCGGTTCCATGTCGATCCGCTGCCGGCCGGCTTCGCTGTCGAGGAGATCGGCACAACCTTCTTTCAGAACGCACTGATCAAGGCCCAGGCGGCCCGGGCGATCACCCCCGACGACGTGCTGGTGCTCGCCGACGATTCGGGGCTGGCCGTGTCGGCGCTCAATGGTCGGCCGGGGGTCGAGAGCGCCCGCTACGCTGGACCCGACGCGACGGACGCCGACAATTGCGCACGGCTGCTGGAGGAGCTGGCCGGTACGATCGATCGTCGTGCCGCGTTCGTCTGCGTGCTGGTGGCGCTCACGGCCGACGACACGATGACAGTCGCGTGCGGGACATGCTCGGGCGCGATCGCTGACTCCCCGCGGGGCGACGGCGGCTTCGGCTATGACCCCTTGTTTGTCCCCGACGGAAGGACCCAGGCGATGGCGGAGCTGACTGCCGAGCAGAAGAACGCCATCTCGCATCGCGGGCGGGCCGTACGCCGGCTGGCCCATGCATTGGGCGTCGCCGCGTGACCGGTACTCAGGTGACTTCCCAGCGCAATCTGCTCGCCCATCTGGCCTCGTGGCTGGTCGCGGGCGCGATCATCGGATGGGTCGTCGTCTATGCGCTGTTGCGGCTCGGGGGCGATAGCCCGAACGACGCGGCGGCCCCGGCGCTGGGCGGCGCCGCGGTCGGCGCCGCTGCCGCGGGCGGGATCGTGTTCTGGGCCCGGCGCGCCGGGGCCGCCGGCCGACCGATGGGCCGCAGGCGGATCCGCAAGGCTGATCCGGCGCGCATGTCCGCGCGCGACCGCGAGGTGGTGCGGTTCGTGTGGCCGGTGCTGTTCGGCGCGGCAGCGATCTCCGCGGTGGTCGCTGTCGTGCTGCTGTTCCACTGGCTGGGAATCCATGGCTCGCGGCCCAAGAGCACGCTGCTGATGGTCGTCTGGGACGTGGTGATCGCCGCGTGGCTGTTCGACGAGGGCCAGCGGGTTCGCGAGTTCGTCTTCGAGGGGCTCGACGCGCTGTATTTCGGGTGCCTGCTGACCATGGTGCTCGCAAGCATCGGCGTGGCGCGCAGCGTGGTGTCGGGCGGTCAGGTGATCCTGATCGTGGCCGCCGGCGTCGCGGCCGCCGCGATCGGCGTGATGTCGTGGCGGATCGCCGGCGGGCGCTACGTCCCCGCCGCCGCCGTGGTCGGGATCGCGGCCGCGGCCGTGTGCCTGATTGCTCCCGTGGTGGGCTGATGCCCGCGGGGCCGCAGCTGATCTGCCCGCTGTGCCGCGCGGTCGTCGTCGACGGCGCCGAGCCGGCGCCCGGGGTGTGCCCGGGCTGCGGTGCACGCTACGCGGGCGGAGGTGACGACGCCCGTGGGGGCGTGGCGGCGGCGCTGGAGTGGTGGGGGATCCCCGGGCTCGATGCCGACGCGGTAAGCGGCGGCCTGTTCCGCGTCGTCCCGGGCGATCCGTTCGGCGGTGTCGTCACCGTCACCTCGGATCGGCGTGACGGGTTCTACCGGTGGTGGGTGTTCGTGGCTGCCGACGCCGAGCCCGCCTCGGCGTTGGCCCGCGCGGCGACCTACGCCAGATAAGACCCGCTGGCACTTGGTGTCGGCGAGTGCCAGGCCGTGCGCGGGCAAGGGTGGAGCGCGTGGCCCGGGTACGCTAGGCTGCGCTGGCACTCTGGCATTGAGAGTGCCAGCGCGCCCAAGGCGCGTTGGTTATGCACAATTCCCTGGTAACCGGAGGTTGCATGTCCCTGAAGCCGCTGGGCGATCGGGTGCTAGTGAAGGCCGTCGAACAAGACGAGGTCACGGCAAGCGGCATCGTGCTGCCGGACACGGCCAAGGAGCGCCCGTCGCGTGGAACCGTTCTCGCGGTCGGCGACGGCCGCCTCGTCGAGGGCGTCCGTGTGCCGCCCGAGGTCGCGGTCGGCGACGAGGTCATTTACTCGAAGTACGGCGGGACCGAGGTGAAGCTCGACGGAGAGGACGTCTGATCCTGTCCGAGCATGACATCCTCGCCAAGGTCCAGTCATAGGCGCGACGCCGCTACCGCAGGAAGGCAAGGAGAACTGACGCCAGATGGCAAAGGACATCTTGTTTGCCGAAGAAGCCCGCCGGGCGCTCGAGCGCGGGGTCAACACCCTGGCCGACGCGGTCAAGGTCACCCTGGGCCCCAAGGGCCGGTATGTGGTGCTCGACAAGCGCTTTGGGGCGCCGACGATCACCAACGACGGGGTCACCATCGCCCGCGAGATCGAGCTGAGTGATCCGTTTGAAAACCAGGGCGCCCAACTGGTGCGCGAGGTGGCCACCGCCACCAACGACGTCGCCGGTGACGGCACCACCACCGCGACCCTGTTGGCCCAGGCGATCGTGCGCGAGGGACTCAAAAACGTCGCCGCCGGCGCCAACCCGATGGGGCTCAAGCGCGGCATCGAGGCCGCCGTGGACGCGGTGGCCGCGTCGGTGCTGGCCCAGTCCAAGGAGGTCTCCGGCAAGGAGGACATCGCCCGGGTGGCGACGATCTCGGCCCGCGACCGGGCCATCGGGGACGTGATTGCCGATGCGATCGAAAAGGTCGGCAAAGACGGCGTGGTCAACGTCGAAGAGGGCCAGACCTTTGGCATCGAGCTCGATTTCACCGAGGGCATGCAGTTTGACCGCGGCTACATGAGCCCCTACATGATCACCGACCCGGACCGCCAGGAGGCCGTGCTGGAGGATCCCTACATCCTCATCCACAACGGCAAGATCTCCTCGGTGCAGGATCTGGTGCCGGTGCTCGAGCGGGTGATCCAGTCCAACAAGCCCTTGTTGATCATCGCCGAGGACGTCGAGGGCGAGGCCACGGCCACCTTGATCGTCAACAAGCTGCGCGGCACCTTTACCGGCATCGCGGTCAAGGCCCCCGGGTTCGGGGACCGCAGAAAGCGCATGCTCGAGGACATCGCGATCCTCACCGACGGCGAGGTCATCGCCGAGGAGATGGGCCTCAAGTTGGTCAACACCCAGGTCTCCCAGCTGGGGCGCGCCCGCAAGGTCGTGGTGACCAAGGACACCACCACCATCATCGACGGCGCCGGCGATGCGGCTGGCATCCAGTCGCGCATCAAGCAGATCCGCGCCGAGATCGAGGCCTCGGATTCGGACTTTGACCGCGAAAAGCTCCAGGAGCGGCTGGCCAAGCTGGCCGGCGGGGTGGCGGTGGTCAAGGTCGGCGCGGCCACCGAGACCGAGATGAAAGAAAAAAAGCACCGGGTCGAGGACGCCCTGCAGGCCACCCGCGCCGCCCTCGAGGAGGGCGTGATCCCCGGCGGCGGGGTGGCGCTGGTCAACGCGATCTCCTCGCTGGATGCCCTCGAGCTCGAGGGCGATGAGGCCACCGGTGTGCGCATCGTGCGCCGGGCCTTGGAGGAGCCGCTTCGCCAGCTGGCCGATAACGCCGGCCTGGAAGGCTCGGTGGTCGTGGGCAAGGTGCGCGAGCTGCCCCAGGGCCACGGCCTGAACGTCGATTCGGGCGAGTATGTGGACCTGATCGCCGCCGGGATCATCGACCCGGCGATGGTGACCCGCTCGGCGCTCGCCAACGCGGCCTCGATCGCCAAGAACATCATCACCACCGAGGCGCTGGTCGTCGAGGCCCCCGAGGAGGGCCAAGGCGCCGGCGGCGCGATGAGCCCCAACATGGGCGGCATGGGCGGCATGGGCGGGATGATGTGAGCCCGCAGCACCCGCAGCACCGCACACCAACGGGGGCCCCGCGGGGCCCCCGTTGGTGTGGAGAGAGACGACGGATCTTCTTGTGACGATTGCTACATAGTCCGGAAGGGACGATTTCCCTCGCAGAATGGGCTTCAACCCGTCATGATTGGCGCAACATGATTGCCATTCGTGAAATGGCGGTTATGGACGAATCGCAGCAAACGGGGGCCCTTGGGCCCCCGTTTGTGTTCTGCCGCGAAATGTCTGCCCTGCGGGCTGGTTCCCAGCGTGGCATCCCGCGGCGTCGATGAGAATGTGCCTCAGGGAGCAGCTTTTGGATCCGCGTTTGTGTGCGCGGCCAATGTGAGCCGCCGCGTGGCTGCGTAACCTCGATAGGGTTGTGGACCACCGACCGCGGACGGATGCATGCTGTTTCGTGAGTACCGCGTCGACGCGGCGTTCGATGAGATGTTCGGGCCGGACGGCGAGCCGCGGGCGCACTATGCAGACCTCTACGACGGTCTGGCACGTCTGACCCCGGAGTCCTTCGCGGAGAAGTCGAGTCTTGCCGGGGCGTGTTACCTCTCCGAAGGCATCACCTTCGCCCACGACGGGCGGGAGCAGACGTTTCCGTTCGACCTGCTGCCGCGCCTGGTCGCGGGCCACGAGTGGCAGACGCTCGAGCAGGGGCTCCGCCAGCGGGTACGCGCCCTGGACATGTTCCTCGCCGACGTCTACGGGCCGCGGCGCGCCGTCCACGACGGGGTCATCCCGAACTGGCTGGTGGTCTCCTGCGGAGGCTATGTACGGGAGATGGCGGGCATCGAGCCGCCGCACGGCCGCTGGGTTCAGTTTGCCGGGATCGACCTGATCCGCGACGACGCCGGCGCGTGGCGCGTGCTCGAGGACAATTTGCGCACGCCATCGGGGCTCTCCTATGTCGTCCAGAACCGCGCCTTCATGCGGCGCGTGTTCCCGGAGGCGTTCGCCCATCACCACGTGGCCCAGGTGGACCAGGGGCCACTGATGCTGCGACAGGCGTTAGCGGCCTGCGCGCCCGAGACCGGCGGCGAGCCCTGCATCGTCGTCCTCAGTCCCGGTCCGCTCAACTCGGCCTACTACGAGCACGCCTTTCTCGCGCAGCAGATGGGGGTGCAGCTGGTCGAAGGCCGGGACCTGGTGGTGCGTGATCGGCGGGTCTTCCTCAAGACGACCTCGGGCTACGAGCCGGTCGACGTGATCTACCGCCGCATCGACGACTGGTTCCTCGACCCGGTCTGCCTGCGCTCAGACTCCCTGCTGGGCGTGTCCGGAATGATGGCCGCCCTGCGGGCCGGCCGCGTGGCGATCTGCAACGCGCCGGGCGCGGGGGTCGCCGACGACAAGGCGATCTACGCCTACGTACCCGACTTGATCCGGTACTTCCTGGCCGAGGAGCCCCTGCTCGACCAGGTGCCCACCTACCTGCTCGAGCGCGAGGACGATCGCGCGTTCGTGCTGGCGCACCTCGACGAGCTGGTCGTTAAGGCCGTGGACGGCGCGGGCGGCTACGACCTGCTGATCGGGCCGCACGCGACGCCCGCTGAACGCCAGCGGTTCGCTGCGCGGATCACCACCGAACCGCGCAAGTTCATCGCCCAGGAGACGATCACGCTCTCGCGGGCACCGGTCTTCCTCGACGGCCGGTTTCAGCCCCGCCACGTCGACCTGAGGCCGTTCGTGACCTTCGGCGACGAGCCGCGGGTCGTGCCTGGCGGCCTCACGCGGGTCGCGCTCCGGGAGGGGTCGCTCGTCGTCAACTCCTCGCAGGGTGGCGGCAGCAAGGACACCTGGGTGTTGGCGGCCTGATGCTGGCCCGTGTCGCAGAGTCGATGTACTGGATCGCCCGCGACGTCGAACGCGCGGACACGTACTCGCGCCTGCTCGAGGTCGCCCACGCCATGACCCTCGAACGGGCGATGCCGGTCAGCGACGGGCGGCGGACGGTGTGGGAGCCGCTGGTCGCGATCACGGGCGACCTCGATGGATTCCTGCTCAACCACGTTCGCGCCGATGAGCGCTCGGTGGTCTGGTTCCTGTCGCTGAACGCGTCGAATCCCAACAGCGTGCTCTCCTGCATCCGGCGGGCACGACGCAACGCACGCGGCGTCCGGGACCTGCTGCCGACCGAACTCTGGGAGGCGCTGAACTCGATCTACCTGGACATGCGCGCCTGGCCGCCGGCGCGCATCACCACCGAGGGGGTCTATCCGTTCTGCCGCATCGTGCGACGCTCGTCGTACCTGATCCAGGGCGTGACCGACCAGGCGATGCGCCAGGATGCGCCGTGGCACTTTCTGCGACTCGGCCGCTTCATTGAGCGTGCCGAGAAGACCGCCCGGCTGCTGGAGGCCAAGTTCCATTTCGCGCGGCCCGCCGATCCGCTGTCGATCGCGCCCGTCGACCTGTACAACTGGCAGAGCCTGTTGCGCTCGGCTGGCGCCGACGAGGCCTACCTGCGGATGGAGCTGGGGGTGAGCTCGCCGCTGGAGATCGCGCGTTTTCTGATCGTCGACCCAGCGTTTCCGCGGTCGATCAACTTCTGCCTGGGCCAGGTCGTCGCCTCGCTCGAGGCCCTCACGGACGCGGACCTGATGCCCCCCGACTCGCAGGCGCTGAGCCGCGCCCGATCCGCGCAGGATGAGGTCGTCTGGCAAGCCGGTCAGCTGGTCGGCAACCAGGTGGGCGCGATGATGGATCGCGTCCAGCTGCGCTGCAACGCGATCCATGCGGCGCTGGACGCCAGCTGCTTCGCCCTGTCCTCGCATGGGGAAGGAGGCGCGCAATATGCGCAGGCTGCTCGCCAAGCACAGAACTGAGATGGTCTACGCTGGCCGGGCGCGCGAATCGGCCAACGAGCTGCGTCTCGTGCCGATCTCGCACGCCCGGCAGAAGGTCGAGGCCGCGCACATCGTCGTCTCCCCGCCGACCAACGTTTATATGCATCGCGACGTGTTCGGCAACGAGGTCGCCTGGTTCCAACTCGACGTGCCGCACGAGCGGCTGATCGTCGAGTCGCGCGCCCTCGTCACGGTTGCTGCGAGCGGGCGCACCGACGATGCCATCCCGCGCATGGCGCTGGACGATCCGAGTCTGATCGACCAATTCGCCGAGTTCCTGCTACCGTCGTCGATCGTCAGCTGGAGCGACGTCGTCGACGGGTTTGCCCGGCGGGCGCAGCTCGGCGCCGTCGATGACGTCGAGGCGTGGCTCCGGCGCGTGGAGCAGGCGGTCAACGACGGCATCGTCTACCGTCAAGGCGTCACCGACGTCGACACGTCGGTCGAGCACGTCGTGCGGGCCGGGCACGGCGTCTGCCAGGACATGGCCCACCTGTTCATCGCGCTGTGCCGCCGCCATGGCGTGCCGGCTCGGTACATCAGCGGGTGGATGCACCAGTCGGGCCGCGACGAGCCGTCGGAGAGCCACGCCTGGTGCGAGGCGTGGGTGCCCGGCGTCGGCTGGGTCGAGTTCGACCCGACCCACCCGGCACCGGACCTGTCGCACTACATCCGGGTCGCGGTGGGTCGCGACTATGCCGATGTTCCGCCGTTCCGCGGCACGTATGTGGGCGATCCGACCGAGCACATGATCGTCACGGTGGAGATCGAGGAGCGTCCGCTGGACCAGACCGAGCTCGGCGCACTCGACGCCCCACGCCGAGCGACCGGAGACGGCCGCCCGGGCGGGTTGCACAAGATCGGCCGGCCGGTCAGTGCTGGGTGATCACGCGGTCGATGAGGCCGTAGTCCTTCGCCTCTTCTGAGCTCATGAAGTAGTCGCGCTCGGTGTCCTGGCTGACCTTCTCGAGGTTCTGGCCGGTGTGCAGCGCGAGGATCTCATCGAGCTTGCGGCGGATCGAGAGCGCCTCGCGGGCGTGGATCTCGATGTCGGTCGCCTGACCGGAGAAGCCGCCCGAGACCTGGTGGATCATGATCTTGGCGTTGGGCAGCCCCATGCGCTTGCCCTTGGCGCCGCCGGCGAGCAACAGCGCGCCCATGCTCATCGCGATGCCGACGCAGATCGTCTGCACGTCGGGCTTGATGAACTGCATCGTGTCGTAGATGGCGAGTCCCGCGTACACCGACCCGCCGGGCGAGTTGATGTAGATCGAGATGTCCTTGTCCGGGTCCTCGGATTCCAGGTGTAGCAGCTGGGCGACGATCAGGTTGGCGATCTGGTCGTCGACCGGCGTGCCCAGGAAGATGATCCGCTCGTTGAGCAGGCGTGAATAGATGTCGAACGAACGCTCGCCACGCGAGGTCTGCTCGATGACCATCGGAATGAGTGGGCTCATGTGGCGCACGATCTCCTTGAGTAAAGCGATGAGTCCAACGGCGGCCCGGCGGTCATCCGCCGGCCCGGAGTACCAGTACAACGTAGAGGACAATCACCACCGTAAGCCCGACAAGCGCCACCCGTCCGGGCGGCTTGACGCGCAGGCGGGCGGGCGCGCCGGGCTGCGGCGCGCTGCGGCGAAACATCCGCGCGCCGCCCACGGCGATGCCGCTGGCGATCAGCGAGGCGCCCAAGAAGGACGCGGTCTCGCCCACCCCCCAGTGGGGCAGCAGGAGCAGCAGCGCCAGCCACAGCGGCAGCGCAATCAGAAACGCCTTGGCGTAGTGCACGAAGATGCGGGTAATGCGCTCGATCTCGTCGAAGTCGCGGTCGGTCTCCTCCTCGAACCGGTTCTGTGGCTCAAAAGCCATAGCGCTCCTCCTTCCACGGGTCGGCCGAGTTCGAGTACCCGCGTCGCTCCCAGTACCCGGGCTGATCACCGGACCGGAACTCCAGGCCCCGCAGCCACTTGGCGCTCTTCCAGAAGTACAGCTGCGGGACCACGAGCCGTAGCGGATACCCGTGCTCTGGGTCAAGCGGGAGACCGTCGTACTCATAGGCGAGCAGAACGCCGGGCGCGCGCATCGCCGCAAGCGGGAGGTTGGCGGTATAACCGGCCTCGGAGTGCGCGATCACGTGCGTGGCCGTCGGACGCGGCGCAACCGTGTCGAGGACCCAGGCCATCGGCACCCCGTACCAGGCGGTGTCGAGCTTGGACCAGGATGTGACGCAGTGGATGTCGAGGACCTCGCCGACGGCCGGCAAGCGCATGAGCTCGTCGAAGCTCCAGCGCTGGGGATGCTCGAGCTCTCCCCAGATCCGCAGGTCCCAGTCCGGCGGCAGGTCATAGTACGGCGGGCCCTGCACGTCCAGGACCGGGAAGTTGCGCACCCGGTGCTGTCCAGGCGGGATGCGGGTGCGCTCATCGTCGGTGAGCCCGCGATTGCGGAACAGACCCATCGTTGCATCCTTCGTGCGCCGCGGGTGGGTCTTCGATGATAGCCGCGAGGAGACCCGGGGGCCGCCGCCGACGGGGGGCGGCCCCCGGGGTCTCCGGCCTCAGTCGGACGTCGCCTGCCGGTGGGCGGGGACGTAGAACCGCTCGGTGTACTCGGCGACCATCCGGGCCGCGGAGAACTCGGCGCCGATGCGCGCGATCGAGCGGCGCATCATGGTCGTCCACCGATGCGGCACGCCGTCGGCGTCCCGGTCGTAGAACCGCGGCACGATGTCGTCCTCGAGCAGCTCGATCAGCGAGGCGTAGTCGCGCGCGTCCTGCTCGTCCTCGTCGCCGACCGACGAGCCTTCGTCGATGGCCCACCCGATGGTGGGGTCGTAGCCCTCGGCCCACCAGCCGTCGAGGATCGACACGTTCAGCGCCCCGTTCAGCGCGGCCTTCATCCCGCTGGTGCCCGAGGCCTCCATGGGCAGCCGTGGGGTGTTGAGCCAGACGTCAGAGCCCTGCAGGATGCGCGCGCCGATGGCCATGTCGTAGTCGGGAACGAACACGACGCGCCCCGCCATGCGCGGGTCGGTGGCCAGTTCGGTGATCGTGGTGATCAGGGCCTTGCCGGCGCCGTCGGCAGGATGCGCCTTGCCGGCCAACACCACCTGGACCGGTGCGTCGGGAGCGCTCAACAGGCGGGCCAGGCGGTCCGGGTCGCGGAATAGGAGGCCCGCGCGCTTGTAGGTCGCGAAGCGTCGCGAGAACCCGATCGTCAGCGCGTCGGGATCGAGCCGCGGCCGCACGCCGGCGACGGCGCCGCGGACGTTGGCGAGGTCGACCAGGCGTGCGACGTTGGCCCGGTGGGCACGCCACAACGCCGCACCGGGGATCTCGGTGGCGCGCTCGAAGCCCGTGGCGGCTGGGTGCTCGAGGTCCACGCCGGCCTCACGGACGAGCTCGGCGATGCCTGGCTCGAGCCACGTGCGCACGTGCACGCCGTTGGTGACCGAACTGATCGGGACATGGGGCGTGTCGCGGTTCGGCCACAGCCCCCGCCACATCGCGCGCGCGACATCGCCGTGCAGCCGGCTGACGCCGTTCCGCGCGCCGTCGTGCGGAGCGCCAGCGGGGTGAGCCCGAAGCCGGGTTCGTCGGCGACCTTGCCCAGGGCCGCCAGCTCGGCCATCGATAGGCCGATCGCGGCTGCCGCCTCGCTCAAGTACTCGGCGGCCAGATCATCGTCGAAGACCTCGTTGCCGGCAGGCACTGGGGTGTGGGTCGTGAAGGTCGAGTTGCGCCGCACGACCGCCAGCGCCTCGTCGAGCGTCGCGCCCGCCTCGATCAGCAGCCGCAGCCGTTCCAACTGCAGGAAGACCGAGTGGCCCTCGTTGATGTGGAACGCCGTCGGCGCCAGGCCCACGGCGTCCAGCGCCCGGAGTCCGCCGATCCCGAGCAGCAGCTCCTGGCGGATACGCGTCTCGCGGTCGCCGCCGTAGAGCCGGGCGGTGATGTCGCGCTTGTTCGGCGCGTTGTCCGGGATGTTCGCGTCCAGCAACAGCAGCGGGACCGCGCCGACCATCAGGCGCCAGACGACAGCAGCGACCCGACCGGTCGGGAGATCGACGGAGATCGTGACCGGTGCCCCGTCGGTGTCCCGCACAAGCTCGGCCCCCAGATCGGCGCCGGTGCGCTCGGTGTAGCGCTCGTGCTGTCCGTCCGCGTCGATGCGCTGCTGGAAGTAGCCGTCGTAGTAGAAGAGCCCGACGCCGACGAGCGGCACGCCGAGATCGGATGCCGCCTTGAGGTGGTCGCCCGCGAGGATCCCCAGCCCGCCGGCATAGATCGGGATGTCGGCGGCGAGCCCGAACTCGGCACAGAAGTACGCGACGAGCATGCCGTCGTCCGACGGGAAGGTGTTGGTGAACCAGGTCTCGTTAGTCACGGCACGGGACGCTAGCCCATGCGGGACCGCGATGCACATGTACCGACGGACAAATGTGCAACGCGTGCGCTGGCACGAATGTCATCTGCGACGATGTGGACGAAGGCCTCCCGGAGCAGAATTCCGATTACGCTTACCCGGAGATGTCCGCCACCAATCACGTGGCGCGCACCGCCGCAGACCGGCGGGGCGCGCGACTTCGCGGGGTGAAGTGAGCGACCAAGCAGCAGACGGATCCGGAACGCCGTGCACCGCGTTCGTGTTCTGCGGGGGCGCGGGACTCGGCGCGCTGCAGGTCGGTCAGTTGCGCGCGCTCGTGGAGCGCGGCATCCGTCCGGATATCGTCACCGGCACCTCGTCGGGGGCGTTGAACGCTCTGGTCTATGCGGCCGACCCAAGCATGGACACCGTCGAGCGGCTCGAACGCCTCTGGGTGTCGGTGCGTCGCAGTGATCTGTTCGGCATCCGGCCGTGGACGATCGGCCGCGGCCTGTTCGGATCGCTGCCGTACCTGGCGACCAACGCGCGTCTGCGCAAGCTGCTGACCTCGTCGCTGCCAATTACAGCCCTTGAGGACGCGAAGATTCCGATCGCAATCGTCCTCGCCGATACCCGTACCCGCCGGCCGGTCGTTGTTCGCCAGGGTCCGGCCATCGACGTCCTGCTGGCCTCGAGCGCGGTTCCGGGCCTCTACCCGGCCGTGGCGCTCGACGGGCACGAGTACGTCGACGGCGGTCTGGTCGCCGACCCGCCCGTCGGCCCCGCCGTCGAAGCGGGGGCCACCCACGCCTACGTGTTCCCGGTCGGCTGGCCGCTGGCCGACCCCCACGCCGGCAACGCGCTGATGCGCGCGACCGACGCGGTCGATTGGCTCTGCTGGCGCATCGCGGAATTCGAGCTCGAGCGGTGGTCTGCGCACTGTCGCATCAGCCTGCTTCCGACGCCATCGACGCGGAACATCTCCCCCTTCGACCTGCGAGCCGCCCGGCGGCTGATCGACGACGCCTACGCGCTGACGGTCGAGTGGCTCGAATCCCCCGACGCCGCCGCGCCCACGATGCCCAGACACGACGAACGCGGACTGCCGGTCATCGGCGGGCTTGGCCGCACGGGGCGGCGACTGATCACGCGGGTGTGGCGCAGCTAGGGGCGGTGGCTTCCGGCAGCTTGGGCGATCGCGACCAGTGCGGGCTCCGCCGCGTCGGCGGCCCGCACTCCGACGAACCACGGCTCGCCCGGGGCGAGGTCGGAAACCGGGTAGATCTCGACAAGACGTCCGGCCACAAGCGCCTCCCGGCAGACGAACTCGGGCAGCAGGCTGACGCCCAGGCCCAGGCACGCCGCCTCGGCGACCGCGCGCAAGTCCGGCGCGACCAGCTGCAGGTCGCCGGCGAACGGCCTCCCCAGCACCGATACCCAGAAGCGGCGCGTCAGCGGCAGTTCGTGGCTGTAGCTGACCCACGGAATCCCGTCTAGCCACTCGCCGAGCGCGGCGACCGAGCCCAAGCGCGCCGTCGGTTGCAGCGATGGCGCGCCGACCAGGACGAACCGCTTGGTGCCAGCCTCGGTGAACGCAAGCCCCCGGCGTGCCGAGCTCGTACTGGTCACGATCACATCCAGCTCCCCCCGCAGCAGCAGGTCGACCAGCTGTGCGTCATCGCCGAAGCGGGCGGTGATCCGCAGCCCGAGCTGCGAGAGGCGCGGCAGCAGCTCGGCGGCGAAATATTCGGGGCTCGCCCCGGCCCGCACGACGGCCCGGGGGCGGTCCAGGTGGCCGGACTCGAGCCCGCGCACGACCGGCTCGAGCGCGCTGAGCGGTTCGGCGACACGCGCGTACAGCTCGCGCGCCTGCGCGGTTGGCTCGACACCACGCCGACCGCGAACGAAGAGCGGCTCGCCGATGCTGCGCTCGAGTGCCGCCAGCTGATGGCTGACAGCCGGCTGGGAGAGCGAGCGCTGGGATGCCGCGACCGTCAGCGAACCGCTGCGGTAGATCGCCAGAAACGTGCGCAGCCACTCGGCATGAGCCATGCTAATAGCTTATGACCTATGTGCACAGAATTGATTTGCGAATGTCAAACCCCGGGATCATGCTCGGCCCATGACTGATTTCGCGCAGACCTACACCCACGGCCACCACGACAGCGTGCTCCGATCGCACCGCTGGCGTACCGCCGAGAACTCCGCCGCGTATCTGTTGCCGAGCCTGAAGCCCGGCCTGAGCTTGCTTGACGTCGGTTGCGGACCGGGCACGCTCACCGCCGACCTTGCGCGGCGCGTCGCCCCAGGGCCGGTCCTTGCCGTCGATCGCGAAGCGGCCCCCCTCGCGGAGGCGCGCGACGCGTCGGCGGACCTGCCCAACGTGCGGGTCATCCAGGGCGACATCTACGCCCTTGACGTGCCCGCGCAGCGCTTCGACGTCGTGCATGCCCATCAGGTCCTCCAGCACCTGGCCGACCCGGTGGCTGCGCTCGTCGAGCTGCGGCTGGTCTGTCGTCCGGGCGGGATCGTCGCCGCGCGCGACGGCGACTATGCGACCATGACCTGGTTCCCCCACGATCCGCTCTTCGATCGCTGGCAGGACGTCTATCAGCGTGTCGCGCGTGCCAGCGGCGGCGAGCCCGATGCGGGGCGGCGGCTGTTGGCCTGGGCGCACGCTGCCGGGTTCTCGCAGGTCCAGGCCTCGGCGAGCTCGTGGTGCTTTGCGACGCCGGGCGAGCGCGAGTGGTGGGCGGACCTGTGGGCCGAGCGGGTCACCCAGTCCCGGTTCGCCGAGCAGGCGCTGGGCGATGGCCATGCGACGCATGGCGAGCTCGAGGACATCGCGGCGGCGTTCCGGCGCTGGGCTGCGGGCCCCGACTCGTGGTTTGCGATGGTGCACGGCGAGGTAGTGTGCACCGCGCCCGCTGGTGCGGGCCCCGGCGCCTCGCGGTGAGCGTCACGGCCACCGTGCACGCGACCCCCTATCGCACGAGCTTCGTGGCCGGCGCGCATGCCGGCGTGGCAGACACCCGCAAGGACGGGATCGGCGGGGACGCGGGCTTGCGCCCGCATGGGCTGCTCGAGGCGGCGCTTGCCACCTGCATGGCGATCACCGCCCGGATGGCGATGGAATCGATGGACATCCCCGATCCCGCGGCCGTCGTCGCCGTGCGCGCCGATCGCGCAGCTGGGCCAGCGGTCAGGTACCGCCTGACGGCCGATCCGCGCCTGGACGCATGCCAGCGCGCCGCGGTGGCCGGCCGCGTGGAGCGCTCACCGGTGGTCCAGACGGTGGGACTTGCCGTGATCCCCGAGGCATCGGGCGATGCTGCCGGCGCCCCGGCGCCCGGCGATCAACGTCGGCCGCCGGGGCGCGAGGCGACCTAGGCGTGCAGGGCCATCGGCAGCACCGCCTGCTCGTACTGTCCGCGCATCAACGGGCTGGAGAGCACGAAGTCAGCTGTCGCTCGGTTGCAGGCGATCGGGCAATCGTGCACGACGGCGATACGCAGCAGCGCCTTCACATCGACGTCGTGCGCCTGGGGTTCGAGCGGATCCCAGAAGAAAAAGACCACATCCAAGCGCCCCTCGGCAATCCCTGCGCCGACCTGCTGATCGCCCCCGAGCGGCCCGCTCAGGAACCGCGTGACCGGGAGTCCGAGTTGGTCCTCGATGAGCCCACCGGTCGTACCGGTGGCATACAGCTCGTGCTCGACCAGGGTCTCGCGGTTGAAGCGCACCCAGTCGAGCATGTCGAGCTTGCGGTTGTCGTGGGCGATGAGCGCAATGTGCTTGCAGGCGTCCATGGGAACCTCACCGGTCAGGTCGACGGTGGCGGCGACGCGCCCGGACTACTCGGTCGCGCGCCCCGGCCCCACCAGGGTAGCCGTGATTCCGGCGAGGATGCCCGTACTGCGTGTCACCGAACATTTACACCTGCTCAGAGCACGCTTCCTGATGACGGCAACCCTTGGATGGCCTACGAGCGATCCATCTCCGGAGCCGGCGGGGCACCGGTCTCGTCGCGGTCGCCGGGTGCCGTAGCGCTCCTGCGGACCCGGCCCGGCCACGGGCTGACGACCGCGGTGCTCGCCAAGCGAAGGCCCGACGGCCGCACACCGGGCCAGCCAGCCGCATGCAGCAGGTCGATGAGCTCGCTGGCGAACAGACCCGCCGCGGCCGGTCCGACCGCACCCGTGCGTCGTGCAAGCCCGATCGTCCGGACCAGGCGCGGCCGGTCGATGCGGATCGTCCGCAACCCGGGCTGGTGCGTGGCGACGATGCTCGGGATCATGGCCGCGCCCAGGCCTCGGGCGACCAGCGCCATCACGCCCGAAAGCTCGCCGCCGTCGCAGGCGATGGTGGGCTCGAAGCCTGCATGCCGGCAGGCGGCGAACAGCGTCGTGCGGATGGTATAGCCGGGCCGTGGGATGACGAGCGGGACGCCCTCGAGATCACTGATGCCAACGCGCGTGCGGTCCGCCAGCGGATGCTCGGGGCCGACGACGACCACCAGGTCCTCCTCGGCGAGCGGCACCGTCTGTACGCCGTGATGGGGCACCGGCAGGATCACGAGCGCGAGGTCCAGCTCGTCACGCGCGAGTCGCTCGATCAGATCCTCCGAGCCGGCCTCGACGAACTCGAGCGCGACCCGTTCGTGCTCGGTGTGAAAAGCGGTGAGCGCGGCGGGCAGCAGGACGGACGACAGGGACGGCGTCGCGCCCACGCGCAGCGTGCCGCCTTCGGGGCTCGTGAGTTCGTTGGCGGTGCGGCGGATCTGCTCGACATCGGCCAGCGCCAGGCGCGCGAGCGGCAGCAGCGCCTCGCCCGCCGTCGTGAGGGCGACCCCCGCGGCACCCGCTCGAACAGCTCGGTGCCGAGCTCGCGCTCGAGCCGCTTGAGCTGGGTGCTCAGCGACGGTTGGGAGAGGTGCAGGGCCGCGGCCGCGCGCGTGAGGTTGCCGTATTCAGCGACCGTCACGAAGTAGGTCAGCTGCTGGAGCGCAACAGCCATAGCCAAAGGCTATCGCATATGCACGAAATCCGTATTAGACGCGCAGCCACCGCGGCGGGAGGATGCAGCTAAGTGCAAATCGCCACATATCCCTCCGCACCCACTCCGATGGAAAGAGGAGGTACCCGTGATTCCCTCACGCAGATATACCGATCTGCTGGTCAGTTGGATGGGCGTCGTTGCAGTAGTCGGTCTTCTTATCGCAGGGGGGCTCGCGCTCTGGGCCCACAATTACGTCAGCGACCAAGTCACCAACCAACTGTCGTCGCAGCAGATCACGTTCCCGCCTGCGACCGCGATTTACCCGTGCGCGGCGGGGGTCACCGGGGAGGACTGCCATCCGCAGTACGCGTCTGAGAAGTCCTACGGCGGGCAGAAGCTCACGACCGGCGATCAAGCCCGGGAGTATGCCGACACTCAGCTCCAAAACGACCTGAACGCCATCGGCGGTGGCAAGACCTACGCGCAGTTGTCGGCGCAAGCGCTCGCGAATCCGTCGAATGCGGCACTGCAGCAGACGGTTGCGACCGTGTTCAAGGGCACGACCCTGAAGGGCCT
The DNA here is from genome assembly GCA_963768285.1 of uncultured Thermoleophilia bacterium. GTDB lineage: Bacteria > Actinomycetota > Thermoleophilia > Miltoncostaeales > Miltoncostaeaceae > CAITWD01. The sequence continues at coordinate 43,438 of CAVYHI010000016.1, forward strand.
GCTGCTCAACGGCTACGCCTTCGGGACGATCGCGACCATCGCCGGCTGGTCGGCGGTCGTCGCCTTCGTCGGCGCCGGTCTGATGTTGATCCTGTCGATCCTTGGCTTCCTGCACGCCTACGGGAAGATCGGAGGCGGAGGCAAGGCCGAGGAGCCAACCGCAACGGCGTAACGCTCCGCGCGCGGACCGGTGCGCTGGCACCGGTCCGCGGGTCCCGCGCTCGACCCGGGACGGGGTTGGTCTGCCGTCCGTTCGGGCAGGATTCGCTGGACCAGACGCAACGTCGGCACCCGGCGCGCCGGGTGCCGACGTTGCGTCTGATGAGCGACTAGTCTGGTCGGGTCATCGGACCGACCGGGGAGTCGGACAGACAGTGCAGTCGGCAGGCCGCGCATCTGCGCACGAGAGGCCCGGGATGGTCCGGGCTGTCGTATTCGCCCTGGCGGCGATGCTCATCGCGTTCGCTGGCGTCGCAGGGGCGTCCCGTGCGGCCGCGGCATCCGACGCGGTCTCCGAGCTCGCGCGCAAGTACGCCCCGGTGCTCAGGCTCAAGGAGGTCCCTGGCTCCTGCGGGATCGGCGAGCCGTACGCGCCGATCGACGTCAACCTGCTGATGGGCAATCCCGAGGTGGCCCTGCGCGGACCGTGGGATACGACCAACATCGTCACGGTCGGGCCGACGGCCCAGGAGCTCGGTCAGGGGCTGTTCGGCTACAACCTGGACTTTCCGGGCAACGCCCTGCAGCCAGGATGCACCTACGAGGAGTGGCAGCACCGGCTCTTGGCGGGTGGCAGCGTGCCGACGACCTATGCCCACGTCGTCACCCAGGCCGGTGTGCCGGGCAGGCTCGCGCTGCAGTACTGGTTCTATTACGTCTTCAACGACTGGGTCAACACCCACGAGGGCGACTGGGAGATGATCCAGCTCAATTTCGACGCGGCGACCCCGGCCGCGGCGCTCGCAGGGCACCCGTCCGAGGTCGGCTACAGCCAGCACTCGAGCGCGGAGCGCGCGACCTGGGGCGAGGCGCCCTTGCAGATCGTCGACGGCACCCATCCGGTCGTGTACCCCGCGAAGGGCTCGCAGGCCAACTTCTTCTCGTCGGACCTCTACCTCATGCGCAGTTCGGCCGAGGGGGTGGGTTGCGACAACACCACCGGGCCATCGGTGGCGATCGCCCCGCGCGTCGCGGTGATCCCGACCGACCAGGCTGCGTATCTGCGGGAATACCCCTGGCTCGGATTTCTTGGGCGTTGGGGGGAACGGCATGCGGCGTTCTTCAACGGCCCCACCGGGCCAAACGCCAAGCCGCAGTGGGCTGAGCCGTTCACGTGGGCCCAGACGAGCTGGCGCTCGGAATCGTTCGTCGTGCCGGCAGCAGGGCTTGCGCCGACCACGGCCACGGACTTCTTTTGCGGTGCCGTCGCCAAAGGGTCGGTCGTGCTCCGGCAGGCGACGGCCAACCCATTGCCGTGGCTGATCGCCCTTGCGATCGCGGCTCTCGTGATCGCGTGGCTCGTCACGCGCACCGTCTGGCGGCCGGCCGATCCCCGTCGGGTTGCGCGCAAACGGCACCTGGGCCAGGTGATCTCATGTGGTGCGCTGCGCTTCTGGTCGCACCGACGATTGTTCCTCGGAATCGGGCTCGTGTTCGTGCCGATCGGGATCTTCGTCGCCGTGATTCAGGCGCTGGCGTTCAACGTCTGGGGGCTGACCCCGCTCATGTCGGACACCGGACGCGCCAATGCCTTCGTGGCCAGCCTCGCGCTCGCTCTCGGTGTGCTCATGACCTTCCTGGGACTGGCAGTGGTGCAGGCCGCGACCGCGCGGACCGTCGCCGACTTGGACGCCGGACGGCCGGTCGGGGTCCTGTCGGCCTACCGCGGTCTGCGCGGCCGCCTTGGCCGGCTGGTCCGCGCGCTCGCGTTCGTGGTAATCGTGCAGGTTGTGCTCGACCTGACCGTCGTGCTGATCCCGGTCGCGATCTTCTTGCTGGTGCGCTGGTCGCTGTTGGGCGTCGTGTCGGGGCTCGAGGACGATCCCGAGCCGGGTGTGCTGCGGCGCAGCGTCACCCTGACCCGGCGGCACTGGTGGCGGACCGCGACGATCGCGCTGGGCATCACCGGCGGGGCGCTGCTCGTCGGCCCGCTGGTCGGCGCACTCGTCCTGGTGGCCACGAGCGCGTCGTTCGCCTTCGTCAACATCATCGCGGCCGTCGTCAATGTGGCCGCCCTGCCGTTCGCATCCGCCGCGCTGACGTACCTGTACTACGACCTGGACGCCCGCGAACAGGAGCGCGCCGCGATCGCGGAACTCGGCCCGGACGAGGCCCCGGCGACCGCCTGAGTCGCATGCGGCCAAGTGGTCGCCGCGCCGGGCAACCGCCACCGCGACCGACGGCCGCGCCGATGCCATCCGAACCGGTCACCGGACAGTTTCGTCTGCGCCGAGACGAACCGGATGTTCGCCGGGCTGGTCCGGCAGGCCGACGGCATCAACCGCTGGAACGACATCGGCGCACCGGTGCCGATTGACCGCGCATCGTCGCAGGGTCCGGATGGCTTGTACCGCCAGTCATCGGTCAGGCCGACGACGCGGACCGCGCTCGTCAGCGGGGCTGCCACGCCTCTGGTGGTGCCGCCAACTGCCGGATCTCCGACGGCAGGTCGCCGGCGACGAGGTCGGCAACGGTCACACCCTCCAGGACCTCCCGCAGACGAAAGCGAAGCGCAACCCACACGGTGGGCAACGAGCGGGCAGCGCCGCGGTACTCGAGTTCCTCCGGGCGCAGACCCCGCACGCTCGCCAGTGGCCCCTCGAGGGTGCGGATCACGTCGGCGACGCTGATCTGGTCGGCGGGTCGTGCGAGGCGAAACCCGCCTTGCTGACCGCGGACGCTCCGCACGATGCCGCCCCGCTTGAGTTCGAGGAGGATGTTCTCCAGGAACGCGATCGGGATCTCCTGGGAGGTCGCCATCTGGTCGCGCGTGACCGCACGGCCGTGTTCGGCTTCGAGCGCCGCGAGTTCGGTCAAACCGCGGAGGGCATAGTCGACCTTGGCGGAAATGCGCATCCCCCTATTGTGCCCGTCTTGCCGGCCGTCGTTGCCTCGTGACGCGATTGGATTTGCGCCAACGTCCGATGCGGCCCGCGGGACGGCTCGCCAAGGCGCGGCTCGTGGGACGCCGGGACGGCCCGAGGGAGAATCACGATAAAACGTGTCACAATTTGACCTTTAGGCAACTCCGGGATACGTTGAGGGAGAACCTCCACGGGCGGCTCGGCCGAGCCCCAACCGACGTTCCGGCCCTGCTCGGGGCGTCGGCAAGGATGACGTATCTCAGGCGACACGAGGAGCAGCAATGACGGCACGAACTCACCCCATCCTGGCGACGCGTGGCGAGCGGAGCGAGGGTCGCGGGGACTGTTCGTGCATGTCGCCGCCGCCCTGCCCGATGCTCCTCGGAGATCCGGAAGCTGGGCCCGATGCCGTCTGAACAGCACACACCCTGGACATCGCGCGCCGACGGCGTCCGCCTGGGCGCGATCGTTGAAGATCGGCTCCTGTCCGATGAAGCGGCACGCGCATTGGTCAGCGTCGCCGTAGGGTTGGCCGAGGATCTCGGCGTCCCCCGAGCCGTCGTCGTGCTGGACGCGTTCGGCGACGTCCGGCTGGCCGAACGGTCCGGAAGTTCGCCGGCGCCGGCGCTGACGTCAGCGATCGATGCGGCGCACGCCGCACTGGCCGGTCATGATACGAGCGCCGTGGGCGCCGGGTCGGCAGCCATCGTCCTGCGCGACGAACGTGGGATCCGCGGTGCGCTGGGCGTCGCCGGCGGCCCAGACGGGTTCGGGCTCGAGGCCTGCCGTCACGCCGGCCGCGCGCTCGGCCTGATCTGATTGCAGATTGCGGCGGAGGCGGACCGGCATCCTTCGTCTCGGCGATCAACGTCGCCGGGCTTGCGGCCTCGGCGCCCGCAGCGCCGCGCGCCGGCGTGACGACCGCCGCGACCTTCTCGGAGATCGGTCTAGCCGGCGGGATCAATGTTCGTGCTGAGGACCTCGCGCAACGCGGCGCGCTCGGCCCGCAGATCCTTGACGGCGAGCGCCAGGCGCCGCTCGCCCTCCGGGGTCACGCGCACGAAGACGACGCGCCCGTCGGCCTGCGAGGTCGCACGCGTCACCAGCCCGGCCGCCTCGCTCCGGTCGATCAACTCCGTCACGGTGCTCTGTGCCAACGACAGGCGCTCCGCCAGCTCCGACACGGTCGCCTGGCGGCTGCCGTCGGGGGCGCCATGGATCATCAGCAGCAGCAGATAGCGCTGCGGCGTCAACCCGTGGGACCGGGAGATCTCCTCGCCGCGGCGCAGGAAGGCCCGCAGTGCCGCGCGCAGACGCGCAGCGTGCTGGTACTCGGCCAGGCTCGGCACGTCGGCTGGAGCGCGCTTGCGGGCCGACGCGGCCGCCGCCGCCGGCGCCCGTCGACGCTGTGGGGACGACGGCGACACGCGTCCATACTACCAGCGGCCCTAGCGCTGATCGGGGTGCAAGAACGGCTCGCTGTTGCGCCCTTCGGACTCGAACAGGCCGTAGTGGCCGAGCAGATCGGCCCACCAGTCGGGGCTCTTGTGCCAGCCGTCGGGAGACTGGTCCGGGGGCGGGGGCGCGTCGACCAGACGGGCCAGGGTGATCTCCCGGATCAGCGTCACTGTGTTGGTGGGGCGACTAATGCCGGCGAGGGCCACCGCGGGAACGTAGCCGGCACGGCCCGGATGCCCGGGGATCTTGTGGATGCGGATGCCGGTGGGGCGGACGCCCTCGACCTCGCCCACCGGCGTTCCGTCGGCTTGGCGGACGAGGTAACCGGCCAGCCGCATATCCACGGGCGGCGTCGGAGCTGTTGACATGGTCCCTCCGTCCAACCTCACAGCGGGGTTGACCGCGGAACCATCCTGGGCCCCGGCGGGAGAAACAATCGTAATACGATTCAGTCTGCCCGTCATTCGCCCTGTGGTAACGCTCCCAGGCGCGCGCCGTGTGCTGGCTCGTGTCGGTGTGGTCAGCGCCCCTGCGGCATCCAGGTGAACCGGCGCATGGCGACAATGAAGCCGCCGATGCCCCAGAGTACGAGCACGGCCAGATCGTTCCAGGCGAAACCGGCGCCGGTGGTCGTCGGGTTGTATGCGACCAGCAGCGCGGCGGCCAGGTGGCTAACCGGGAAGATCTTGGCGATGTCACTCAGCCACGTTGGCAGGCCCGACACCGGGACGAATACTCCCGAGATGAAGTACAGCGGCAAGATGATGGCCTGGGTGATCGGCTGGACGGCGTCGTCGTTGCGGATCACCGAGACGAGCGCGTAGCCGAGGCAGCAAAATGTCAACGCGCCGACGATCACTGTGATCACGAGGGCCGGCGCGGTGCGCGCGGGAATGTGGGCGCTGTAGAAGATCCAGCCGATCACCAGCAGCAGGGCCGAGATGGCGAGGGCCACGACGACGGCGGTCAGCGCGCGCCCCGCGATGATGACCGCGGCCGGCACCGGCGTGGCCCGTCGGCGTTTGAGCACCCCGCTCTCACGCTGGGCGGTCACCGACATGACCAGGTTGACGAACGACGCCGAGATGATGCCGAGCGTCATGATTCCGGGCACGTAGTAGACCGAGGTGTCCAACTCCCCCCCGGGGACCTTGACGGTGCTGGTCTGGGACCCGATCACCGAGGCGAGGATCACCAGGAACAGGACCGGCAGGGCCAGCGTGAAGAACCGCGCCTGGCGGTTGCGCATGAACGCGCGCAGGTCGAAGCGGAACTGGTGCAGGGTGAGCCGCACGGCCGGAGCCCGGCGGGACGCACGCGCCGCGAAGGCGGCGCGGCCGGTCACTGGACGTCCTCCGTGAGCGTGAGGTAGATGTCCTCGAGCGTCGGGCGCCGGACCTCCAGGTCCGGCAGATCGAGGTCGCCGGCGGCCGCCCAGCCGGTCAGCGGTGCCAGAACGGCGATGGGTGACGGCGCGGTCAGCAGCAGGCGGGTGCCGTCGGCACCGGCGATCGCCGCCCGGACCGCCTCGGGCAAGTCGTCGCGGCTGACCCCGGCCGGCAGCGTGAAGCGGATCTCGGCGGCGGCCGCATTGCGTCCGGCGAGGGTCGCCGGTGGGCCTTGGGCGACGATGCGCCCGCGGGCGATCACCGCGACATGATCGGCGAGGTGCTCGGCCTCGTCCATGTAGTGCGTGGTCAGGAGGATCGTGCCGCCGCGGCCCCGAACCCGTCGAGCAGCGACCAGGCTGGCGGCGGGACTGGGGGTCGAGCCCGGTCGTGGGCTCGTCGAGGAAGAGCAAGTCGGGGTCGTTGACGAGCGCGACGCCACGCCAGCCGCTGCTTCTGGCCGCCGGACAGCTTGCCGACCCAGCTCCGCCGCTTCGGCTCGAGTCCGACCATCTCGAGCGCGCGCGACACGGCGGACCGTGCCGGGTAGTAACGAGCTGTAGAGCCGCAGGCATCTCTTCGACCGTAAGCTACTGTTCGAGCGGCGTCTCCTGCAGCTGGATGCCGAGCCGCTGCCGCAGCGCTCCGTCGTCCGATCCCTCAGCGAAGCCCAGGACTTCGACCTGCCCCTCGTCGGGCCGCAGCAGCCCCTCGAGGATCTCGACGGTCGTGGTCTTGCCGGCCCCATTCGGACCGAGCAGCCCGAAACACTTCGCCGCGGTTGACCCGAAGATCGATCCCGCTGACCGCCTCGACGTCGCCGTAGCGCATAACCAGCCCAGTGGCCTCGATGACCGCCTCGCCACCGGTGCGGTCGTCGACCGGACGGCGCATGGCGACCGGCGTGGGCGGGCGTGGGTCCATGGGGCAAGCGTACCCCTGGCCGGCGCAGCGAGTCAGCTGGGCCAGGCAGGACCGAGCACGAAGCGGACCGCGATGCGATGCCATGCGATCCAGCCGGCCCAAGCGGTCGAGGACTGCGGCCGTGGGGGGTCCGACGGGGTGAAGCGGCGGGGGACCCTGGCGCCGAGGTGTCCTCGTCGGACGCCAGAATCCGGGCAATCCGACTCTTGCTTCAGGTGTTCAGGATGTTGACCGCCCGCGCCGCGATGAACAACACCGCCACGATCGAGATGGCCGACTCGATTGTCATGAGCGCCTTGGCTGGCCTGGTCAGCGGCATCGCATCGGTCGGGCTGAACGCGATGGAGTTGGTGGTCGAAAGGTAGAGGTAGTCGAACAGGCGCGGCATCCAGCCGGGCCGCGCCAGCTCGGGGTTCTCATCCTGCGGGAACTGGATGTCCGGGGCGTAGCGCCGGGTCGCCAGCGCGCGCCGGACCGGCCCGCCGCAGTCGAGCTCCCAGAACGCGAGCCCGAACGCGATCACGTTCGAGACCCACAGCACGACGGCGCTCATCAGCAGCTGCGGCCCGCTGATCTTGAGGTTTGACGGCTCGACCAGCGAAACGATCAGCAGCGACGTCCCGACGACGCTGAAGATCACGATGACCCCCAAGAGCACCGTGACGATCGTCCGGCGCTGCTCGGCGGTGCGGTCCCGGCCGAGCCCGGCCGCCAAGATCAGCGCCAGCACGCAATAGGGCAGTGCCTCGATGAGCCACAGCCACCAACCGACGTGGGTCAGCTGCCAGTTCGCGTGGCGGCTCACCAGTGCGAGGGCGATGAAGCCGATGGCCGCGACGATGACGAATGGCGCCGCCTCGCCGCGTGCTTCGCGGATCGCCTCGCCCATCGCGTCCGAAGTCATGGTCGGCCCTTTCGTAGCGGTGCGAGTGAATCCTGCCCGCGTGTCGTCACTACGCGCTGGCGTCGGCGGCGACATCGGGTGATGCGTGTGCCGGGTTCTGCAGTCGGCGCGCGCGGTCACCGGCCATAGGCGCGCCCTCGAGTTGCACGATCTATCCGCCGCCGCGTGGATGGCCCCGGCCCGGAACGGGGCCTTGGCGATCGAGGGAGGGAGGGCGCGCATGGCCGGCGGGACCAGCGATGACCCGTGGCTGCTCAACACCCCGCCGGGGAAGTCGGAGTACCCGCTGTATCGGGACGATGCCGCCGACCCTCCGACCCTCGTGTGCCAAGCGGGCTCGACGACGCTCACGTATCACCTCCGGGCGATCGAGGATCTGCACGCATCGCTTATCGGCCAGGGTGGCTGGGCCCCGCTCGGCGCTGCCGACGAGCAGAAACCGGCCCCGGACGGGTCGGTCGGGGCCCTGGGGTCGCTCGGTCGAGAGCCCCGTGGGAGGGTGGTACGGACTGCGCAAGGGATATCGGGGTCGCTTCGCGGTGTACCTGCCACCGCTGCTCGAGGAACTCGGCCTTGCCGAGCTGACCCACGAGCCACGCAACAACCGGATGCGTGCACGCAACCAGCCGGGCGTACGGGTCAGTACGGCACGTGCGGCGTGGCCGTCGTGTGCCGGGCGGTCTGCGCCGGCGTCAGCCGCCCCGCGTCGGCCGGAAGCGGAGCGCCGACCAGACCGCGTCGATCGCCACTTGCCGGACCGGGCGCACCCTGTGCGCGCTGACGATCACGGCGAGCCGGTCGCGGTTCAAGTCGGTCTCATGCTGGCCCGCTTTCGGATACGCGATCCACGCCAGCCGACCCTCGCGCGCCGGCCTTACGGGCGCCTGGCGACCGGGGTGGATGCCGGCGCTCGCGTGGTGGCGTGTAGCGGCTGGTGATGGCTAGCGGTATTCGGGGTTGGCGAACTCGAACCGGCACCCGGCGTCCCAGGCGGCGCGCTGGTTGCCGTGTGCCGGAATGCCGCCGGCGTTCGCGAGCATGCGCGCCAGGTGGAGCAGGTTCCACGTCATGAAGGTGGTGTTCCGGTTGGTGAACTCATTCTGCGGGCCCCCGGAGCCCGGGTCGAGGTAGCTGGGGCCCGGTCCCGCCTCGCCGAGCCAGGCGGCATCGGCCTGCGGCGGGATCACGAACCCCTGGTGCTGGAGCGAATAGAGGATGTTCATCGCGCAATGCTTGGCGCCGTCCTCGTTGCCGGTCACGATGCACCCTCCGACGCGTCCGTAGTAGGCCCACTGGCCGGCGGCGTTGAGCAAGTGGCTGTCGCCGTAGAGGCGTTCGATGACGCGCGTGCAGACCGAGGACTTCTCGCCCAGCCAGATCGGCGTCGTGATGACCAGGATGTTGGCGGCCATCACCCGCTGGTAGAGGTCCGGCCAGTCGTCATGCTCCCAGCCGTGCTCGGTCATGTCCGGGTAGACGCCCGTGGCGATCTCGAAGTCGACGGCCCGGATCACCTCGACCGTGACGCCGAGCCGCCGCATGATCGCGATCGACAGGTCGGCGAGCCCCTGTGTGTGGGAGACCTCCGGTGAGCGCTTGAGCGTGCAGTTAATGAACGCCGCGCGTAGGTCCGAGAAGTTCCAGGTGGCGTCCTCGCACAGCTGCCGCTGTCGTGCATCCAGTTCGATCTGCATCGCCGACCCCCGTGTATTGTGCGCGCGTTTGCGCTGGCAGGTGCTGAGTGCATCCGACCCGCCGCGCCGTTACGGCGCAGCTGCCGCGATAGCTCAACAATCCGTAAATTCACGCGACGCATGCCACCAGATGGTTGCGTGCTCGGTGTGGCTGTGCTCGCATGCCCGCGATGCCTGTGGTCTGCCGCCGCCCGCTCCGGTACGCCCTCGGTTTCGTCCTCGCGCTCTGCGCGGCGCCACCCGCATTGGCCGCCGCGGTGGCGGTGAGCGCGATCCCGCTGGCAGTCCCGGCCACGCAGGCGCTCGCGCCCGGGGTGACCTACCAGCGCGACGTGCTGGCGGGCGGGCAGGTGATCAACGTCGTCCGCATCGCCCCGCACGGCCTGGCATCACTCGAGCCTGTCGTCGTGTCGGGTGCGGTTGGCGCGCGCGGCGACCTCGCCCGCACGACGCGCGCGCTCGCCCCGATCGGGGCGGTGGCCAGCGTCAACGGTGACTTCTTCAACTTCACCCAGGCCTACCCGAGCGGCCTGACGATCACCCGCGCCGCCGGCCTGGTGAGCGCCCCCAACCCGCTGCGGTCGTCGCTTGTGATCGGGCCCACCGGGCAACTGGCGCTCGAGCGCGCGGTCCTGCGTGCCTCATGGATGCCGATCGCGACCGATGGGTCCCCTCTCGCGTCCGTGGGCGACATCGGTGGCATCGACCGTCCGGCGATCTACCCGAGCGAGGTCGTCCTGTTCAGCTCGGCCTACGGCACCGCAATCGCGCCGCTGCCGGCGCACCTGCCGACCGGCACGGGCGGTCCGGTGCCCACCGTCGAGGACTCGGCGACGATTGCCCCGGACGCCGCGGGGCCGCTGGAGCCCAACCAGACGGTCACCGGGACGGTCGTCGCGAACTCGAGCGCCCGGTCGGTCCGGATCCCCGCGGGGTATCTCGTTCTGACCGGTGTTGGGCCCGCCGCGGCGTCGATCGCCCAGCGCTTGCCGGTCGGCACGCGCATCTCGTTGGTCGCCCGGATCGCGGGAATCGCCCCCGGGACGCTGGCCCTCGGCGGCGGTCCTGCGCTTGTCGTGGCAGGTCGCGCTGTGCACAACGCCGGTGAGGGGTTCGTCGCGACTCAACTCAACCCGCGTTCGGAGCGGACCGCGATCGGGCAGACGGCCAACGGGACCGATCTGCTCGTCTCCGCCGAAGGGCCGGGGGAGGGCAGTCCGGGTATCACGGTTCCCGAGCAGGCGAACCTGATGGTCCGGCTCGGCGCCCGGACCGCGATCGCCATGGACTCGGGAGGCAGCAGCCAGATGATCGTCAACGGCAGTGACGTGATGCCGTGGACCGACCCCCGGGCGATCAGCACCGCGGCTGTCGTTCGTTACCAAGGCGTCCGTGTGAGCCCGCTCACCGTGCCGCTGTCGCCCAACGGCGATGGTGTCGACGACAGCGCGAGCATTGGTGTGATCGTCCCGAGCCCGGGAACGCTGGTGGTCACGCTCACCACGCCGGACCGGCGCGTCGTCACCCTCCTCGATCGCGCGGTCCCGGCCGTGCCCGTCGCGGTCGCGCTTGATCCGCGGCGGCTCGGTCTGCCCGATGGGACCTATCACCTCAACGGGTCGCTGACGACGGTCATGGGGGCGGTCTCACGCGACGTGCAGGTCATCGTGGTCGATCGCACGCTTGGCGGCCTCGCGACGCGGGCGGTCCTGCGTCACGGTCAACCCGAGGAGCGGATCGCCTTCCGTCTGGCCCGCGCGGCCATCGTCACCATCCGGGTCACGACGCGCTCCGGCCAGGTCCTCGCCGTCCTCCTGCGGGCGCGCAGGCTCGCGGCCGGGCCGCATTCGCTCGTCTGGAACCAACGCCGCGGGCGCGAGACCGTCTCGGGCGCGGCCGATGTCGTCGCCCAGGCCGCGACGCGGTTCGGCACCCACGGGCTTATCGCGCCTGTCGTGCTGGCGCACGCGCCACGGGCGCACGGCTGATCCGCATCGGTCGTCGTGGCTGCGTCGGTCCTGGCACAATCACGTCGGACCCCGCGGGCGAATCCGGAACGAGGTGGTTGCGGCATGGCGGACTTCGAGGAACTCGACAGGCTCTCGACGCAGGAGCTACATCACCGCGCGGTCCGGGCCGCGGAGCATCACCTCGACATCAAGTTCTTTTGGAAGCTCATGGAGTACATCCCCGTCGCCGAGACCATCGCCGGTAGCGAAGGTCGCGGCGACACCGATGTTGAGCACATCTCGATCTGGATGCACGACTACGCCAACCGCAAAGGCGACCTCGACGAGGCCCTCAGGCCGGTCTACATCGATTATCTCCAACACCATTCCGAGCCCGGGGCCGGCTGACGGGACCGGGCCCAGGTGTCCTCGGGCGTGGGTCTGACGTCGGCGGACATCGAGCCACCACGCGTTCCGGCGGTGGCGACCGGGTACTCACACGCGAGACTCACCGGATGCATCGGCGAGCCGACCGAGCGTGCTCACTGGGCTCGGCGGAGGCACTCGCACGGGGATCCAGTTCATCGACAGTTGTGGCCTGCTGCTGCTGCTGCTGCTGGCGGCGTCCGCGGCGAGCACCGCGACGTTTCAGATCCGCAATGCGTCCCTGGTCGTGCGACGCGTGGTGGAGGCGTCGGGATTGGCCGCGATGCTGGAGATGACGCCTGGGCGGCCGCCCAACGCGGCCGGTACCGACCCCCTCGGTCCCGGGGCGCCCGGGAGGGTCAGCGCTGTGGCGTGGCGGCGATGGCGGCGCGCAGCGCGCGGCGCGGCGCTTCGAGGTCGGTCGCGAGCGCACGCAGCTCGCTGCGGGCGAACTCGAGCGTCCCGACCAGCACTTCCAGCGCGAGGACCTCTTCGCGTGCGCTGGCGAACACGCTAGACAGTCCCTCGATCGCGTGCTCGTGCGCCTTGAGCGTTTCGAGCCCGGGGGGCGGGCCAGCCAGCGCCCGCGAGATGGCCTGGAGCTCGGTGGTCAGTGTGCGCACCTGCTGCCGGGTCGTCGGGAGCAGCGCGTGCGGGCTCACCTCGACCACGCGGCGCGCGGATTCCAGTGCCGGCGCAAGGATGGCGATGCGCTCGCGTACGCTTGCGAAGCCCGCATCGGCGGCCTGCAGCGCCCGCAGGCGCCGGCGCGCGTCTACCAACGCCGGTTCGGCCTCCTGGAGGTCCGCAAGTCGCCGCTGAGCGGCGTCGAGCGCGGGTCGGACGGCCTCCAGCTGTCGGCGGGTCGCCTCGATGTCGCCGGCGAAGCGCTCCAGCTGTGCGTCCAGGCCCGCGAGCGTGCGGCGGACGGACTCGTCCTCGCTCTGGGCGATCGCCGCGAGCACAAGCTCAATGTCTGCAGGGGTATCAGCCATTGGACCCAAGGATACTCCGGCATCTGCGCGGCGTTTTTTTTGTGTTTCTTGCCCATGTTGCCAGTCTCCTGGCCGTGGAAAGACAGTACCCCACGATGGGCGGCGCACGCGGCCGGGGGTGGCATTCGTAACCGGGAAGCGCACGCACCCGACCAACCCGGCCGATTGACAACCGCCGTCGGCGGTGGTGGCATCGCGACTGGACGGCGACGAGCCCGCTCCCGCTCCGAGGAGGCACGCGATGATCAACATCCGACAGCCCGACTTCGAGGATGCGCAGCGGCCGCCGGGCGCGCCGGCGCGCGGGTCGCGCAGGGCCCGCCTGGGCTGGCAGCTCGGCGCGGAACGGATCGGCATGAGCCTGTGGGAGGTGCCGCCGAACCAGCCCGCCTACGCCTACCACTATCACCTCGCCGCCGAGGAGATCGTCGTGGTGCTGGCCGGGCGGCTGCTGGCCCGGACGCCCGAGGGCGAGCGCACCCTCGTCGAAGGCGACGCGCTCTGCTTCCCGCCCGGCGCCGCGGGCGCCCATCAGCTCATCAACCAGGACGGCGCGCCGGCGCGCTTCCTGGCGATCAGCAACTACGGGTTTCCCGACGTCGTGGTGTGGCCGGAGTCCGGGAAGCTCGGCGTGTTCGAGTTGCTGCCGGGCGGTGCCGGGTTGCGGGCGATCTTCCGTCGCGACGATGCCAGCATGTACCTGGAGCCAGAGGGACGCGAGCCGTCCTGAGGTGCCTGCCCGTCCCTGCGGCGCACCCGGTCCCCTGACGACCTCAGCGGTGTGCCGAGCCACGCCCGGCGATCACGAACGCGAGCGTGACCGCCACCAGGCAACTGGCGGCGGCCAGTGCCCAACCCGTGCCCTGGTGGAGGTCGAGCGCCGCCCCAACGACGGCGCCGGCGAACATCGTCACGACCGCGGCGAGCCGGCGCCCGGCGTTCGGGCTCGCTACGCCGCCGCCGGCGACGTCGGCGGCCCCGCCAGGTCGTGGTGAGCACGGTCGTCCGCATTTCGGCGACGGCGAGGCGTCGGACGACCGCGTTGCGCATCCCCATCGCGAAGGCCAGTAGCGCGATGACCGCGATGCGGGTCCAGCCGGTGGCCACCGATTCGTGGTGCGCGAGTGCGATGACGGCGGCAACGCCGATCAGTGCGGTCTCGACGGTGCCGCCGATGATCAGCAACGCTGCGCGTGACCGCGCGGGACCGAGGCGTCCGGTCGACGCGGCCCCCAACACGAATGCCGCCAGCGAGGCGAGGCAGGCGCTGGCCGAGAAGCCGGGCGCACCGGCCGCCGCAAAGCCGAGAATCACGACGTTGCCCGTCATGTTGGCCGTAAAGACGTGGCCAAGGCCGAGGTAGCTGGCGGCGTCCACGACACCGCTGACGGCGGTGAGCACGACCAGCGCCGGTAGCACGCGGCGCTCGCGATTCCGGGCAGCGGGCCCGCCGCACGCTTCAGCGGTTCGGGTGACATCGCCTCGCCGTTACGGTGCTCTCGGAGTCGTTCAGGGCGTGGCCTCCACCGCCTCGAGGTCGCTGCGCCATGTTCTCATGCCGTGCGGCGCCGCCGGAGTCGGACGCGCGCGCGAATTCGCCTCAGGCGGAGTCGTGCGGCCGGCTGCGTGCGCCGTGGCGCTCGGCAGCCGTGGCTGACGCGTGTGCCTGCTCGGCCAGACGCTTGATGGTGCGCAGGCGCCGGTCCCAGCGATCGGCGACGCCGGCGAGCTGACGGGCGGCGTCGCCCAGACGGTCGGGCCGGACCGAGAACCGGACCTCGCGCCCGCCGCGCCTCCGCTCGACGAGCCCGGCGCGGTCGAGCGCCGCCAGGTGGTTGGCGACGGCCTGCCGGGACACCGGCAACTCGCACGCGAGCTCCGACTGGGTCGCCGCGCCGCGCGCCAGCAGAAGGTCGAGCACCTGGAGCCGCGACGGGTCACCGATGGCGGCCCACAGGCGCTCGTCCTCAGAGCCGGTGTAGCCTCTACCCACCGACGGAGCGGAGCTACACCACCCCTGGGACCTAACTTCGTTCTGCGCGCGTTTCGCAGGTGGCATAACGCGCCCCGAGCGGGCATTATGCACTCCCGCCAAGGAGTGCTTTCGTGTTCGGCGGATGCATCGATAGCGGGAGGGCCGATGCCGAGCGCCGATGAGATCCGAGACGTTCAGCGAGCGACGTGGGCCGGGCTTTCTGCGGGCTGGGAGAAGTGGGACTCGGTCATCGTGGATCAGCTGGGCCCGGTCGGCGCAGCGATGATCGAGCGTCTCGACATCGCTGAAGATCATCAGCATCTCGACATTGCCGCTGGCACGGGTGAGCCGGGTCTGAGCATCGCGAGACTGTCGCCGAAGGGACGCGTCGTGCTGACCGACCTCGTAGCGGAGATGCTGGACATAGCCGCGCGACGAGCCAGGGCGCAAGGGGTCGCCAATATCGAGACGCAGGTGTGCAGCGCCGATGATCTGCCGTTCAACGACGCCACATTCGATAGCGTCTCTGTGCGCTTTGGGTACATGTTCTTCCCCGACGCGGCCAAGGCGACGGCCGAGTTCGCGCGCGTACTCAAGCCGGGTGGACGTCTCTGCTCGTCGGTATGGGTCAAGCCCGAGGAGAACCCGTGGACGACGATCGCCATGCAGGCAATCGCGACCGAGGCGGCGGTGGCGCCACCCGACCCGGACGGGCCGAGTATGTTCCGGTGCGCTGCCCCGGGATATGTCAGTGCCCTGTACGAGGGCGCGGGGCTGCGCGATGTTACCGAGTGGGACGTCGAGGTCGAACTCGTGACGCAATCGCCCGCGCAGTATTGGGAAATGATCAGCGAGCACGTCTCGCTCGCAGTTGCGGCGCTTCAGCAGGTCGACGAACCGGCGCGGGAGCGGATTCGGGCAAACGCCATTGCGAAGGTGAGCGCGTTCGAGAAGGACGGCAAGGTCCGGGTTCCGGGCGTGGCGCGGTGCATCGTGGGAACAAAACACGACGCGAGCGGCACGCGCCCACGCGACGGCGCGCGATCCTCCAAGGCGGGCTGCCCGACCCAGCCGTAGGCCGAAGCCGCGCCATATCTGCCGTTCGGCGCTGCTTCCTCTCCGCGTCGGCCGCGCCAGACTGCGCGTCCCCGAAGTGCCGTGATGGGGCGCGCCACAAGACTCGCGGAGCCGAGCGGCCTGACCCCGACACCTTCCGAGGACGGCCTCTGTCGTCAACGGACGGTTCGAGGATGACACTTCACTTCGGCGAGCGATGCCACACCCAGAGGTCGGCGCTGACCAGGATGAATGTTGTCGAATCAACAACGCGAGTGGCTGGTCGGCCGCAGGTACCTGTCGGAGGGCTCGATGGCACTCGTGCTCGCTGGCACCGCCGACGACGATGTGACCCAGGAGCCCTTGGCCCTCGCCACGGGGCAGGCGGCGTGACCGGCACAGATCCTGCCCGCCACGACCTCCTCGTTGCCCTCGCCTACGGCTCAGGCCGCTCGAGCTCGCGGCAGCCGATCACCTCGAGGAGCGAGCCGGTGTAGCCTCCACCCACCGACGGAGCGGAGCTACACCACCTCCTTCAGTGTCATGTTTGGGCCCGCGCCGTCGGCTCGCTCAACCACTTAGTGCCCCGTGTGGCCTGGTCCCGTCGTGCGGCCGACGGCGTGCTGGGTCGGCCAGTGCCGGGCTAGGCGGTGCGGATCCAGGCGGGCAGGCCGCGCTCGACGCGGCGCAGGCGCACCCGTGCATCCACGACCACCGCGCCCCGGGGATGTGCGATCAGCGGATTGCAGTCGAACTCGGCCACCTCAGGGATGTCGGCCGCCAGCTGCGAGACGCGGTGCAGCACATCGGTGACGGCGTCGATGTCGGCGGGCGGCTGCCCGCGGAATCCCTCCAGGAGCCGGGCGCCCCGCGGTGCCCGCACGAGCTCCTCGGCCTGGCGCGTCGTCAGCGGTGCCAGTCGCGTGAGCTGGTCGCGGAACAGCTCGGCGTTGGTGCCCCCGCTGCCGTAGACCACCAGCGGCCCGAACGCCGGATCGTGCACGGCTCCCACGATGAGCTCGACGCCCGGCGGGCCCATCTCCTGCACGACCACGCCCCGCAGCCGGTCCCCGAAGCGCTCGCGGAAGTGGCGCATCGTCGCGCGCACCGCATCCACCGAGGTGAGCCCGAGGGCCACTGCCCCGGCCTCCAGCTTGTGGACGACCCCGGCGGCGTCGGCCTTGAGCGCCACGGGCAGGCCGATCTCCCGCGCGGCCGCGACCGCTGCCTTGGTGCCGTGCGCGTACGCGAACCGCGCAAGCGGGATCCCGTATGCCTCGAGCAGCTGGCGCGTCTCCTCGGGGGTCAGCCAGCGTCCATCGCCGTCCTCGCTCAAGACCCGCTGGACGATGGGGACGGCGGCCCCGGCGCGGATGTCGGCGAACGTGGGCACGTTGCCGGGGTCCTCGGCGCGGATCTGGCCGTAGCGCACGACTCGGGCCAGGGCGTGGATCGCCGTCTCGGGGAACGCAAACCGGGCCACGTCGGCGTGCCCTCGCGGGCTCACGCCGAGCGTGACCGCGAGGATCGGCACGGCTTCGCGCCAGGCCACCTCCGAGGCGAGGGCGACGAATTCATCGGTGTCGAGTTCGGGGACGGCGGCGTGGATGGCGACCACCGCATCGACCTCGCCCGAGGTTGCCAGCCGTTCCAAGGCGGCGCTATATGCCGCCGGCCCCGCCCCGGAGCCGAGGTCGATCGGATTGCGGACCGATGCGGATCCGGCAGCGACGCCCTGCAGGGCCCGCTGGGTTTCCGTATTCAGTGGGGTCACCTCGAGGCTGACCTCGTCGGCAGCGTCGGCGGCGAGGACCCCGGCCCCGCCGGCGTTCGAGACGATGGCGACGCGCGGGCCCTGGGGGACGGGCGAGTGGTCGAGCAAGGTCCCGAGCGCGAGCATCTCATCGAGGGTCGACGCCCGGATGACCCCGGCCTGCTCAAACAGGGTGTCTGCGGCGCGATCTGGCGATGCGAGCGAGGCGGTATGCGATGCGGCCGCGCGCGCCCCGACGACGCTGCGCCCGCTCTTGAGGACGACGACGGGCTTGGTGCGGGTCACGACGCGCGCGACCTCGAAGAACTTGGGCGGGTCCCGGAAGGCCTCGAGATAGAGCAGGATCACCCGGGTGTTCGCGTCTTGGTGCCAGAACCGCAGCAGGTCGTGGCTGACGACGTCGGCCGTGTTGCCCATCGACACGAACGACGAAACGCCGACGTCCAGCGTCTGGGTCTGCTCGAGCAGCGCGATCCCCAGCGCGCCGGACTGCGAGCCGAGCGCCAGATGGCCATGCATGATCGCCTTCGTGGCGAAGGTCGCGTTCATCGCAACCCCAGGCGCGGTGTTGATGACCCCCAGGCAGTTCGGTCCGATGACGCGCATCGCGCCCCGATGCGCATGCTCCACGATCTCTGCCTGCGCGCGCACCCCCTCGGGGCCGGCCTCTGCGAACCCTGAGGTCGCGATGATCAGGCCGCCGACGCCGGCGTCCGCGCAGCCGTCGACGACGCCGAGCACCGCAGGGGCCGGCACCGCGACGATGGCCAGACTCACCGGTCCGTGGCAGTCGGCGATGCGCCGCTCCCACCGTACCCCGTCGGCATCGTGCGGTGCGACCGAGGAATTGACCGCATACACCTGACCGCGAAACCCACCGTTTTGGAGGTTTGCCAGGATCTCGCTGCCGACGCCGGTGCCACTGCGGCTCGCCCCGATCACCGCGATCGACGTCGGCGCGAGGATGTGCCCCAGCGAGGCGACGCTCGCCTGCCAGGCATAGGCATCGACGCGCTCATGGACGGCTTCGGTCAGCGATAGATCCAGTACGACGCGCGTGACCTCTCCCTCCGTGGACGCCTCCTGGCGAAAGCCGGCGCGGCGGAACACCGAGACCATCGCGGCGTTGTAGGCCAAGGTGTCGGCGATGAACCGGCGCACGCCGCGTCCGGTCGCATAGCCGACCAGGTACTCCAACAAGAGGGTTGCGATCCCGCGCCGCTGGACCGAGTCCTCGACAAGGAAGGCAACCTCGGCGGCGGTCTGGCCCACCATGTCGTAGCGCCCGATCCCGAGAATCCGGCCGTGCTGCTCGACCACGAATGCCATCCGGGTGTCGTAGTCGACGGTGACGAAGTGCTCGACCTCGGCGTCGCTCGGATGCGGATGCGGCCCAAAAAAGCGCAGGTAGATCGACTGTTCGGACAGCCGCGAGTAGAACTCCCGCCAGCCGACCCGGTCCGCCGGGCGGATCGGGCGGATGCGGGCCACCGAGCCGTCGCGCAGCAGCACGTCCCGGTCCCACAATGAGGGCGGCGGGACCTCGGATGCCAGCGCGGTGTCCACGGGTGGCGTCGCGCTCCTAACCGCGGTCGGGCGCCGGCGAGCGCCCGCCATCGGTGATCCGGTCGGTCGCAAGTTCGTCCGGGCCGCCGGGCGCGAGCGCGTCGCCGACGGGCCTACAGAGCGCGTCGACGACGGCCGCACACGAGTCGGCGGTCGCCTGCAGCGAGTAGCCGCCCTCCAGGATCCAGGCGCTCGCACCGGCCGCGGTCGCACCGGCCAGCGACTCGATCCGCGCCGCGATCTCGCCAAAGTCGCGCGTGACGAGATCAAAGTCGGCCAGCCCGTCGCGGGTATGTGCGTCGAAGCCGGCGCTGACGAGGATCAGATCAGGCGCGAAATCCGCCACTGCCGGGGCGATCCTGTGGTCGAAGGCCCCCAGCCAGGCGGCGCGCGCGGTGCCGGCCGGGAGCGGGACATTGACGGTGGTGCCGACGCCCGCGCCCCGGCCGCGCTGCGTCGCGGCCCCGGTCCCCGGGTACAGGTGCGCCTGGTGGATCGAGCAGTAGAGCACCGTCGGATCGTCGATGAAGACGTCCTGGGTGCCGTTGCCGTGGTGGACGTCGATGTCGATGATGGCGACGCGGCCAGCGCCGTCGCGCTGTTGCGCCGCACGCGCCGCGACCGCGACGTTGTTGAACAGGCAGAACCCCATCGCCTGGCTCGGCTCGGCGTGGTGTCCGGGCGGTCGAATGAGGGCAAACCCTGGCTCGCGGCCGTCGCAGACCCGGGCGGCACACTCAACGGCGGTGCCCACTGCGCGCCGGGCGACCTCGTAGCTTGCCGGCGTGAAGTAGGTATCGGCATCCAGCCAGCCGGGCCCGGAGGCGCAGGTGTCGCGCAACGCGTGCCAGTACTCGGCCGGATGGACGAGCTCAAGGAGCGCGTCGCTGACCGGCGGGGCGGCCGTACGCCACAGCAGACCATCCTGGTCGAGCCCCCGGAGCCGGGCGACGATGGCCATCAGACGTTCGGGGACTCCGGGTGTCCCGCGAGGCGATGCTCCAAGAAGATCTCGTCGCAGTAGATCGTGACGCTCACGGCAATGGCTCGATTCGGTGGTGTGGTCACCCCGAGGTTATCGGTCCCCTTGTCCCCGCCGCGTCCGTCGGTCTGTCACATCCGCGGGTGCCGACGGGCGGCGCCGAGCCGGGCGAGGCCCGGCCGTCGCCTGCGGCCTTCCCGGGGGCCCGGCAGATGCGCAGACGCGCCGGTGCGATCTGGCCGGTCAGCACGGGATCGACGCCGGTCCCTGGTGACCGGTTCGGCGCACTGCCGGCGGGCAGCCGAACCGGGCTGCTAGTCGGCGCTTGGCCGCGGACCCACCGGCGATCTGCGACACGTGACGAGCGTCGGCCGATAGTGCTCAAGGGTCAGGGTTTCCAGGCCAGGCGTCTTGGCTCGGTCATCCCAGTGGCGGACCTGAAGCGCATCAGCGGCGTGGGGCAGCGCATCGAAGCGCGGCCACCTCGGCGTCGGTGAAGGGGCCACCCTGCAGCGCGAGACTCAGCCGCGACGCCGGCGAGAGGTCGTCGAGGTACCCGGGGTCGACCGCACATAGGTAGCGCTTGGACGCCACGTGCAGCCGGATAGGCTCGACAACGTCGGCCGGGAAGTACGCGGCCAGGGCCTCGGCCGCGAGCTCATCGTGATGGTCATCCACGCCCTGTTCGGCGCAATCCTCGTCCAGGTCGTGCAACAAGTGCCCATAGTCGTGCAGCAGTGCCGCGACGACGAGGTAAGCGGGCGCGCCGGCCTGCTCGGCCAGCAGGGCCGCCTGCAGGGCGTGCTCGAGCTGGGAGACCTGCTCGCCCATGTACAGCCGCTCGCCGTGCTGGGTGAACTCGGCAAAGATGTGGTCGACGATGTCCGGCGGACTCACCGGTGCTCCTTGGTTTGGCGACGGTGGTGGTCGGCCGACGGTCACGGCCACGGCAGCGAGACGAGCTTCTGGTAGGTCATCGCCCGCATCGCCTCGAGGATTCCCTCCTTGACGCCAAGACCGGATTCACCGATCCCGCCGAACGGCGTCAGCTCGGTCCGGCAGCCTGGGACCTCGTTGATGTTGACCGTGCCGCACCGCAGCTCCCGCGCGCAGCGGACGGCGTGCGCGAGGCTGTCAGTCACCACCCCGGCGCCGAGCCCGAACTCGGTGCCGTTGGCGACCTCGAGGGCCGCGTCGAGATCGGCGACGCGGATCACCGGCGCGACGGGGCCGAATGTCTCGAGGCGGACGACGTCCTGATCGGGACGCACGTCGTCGAGCAGCGCCGGCGGCACGAAGGCGCCCGTACCGGGGCCGCCTGATCACGCGGCGTGCACCACCACGGACGGCATCGTCGATGCGCTCGCGGATCACCCCAGCCGCGTCGGCGTCGATCACCGTGCCGACGTCGGTGGCCTCGTCGAACGGGTCACCGCACACGAGCTGCTCCATCCGCGCCGCCATGCGCGCGACCAGGTCATCGGCGATCGGGGCTTCGGCGATGACGCGCTTGACGGCGCTACAGCGCTGGCCGCTGTTCGCGGTCGCACCGGCGACCGCCAACTGCGCGGCGAGGTCCAGGTCGGCGTCGGCAAGGACCATCAGCGGGTCGTTGCCGCCGAGCTCGAGCATCGCGCGCCGGTAGCCGAGCCGCGCCGCGATCAGGTGCCCGACCCGTGCGCTGCCCGTGAAGCTGACGACCTCGACCGCAGGCTCGGCCAACAGCACCTCGAGGATCGCCGCCGCTGCGCCGGTCACGACCGACAGGTCGGTCTCGGGCAGCCCGGCCTCCAGGATCGCGTCGGCAAGCCAGAGCGCCGCCAGCGGGGTCTTCTCCGACGGCTTGACGACGATTGGCGCGCCGACCGCGATCGCCGGCGCGAGCTTGTGGGCGACCTGGTTGAGGGGATGGTTGAAGGGGGTGATCGCCGCGACCAGCCGAACCGGCTCGCGCGAGGTGATCGCCCGGCGCGCGCGGCCGCGGCGGGTGGGATCGCCGGCGAAGACGGCGCCGTCGTCGCGGCGGGCCTCGGCGGCTGCGAGCCGGAAGACATCCTGCGCGCGCGCGACTTCGTGGCGGGTATCGGCCAGGCACAGCCCCGATTCGCGCGTGATCAGCCGCGCGAGCTGCTCGCCGTCGGCGGCGATTCGATCCGCCACCCGCTCGAGGACCTCGGCCCGGCGCCAGCGCGGCAGCGGGACCGAACGCCGGTCGCGCTCGGCGGCAAGGCGCTCGGCAAGCAGGGCCGGGGGCAGATCTGGCACCTCGCCGATGACCGCGCCGGTGGCAGGGTTGGCCACAGCGATGCGCCCGCCGGCGGCGCACGGCGTGCCGGCCAGGATGCAGCTGGGCTGGTATCGCGGGCCGGCGGCCGCCCAGGCGGTGCTCATGCCGGCTCGAGCACGATCGCGTGCACGTCGCGGGTCCGTGCCCCGGTGTCGATGATGCGTCGTCCCAGCGGTCCGGGCGCGTGTGAGAGCAGCAGCGGCACCGAAGCCTCGTGGAAGCCGCCGTGCGAGCGCAGCGGCCCGTGGAGCCGGCTGAGGTCGTGGTCGCGCGCGCGACCGCCCAGCGCGGTGCGGGCATCGGCGAGCACGACAAGGTCCCCGATGCGGTCGGCGGGCAGCTCGAGTTCGGCCGCCGCGCGCGTGCGTTCCAGGACCGCCTCGATGCCGGGCAGCTCTGCCAGAACGGCTGCGGCGCGAACCCGCTGATCGGCCGGTGCATAGACCCACGCCGCCGACCCGAGGGCGGCGTGGTGGGCGACATATGGGTCGGTGATCGGCAGCAGCACCCGCGTACCGCCGATCCCAGCGGCCTCGAGGACGTCGGCCAGGTAGCGGATCTCCGGCTTGTCGTTCATGCCATGGTCGGCGACGAGCGCGATCCGCCAGCCGGCGTCCAGGTACTCGCCGATGAGGGTGTCGAGGCGCGCCAAGTATCGGTCGCTGAGCGGCTCCCCGGGGGCGTTGGCGTGTTGTACCGCGTCGGTCAGCGAGACGTACAGCAACAGCGGCGCACGCACCGCGGACAGCGCGAGTCCGAGCTCGAGTGCGAAATGCGAGGCGTCCCAGTCGTAGATCCCCGGTGCGGGGCGCCCGACCAGCTGCTCGAGGTCGGTGATCTCGCCGAGGGTCTGGCTCGCCGCGCCTTCGACCGACACGCACGGCACGTCGCCGACCGAGAGCAGGCGGCGCAGCTTCGCCTTGGTCGTGACGACCAGGACGGGCACGCCCGCCGCATGCATCGCGGCGTGGATCGTGCCGGCGCGCAGGAAGGCAGGGTCGTCGAGCTGCACCTCGCGCCCGTCGTCGGTGAGCGCGTGGTTGCCCGACAGCCCGTGTCCGGCCGCCGCGACGCCGGTCACGATGCACAGGTTGTTCGGGTTGGTGAAGCTCGGCATCTGGGAGTCGCGCGCGCGAACTCCCCGCCCCCGGCGATCATGCCGCGAACCGCGGCAGCAGCCCGCGTGCGAGTCCGTCGGTCACGTAGCGCGGATCGACGCCGTCGACGCAGACGACGACCGTGGGCTGTCCGGGGATGCCGTAGCTGCGGCCGTTGATCTCGAGGGTCCGCATCCGGCTCAGCGCGCGCCGAGGGCGCCGGCGTCGAGATGCCGTCCGAGCCCGCGGATCTGCGCGGCGTTCTCGATCACGAACGCGATCGCGTCCCCACGGTAGCGGTCGTCCGACCACTCCAGGGTCGTGCCGGCGCTGCCGGTGCTGCGCCGCAGCTCGCGCAGCAGCGGCGCGCGCCTCGGGATCTCCAACAGGCGGGCGTCCTCGCTTCCCGCCGCGACCGCGTCGATCCGGTGGGTGCCGCGCACCGGGTGCAGGCCGGCCTGCTGCAGCGCGGCGAAGATCGATCCCTTCACCAGATCAGCGCGCTCGACGACCTCGCCGACGTGGGCGGGAAAGCTCGTGCGTTCGATCATCATCGGCTGGCCCGACAACAGACGCACCCGCACCAACTGCAGGACGGGCGAGCCCATCGGCACGCCCAGCCGCTCGATGTCGAGGGCCCGGGCCGTGCGCCAGCGCAGCTCGACCGTCCGGCCTCCGGGGATCTCGCCGAGGCTGAGCGCCCACTCCGAGAAGCTCGTCAGCGCCCCGAAGTTCTGGGTGATGCGGCCCCCGAGCACGGTCCAGCGCGCGCCGCGCCGCGATTCGATGACGCCATCGTCCCGCAGGCTCGCCAGGGCGCTGCGGATCGTGCCGCGCGCGACCGCGAAACGCGCGACCAGGTCGGTCTCCGACGGCAGGCGCGATCCCGGCGGGCAGGTGCCGTCGGCGATCCACCGGTAGATCTCCTCGGCGATGCGCTGGTGACGCGGTGGCTCAGGCGGCATCGACGAGCATCCTGAACGTGTCCTCGGCGGCGATCGCCGACATCGTCATGCCGCGCCCGCCCAGGCCGTTGAGCGCGATCACGCCGGGCATGATCTCCTCCCGGTACATGAGCTCGTCGTCGGTGCGCTCGGCGTAGACGCCGGCCCAGCGTCGCACCACCGGCGGCACCGGCGCACCCAGGAGCTCCTGGGCCCGTGTCACCAGGTGCTCGAACGGCGCCTCGTCGAGGGCGAAGTCGAACGGCTCGTCGTAGACGTGCGTGTCGCCAATCGTCAGGGCGCCGGTGCTGCGCTGGGTCATGAGCATCTGAACCCGGTGGGCGGCGACGACCGGCGCGGGCGCGGGCAGGTTAGCCAGCGCCGGCACCCGGTAGGCCGGGTAGTACCGCAGCGAGTCGCCGTCGGCCAGCGCCGCGCCGAGGCGCCGATCCCATGGGGCGGTCTCGAGCATCTGCAGCCGGCAGCGCCGCAGCGGCGCGTCGGCAAGCGCCTCCGGGGCGGGCTCCCGCCACTCGGCGCCGGTGGCCAGAAAGATCAGGTCCGCCTCGATGAGATCGCCGCTGTCGAGCCGCACCCGTCCGGAATCGACGCTTCGGACCCGATGACCCGACAGGAACCGGTAGCCAGAGCCGGCCAGGTGGGCCCTGATCGCCATCAGGACCGCGGCCGAATCGACGATCGCGTCGCGGGTGCACTCCATGCCGCCGACGATCTCGCCGCGCACCTCAGGAAGGCGCGCCCGGACCTCGGCGATCGAGAGCAGGCGTACGCCGCGCGCCTCGGCGTCGTCGCGGGCACACACCGCCTCGAGAACATCAAGCTCGGCCGTCGTCTGCGCCAGCGTCATCGAGCCGTCGGGTCGGATCCTGACCGCGGGGATGTCCTCGGCGATTTGGCCCCAGCGCTCGCGCGAGCGCAGGGCGAGCTCGAGCTCGAGACCCTCGGCCCGGCCGCTAACCCAGACCGCGCCGAAGTTGCGCACGGAGGCGCCCCGTGGGGCGAGGTCCCGTTCGAGGTGGGTGACGTCGTGGGCGCGGCGCCGTGCGGCAAGCGCCAGCATGGTGCCGATGACACCGCCGCCGACGATGGCGATGCGCAGCGGGGAGCGGCTGGCATCGGGCGTGCGGGGTGCGGAGGCGAGCCGGAGCATGGTCCCCCAGTCAGGGTCGGGGTGCGGACGCTGCGAAGCCTGCTTCGGCACCCCCGCTGTGCGCAACCTGTCTAGACAGGTGTTACGAGACGTAGCAGGGCGTTTCACCACCTCGAAACAATCGCGCAGGCACGTGGCCGTAGCTTGATCGCGCAATCCGGGTCCCGGATGCCCCACGGATCGAACCCATCAAAGGAACTGCACCTATGCGCATCTCGTCACCTCGGCACTCCCTTGTACTCGGGCTTTCCGCCGCCGTACTGGTCGGTGGCGCTGCCGTTGCGCTGGGCGCGACGCATGAGGCGGCCGCCCGCGCCACGTCCGCCGCGAACACGTCCTGCCCGAAGGGCGGGTGGAACTTCGCGGTCGAGCCCTATGACACGAACGCCAACCTGGTCACGGCGTACTCCGGTCTGGTCAAGGACATCAGCAAGAACCTCGCGTGCAAGGTCAACTTCAAGGTGACCTCCGACTACGTCTCGGAGATCGAGGCGATGCGCGCCAAGAAGGTCGACTTCATGGAGGTCGGACCCCTCGGCTACATCTTCGCCAAGCAGCTCGCGCACGCCACGCCCGTCGCCGCGTTCGGCTACAAGGGCAAGCCGGTCGTCTACTACGCGCAGCTGTTCTGCACCAAGGGCTCGCACATCACCTCCATCGCGGGCCTGAAGGGCAAGTCGCTGGTGCTCTCGAGCCCGACCTCGACCTCGGGTTACGCCTACCCGATCTACGCGCTGGAGTCACACAAGCTCAACCCGAACAGCGACGTCCACATCAAGTACTCGGGCAGCCACCCGAACTCGCTGTCGGCGCTGCTGGCCGCGAACTCGGACTCCGCGCTGCCGCAGTGCGCTGAGGTCAACACCCAGGAGGCATCCTCGGCCTCCAACATCTTCAACCCGAACAACTTCGTGCGCATCTGGCGCTCCACGGCGATCCCGAACGACCCGATCGCCGTCCGCGCGACGCTCGGCGCCGCGACCGTCAAGACCATCCAGAACGCCTTCCTGAAGCTGACCGCGAGCCAGCTGGCACCGGCCGAGAAGGAGTTCGGCACGCCCGTTTCCAAGATGGTCAAGGCCACCGACGCGCTGTATGCGCCGGTGTATCAGGTGATCAAGGCCGACCACCTGAAGATCTCGTTCCTCAACGGCTGACCTCGTCGTGAGGGTCCACCCAGCGGTGGAATCGGCGGCGACGCCCGGCGCACGTGCGCCGGGCGTCGAGCCCGTGTTGCAGATCGAGGGACTGACCAAGCGCTTTCGTGGCGGGCCGCAGGTCCTCAAGGGGGTGGACCTCGCGGTGTACCCGGGCGAGATGGTCGCGGTGCTCGGCGCCAACGGCAGCGGCAAGTCGACGCTGCTGCGGTGCGTGGTCAGGCTGATCGAGCCCGATGAGGGCGCGGTCGTGTTGGCCGGTCGCTCCATGCGCGGGCTACGCGGGCGCAAGCTGCGCGATGCCCGACGGAACGCCGCGATGGTCTTCCAGCACATCTATCTCATCAACCGCCGCCGGGCGCTCGACAACGTGATGGCCGGCGCGCTCGGGCGGGTACGCGGGCCGCGATCGCTCGGGACCACGTTCTTCCCCGGTGCGGTCCGCAACGAGGCGATCGCGGCGATCCAGCGGGTCGGGCTCGCCGATCATGCCTACCGCCGGGCCGACACCCTCTCCGGCGGCCAGGCCCAACGGGTCGCGATCGCGCGGGCGCTCTGCCAGCAGGCCGTCGTGATCCTTGCCGACGAGCCGGTCGCGAGCCTCGATCCGCGGGCGGCCGACGACGTGCTGTCGCTGCTGGCCGAGATCGCGCGCGAGGACGGCCTCGGGGTCGTCTGCATCTTGCACCAACCCGATCTGGCGCGCCGCTATGCCGACCGCCTGGTCGGGATGGCCGACGGCCGCATCGTCTTCGATCGCCCCCCGGCCGCGGTGCCGGACCACGAGATCGCACGGCTCTATGCCGACGCGGAGGTTCACCCATGACGACTGCACCGGCTGCGGCTCCAGCGATCCCGCGCCCCAGCCGCGCCCGGCGCCTGATCTTCTGGGCGATCGGGGTCGCGATTGGCGCCGCCATCCTCATCTACGCCTGGCGGGATACGGGAATGAACCTGTCGCTGCTTGTCAGCGGCTACCACAACATGATCGACCTGATCAAGCGCGCGTTCCCGCCGGACTGGAGCGTCTTCCGCGAGGCGACCCAGCAGGCGCTCGTGTCGCTGAACATGGCACTGCTTGGGACGGCGTTCGCGATCGGCGCCTCGCTCGTGCTGGCACCGTTCGCGGCGCGCAACGTCACCACACACCGGCTGGTCTACGAGGTCGTGCGGACGATCATGGCGATCGTGCGCTCGATCCCGGATTTGGTGTACGCACTGATTTTCGTCGTGGCGGTCGGGCTGGGCCCGCCGGCCGGTGTCCTGGCCATCGCGCTGCACTCGACGGGCGTCCTGAGCAAGCTGTTCGCCGAGGCGATCGAGGACCTGGAGCCCGGGCCGATCGAGGCGATGCGCATGAGCGGGGCGAGCCGGACGCAGACCTTCTTCCACGCCGTGCTACCGACCGTCGGGCCGATGCTCATCGGGCTGATGCTCTACCGCGTCGACGACAACTTCCGGTCATCGATGATCCTCGGCTTCGTGGGCGCCGGCGGCATCGGGTTCATGATCTACAACTCGATGGAGACCTTCCAGTATCCGCAGATGACCACGGAGTTGCTGGTCATGCTGGTGGTGGTGCTAATCGTCGAGCGCATCTCGAGCGAAGCCCGCAAGCGGCTGGTCTAGCTGTAACCACTCACAAGGTTAGTAACAGCCCTTGACCGGGTGAGGACCCCGGGGCTGTTGTGGAGGTGTCGAAAGCCATCCACACCCCGGAGGTCCTCATGTCGCACCCTAATGCGCGCCTGACCCCGCGCGGGCGCCTGCTGCTGGTCGAGCGCATCCTGGCCGGGTATCGCGTGAGTGATGTGGCCGCCCAACTGGGTTGCTCGCGCACCTGTGCCGACAAGTGGCTGGCCCGATATCGGACAGAAGGCCCAGACGGGCTCGCTGACCGATCCAGCCGGCCGCATCACACCCCGCACCGCATCGATCCGGGGCTCGAGCGGGCGATCTGCCAGCTGCGGCGCACCATGCGCCGCGGAGCCGATTGGATCGCCGGTGAGCTGGGCATCTGCGCCGCAACGGTGGGGCGCGTTTTGCGTCGTTACGGGATGCCACAGCTGTCAGCGCTTGATGCGCTGACCGGAATCCCCGTCCGCCGCGGGCCGGCCACACGGGTGCGCTACGAGCGCGATGCCCCGGGCGAGCTGATCCACATCGATGTCAAAAAGCTCGGGCGCATTCCCGACGGGGGTGGCTGGCGCGTGCACGGACGCACCACCGAGGCCCGCAGGCATCGGTTGGTGGGCTTTGACTACGTCCATGCGGCCATCGACGATCACTCGCGGGTGGCCTATGCCGAGATCCATCCCGATGAGACCGGCGTGACCTGCGCCGGGTTTCTCATTCGCGCGGCGCACTTCTTTGCCGGGTGCGGCATCACCCGCATCGAGCGGGTGATGACCGACAATGCCTTTGCGTATCGGCTCTCGCACGATTTCCAGGCTGCGCTTGCGCGCCTGGGCGCGCGCCATGTGCTCATTCGCCCACATTGCCCCTGGCAGAACGGCAAGGTGGAACGCCTGAATCGCACGCTGCAGCGAGAATGGGCCTATTCCCAGGCCTTTACCTCGAACGCCCAGCGCACCGCGGCCCTGCCAGAATGGCTCACCTACTACAACACCCGGCGCCGGCATTCGGCGCTCGGGGGCCGAGCGCCGATCAGCAGGCTGTCACCAACGTGGTGAGTAGGTACACCTAGGAGTGTCATCGGCGGCACGGGCGGGCGGCCGCCCGCCCGTGCCGCCCGCCCGTGCCGGGGAGGTCGGTCCTCAAGCCCCCGATCCATAGGCGCCGCCGTCCCCGGGCGCGGCAGCATGCAGCCAAACTACCGCCGACCAACCGACCGGCCATCCCCCGCGTCGACGATTCGCCATCGGCCGTGCGGATGAGATCGCCACTGCTGGACGATCGCTGTTGGGGACGACTCAAGATCGCCACTGCGGTCGATGGCGACCCCGAGCGCGGCACGTAGCGTGGCGGCACGAAGGGCGATCTAGATGATCCGACCGAAGGAGCTCTCCATGACACATGTCCTCCGCGCCGCCGGGATCGCCGGCACGACGCTGGCGGCAGGCCTCGGCCTGCTGGCCGGACAGTCGGCGGCGTCACCGAGCCTGACGACGCTCGACATCGCGATGACCCCGACCTCGATCGCCGTCAGCGGGGCGACCACATCCGGTGCCGTCGACGTCGCCGCCACCGTCAGTGGTGAGGCCACCGATTCGCCGGTGCTGTTTCGCCTCAAGGCGGGCGTGACGGCGGCCGAGGTCGACGCGGCCGTCTCGGCCTTCGGCCCGAACACGCCGCTCGACGCGCTCGATCCGTACGGGCAGATCGTCTACGACGGTGCGGCCACCCGCGGGCAGACGACGCTCGCCTAGGTGTACCTGCAGCCGGGCAACTACGCGGCGTTCGAGAACGGCAACGGGGTTGCGACCTTCACCGTGACCGCGTCCGCTCACCCGCTGTCCCTGCCGCCGCCCGCCGCCACGATCACGGCGATCGACTTCGCGTTCCACGGCGCGGCGACCATCCACGATGGCCAGCTGGTCCGCTTCCAGAACGACGGCTGGCTGATCCACATGTTCGCGTTTGCCGGCGTGAAGAGCCTCGCCGATGCGCGCAAGGCCGAGGCGCTGCTGCGGGCCGGGCAGGTCGGTCACGGACAGGCCAAGAAGTACGGACAGGCGTCAAGGGGCAGTTCGTCGGTCCGCTCTCACACGGTGCGGTCCAGCAGGAGGTCGTCAACGAGCCTCCCGGCTACTACGTGATCTACTGCGGGATGAACGCCGAGGATGGCCGGGAGCACTTCCAGCTCGGCATGTTCCGCACGATCAGGATCGTCAAGTAGCCGCGGCCGACTTCGTGTCCGACGCGGTCGGCCCCACCGACTTCCCGTTGTACACCGTTACTGCTCGTATCCCTCGACGACGTCGGCGCTGCGCACGCTGGCGTCGTCGGCATCGCGGTTCGCCTCGCGCAGGGCGCGCCGCTGCCGGAGGAGGTCCCAGCTTCGGTCAAGGGTGACCCTGAGCGCCTCAAGTCGCTGCCGATCGTCCTCGTCGGCCCCGCCATGTTCTTCGCGCTCGAGCAGCGCGTGTTCCTCTGCGACGAGCCGCTCGATGAGTTCGCGCACCTGGTTCTCGTCCACCCGTTCTCCTGTTCGCCCGCCGTCGTTCACTGTTGGGTCGAGCGTACTACCGGGGTCCTGCCATTCGGGGCTCCTGCGCCCGCTCAGGCGCATGTCCACGACGTCGCGGTCGGGAGTCTCGTGCCGGGGCGGTGACTCGCGGCGGTTTCGTCGCGGACCTCGCGTGACCCGGCCCCCTCTTGTCGGCAACGAGCGCTCCGCTCGCCGGGGGACTGGATCCTGAGCGCACCCCACGGCGGGCTGACACAAGGATGCGCGCACGTGGTTCGCGATCGGCAAGGGCTGGAGGACGCGCGTCGGCGGATGGACAAGCTGCGCCGACGCGCAGAGCCTCAGGCGGAGGCGTCGCCGGTCGTGCCCACGCCATCCCGTGGCGAAGGACTCATCGATCGATCACGGCGTCGGTGACCGCATCGATACCGGCCAGCCGGCCCGCGAACTCGTCGCCCAAGCCATAGCGTGCGGCAAGCGCGGACGGGGCGAGATACGTGAGCTTCGTTTGGCCCCCATCCGCCCAGATCAGGACCTTGAGGGGCAGATCGAGCGCCGCAACGGGCACCGCCTCCATCACCGGCGTTCCGGCGAGCGGGCTGCCGAAGATCACGAGCTTGGTGTTGCGCAGCGCGAGGCCGGCCGCCTCGGCTTCGCCGCTGTGGTCGATCACGGCAAACTGCTTCATGCCACGTGCCGTGATGACGGCCGACAGACGCGCGAGCGTGTCGTCGACTGACCACGGACTGAGCTTCGTGATGAGGTCGTCGTTCCCGGTGTTCATTTGCCGCGCGCGTACTCGTTCGTCGGCGGCTGCGCTGCCGATCAGCAGTAGTCCCCGGGCGGTCACCGAGCCGCCAGCAGGTCGCCGCCGCGGCACGCCCGCACACCGGGATCGATAGCATCGGCCGCGTGAGCGTTCAATACCCACGCGCGTTGGCATTGGCCGCGAGCGGGACGCCCGGCGGCCTCCCACCGGGCCTGTGCGCGCCCGGCGACTGCCTGACCCCAGATTGCGCGGCCGCCCAGCCATGAGGCTCCGCGTCCCCCTTGGCTGGCGGTGGCGTCGCGAGGCCCTGCGAACCAACCTCTGGCTCGTCCCGGCGATTGAGGTCGTGGTCGCGATCGTCCTGTTCGGGATCACGCACGCGCTTGACCGCGCGGCGTACGACCACCGATTCGGCCTCCCGAGCTGGGTCATCGGCGGATCCGCGGATGCGGCGCGGCAGAGTCCTCGCTGCGCTCGCCGGGGCGGAGATCACCGTCGTCGGCGTGGTGTTCTCGATCACGATCGTCGCCCTCACGTTGGCCTCGACACAGTTCGGGCCGAGGATGCTGCGCAACTTCATCCGGGATCGCGGCACGCAGGTGACCCTTGGCACCTTCGTCGCGACGATGGTGTACACGGTGCTGGTGCTCGCGTCGATCGGCGCGGGCCCGCACGGCGACTTCGTCCCGCACATCTCGATCACGATCTGTCTGGGTCTTCTGCTCCTGGACCTCGCGGTCCTGATCTACTTCATCAACCACACGGCCGTGGCGATCCAGCTGCCGCAGGTGATCGCGAACATCGCCGGGGACTTGTCGCGTGCCATCGACGCAGATGCGCGCGACGCGCGGCGGCTCGCGGGCGGACCAGCGCCTCTGGATGAGGGCGACCCAGCCACGGCGGAGCTTCCGGGCGAGCCGGGAGGAGTCGTGCCGGCGCCAGCCGCCGGCTATCTCCAGCTTGTGCGCTACGACATCCTCGTGCGGATCGCCGAGCAGGAGGACGCGCTCATCGAACTGCGATACCGACCGGGTCACTTCCTGGTCGCGGGACAGCCAATGGCGACGGTCTGGCCGGCGGCGGCACAGGCGCGCATCACGCGTCAGCTCGAGCGTGCGCACGTCACGGGCGCCGTGCGCACGTTGACCCAGGACGTCGCGTTCGCGGTCGACCAGCTCGTTGAGATCGCGCTGCGCGCCCTCTCACCCGCGGTCAACGACACCTTCACGGCGCTGACCTGCATCGACTGGCTTGGCGATGCGCTGTGCCGCGCCGCGACGCAATGGCAGCCGGCGCGGGTGCATCGCGATGCGGCCGGCAGGGCGCGACTGATCACCGCGCCGGTGAGCTACGACCGACTGATCGAGCGGGCCTTTGAGAAGATCCGCCAGGCTGGACGGGGGATGCCGGCAATCATGATTCGGCAGCTGGACGCGCATCGCGGCGATTCTGGAGCAGGCGCGCACCGAGCAGCAGCGCCAGGTGCTGGTCGCGCAGGCGCGCATGATTCTGCAGAGCAGCATCGAGTCGGTGCCCGAGCCGTCCGATCGTGTCGACGTCCGTCGCCGTTACGAACGGGTGATGGTCGCGTATCACGACGCAGGTGGCGCGCCACGCCCCGGGAGCGGCGCAGGTCAATCCTTCTGACGCCTCGGCGGGCAGACTGATCAACGGCGGCTGTCGGTGTTCGGACCGGAGGGTGGCCGCCGCATCATCGGGTGCGCCTCCATCGTGTCGCCTCCATTGGATGCCAACCCGCCGGAAGAGGACGAGGCTGTCGGCCGAGGTGCCGACCGGTCGGGATCGTCGCGGCGAGCCGAGCCGGCCGACTAACCTTTGAGTACCGCCAGGGGGACCAGCCGCGCGACCCGGCTGGCCAGACCGGCGCGGTCGACGATGGCCACGACGGCGTCCACGTCGCGATATGCCGACGGCGCCTCCTCGGCCAGCTCCGCGTCCGAGCGGCACAGCACCAGGATGTCGCGCCGCGCAAGCTCGCTGCGCAGCGCAGCTCCGGCGATGCGGCGTTTGGACTCGGTCCTGCTCATCTGACGCCCGGCACCGTGGCAGGCCGATGCGAACGCGAGGCCCGGCGCCGCGTCACGGCCCCGCAGCACCCACGAGGCCGTGCCCATCGAGCCTGGGACGAAGACGGCTTGGCCGGTCACCGCGTGGTCGGCCGGGAGCTCGTCGGCGCGCGCCGGCCCGAAGGCGCGGGTCGCGCCCTTGCGGTGAACCAAGAGGCGCCGGCCGTCGTGCGTCTCGGGCTTGGCGATGTTGTGGGCGACGTCGTAGACCTGGCGAACTTGGGCGCCGTGAGCGGGACCGAGCACCGACGCCACGGCGCTCCGGACGCGGTGCGCGATGACCTGACGGTTGGCCCATGCGAAATTCGCGGCTGCAGCCATGGCACCGAGATAAGCTGCGCCCTCGGGGCTGTCGGCCGGGGCACAGGCCAGCTGGCGGTCCACCAGACGTTCGCCGCGACTGATCCGGCGCTGCTCCATGATGCGCACGTGATCCGTGCAGACCTGGTGGCCGAGCCCACGCGAGCCGGTGTGGATCAAGACGCACAGCTCCCCCTCGCGAAGGCCAAACGCCGTCGCCGCCCCTGCGTCGACGATGCGCTCGACGACCTGGAGCTCGAGAAAGTGGTTACCGGCCCCGAGGGTGCCGAGCTGGTCGGTGCCGCGCAGCAGGGCGCGCTCGGAGACGCCGGCTGGGTCGGCGCCGGCCAGCTGGCCACCGGATTCGGTATGGCGGAGATCGTCGTCGCGGCCCAGCCCCATCGCAACCACCGCGGCCGCCCCGCTTCCCAGGACGCGCTGGAGGGCGGTCCGGTCGAGCCGAAGTGGGCCGCCCCGCCCGGTGCCTGTGGGAACCGTGCGCGCGATCGCGCTCATCAGCTGCTCGCGCGCCGCGCCGAGCTCCGAGGCCGCGAGCCCGAGCGTGAGCAGCCGTACCCCGCAATTGATGTCGTATCCGACGCCTCCGGGCGAGATCACGCCGTCGGGCAGTGCGCTGGCCGCCACTGTTCCCACCGGGAAGCCGTAGCCCTGATGCACGTCCGGCATGGCGACGACACCGATCATGCCCGGAAGCGTCGTGACGTTGGCCAGCTGCCACAGCGCGAGATCGTCGCGCAGGCCCCGGATGAGTCCCCGATCGGCGATCAGATAGGCCGGCACGCGCATGTCGGGCCGGGTGGACGACGGGATCTCCCACAGTGTCGGACCGCGCTCGACAAGGCCGGCGATCTCGCGGCGGCCCGGTGCTGGGCGAGCGGCGACACCGTCAGACATCGAGAACGACGTTTCCCCACCAGGTACCGGCCTCATGCCAGACCCGCACATCATGGTACGTGGCGGCCTTCACCACGTGTCGGGGCGCCACGGATGGGCGCGCGAGCAGCAAGTCTCCGTCGAGGTGCCCAGCCTCGAGGCGCCGCACCTCAAGGCCGCAAGGCACAAGTCCTTCCGTTTCTGCGACGAAGATCGCCTCGTTGAGGAGGTCCGCCAGCAGCACGTCGCCATCGGCGGCGTCCACGGCGATAGGGCGGCGCTCGGTCCCCTGCGCACCGACATGGCCGCCCGTGATCTCGTGGCCCAGGCCGCGGACCGCCTCCTGGTACACGCCGCGGCGCCTGGGCGCTGAGATGCGTAACACCAGCTCACCGACGTTTGGCAGGCGTTCGACGCCCACCTCAGGGGGCCGGCGACGCCGCGCCGACTGGCGCCGCGGGAGTCGTGGCCGGCTCGGCGCAGATGACCCGGGCCGCGCCAGGGTCATGCTCCCGCCCGCCCAGTCTCATCCGGTGTCGGCCTGCCGGTGTCCGACTTCGGGCGGCTCGAGCAGGCCGTAGTGGCCGTCGTAGCGCCGGTAGAGGACCCTGCCGCGCTCGTCGGAGGGGTCCACGTAGAACACGAAGTGTGCGTCACTGAGGTCGAGGACGTCGCGCGCCGCCGCCAGGTCGAGTCGTGGCGCAGGTGTCGGGCTCACGTGCAGCGTGATCGCAGCGCGCGCCTCGGCGGTTGGATCTGGAACCGCCTGCTGGAGCTCCCAGGTCCCGTCATCCAGGCGTTGGATGACCGCGTCGGCGCCCGTTGCGGAGTCGACGAACAGATGAAAGCGCTCATCGAGCATGTGCAGTTCCCAGGCGGCCTCGTCCGGGTCGATCGGATCCGGACTGTAGGTCGCCCGCTCCAGCACGCGGCGCTCCTCTGGCGGCCGCGGGTAGAAGCCGGGCCGCTCGGCGGGAAGATCGCCGTGTTGCCACTCGCCGGGGCCCGCCTTCCCGCCGCGCCGCCGCCGCTCGAGGCGGGCCTCGGCGAGATCGGCAAGGCGTCGACGCAGCCGCGCTTCGAGCTGGTCGATCGCCAACGCCATCTCCTCGGCGGCGACGTGGGCGCAGACCGGCCGACCCGAGACGTCGAGGGTCGCGCGGGCCTCACAGGGCCGCTCGCGCGCCGGGTCCCGGTCCACCTGGAGGTGGCATGTGGCAAAGAGGACCGGCCGGGGGGAGTGGGCGACAACGGTCGCGATCGCCCTTTGGGCGTGCTCGATTGCGGCTGCGGGGACGTCGCCGTGCACCGTCACCTGCACGTCGAGGTCCGTCTGGGTGTTGTTGGGCCGGGCCACGTTTCCTCGCAGGTATCGGT
This sequence comes from uncultured Thermoleophilia bacterium, assembly GCA_963768285.1. Classification (GTDB taxonomy): domain Bacteria; phylum Actinomycetota; class Thermoleophilia; order Miltoncostaeales; family Miltoncostaeaceae; genus CAITWD01. The sequence goes on from CAVYHI010000016.1 coordinate 79,845, forward strand.
GAGGTTCCAGGATACCCCTATCTGAGCGATCTGCCGATGCCGTGCTCACGGACGCGGCATCCGCGCTGACCCTGAGCTTGCCGAGTGCGGGCTTGGTCCCAGGTCGTGCAGGGGCGGCGCGTGGCGGCGGCCGCCCTGGCGGACCGGACGCCGTTACGCCGCCAAAGGTCCGGCGGCGCCAACGAGATGGCGCTCGAACCACGCGGCGGCAAGCCGCGATACCTCCTCGAGCGCACCGGGCTCCTCGAACAGGTGCGTGGCCCCGGGAACGACCGAGAGCTCCGACTGCGCCCGGAGTCCGCGCTGCGCGTCCCGGTTGAGCTCAAGCACGACCTCGTCGCGGCCGCCGACGATCAAGAGCACGGGCGCGCGCACATCGGCCAGGCGCTCCGTGGCGAGGTCCGGGCGGCCGCCTCGTGAAACGACGGCGCGGACCTGGTCGCCCAATTCGGCCGCCGCCCACAGGGCGGCCCCGGCGCCCGTGCTGGCGCCGAAATACCCCACCGGGAGCTTGGCAACGCCTGATTCCGTCGATGCCCACGCTGTTGCCGCGACGAGTCGCTCTGCCAACAGTGGAATATCGAACACGTTGGCGCGGCTGAGGGCTTCCTCCGGGGTCAGCAGGTCGAGCAACAGGGTTGCCAGACCGCGATCGTTGAGCGCAGCCGCCACCTCGCGATTGCGGGGACTGTGCCGGCTGCTCCCACTGCCGTGCGCGAAGATGACAAGTCCCGCCGCAGGCTGGGGGACGCAGAGGTCGCCGACGATCTGGCCGCTGGCACCGATGGAGATCCGCACCTCCTTGGCGCTCGGTGTGGCTCGCGTCGGATCCGCCGCACTGCCTGCCAAGAGGCTGATGACCTCGTCATCTCGCGTCTGACTGAAGTCCTCGTACCAGGCGCCGACCGCCCACATCGGCTCCGGTTGCAGCACGCAGATCACCTCGTCGGCCTCGTCGCGCAGCGCGTCGACCGTCGCGGCTGCGCCGACCGGAACCGCGAGCACCACGCGGCGCGCGCCGCGAGCGCGGACCGCCCGCAGCCCTGCCCGGGCGGTACCGCCGGTCGCCAGACCATCGTCGACGACGAGTACCGTGCGTCCGGCAAGCTCAAGCGGCCGGCCATCCCGGTAGCGCTCGACGCGGCTCTCGACCTCGGCGGTGGCGCGGGCAATCGCGGCCTCCAGCTCCTCGTGGCTGATCATCAGCTGCCGGATCGCGGACTGATCCAGGAATCGGATGCCGCCCTCAGCCACCGCACCGATGCCGTACTCGGGGTTGCCCGGCGACCCGATCTTGCGGACCACGAGCACGTCAAGCGGCGCCCCGAGGGCGAGGGCAACCTCATAGGCGACCGGGACGCCACCACGTGCGAGCCCGAGGACCACCGGGTGCTCTGGGGCGAATGCCCCCAGGTGCGCCGCGAGCTCGCGTCCAGCGGCGCGTCGGTCAGCAAAGGCACGGGCAGTATGTGCGCGCATGGACCCTTCTCTCAGTCGGTGGAGCCGGTGAGCACGGGCGCCAGCAGCGGCCCCACCGGCACAAGCTCGGCTTCTGGTGGCCGGCGTCGTGAGAGCACCGTATCGGTGATCCAGAGTCGTGTGACGCCCGCCGCAAACAATGCGCGCCAGCGCTCGCCGGTGAACAAGCCGTGGGTTGCGATGACGCCGATCTCCTGGACCCCGAGCGCGCGCAGCTCCCGGCAACCTGAAAGCAGCGTTGCGCCCGTGTCGAGGATGTCATCGACGATGACCACACGCCGGCCCGGCGTGCCGACGAGTCCGAGGTGCGCGACCCCCGTCGGGGTTCGCCGCTTGCGCATCCACGCGATTGGCTGGTCGGCGCCAGCGGCTGCCGCAAGCGCCGCGCATCGGTCGATCGCTCCCTCGTCGGGCGCCACGAACGTCACCTGCGTCCGCCATGCCGCCGGCAGTGCTGCTGCCAGCACCCGTGCTGGGGCGAGCGATGTGAGCGGCAGCCCGAGGAGGCGTTCGGCGACGTCGCTGTGGACATCGACGCACGTGACGTCATCGATCCCGCTCGCGCGCAGCAGCTCACCGACCCAGGCCAGGCCAAGGCTTTCTGTGGGCAGGGCGCGGTCCTGACGAGCGTACGCGAGGTACGGGAGCACGGCGGTGATGCGTCGTGCTCCGGCGCGACGCAGCGTATGGGCGAGCAGCGTCACCCATTCCAGGTTGGCTGTCGGTGGCGAGATCGCGCCGACAGCGACGCAGTGGCGGCCATCCACAGGGGTGGCGACGCTCGCGTGGAGCTCGCCGTTTGCGAAGCGCCGCAGCGCCGAGCGCGCGCACTCGGCCTCGGTGGCGCCTTCCGCGAACCGTGCGTGCCCGCGCATGATGAACACCAGTGGCCGTCCGATCGCACCGCGAGCTCGACTCGCGTCTCCGGGCGGTGTCGATGCCATCGGCGTGTTGGTCCCGTCAATCACGGCGCCTCGGGTGCGACAGCGTGGCTCCCGTTCGTGCGTGGCGACCGGCGCCGCGGACGCAGGCCGCGGCCCGACCTCGATCGACGGAGCGCGCCGGCGCCGGCCCGAGGTTCGCCGGTGCGCCCATGGCCCGTCGGGCAACGCCGGGTTGCCCGGGCAGCGCCGCTGTCGGTCTTGCGAGCAGCGGGTCGCAGGGACGAGATTCGATGTCGGCTGCAGCGGTGCACGCTGACCTCCCGATGCGGCTGAGTGCGGCACACCAACCCTGCGGCAATAGTGGCACCAATGACCACTCTTCTCCCGCCAGCCGGACTTGGAATCGGGAGAAGCCACTAACTGAGCTCGTATGACCCACGGACGCGCCCGGGCGAGGGGTTCCGGATCCCGGCCCGATCGGCGGCGCGAGGCCGGTCGAGCTGACGAGCAGCGCGGCGGGCGCGCTGTCCGTCGAGGCGGTCGACCTGCAGACGGCGCGCGCGTTGAGATGCCCGGCGTCTCGGCCGCTGATGCGACGCGCGTGGCAGCGAGCCGCGCTGCCCGGGGCCTACTTGCGGGTGTCCCTGAGGACCTGACGCGTGCTTGCGCGGCAGGTGGCCGAGCGGACGCGCCCTGGGCCAGGAGCGCTGTCGAGCTGTCTCGAGACGTCAGCGCCGATGCCGGTGGTGTGGTTTGGTTGTGACCAGGCTATTGTCGGGGCGCCGGGGAGCCGCGTTGCCGTGGCCTCGACGGCATGGTCCACCTCAGGAGATCGCTCTCGCGCCCGCCATCAGGGGCTCGACGACGTGACCTCGGACGCCGACGGCGAGGTCCAGGTCATTCAGTGTGGAACGCATTGGTGCTCGCGGACGGACCGTCTCTTTGCGTGTTCTCAGGGTTGCGAGGGCTCGGCCGCCCGAATGCCGGTCCCTCCAAAGGAGACGATCGGCGCGGGAGGGGCGTCCGCTGTGGAGATGCCGCTGCGCTGATCCGGCGGGCCGGAAGCTTCGGTGTGCGGGCGGGAGCGGGCTGATGCGGCTGGCAGTGGGAACCTGCGGTTGGCAATACAGCCACTGGCGGGGCGTGCTTTACCCACCTGGCCTTCCGCAGAGCCGCTGGCTCGAGCGGTACTCGGAGACGTTCGGCGCGCTCGAGGTGGATGCGACCTTCTACCGCCTGCCCCGTATCGAGGTCGTAGCGGGTTGGGCGCGTCGAACGCCCGCGGACATGCGGATTGCACTGAAGGCCAGTCGCTACTTGACCCACATTCGCCGGCTGAGGTCGCCTGGGGAGCCCGTTGCGCGAATGATGCGCGTCTTCGCCCCGCTGGGCCCAAAGCTCGCCGCAGTCCTGGTCCAACTACCGCCCGACCTGACGGTCGACATCCCGGGCTTGGAGGCCACCCTCCGCGCGTTTCCGCCCGGTGTCCACGTCGCCGTCGAGCCGCGCCACGAGTCCTGGTGGATCGACGACGTCCGCAGTACGCTCGAACGCCACGGGGCGGCGCTCTGCCTCGCCGATCGTGATGGACCGCTTGGTCCGACGTGGCGAACGGCTTCCTGGGGGTACGTTCGCCTGCATGGCCGCTCCGGGCCGGATGGGCCGGGTTACGCCGACGGCGACCTGCGGCGGTGGGCGGGGCGCCTCGAACGGCTCTTCCCCGGAGACGAGGAAGTGCTCGCCTTCTTCAACAACGACCCCGCCGGCTGTGCGGTGCGTGATGCACTGACCTTCCGGGGACTTGGCGCCTCAAGCATCGCCCCGTAGGAGCTCCGCGGATGGCTCAAGTACGGCTCTAACGGCGAGCGAGCGGACATCGGGATTTGCGCCTGAGATCGAGCCGCACCGTGGCGCGGACGACCCATGGACACGGGTTGGGGTCGCTGCAACGTCCTACCGCCGACGCCTTCGCACCGTTTCGAGCCGTCGACCTCGCCCCTGCCTGAGGTCGCGACCTTCTCGGCTTGCAAGCCCTCCAAGGGCCTTGCGCATCGGATTCTGCCGCGCGGGCCGCTTCGGGATCGTCTTTCGGACCAGATCGGTGCCTCGACCGACCGCCGCCGGGATGGCGAGACGAACGGGCCAAGGCGGGCTCGCGGACTGCCCCCTAGGAACGCCCATTCGCGTGGCGATACAAGGGCCCGGTCGGGGTCGCTACGACCTGACGCGCAGCCTCCTCCAACTCACCGGCGAGGTGCCTGTCGCCCCGATTGATCCCCGCGTACTCGTTCCACGCGCGTTCGAGAGCGTCGATCGCGCTCTGGTTGGCGTGATTGGCAATGAGGTAGTTGCGGAGACGATTGAAACTCAGGCCGCGTTGCTTGGGCCACTCGGGATCGCGCGCCGCGTCACGAGCAAGGTCGCCAACGGCGTCGTCCCGTCCGCGCTGCCCGAGCAGGTAATCCGAAAATGCAATCGTCATTCAATCGTCCTTGGTTCTGGTTGTTCTTGGACTGCCCGCGACGCTGAGGCCTGATTTCGGGGGGGGCGGGGGGTAGTTCCTGCCTGAGCTTGTTGTACGAGTCGGTCGGCTCCCCCGAGCCCCCGCAGAACCGACCTCCTAGGTCCCTTGGCGCCGGAATTTCCCCGGGCACCGATCGAGGTAGCCCAGACGGTCGAAATCAAATAGGTAGGAGCAAAGCGCCCTCTTGGTCACGACGCGACCGACAGGAGTCGCAGTCGGCCGCTGCTCGGTTCGGCACGTGCCAACACCAGTTCAGCATCTTTCCTGTGGGTCCGCGTTCGGCGTACGCATGCACGTTCAACGTGTCGCGTGGTCGCGTCAAGGTGGTCTCGGAAATGTCCGCGCCCGCCGCGAGCCGGGTGACCGCGGCTAGCTGAGCAGCTGTCACCTCCCTACGCCGATCCGAACGGCCCGCTTGCCGAGCCTGCGCTAGGGGGGGAATGGGCGGCGACTCGGGCGCTTGACCGGCGCGCCCGGCCAAGTGATAGTCGGGACAGCCCCCGCCTCTCCGGAGGGCTATCCGCGGTGACTGGACGATATCGAAAGCATCGGCATACGGTGACAACATGGCCAAGGAAGTGATCTGCCCCGCCGTGCGGAGAGACCATCCGCGCCGAGAACGACGATGAGTTGGTGAGTGCAGTTCAGGATCATGCTGAGCGCGAACACGGCAGTACACTGACTGCCGAGCACATTCTCGCGAGTGCACGCGAGGTCTGAACTCCCACGCCGCGGCCGGGGTCGAGGTGTCGAGGCCGGTGCTTCCGACTCCGGTCCCGGCGGGGCGGCGAGGCGAGGATGCAGCGCCCCCCGCTGCCGGACTGCCAAACCCCACCGCGCCGATGACGCTCGACCCCCCCGAGGACGTCTTGCGATGACTACTCCGGTCCCGGATGCCAAAGTGTGCACGGTGCGCCACTCGAATTCGGAGGCACGGTAGAACCCGCCACGGGTGCCGTGGGCAAGCTCGATGTGGGAGTGGGCTTGGCCGCACTAGCGCCAGCTACTAATGATCGTCGTGTCATCGGGGATGCTGGTGAACCCACCGTCTTCGAGTCCCGTTCTCAGGCCAATCAAGAACGTTGGGCCAAAGTCACTGTTCCGGGATCGGCGGCAATTCGAGATGCCAGGTACTCCGTTTCACATCGTGTCCCGAAGTGACGACCTGCCCACGAAGCTTCGTGCAGTGCTCGTCGCGGTAATTGGAATGCTTGCCCTGACTCTCCCCATGACGGGGACTGGCAGCACCAGCCACTGCCGCATCGGCCCACGGGCTACCTGTCGCGGCGCCCATCTTGCGCACCGCAACCTCTCCCGCGCGAACCTCTCCTTCTCCAACCTCTCCCGCGCCAACCTCTCCCGCGCGAACCTCTCCTTCTCCAACCTCTCCCGCGCCAACCTCTCCCGCGCGAACCTCTCCTTCTCCAACCTCTCCCGCGCCAACCTCTCCCGCGCGAACCTCTCCTTCTCCAACCTCTCCCGCGCCAACCTCTCCCGCGCCAACCTCTCCCGCGCGAACCTCTCCCGCGCCAACCTCTCCCGCGCCAACCTCTCCCGCGCGAACCTCTCCCGCGCGAACCTCTCCTTCTCCAACCTCTCCCGCGCCAACCTCTCCCGCGCGAATCTCACAGGCGCGAATCTCACAGGCGCGACCTTCTCCGGCACGGGATGCCCGAAAGGGGCGATCAACAATGCCCAAGCAGGGTGCGTCCAAACCCCCGGTCTCGGACGATGGGTGCCGACTGCTGCGACCCCGCAAGCCTGGCAGTGGGAGCTCAATCACCCGCTGAACTTGGCGAGCGCCAGCGACATGGGCACGAACTCCACGACCTTCACCGGAGCGCCTGCCCCTGCACCGGTCGTCTACGACATCGATGGTTTCAACACCCCAGCGGCCACGGTTGCGGCCTTGCACGCACAGGGAAAACACGTCGTCTGCTACATCGACGTCGGCACGTGGGAGAACTGGCGACCGGACGCGTCACGGTTCCCGAGGGGGTTACTCGGTCAGGGCAATGGCTGGCCCGGCGAGCAGTGGCTCAATATCAGCCCGGCAGGGCCGGAGTACTCCGCGCTGCAATCGCTCCTGATGGGCCGATTCCAGATGTGTGCGACCAAGGGTTTCGACGCGGTCGAGCCCGACAACATCGACGGCAGCCAGAACACCACGGGGTTCTCGATCACCACAGCCCAGAACAACCAGTTCGTCGAGTGGGTCTCGACCGCGGTCCACTCACTTGGCATGGCAGTGTTCCAGAAGAACTACGTCGGCCAATCGGCCACGCTTGAGCCCTATTTCGACGGGGTCGTCAACGAGCAGTGCTACCAGTTCAGCGAGTGCGGCTTGCTTCAACCCTACGCGGTGGCGAAGAAGCCGATCTTTGAGGCCGAGTATCAATCCAGTCCGAGTGCGTTCTGCGGGCCGGCCGATGCCGCCAACCGGAACGCGGTCCTGTTCGATCTCAACCTCGACGGCGCGGTGCGGGTGACCTGCCGCTAGCACCGATTCCCGGCGATCCGAGGCCGAGGAAATGCCCCCAACGGGATGCGAACCCGTGTTGCCGCCTTGAAAAGGCGGAACCAACGCTGTTGTTTCCAGGCTGTTCTCCATCCTCGTTGGCACCGGGACCAATCTGGGACCAATCGATTCGAAATGGACGCCGCGGGACAAGCGTCCTGACTGGCGTGCTCGCTCGATCGACTCTGGCGACAAGGCTCCGTGAGAACTCGATCTGCGGTGGCTGCTCATCGGCGCGCGTTCGTCCAGTTCCTTCGCTCGGTCGGTCCAACGTCGGTCTCAACAGACACGCGCAGCAGGCCGGCTGTCGGTGGCGCCCGCGCGTCCCGCGATGTCGGGCTGGCGCTCCACGGATCGCGCGAGTGCGGATACTGCCGGCTGGCAGGATCCCGCCACCAGCCGATCCTGCCGGCTGCCGCAGCCTGCTGCAAGTCATCCGCGCGGGCTGTGACGGTCGGCGCAAACGTAGCTCATCTCCTGATGAGCCGGGGGACACGACAGCCCTGCTGGCTTATCGGTTCACTGGCCCTCGCGATCCCGACGGTTGAGGTGCCCCATCTGATCGCACCAACGCAGCGCCTAGGGCTAACGGCATCGAGGCCGGACCGCGAGCGACCGTGCAGTCCATGCGCCGATGTCTGTGCGGCCGCGCCCAACGAGCGCGCCGGCGATGATCCGCGCCAGGGTGTACGGCGGTTCGCATGTTACACGCCTGCACCCGGCGTCCGTGCGAGCGCATCGTGCCATCGACGACGTGGTATCGATCCACTCAGACCCGTCGCACAGGCATCGGGCTTCCGGCACCCGGTCAGGACGCGCGCGATGTATGTGGTGATGATCGCTACCGAATGTGCCCCGGCAGCCAAGGCGGGCGGCCTGGGAGACGTCGTGTTTGGGCTCAGCCACGAACTGGAGCGCCGGGGTCAGAGCGTCGAGGTGGTGCTCCCGAAGTACGCCGGCATGTCCTACCGTGACATCTGGGATCTGCAGGTCAGCTACCAGGACCTGTGGGTGCCTTGGTATGGAGCGGCCGTTCATTGCACCGTCTTCTTCGGGTGGGTGCATGGGCGCAAGTGCTTCTTCATCGAGCCGCACTCTGCCGACGACTTCTTCGCGCGCGAGCACTTCTACGGCTACGCCGACGACGTGCTGCGCTTTGGCTTCTTCGCGAAGGCCGCACTCGAGTTTCTGGCGAGGGCCGGCAAACGCCCGCAGGTCATCCACTGCCACGACTGGCAGACCGGTCTGGTGCCAGTGCTGCTCTATGAGCAATACGGCGGCGTCTTGTCCGATGTGCGGGTCTGCTACACGATCCACAACTTCCGCCACCAGGGCCATGCTGACGCTCGGGTGCTGTGGGCCACACAACTCGGTCGACCCGAGCACTTCTTGGACCGTGACCGGCTCGGCGACGACGCCCGGTATGGGGTGCTCAACATCATGAAAGGCGGAATCGTGTACGCGAACTTCGTCACCACGGTCTCGCCCAGCCACGCCGCCGAGGCACGCTACGGCGACGGCGCCTTCGGGCTGGGAGAAACGTTGCACCTCCACCAGAGCAAGTTCGGTGGCGTACTCAACGGCATCGACTACGACGTCTGGAACCCCGAGATCGACCCGTCCATCCCAAGGTGTTACTCGGCCGGGAACCTCGATGCCAAGTACGCAGACAAAGAGCGCTTGCGGGAGCGATTCTCGCTGCGCGACACCTGGAGTCCGATTGTCGCGTTCGTCGGCCGCCTTGATGAGCAAAAAGGCATGCACCTGGTCCACCATGCCCTCTTTTATGCCCTGGCGCAGGGCGCCCAGTTTGTGCTCCTGGGCGACGCGTCCCATCGCAATCCCATCACCGATCACTTCTGGCGGCTCAAGGCGCACCTCAACGACGTCCCGGACTGCCACCTTGAGCTCGCCTATCAGGAGGAGCTTGCGCACGTGGTGTACGCCGGTGCCGACCTGCTCGTGGTCCCGAGCCTGTATGAGCCGTGCGGGCTGGTGGCGATGATCGGACTGCGCTACGGGACGGTGCCAGTCGTACGGGCCGTGGGCGGCATGCTCGACACCGTCTTCGACCGCGACTATTCCACCCGGCCGTGGCACGAGCGCAACGGCTACGCGTTCCACCAAGCCGACAACGCCGCCGTCGAGTCCGCGCTCGGCCGCGCGTTCGGGCTGTGGTTCCACGACCCGGTCGGATTCCGCCAGCTGATCGTAAACGCCATGGCAGCCGATCACTCCTGGGCACGCCCCGGGCAGGACTACCTGAACATCTACGAGTACATCCGTCACAAGTGAGCTGCCTGGGGGCGAGATGACCGGCACCCTGCCCGAATACGTCGACGGCCTGCCCAACCTGTCAGGGCAGGAGGCGTGCATTGCCGAGGCCATCGCTGCTGCGCGCAGACAGCCGGTGTTCGCGCACCCCTTAGACCTGGCTGGGGTGTCGAGCACATTTGCGATTGCCTTGCACATGCACCAGCCGCTCATCCCCGCGGCAGGCGACGACCTGCGCACGGCGGGCATCATCAGCAACCTGGCGTGGATGATGGCCCACCAGGACGTCGGGGACAATCACAATGCCCCGACCTTCATCTGGTGCTACAGGCGCATGGGCGAGTTCGTCCCGCGGCTCCTCGCAGAAGGGTACGAGCCCCGGGTGATGCTCGATTACTCGGGCACCCTGCTGTACGGCATGCGACAGATGGGCCTCGACGATGTGTTCGAGGCGCTCACCCATGTGACCCATGACGCCGAGGCCCGTCGCCGCGTTGAGTGGCTGGGGGCGACGTGGGGCCATGCGGTGGCCCCGTCCACGCCGGTGCAGGACTACCGGCTCCACCTGCGTGCCTGGCAGCACCAGTTCGCGGCCATCTTCGGGTGGGAGGCTCTTGGCCGGATCCGCGGGTTCTCACCGGCGGAGATGGCCCTTCCGAACCATCCTGACGTCGCCTACCAGTTCGTGCGCGCCCTGCGCGAGCATGGCTATGAGTGGGTTCTGGTGCAAGAGGACACCGTCGAGCAGCTCGATGGTTCACGCGTGAGGGATCCGCACCGGCCCCATCTCCTACGCTGCACGGCCTCCGACGGGAATGTGGCGGTCATCGTGGCCATCGTCAAGACGCAGGGCAGCGACTCCAAACTTGTCGGCCAAATGCAGCCGTACTACGAGGCCAGGAGCGTCGGCCCCATGGCGTTGGCGGGCCGCCAGGTTCCGGCACTGGTCACCCAGATCGCCGACGGTGAAAACGGCGGGGTGATGATGAATGAATTTCCGCCCAAGTATCTCGAGGTCATGCGGGAGTCCTCGGGATCTGCCACGCCCGCGGTGAACGTCACCGAGTATCTGGAGGGGCTTGCCGCGCTCGGCGTTACAGCCGATGCCTTTCCTGTGCTGCAACCGGTCCTTCAGCATCAGCTCTATGAGCACTTTGCTCCGGGCGAAGGACCTGAACGCCTCGCCGCCGTCATCGCCCAGCTCGGCGCCGCAGACGATCGGTTCGGCATGGAAGGCGGCAGTTGGACGAACAACATCTCTTGGGTACGCGGCTATGAGGACGTGCTCATACCGATGGAGCGGGCAAGTGCCGCATTCCACGAGCGCTTCGTCGCCACAGGGGCGTCGACGCGCGACTCGGCCTACCGGCGCGCGCTGTTCTACCTGCTTGCCTGCGAGACGAGCTGCTACCGGTACTGGGGCCAGGGCATTTGGACCGACTACGGCGCCGAACTGGCCCGGCGCGCTGCGGAGGCGGCGGGATCGGTCGCGTAGACACCCTCACCTGCTGGGCCACGAATCCACCGTGGACCGGTAGCGCGACCCCAGTTGCAGGGGACGTTCGGTCCGAACAGGGCAGCGCGCCGGCCGGTCAGCGATCTCACGGGATGCCCCCAACGGGATTCGAACCCGTGTTGCCGCCTTGAAAGGGCGGAGTCCTAGGCCACTAGACGATGGGGACCGCGCCGGGGAGATTACCGAGCGTCAGGCCCTCGATGTGCCACAGAAAATGGCCCGGAGCACGTTCGACTGTAGTCGAGGTGCTCCGGGCCCGGTGACAGCAGTGGTTTGGCTATGGGACGGGTTGTCCGTCCCCCGTGCTGCCGAGGTGCGCTGGGGGACGCGTCCCCTAGCTACTGCCACCTCCACTTTGATCACGAATTTGGACCACCTCCTTTCTGTGGTATCCCGACATTAGTCGACCCCCAGGACGCCGCAAGTCCCCTCGGTTGCGGCGGCTGCCAAGGGGCGGGCGACGGTTCCCCCGGGCCCCAGTCGGGTGTTGGGCACTCCGCTCCGGCAAGCCGTCGAGCGGGTGCCCCAACGCGGCTCGGCTGCAGTGGGCGACGCGGCCAGCCCGGCCGCACGCCGAGTTCACGGATGCCGTCGTCCGGGTCGACGGTGCGCCAGGTCCGCCGGCGCAGGCTGAGCAGGTTGTGGTTCGCAAAGAACGCCAAGGCGTCGTCGGCCGGCAACTCGAGCGCGTCACCCGGCGACATCGACCAGATCGCCGCCGTGAACGGGATCAGGAAGTGGTCGGGCGTGAGCTCGCCGAATCGATCGGCACCGTGCGGGCGCGCACCAGTCTGGCAAGCAGGCTCGTGACTCTGGCTGCGGTCGTCATCCCGTTCATTGGGGTACTGTCGGCCGCGGGCATCCTGTGGGGGGTGGCGCTCCGTCCGCTCGACCTCGCGCTGTTTGCGGTGCTCTACCTGTTCTGCGGCCTCGGCATCACCGTGGGGTACCACCGCCTGTTCTCGCACCGCAGCTTCCGGACCACGCCCTGGCTGCGCGGCACGCTGGCGATCGCCGGGGCGATGTCGACCCAGGGTCCGGTGACCCAATGGGTGACCGACCACCGACGTCATGCAACGTCCCCGTGGTCGCGGTCCTGACCTTCGGCGAGGGCTGGCACAACAACCACCACGCCTTTCCGGGATCCGCCCGGCACGGGCCCGGCCGGTACCAAGTCGACGTCAGCTGGATGGTCATTCGCGGCCTCGAACGACTTGGGCTCGTCTGTAAGGTGAAGGTCCCGACCCCCGAGCGGATCGCAAGCCGCCTGGGCTAAGCCTGCGCCGCGCCGGCGAACCAGTTGAGTTCGTCGCCGACCAGCTCGACCCAGTCGCGGGCGTGGGGCAGCCGCACGATGCGACCGAACGGGCCGGATCGCGATGCCGTGTACGGCGCCCGGGATCACGGTGTGGGTTGCATCGGCCCCGGCCGCCCGCAGCCGGGCGACACCGGCCCGCGAGTGCTCGGGGTGGACTCCGACGACGCCCAGGCGCGTGCCGTCACGGCTGCCGTGGATCACACGGATCCTGGCACCGGCGAGCGGCGACAGGTCCAGCTGCTCCGGGATCCATGGCGCCAGGGCAATGATTTCGCGGATGCCCTCCCTGCCGGCGCAGGCGAGGCTCGCCGCTCCGCCGGCGGAGAAGCCCAACAGCGCCAGGCGGCCTCGCACCGCGCGCACGCACCATCGCCACCGCCGCGGTCGCATCGGCGACGAGCGATTCGAGTGCCCGCCACGACTTGATCCGGTAGCGCACCTCCGCGAACCCCAGCCCGGGGCAGCGTGGCGCCAGCTGCCCGACCAGCCACTCGATGCTCGGGCTCCAGTCGCCGGGCACGGGCCGCGCGACGCCGCCGTTCATGCAGACCACGACCGGTCCGTCAGGCGGGCCGACGAAGCGCAGTGCACCTCCCGAGGCAAGCGGTACGGCGTTCACTCGGCGATGGGCCGTCGGGGCATCGGCCGATCGTAGCGGCCGGGATGCGCCCTACGGCGTGGGATGCGGCTCCCCGCTGTGGACCAACAGGACCGCGCACGGGGCGATCGCCACGAGCTTCTGGGTGAAGCTGCCGAGCACGGTCTTCTCGGGGCCCCCGTGGCGGGCGACGACGATGACGTCGGCCTGGTGATCCCGCGCCCAGTCCGCGACCGCGTGGGTCGGGTTGCCCTCGAGCACCACCGCATCCTCGTCGTCGTTGGCCACCGCCTCGATCCACTCTTGCGCGATCTCGATCAGCGGCGTCTGGTCCTGGACGATGCCGCCGCCGAGCCCTGCGGCCAGCTCGGTGAGAAACGACGGCGGCGGGATGACATGGATGAGTGTCAGCGTGCCCCCATCGGCCCGCACGGTACGCGCCACCTCGAGGGCGCTCTGGGCGCCCGGGGAGTCGTCGATGCATACGACCATCTTGGAGAACCCGGCCATCGCGGGGAGTATATGGGGCGTCTGGCGCCGTGGTGCGGGCCGGCTCGGCCCCGGTGCTAGCCTCAGGCGCCAGGATGCCCGGGCGATCGCCACACGCTGACGCGCTGGCCGGCGATCACGTCGTCTGGGGTGGTCACGCCACGGTCCGGATCGTGCTCGGGGGCGAGGCGGTTCTGACCGACCCGGTGCTGCGCCGCCGCGTCATGCACCTGCAGCGTGTGGTGCCGCTGGTCGAGGGGCTCGGTGCGGGCCTGGGGGCCGTGCTCATCTCCCACCTGCACCACGACCATCTCGACCTCGCGTCGCTGCGCATGCTGCCCGCCGATGCGCCGCTGGTGATCCCGATCGGGGCGCGGCCCGCCCTCGGTCGCCGCACGCGCCAGCCGGTCATCGAGCTCGCGCCGGGGGAAAGCGCGACGATCGGCGCACTCGAGGTCCGGGCGACCCCCGCCGCGCACGAGGGCGGTCGCGCGGGTCGGCGCGCGCTTCCCTCACCGGCGCTCGGCTACGTCGTCGCGCACCGGCAGCGGACGGTCTACTTCGCTGGCGACACCGACATCTTCCCCGGGATGGCCGACATCGCCCCGCGGCTCGACCTCGCACTGGTGCCGGTCTGGGGATGGGGGCCGACGCTGGGTCCCGGGCACCTGAATCCGGAGACCGCGGCCGAGGCGCTTGAGCTCCTGCGTCCCCGGATCGCGGTGCCGATCCACTGGGGGACGTATCGCCCGGTGGTCGGGCGCGGGGCCCCGCATCCGCGCGAAGGGGCCCCGGAGCTGCGCTTCCTGCGGGCCGCCGCGGTGCACGCGCCCACGGTCGCGGTCCGGATCATCGCACCCGGTCAGGCGCTGGCCCTCGACGACCCGGCCGCCCCGCTACCCTGAGCCCGTGCAGATCGCCGCGTCCATCCTCGACCTGACACCGGTGCCTGACGGCGTCGGGGCGCGCGGCGCGATCCAGAACTCCATCGCGCTCGCCCAATCGGCCGAGGCGCTCGGGTATCACCGCTACTGGGTGGCCGAGCACCACAACAGCCCGACGATGGCGTGCCCATCGCCGGAGCTGATGATCGCCCACATCGCCTGCGCCACCAGCTCGATCCGGGTCGGCTCGGGCGGTGTGATGCTTCCGAACCACTCCCCGCTGCGGGTGGCCGAGGCGTTTCGCGTGCTCGAGGCGCTGCATCCGGGTCGGATCGACCTCGGTCTCGGGCGCGCGCCGGGCACGGATGGGCTGACCGCGTATGCGCTGCGCCGCGGCGCTGGCGCGGCCGAGGAGTTCCCGCAGCAGTTGGCGGAGCTGCTCGCCTACGCCGAGAACGGCTTTCCGAGCGAGCACCCCTTCGCGGGCATCGTCGCCGAACCGCGGGAGGTGCCGCTGCCGCCGATCTGGATTCTCGGCTCGAGCGAGTACGGCGCGCAGGTCGCGGCCGTTCTGGGTGTCGGGTTCGCGTTCGCACGCCATCTGAATCCCCGCGGGGCGGTCGATGCGATCGCGCGGTACCGCGACGCGTTTCAGCCGACCGGGCGGGTCCCCGCGCCCCGGGTGATCCTGGCCACCTCAGCGATCTGCGCCGACACGACCCAGCGGGCACACGACCTGGCTGCGTCGATGGCCCTCGGGGTGATCCGGCTGCGCGCCGGCCACCCGGGCCCGCTGCCGACCCCGGAGGACGCGCTTGCCCACCACTACGACGACCTGGAGCTCGACCAGGTCCGCCGCTATCGGCGCGCCCAGGTCGTCGGGACCGCGGATGAGGTGCGTGACGAACTGGCCGAGCTCGTGCGCCAGACCGGGGCGGACGAGCTGATGCTCATGGCGATGGTCCACAGCCACCAGGAGCGCGTACACTCCTACCGCCTCGTCGCGGAGGTGCTCGGACTCGGCGCATCCCGCGCGCCCGCCGCCGGGTGACGGTGGTGAACGACGTGCCCGCTGCGGCGCCCTGCGCCTGCCGTCCCGACAGGAGGCGCCGCCTGCAGCACGAAGCATCAGACCACCACGACCGCGCCCGGCGGCTTGCCGCGCCGCCGCGATCTGCGACATCCCGGGGAGACGCATGATCACGTATTTCCAGTCAATCGTGCTCGGCGTCGTCCAGGGCGTGACCGAGCCGTTTCCGGTCTCGAGCCTGGGCCACGCCGTGCTCGTGCCCAAGCTCTTCGGCTGGGACCTGACGATGAGCAATGACAAGTTCGTGACGTTTCTCGTCGCCACGCACTTCGCCACGGCCCTCGTCTTCCTGGCGATCTTCTGGGACGACTGGGTCCGCATCGTCACGGGGCTGGTGCGCTCGATCGCCCAGCGGCGCCTTGCGCCGGGCGATACCGACGCGCGCCTGGGCTGGCTGTTGGTGATCGGCACCGTGCCTGCCGGCATCATCGGGCTCGCCCTGCAACATTCGCTTGAGAAGCTGTTCGGCAACGGACAGCTCGTCGCGGGGATCCTGATCCTTAACGGCCTGATGCTGCTGTATGCCGAGGGCCACCGGCGCCGCGCGCGGGTCGATGAGACCGACGACGACGCCCGCCTGGCGCGGAGCGTCAGTCCCAAGGCCGCCGCGGGCATCGGGCTGGCGCAGGCGCTGGCCCTGATTCCGGGCTTCTCGCGCTCCGGTGCGACGATGAGCGGTGGGCTGCTGGACGGGCTCTCGCACCGCGACGCGGCCCGGTTCTCGTTCCTGCTGGCCACCCCGATCATCCTCGCCGCGGCGCTCTACAAGCTGCCGGGCCTGTTCGGATCGGGCGGCAGCGGGATCCGTGGCCAGGCCGTGGTCGGCGCCGTCGCGGCCGCGATCGCGGCCTGGCTGAGCATCCGTTTCCTGCTGCGGTACCTCAAGACCAACCGGCTGACCCCGTTCGGGATCTACTGCGTCGTTGCCGGTGCGGTCTCGCTGGTCTGGCTGACCGTCTAGGGCGCGGCGGGGCGCACACGCCGGCGGCGCCGGCGTGTGCGCGGGCGAGGCCTAGTGCAGCGTGCCGACCTGCGACTTGGCGACGCTCAGGATCGAGGACGGCAGCGGCGCATCGCCGAGGGCGGTCAGCGCGTTCTGGGCCGTGGAGCCGTAGGCGTAGTTGAGGAACGACTGGGTGCCGGCCAGCGCCTTGGTCATGCCCGCCTGCTGGTAGTTGCTGTACGCGAGCACGAAGGTCGTGATCGTGATCGGGTAGGCGCCCGCTGCGGTCGAGTTCAGCAGGCTCGCCTGGAGCGTCGACGGCACGACCGGCGTGCTGATCTTGGCGGTGGTCCCGGCCGCGGTCACGGCGGGGATGGTCGGCGCGACGTACGCGCCACTGGGCGACTTGACCTTGGCGAGCAGGTTGGTGTCGCCCGCGCTCGTCACGTCGGCCATGTCCGCATAGCCGATCGAGTTCGGGTTGCTCTTGACGCACTGGAGCACGCCGCTGTTCTTGGGTGACGCGGCCACGTGCGGGGCAGTCCACGGCGGCTGCTTGGAGGCGGCACCGACCTTCTGCAGGAACGTGGCGCTCTCCTTGCCCAGCCAGCCCGAGAAGTTCGAGCTGGTCCCCGACGAATCGGCGCGGACGCAGACCGTGATCGGGGCGTTGGGGAAGGTCTTACCCGGGTTGTCGGCGGCGATTTCAGGGTTGTTCCAGGTGGTGACCGTGCCGTCGAAGATGTCGGCCAACGTCTTGCCCGAGAACTGCAGCCCCGTCGCACCCGTGACGTTCGTCGGGACGCCGATCGCGCCCAGGAAGGTCGGGAAGTAGATCGGCGTCACGCCGTTGCGCGTCTTGGCCAGCGTCGCCAACTCCGAGGGCTTGAGTGGGGAATCGGTCGCACCCCAGTCGACGACGCCGTTGGTGAAGTCGGTGATGCCGCCGCCCGAGCCCTTGGAGATGTACGTGCACAGCTTCGAGTTCGTACACCACGTCTGGTAGGGAAGTGCGGCGAACGTGCTGCCGGACCCGGTGCTCGTCGCCCCGGACGTCGACGAACTGCTGCTGCCGCACCCTGCGACCGCGAGGGCGGCGCCCGCAATCGCTGCTGCCCCGAAGACCAGCGTGCGGCGGGAGCGCTTGGTGTGATCCATTCGGACGTTCCTCCATGAGCGAATCAGGCATCGACGGGCGCAGCCCGCGTCTGCAGGCTGCGGATCGAGCGTAACCAGCAGACCTCCCGCAAATGTGAAAAAGCACATCATCAATTGTGAACCGTTGGTGAACGCCCGCAGCGGCTCCAGGCACTAGTCTGCGTGCGCGTTCCCGCGGCCCCGCGGCCCGGCAGGCACAGCCCCAGGAGGACCTGCGATGGAGCATCCGATTCGCCACGACGCCACCAGTCCCGACCACGGCGACGGGCAGCCGGCCACCGCTGCGCGGGCCTGCGAGCTGCTGCTGGCGGGCAACCGCTGGTTCGTGGGCCTCGCCGATGCGCCCGACGCGCAGACCGCGCGCTGGCACCTGGTGCGCCTGGACGCCGCCGACATCGGCATCGCCGGCGAGGCCGGGGCGACCCCCGCCCACACGCCGTTCGCGGCGGTGCTCGGGTGCTCGGATGCGCGCGTGCCGGCCGAACTCGTCCTCGGCCGGGCGGCCGGCGATCTGTTCGTCGTCCGCGTCGCCGGCAATGTGCCCGGCACATGGTCGATTGGGAGCATCGACTTCGCGGTCGACAAGCTCGCCACGATGCGGCTCCTGGCCGTCCTCGGGCATACCGCCTGCCAGGCGGTGGGTGCGGCCGTGGACGCATGTCTTGCGCCCGCGAGCTACCTCGGCGTCGCGGCGCAGTTGCCGCTTCGCGCGATCATCGACAGCCTGTTGCCGGCCGTCATCTGTGCGCAGGCGGCGATGGACGGGGTGTACGGCCCGTCGGTTGCACGCCGGCCGGGATACCGGAACGCCCTGCTCGAGCTGTCGGTGATCCTCAACGCGGCCCTGACGGCCAATGTGCTGCGCCAGACCTTCGCCGGTCGGCTCAGCCCGACACTCGACGTCGTCTATGGCGTCTACAACCTGCAGAACCGTATCGTCGGGCTGCCGTCGGACGCCACCGGGGCGTCGTGGGTGCCCGCCCTCGCGCATCCCCCGCACGACGAATCCGACGTGGTGTCCCTCGGCCGGGACCTCGCCAAGAGCGCGTTCATCGCCGCGCTGTTCGATGCGGCGGTGCCGCCCGACGCGGGTTTCGCCAACCCATAACGGACCTCACAGTCCGCTCCCAGCACCCGTTGTTAGCGTCGCCGGCATCGGCTCGCACGCGCCGCCCGCGCGTGTCCGGCCGGTCGGCGATACACATCGCGACGAGGGGATGCAGTGAGCGCGACGACGGGCACACGGATCCTGGAGGAGGCCCGCGGACACGAGCTGGGTGACGGCCGGGGCACCGACGGCAATGAGCGCCTGACGGCGCTGACGGGCTCCCTGCTGTTCGTGCTGCTCGCTGCCGAGGGTGTGACGATCCTGGCGGTGCACAACCTGCTGACCGCGCACGTGTTCGTCGGCGTGCTGCTCATTCCGCCGGTCCTGCTCAAGCTCGGCTCGACCGGCTACCGCTTCGCCCGCTACTACGGCCGCGACGCCGCATACCGCGTGGCCGGGCCGCCGATCACGCCGATGCGCATCCTGGCGCCCGTGCTCGTGCTACTGACCCTGATCGTTCTGGGCAGCGGCGTGGCGCTGGTGCTCTCGGGAACCCGCAACGGAAACCCGCTGATGTTCATCCACAAGGCGAGTTTCATCCTGTGGCTCATCGTTGCCGCGATCCACATCCTCTACTACCTCGTGCGGGTGCCGCGCATCCTCGGCGCCGAAGTGCGCCCGCCACGCGGCCGCAGCGTCGCCAACCGGGGACTGCGCTTCGCGGCGCTGGCCGGGGCGCTTGTGGCCGGGCTCGGGCTCGGGGCGGCGTTCATCCCGGTTGCGCACACCTGGGAGCATAAGAACCCGCAAGGGCACGACGGACGCGCCGGGATCGTCCGGGTCGCGCGGGCCGGCGCGGCCGCGCCTCGCGCCCCCCGGAGCGGCTAGGTGCCGTCATCTTGCGGACCCACACCGGTCCCGGAGACCATCGCGACGAACGCCTCTTCGAGGTTCGCCGGCACCCGGCCAACCGTCGCGGTGAGCCCCTGGCCGAACACGATGTCTGCGATCTCCTGCTGCGCTGACGGCACCCGCAGCACGTCGCCCTGGAGTTGCACGGACAGCCCGCGGGCGTCGAGCACGCGGAACGCCTGCTGCCAGTCGGCGCAGCGCACTTCGGTCACCTGCCGGTCGCCGATGATGGCGGCGACGGTGCCCTCGGTGACCACGCGCCCGTCGGCCATGACCACCAGCCGGTCGCACTGCTCGGCTTCCTCCATGTTGTGGGTGGTCACCAGCACACCCATCCCGTCGGCGGCGCTGTCCCGGATGCTCTTGCCACAGGCGGGCAGCGTTGAGGGGACCAACCCCCGAAGTCGGCTCATCGAGCACGAGCAACTCGGGGTTGTGCGAGAACGCGACCGCGAAGGCGACCAGGCGCTGACTGCCCAGCGGCAGCGACCCGACCAGCTCGTCGCGCAGCCCCCGGATGCTCTCCGGCATCGGCGGGTGACCGGACCGGAACGCCGCGGCGGCGAAGGCCCAATTCTCCTGGACCGTCAGGTCGTCGTAGAGGCCAAGTGTCTGCGGCACGTATCCAACCCGTCTGCGCCCGCTCACCGACGGGGGCCTGCCGAACAGCAGTACCTCGCCGCCGCTCGGCTCCACCAGGCCCAAGAGCAGTCGGATGAGGGTCGTCTTGCCGGCGCCGTTGGCGCCGACGAGGCCGACGACCTCCCCGCCGCGACGGCGAGATCGACAGCCTCGACCGCGGTCTGCGCGGCGAAGCGCTTGGTCACGCGGTGTGCTTGTGCGAGCACGGCCACCGCTACTCCGGCGATCCGTGGGCCAGGGTGGCAATGATGACGGCGTCCGCGAACGACGGCGTCACCGGCTCGGCCCCGTCGGGCAGGACGCCCCCGGGGTCCCAGACGCGCCACGTTGCGCCCCAGCGCCAGGCGGACCCGGCAGGCCGCGTGCCCGCTGCGACCACGCCGACGGCCCCCGGGACCGCTGCGACGATCGCGGCAGGGGATCCGGTCGCGATCGTGCGCCCCCGCTCCAGTAGCACGACCGACGTCGCACGGCTCGCCTCGGCGACGTAGGTCGTGGTGACGACGACGGCGGTTCCCTGGGCCGCGGCGCGCGGAGATCAGCCGCCAGAGATCGGCGCGGCTGACGGGATCGACCCCGGTCGTGGGCTCGTCCAGGACCAACAGCGTCGGGGAATGCAGCAGCGCCATGACGACAGCGAGCTTGTGCTGCATGCCGCCGGACAGGTTGCCGGCGAGCCGGCTGCGGGCGTCCAGAAGCCCGATGACGCCGAGCAGCTCGGTCGATCTCCGGGCGAGCGCGGCGCGGGTCAGCCCGTACGCACCGCCGGTAAACGCGAGGTTCTCATCGACGGTCAGATCGCGCCACAGGCCGGCGGTGGCCGGCATGTAGCCAATCTCGTGCTTCGGGGGTCGACGTGCACGCCCGCGACTGAGCCGCACGAGTCCCACGATCGCCCTGAGGCAGGTGGACTTACCGGCGCCGTCACCGCCCACCACCACGGTGACCGTGGACGGTGCCGCGCGTAGCGTCACGTCATCGAGCGCCGTCCGCGATCCGAACGCGACGCTGGCGGACTCGAGTCCCCACGTCATGCGGCACTCGGCTCGGCATCGGACTCGGCGACCCGGCGCCGGCGGCCACCGGGGGCGAGATCCCGCCGGAAGCGGATGATCGCCAGGCTGAGCACGACCACGCCCAGCACGCTCAATAGCAGCAGGGGCTCCCAGAGCGCGGTGATCGGGGTGTCTTTGAGCATCACGCCGCGGGCGATCTCGATGTAGTAGGTCAGCGGGAAGATGTAGCTCAGCCAGCGGACCCCGGCGGACATCGACGCGATCGGGAAGATCAACCCCGACAGCAGCACCTGCGGCAGCGTGATCATCATGGCCAGCTGGATCGCCTGGCCCTGGTTCTGGGAGACCGTCGAGATCAGCACCCCGAGGCCCAGCGTCACCATGAGAAACAGTGCCGCGCCGAGTGCGAACACCGCCGTGCTGCCGACGAATGGTGCGCCGAAGAAGCACATTGCCGAGGGCTACGATCAGGACGAGGTCGAGCGAGGCGACGAGGAAGTATGGGACGATCTTGCCCACGATGACATCCGAGGGCCGCAACGGCATGACCGCGAGCTGCTCGATGGTCCCGGATTGACGCTCGCGCACGACGCCGAGGCTCGTGATGGTGGTTCCGATGAACACCAGGATCAGGCCCGTGAGCCCGGGGATCATGATCCACGAGGTGGTCAGATTCGGGTTGTAGAGGATCTGGAGCGAGACGGGTGGGACCTTGACCCCGGCGGCTTGCGCACGCTGCTCGGATTGCAGGAGCGCGGTGCGCGCGGACTGGACCGAGAAGATCTGCGTCCCGTCCATCAGCACGACAACCGGCCCGGACCCGGTCACGACCCCGACGACGGCGTCGCCGTCCCGCAGGCGTGAGGTGGCAGTGGCCCGATCGCCGCCGGGGTCGACCTCGACGACATCAAACAGGGACGGAAGCTCCTCGGCGACGCGCTCGGCTTGCGGGCCGACCACCACCGTGGGGATGTGCGACACCTCGAAGTTGGCCGCGTAGCCGAAGATGATGAGCAGCAGCACGGGCAGCGCGACCATCATGATCAGCGTTCGCCGATCGCGGGTGAGCTGCCGGAACTCCTTGACGATCATCGCCTTCATCGGGACGCCTTCCGGGAGTCAGGGCGCGACGATCGGCCCGTCCTGGGCGAACGGCGGACCGGGCGCCGTGTTCGGACAGGACTCTACCGCGGGGCTCCCGGCCGGACGGCGCCGCGGATGCCGATGTGTCGCGGCGCGTTGGCCCGGTGGGATGGCTCGGCATAGACGTGGCGGCACGACGGCAATCGCCGTTGGGCATCGATGACCGCGGAGGTGCCCGTGAGCACTGACCGCCGGCTCGGGTTCTCGACCCGTTGCGTCCACGCCGGTGACGTGCGCGACGTCAACGGCGCGTTGCATGCGCCGCGCTACGCCATTCGAGCTGCGCGCGGCCACTCAGGACCTGCTTGGAGGTCATGGAGGGTCGTGTCGAGGGCGCCTTGTGCCCCCGGTAGGGCATGAATCCGACCATCCGCGCGGTGGAGGCCAAGCTCGCCGATCTCGAGGGCGCCGAGGCGGCGCGGGGGTTCGGCTCAGGGATTGCAGCTGAGGTCGCCACCCTGCTGGCGCAGACGTGCGCCAGCGACCACATCGTCTGCATCGGCGATGTCTATGGGGGGCACGTTTGAGCTGCTGGCCGACCATCTGCCGCGACTCGGCATCACGACGCCGTTCGTGCCGGCGTCCAGGGCCGATCGCGCAGCCGCCGTCATCACCGCCGACACGCGCGTCGTCTACTTCGAGACGCCGACCAACCCGATGCTCGACGTCATCGACATCGCCGCGGTCGGACGCGCCGCCCATGCGGCGGGTGCGCTGGTCGTCGTCGACAACACGTTTGCGAGCCCGGTCAACCAACAGCCGCGCGCTACGGCGCGGATCTGGTCGTCCACAGCGCGACCAAGTACCTCGGTGGCCACAGTGACCTGACCGCCGGGGCGGTGATGGGCCCCGCCGCGCTGGTCGCGCCAATCAGCGCGTGGCGCAAGAAGCTCGGCCAGATCATCGCCCCCGACGTGGCGGACCTGCTCGCGCGGAGCCTGCACACCCTCGCCGTGCGCGTGCGTGCGCACAACGCCGGGGCGTCGGCGGTCGCCGAGTTCCTTGCGGACCACCCCCGGGTCGTGCGCGCGCTGCATCCCAGCCGCTGCGACGGGGTGGCCGCGGCGATCGTCGCGCGGCAGATGTCAGCGGGCGGGAGCATGGTGAGCTTCGTGTTCGACGGCGACGCGGCGCGGACTGCGGCGGTCGTCGATCGACTGCGCCTGTTCGCGATCGCCCCGAGCCTGGGCGCCGTCGAGAGCCTGGTGACCCGGCCGGTCACCAGGAGCCATCACGATTTCGCCCCCGACGAGCGCGAGCGCCGCGGCATCGTCGGGGGTCTGGTGCGGCTGTCGATCGGGATCGAGGGCTCCGACGACCTCATCGCCGACCTGGAGTGGGCGCTCGGCGGTGCCGGCGGCCTGAGACCGGGATGCCGGAATCTTGGCCCACGGGCCACCGCGTTACGCGCCGAAGTGCTGGCAGTCTGCGACGGCCGTGGGCCAAGGAGAGCATGACCGCATGCGCCCCGCTGCTGGTGATCCGCCACGGCCCGTGGGAAGGCCCGCACACGATCCTCGACGCGCTCGGTGAGATCGCGGTCACCATCGTTGATGTGCGGTCCTCTCAGGCCGCGCTTCCTCGACCCGACGACGTGCGCGGTGCGGTGGTCATGGGCGGGCCGATGGGCGTCTACGACACCGACCGCTATCCACGGCTGGCCGAGGAGATCACCTGGCTCCGCGCGGCGGTCGACGCCCGCGTGCCGGTCCTGGGCGTCTGCCTCGGGTCGTAGCTGCTGGCGACCGCGCTGGGGGCGACCGTCGTCCCGGGGCCGCACAAGGAGCTTGGCTTCGCACCGGTCGAGATCCTCGATCGGTCGGATCCGCTGCTCGGGGCGCTGGCCCCGGCGGCCACGGTGCTGCACTGGCATGGCGACGTGTTCGACCTACCGTCCGGGGCGACGCACCTGGCCCGTTCGGCGCTCGCCGACGTGCAGGCGTTTCGCGCCGGTACGGCGTGGGGTCTGCTGTTTGATGCCGAGGCCGACGGGGCGCTACTTGAGCGCTGGCTGGCCGAGCCGACGATGGCGGCCGAGGCGTGCGAGGTCCTCGGCGACAGATGCCCCCGCACGGCTTAGCCGTGACCTGGCCGGGATGCCGCCGGGCCTGGGCCGGCGGGTGTTCGCGGCCTTTGCCGCGGTATGCCGCTGACCGTCTGACCGCGGCCTGACCGGAGCGAGCCGTTAGCGTTGCATCACGGCGTCGGCATGAGAGGGGCCACCTTGACCGGGTCTTCGAGGCGGGTCTGCGGACGGTCGGGCACCGCGCGGCGGGTCGGAGCGGACCGCCGCGCACCGGCCCTGGTCCGGGGATCCGTGCGCGTGTGCTGGACCGGCGCGGTCGCCGCGATCCTGGTGATCGCCGCCACCGGCTGTGGGTCGGCCGCGCGCCGCGTCACCCTGCCCGCCACGGCCAAGCTGCCGATGGGCCAGGCCGTCGGGCGTCTCTGCGCCGCCGGGCTGCGGGTGAGGATCGAGGAGACCTCGATCCGGGGTCCCGCCTCCGGGCCGACCGCGCCCGCGGCCGTCGCATCGCCGGCGATAACGTCGCCGCAGGTCCGGGTGATTGCGTTGGGCACGACCCCACCCGCGGGGGCCTCGGTCGCCCCGGGGTCGATTGTCGTGCTGAAGGCTGCGGCGCCATACGGCACCTTCTCGGTAATCCGGCTGCCGCGCAGTTGCCAAGCGCCGTCCGGGCCGGCGGCGGGGACGGCCGGTTAAGCCCCATGGTGTGCTGCGCTGCACGGTCGAGGGGGCACGCGACTGCACCGTCGCAGTACCTGTGGTGCGATCGACGAGGTCACGACCAGGTGGCGCGCGGAGGTGCGCGACATCGCCGAGCGGATGCCTCCGGGGGCGCGACCGGCCCTCCTCGAGGCGCGTGCAGTGTTCGCGGCCGCGGCGGGCGAGGAGGCGGTCGATGGCGACGTCGCGTGTCGGGCGCTGTGATCCGGGGATCGGACGCCCGCCCCAGCCCGGGGAGTAGGCTCACGGCGATCGTCCTCCTGCGATCTTGTCCTGCCGAGGGAGCCGATGGCACTCGCCGTGCTCATCCTGAGGATTGCCCTCGCGGCCATGTTCCTCGCCGCCGGGCTCGCGAAGCTCGCCAGCCTGCGTCGCACCGGGGCGCGTGTGCGCCTGTTCGG